>JAEWAE010000031.1 GCA_023391835.1 Bacillota bacterium
CCCCCCACCCCCCCCCCCGGCCCTGTGGCATATATTCCTCCGCCCGCGTCACCACTGGTACTGCTTTTCCATCGTGAATACCCGCGTGCCGGCATCCGTCCCAAGTGTGAAACTCTGTGTCGAAGCGCCGAGCCGTCCGTCCGCCCGGACAGTATAGCTCACCCGCACCGCTGTCACCCGGGCGTCGGGCAGGCCCGCCATGACGGCGGCCGGGCCGTATTTTTCGTCGGCATCCTCCGCCTGCAGGGTCAGACTCCCGTCGGCCTGCCGCCGCACCGTCGCATCCGACAGGCTGCCCGCCGACAGCCGCGGCGTGAGAAGCCGCACATATCGGGTCACGTCATCCGCCGACAGCGGACGCGTCCACTGAATCCCAGAGGAGGCGGTACCGCTCACCGTGGCGCCGTCCTTGCAGCAGACGGCCGTTTCCGTCACGCCGCTGGTGCCGGCCAGACGCTCGTTCTGCGTAAAGACCGGCGCCGATGGGCGGTTGTTATAGCAGACAGTGCCCGTCTGAGGGGAGTTGCCCTCCAACGTGTCGGTAAAGCGGAAAGCCACCGGCTGAGCGTCGGCAAGGGCAAAGGCGGCGTTGACGGCATCCACCCCATCCGCCAGCGTGGGGCCGTGGGGGGCAGACGGCTGCCCGCTGCCCGCCGAGGAGGAAGGTCCCCCGCTCCCGCCGGCCGATGACGCGGCGGAGCTGCCGCCCGACCCCGGGGCCGACGTACCCGCTCCGGATGAGCCGGATGAAACGTCCCCGGCCGTGCGGGAAGAGCCCGGCGATTTCTCCTCCCCGACGGCATTTGCGGCACGGGCATTGCCACCCGCCGCACCGCCCGTACCGGTGCGGGGATCATCCGGAGAGGCGGTGGAAGAAGCCGCCGACGCCCCGCCGGAGCCCGCCGCGGACACCGACGCCGAGGGCACCGCTTCGGCGTCCACAACCACCAGATGGGAACCGCTGTCCCTCCCCTGCCGGCAGCCCCCGAGAAAAAGGAGCAAGACTGCCGCCGTCAGGCAAAAAGCCACCCGCTTTTGCAATTCCGGCACTCCCTATTTTCCGTTTTTTTAATCATACCTCCTTTTTCGACAGTTTTCAACATTTTCCGCCTCTGTCATTATTTTTCAGTTTTCATAAAGTATGATTGGGGTCTGTCTGGCATAGGATACTAGCGTGTTATCGACGCAGCACAGCCGGTTTCGCCGCTCCCGGCGGACGCATTTTACCCTCCGCGGGCAGGTCCGCGCGATTGACAAAAGGCGACATGTGATCTAATATTATATGAGATAGACATACATAGGATTATGGGGAAGAAGGGGTTCCCGTGGACGTTCTCAACGATCTGCTTTTTTTTCTGCGGTTGAAGGCCACACGTATGAATCTGTTGGTCTTTATTCTTTTTTCCGTCATTCTGACTCTGCTGGCCGAAAAAATGCCGCACGGTCTCTACAACTATAAAAAGTGGCTTTACCGTGAGCGAAAATGGGAAGACGGCGGCCGCCTTTACGAGCGGGTGTTCTTCGTCAAAAAGTGGAAAGCCCATCTGCCGGATATCGGCGATTTCCTCAAATGGCGCTTTTCCAAAAAGCATCTGGTGGATGTAAGGACCGATTATATCCGGCGTTTCCTCACCGAATCCTGCAAGGCCGAGCTGACCCACTGGATGATCATTCTGTCGTCGTTTCTTTTTATCTTCTGGGGCGGGCTGGTGACTTTTTCCCGCATCCTGCTGCTGGCGATGGTGCTAAACGGGCCCTACATCATCATCCAGCGTTACAACCGGCCGCGGCTGGTGCGGCTGCTTAAAAGAAACGAGTGCCAGCATCTGGAGTTTGCCACAGCGAAGGCTTAAGTCAGTCATAAAAAACCGCCTCCGGTTACCCGGAGGCGGTTTTTGCGGCCCGTCGCACGGTCATGCCATGTGTGTGCCCGGCTGCCGGGCTGCTTCCGCTTCACGGCACTCCTTGCAGACGCCGTAAAACACCACCCGGTGGTCTTCGATGGAAAAGCCCTTGGTTTCCTCGATCATTTTTTCCAGCGATTCCAGCAAATCGGCTTCAAAGTCAAAGATCCGGCCGCACTTGCGGCAGACCAGATGATGATGGGAATGCGGCTGATCGTTGGCGCTCAGCTCGTAATATGCCATAGAGTCGTCGACCACACTGACTTTTTCCACCATCCCCTGCTCCTCGAGCAAACGGAGATTGCGGTACACGGTGGCGATGCTGATTCGCTGATCGGTGTTGCGGATACGGTCGTATATCTCCTCAGCGGTCAGATGAGTGCCGTCGCTGCTGGTCAGACAATCGAGGATCAGTTTCTTTTGCCGGGTCTTCCGGGTCTCTTTCGATTTTTCCTCCACTTGCAAAACCTCCCCGCCCAGTGGACACAACCTGCGCGGCTGTGGGAATCACACCCGATATATAGAAAAACACCCGCCCATAAAACATCGGCAGGCCATTATTATCATTATAGCGAAAAACCGGCAAAAGGCAAATATTTTTCGCCTTTTGCCGTCCGATTTATCAAAAATTATCCGGCGCCCCTCTTTTCCCCGATCAGGGTGGCATACGCCCGGCGCACAAAATCCATATGTTGCACGCCCGTGCGCATCAAAAGCTCCCCCTCGCGCCACAGAGCTGGCCGGGTGTAGGGCAGCGAGTGCACGGTCTGCGTCACAGCCCGCCGTACCCGGTCCCCCTGCCCCAGGGTGACGCCGTATTGCCGCCCGAAAACGGTCACGCGCAGCTTACCCCAGCCGGGCGTGAGGGCGACGGCAAACTCGGTGGGGCGCTTGTCCCACCCCACCATGCTGGAGCTACAGTCGATGACGGCCACCCCCCAGACAGAGGCAGCCAGCATGACCGTCAGCAGCAGCAGGGTGATGGTCACCGGCCAGCGGCTGCGGCGCGGTCGCTCGATATACTTTTTTTTTCGTCGGCGGAACATGCGCCGGAAACTTTCCTGCAATGGTCGTCCCTTCCGTTTTTCCGCTCCCGCTCATTGCAGCGACAGCAGCGTCTTGGCCAGTGAGCGCCCGAAGAGTTCCCCCGCATACACCGCCTCTTCCAGCGTGTTCACGTCGGTGCCGAATTCCACCAGAAGGGAACCATGGGTCATGTGCATATTATAGCGCCGGTTGCGCAGATCCAGCGGGCGGGCCAGGCCGGGCCAGTCTTTCACCAGCTGCTGCTGGATGCGCAGCCCAAAGCGGTAATTCTGCTCCCAGTCGGGCACCGAGGGCGACAGCCCCGGCTCGTCGCAGGGTGCCTCGATCATCAACTGGGCCGCCTTTTTGCCGTCGACGGTGACCGTCGGTTTGACACGGGTGCCGTCGGAATACTGGATCGAATCCCGGTGCACATCCAGTACGACCCGGATAGAGGGATATTTTTTCAGATCGCTCTGGATGGTGGCCAGCTCCCGGTCATAGGCGCCCTCGTATTCGGGGTAGTCATGATAGGCGGTGTCGTGGAGCACACCGATGCCGCTCTGTTCCAGATATTTGGTAATCTCATCCCCCACGCGCACGACGGTGCGGCTCCGGTCCGGATTGCGCGCCTCGACGGCTGGGTCATACCACGACTGATCCGCCGCGGCGTAGGATTCGGTGGTGTGGGTGTGCAGGATCAACACCTGCGGCGCGGATTTCAGGTTGAGCGCAAAGTCCGGCTTCTGCGCCAGATACTGGGAAATCTTCGGCTGATGCCGGGCGGTCTCATTGTGGACACAGATGCCCTGAAAAAGCTCGTAATCCCCGCCGGAAAGGGAACCGAACTGCACCGTTTTCACCGCACGGGTCCCCGCCGGTGCCGAAGCGGACGAAGCCGCGGCGGACGGCACCGAAGCGGAAGACACCGCGGAGGATGCTTCCTGGGAGGATGCCGGCACGCCCGCCGCGGCGGACACGACCGATGATGCCGTCGAGGCAGCTTCAGAGGGGGCCGCTGACGCAGAAAGACCCGCCGAGGACGTAAACAGCCGCGCCACCGACTGGGTCTTGCCCGCCAGCCATTCCCGCCCGCCCTGGGGTGCGGTGAGCCGGGCCGACAGCAGCACGGCCCGTGCAACGCCCCCCGGCCAGGCAAGCAGCGCCAGCGCCAGGGTCAGCGTGCACCCTGCGGTCAGCGCCACGGTGCCCAACCGGCTCCAGCGCAGGCGGCCCGCCGACCGCCGCTTATCCGTCCCTTTCATCGTCTCGCCCCCTGCGCGGATATGGGGCGCAAGGCCCCGTCATATCCTATCTATGCGGCGATGGGACGAGTTATGCCTGCTCAGGAAAGCAGCGCGGCCATGTCCTCCACCGAGACCGACGGATTCAGCGCCCGGTTGATGGCAAAGCCCGTCAGGCGGGACGCGTGCTCCACGATCATGTCGATGAAGCGCGGCGTCACGAACATCGGCACACCGCCGGGGCCGGCACAGCCGCGCAGCCGGTCTTTCTGCGAATCGTCGGCGGGGATGCCGGCGCTGTCGAGCAAATCGACGGCCAGCGTGGCAGCATCCACCACCGTGGGCACCCCCACGGAAATCACCGGCACCCCAAGCGTCTCGCAGTTGATGGCGTCGCGGGCGTTGCCCACCCCCGAGCCGGGCACGATGCCGGTGTCGGCCAGTTGGATGGTGTTGCCCAGCCGCGATGCCCGCCGGGAGGCCAGAGCGTCCACCACGATCACCGCCACGGGGCGGATGCGCTGCACCAGCGCGCGGATGATTTCTCCCGCTTCCACGCCCGTCTGACCCAGCACACCGGGGGCCAGAGCCGCCACGGGGCGCATATCCTCCATGCCGGCAATCTTGCGCAGCTCGCCTGCCACATGGCGGGTGACCAGCACGTTGTGGATACACCGGGGGCCAAGCGCATCCGGCGTCATAGCCGAGTTGCCAAGACCCGCCACCAGCACCAACCCGTCGCCCGCGGGCTGCAGCATCGCGCCCAGCTCCCCGGCCACCGTTTCCATGGCGTTGAAAAAAGTCTCGTCCTCCGCGTCGCCAAGGTCGGGTACTTCCACCGTCGTGTAAGTGCCCGGCGGCTTGCCGATGGCCTGATGCCCTTTCTCATCCAGCACCTTCACCCGGGTCAGCCGCACCCGACCGTGCGTTTCTTCCTCGCTGACGACTCCTTCCAGCCGGCCGGCCCCCTGGGCTATCTCTCTGGCCTCCACGGCCAGATCCGTGCGGATCTGTGCCATTTGCATCACCCTTTCCCGGCCCGGCGGCAAATCCTCCGGAGCCCGTATAAATTCCATCTATCACCATTCCCCGAAAAGCGCCGGGTTATGCAGACGGCGGCCCACCATCGCGCAAATTGAGGCCCGGGGCGGAAAATAGCGGTTTTTTTTCGAAAAGTGTTGCTTTTAAGGCCGCAAAATGGTACAATTTTTAATACTGGTCTAAGCTAGAAAGAAGGAGGTGCCACCATGCCGAACATCCAATCCGCAAAAAAACGCGTGAAGGTCACCGAAGCCAAGACCCTGCGCAACAAGGTCGTTAAGTCCGCTCTGAAAACTTCCATTAAAAAGGCGAATACCGCGATCGCGGCCGGAAGCGAAGACAGCCAGGAGCTGCTCAAGGCCGCCGTCCGAGATATAGACAAGGCAGTTTCCAAGGGGATCCTCCACAAGAACACGGCCGCACGGAAAAAGTCGGGTCTTGTGCTCAGTGCGAGCAAAACAAGCGCCTGAATTTTCAAGAGCAAGCGCTCCGGCAAGTACGGGGCGCTTTTTGCTATACCCGGAGCGTAGGCCCGTTCGCCCGGCGGTTGACTTTTTTCGCCGGATGGATTATAGTAAAGCAAATGGCCCTGGCGCCAAAACCGGAGGTTTTGCCGAAATGAAAATGTCCAGTCGGATCAGGACCCTGTTGGCTGTGGCGGCTGTCCTGGCGGCCATGGCGGGTGTGCTGACCTATATTTACTGCCGCATAGCCCATGAAAAAGCCTACAACGAAAAGTGGGAAGATTACATCGACTGCGGTCTGGCTTAAGTGGGGGCCGGGTTTTCCCGGTCCACCCCAGCGTGCAAAAAAGCTCTCCTTCTAAAAGGAGAGCTTTTTTTACCGCTATCGGCACAGCCGACGGCAACCGGTCGGGGCGCCGAACACCCCGTGGCCCCGGCAGCTGATTAAATCTTGTTTTCGATATACTTGACGATGTCCCCGACGGTCTTCATGTTTTCCACATCTTCATCCGGAACTTCGACATCGAATTCTTCTTCGAGCGACATAATCAGATCGACCACATCCAGAGAATCCGCACCCAGATCGTCCACGATGGAGGCTTCCGGCGTGACCTTTTCTTCTTCCACATCGAGCTGCTCGCAGAGCATCTCTTTGACCTTTTCAAATACCATTTCTTATCCCTCCTTTACAGCTTCTATTATTCTACATGCGCACTTTTCCGTTGTCAATACGGTTTGGGGCATATTTTGCGGTCTATCGCCACGGAATTTTCCAATAAAAATCCAAGCCTCTGTCATTCGATAAAAAGCCCGATTTTACGAAATTTCCGATACCGCCGCTCCAGAAGCTCGCCGACGGGGATATCCGCCAGCCGGCCCATCGCAGCCCCCAGGAAATCGGAAAGGCCCTGTGCGGCCGCCTGGGGGTCGTTGTGGGCCCCGCCGTCTGGCTCAGGGATAATCCGGTCGGCCACGCCGAAGCTCACCAGATCGGCGGCTGTCATGCGCAGCAGGCCGGCGGCCTCTTTTTCGCGGGTGGCGTCTTTCCACAGGATGCTGGCAAACCCGCGGGGCGAGATGACTGAAAACACCGCGTTTTCCATCATGCCCAGCTCGTCGCACACGGCCAGCGCCAGCGCGCCGCCGCTGCCGCCTTCGCCCAGAATGACGCTCACGACCGGCACTTTCAGCCGCATCAGCTCAAACAGGTTGCGGGCGATGGCCTCGCCCTGACCGCGCTCTTCCGCGCCCACACTGGGGTTGGCGCCCGGCGTATCCACCAGGCATATCACCGGGCGGTGAAATTTTTCGGCCTGCTTCATCAGGCGCAGCGCCTTACGATAGCCTTCCGGGTTGGGCATGGCGAAATTGGCGCGCTTGTTTTCTTCCAAGTCGCGGCCGCGCACCATGCCCACCACCGTCACCGGCCGGCCCTGAAACCGGGCGATGCCGCCCGCGATGGCCCCGTCGTCGCCGAACTCCCGGTCGCCGTGCAATTCGAAAAACTCGTCGAATATGGCGGGGATATACTCCCGTATGGTCGGGCGGTTTTTATGGTGGACAAGTTCCAGCCGCTCCCATGCCGTGGGCTTTTTCATGCTTCGGGCACCTCCCTGTCCCCGCTGTGCAGGGCGATGAGCCGGGCCAGCGTGTCTTTCATCTGCGAGCGGCCGACGATGGCATCCACAAAGCCGTGGTCGAGCAGGAATTCGGCGGACTGAAAGTCGTCGGGCAGATGCTGATGGATGGTGCCCTCGATGACCCGCCGTCCGGCGAAGCCCACCAGCACCTTGGGCTCGGCGAGTATGATGTCGCCCAGCGAGGCGAAGCTCGCCGTCACGCCGCCCGTGGTGGGGTCTGTGAGCACGGTGATGTATAAGAGCCCCGCGTCACTGTGACGGGCCACCGCGCCGGATGTTTTGGCCATCTGCATCAGCGATACGATGCCCTCCTGCATGCGGGCGCCGCCGGACGCCGTGAAAAGCACCACGGGCAGCTTATGGGCCGTGGCGTACTCAAACGCACGGGTGATTTTTTCGCCCACCACCGAGCCCATGGAGGCCATCATAAAGCGGCTGTCCATCACACCGATGACGCAGGGGTGCCGCCCGATGCGGCAGCGGCCGGTCACGGCGGCCTCATTGAGGCCCGTCAGCGCCTGGGCCGCCGCCACCTTCTGCTCATAGCCCGGAAAGTCGATGGGGTTGACCGACTGCATGTCGGAGTCGAATTCCTCGAAGCTGTCTGAATCCACCGTCATTTCCAGCCGCTCGGCCGCCGAGATGCGGGCATGATAGCCGCATTTCGGGCAGACCTTCATGTTTTTATTGAATTCTTCTTCAAACGCCACGTTTTGGCAGCGGGGGCATTTGAACCACAGATCCCGGGGGATGGACACTCCTTCCCCGGGGACCGCCGCCTGCTGGGTGACGTCCGCCATGCGGTTTTTCACCTTTTGAAACAAGTCTTCCAGCAAATCCGGCACCTCCCTTTATCGAAATGGCCGGCGCTCAAAGCGCGGCGGCGAAATTTTTGCGCTCCAGGAAGCCCACGTCATAGTGCGAGCGGACAAAATCCTCGTCCTTGACGATGGCCAGCTGATAGTCGATGTTGGTGTCCACACCCTCCACCAGAAACTCCGCCAGCGCCCAGCGCATCTTACGGATGGCCATGCCGCGGGTGGGTGCGAAGGCGATGAGCTTGGCGATCATCGAGTCGTAATAGGGCGGGATGACATAGCCCTGATACACCGCGCTGTCGATGCGGATGCCGGGGCCGCCCGGCATGTGCAGCGCCTCGATTTTGCCCGGTGAGGGGCGGAAATTGAACTTGGGGTTTTCGGCGTTGATGCGGCACTCGATGGCGTGGCCCTGCACGCGGATATCCGACTGGGTGAAGGGCAGCCGCGCGCCGCCGGCGATTTCCAGCTGCTGACGCACCAGATCCACACCCGTGGTCAGCTCGGTGATGGGGTGTTCCACCTGGATGCGGGTGTTCATTTCCATGAAATAGAAGTTCCGATCGGCATCGACCAGAAATTCCACCGTGCCCGCACTCCTGTAGCCGCATGCCTTAGCCGCGCGCACCGCAGCTTCGCCCATCCGGCGGCGGGTGTCGTCGTCGATGTAGGTGGAGGGAGCCTCCTCCAGCACCTTTTGGTGACGGCGCTGCAGCGAACAATCCCGGTCGCCCAGATACACCGTGTTGCCGCAGGAATCGGCCAGCAGCTGAATCTCGATGTGATGGGGATTTTCGATGAATTTTTCGATATAGACCCCGTCGTCGCCGAAAAACGCGCCGGCCTCGGCACGGGCGGTTGTGACGGCGGTCTCAAGTTCCCCGGGCGTGCGCACCAGACGGATGCCCCGCCCGCCGCCGCCCGCCGTGGCCTTGACCATGATGGGGTAGCCGATCTCCGCGGCTACCTTCGCGGCTTCCTCCACTGAGGAAACCACGCCGTCCGACCCAGGCACCACCGGCACACCGGCCGCCTTCATGGTGGCCTTGGCCTGCGCCTTGTCGCCCATGCGGCGGATGGCGGAGGCATCCGGCCCAATGAAGATCACATGGCACAGGTCGCACATATGGGCGAATTCCGCGTTTTCCGACAAAAAGCCGAAGCCCGGATGGATGGCCTGGGCCCCGGTCAGCTCGCAGGCCGCCAAGATGGCCTTGATGTTGAGATAACTGTCTTTGCTCGGCGGAGGGCCGATGCATACGGCCTCGTCGGCAATCTCGGCGTGGAGCGCGCAGCGGTCGGCGGTGGAAAAGACCGCCACCGTGCGTATGCCAAGCTCCCGGCAGGCGCGGATGATGCGCACCGCGATTTCGCCGCGGTTGGCGATGAGCACTTTTTTAATCACGTGCGCTCCCCCCGTCCCCACCGGCTGCGGCCGCGGGCCCGATGGCGAAGGATATGTCGGCCGTGGCCACCTTTTTGCCGTCCACCGTGGCCTTGCCCCGGCCGAAGCCCACTGCGCCGCGGTAGCCGGTCATTTCGACTTCGAGCGTCAGTGTCTGGCCGGGCGTCACCTGCCGGTGGAACCGGGCCTTGTCGATGCCGGCGAAAAAGGCGAGCTTGCCCCGGTTTTCCGGCTGGGAAAGCACGCACACGGCGCCCGCCTGCGCGAGCATTTCCACCGTGAGCACACCCGGCTGCACCGGGTGGCCTGGGAAGTGCCCCTTGAACCAGTAATCTGCGTCGCTCAGATGCTTGCGGGCCACCACCCGCTTGCCCGGCTCGAGCTCTATGATTTCATCGATGAGCAGAAACGGGTCCCGGTGGGGCAGGATCTGCTTGATCGCCTCTCTGTCCATTAAAACGGTCACGCCGCTCCCCCCTTTTTCATTCAATGCGCAGCACCGGCTGGCCGTATTCCACGCCGCAGCCGCTCTGGAGCATAATTTCCGCCACAGTGCCGTCGCATTCGCTGGTGATCTCGTTCATCAGCTTCATGGACTCGATAATGAAAAGGGTGTCGCCCTTTTTCACCCGGCTGCCCACCTGCACAAACGGAGGCTTGTCGGGGTCGGCGGAGGCATAATACGTACCCACAATGGGTGCCGTCACCACATGGCCCGGCTTTTCGGCCGGCTCATCCCCGCAGGGGGATACGCAGGGGGCCGAAACAGTCGGGGTCCCCGCGGCGGCGGGGGCGGTCGTCTGGGCGGGGGTCCGCTCCAGGCTGAGTTTAAATTCCTTGCACTCGTAATCCAACCGGTCCAGCCGGGAAGAATCCAGCGCCGCGATCAGCTGTTTGATGGCGTCTATGCTCATTTCCATTTCGTCAATCTGCCTTTCCGACTGATTTGGCCGCCCGGCTCACGCGGAATATTTCCGCAGGCAAAGGGTCGCGTTGTGCCCGCCGAAGCCCAGCGAATTGGAGAGAGCCGCATGGATGTCGGCCTTGCGGGCGCCGCCGGTCACATAATCGAGGTCACACTCGGGGTCGGGGGTCTTGTAGCCCACGGTGGGCGGAATCACGCCGTCCCGCAGTGCCAGCGCGCAGATGATGCCCTCCACTGCGCCGGCCGCACCGAGCATATGCCCGGTCATCGACTTGGTCGAGCTGACGGGAATATGCGGCGCGCGCGCGCCGAAAAGTGTCTTGACGGCCAGGGTCTCGCAGCGGTCGTTGGGCGGGGTCGAGGTGCCGTGGGCATTGATATAGCCGATGTCGTCAAGGCTCAGGCCCGCGTCCTTCACGGCGATTTCCATGGATTTGGCCGCACCGGCGCCCGACGGGTCGGGGCTTGTGATATGATAGGCGTCGGCGGTGGCGCCGTAGCCGGCCACCTCCGCATAAATGTGAGCGCCGCGGGCCAGCGCGTGGTCGAGGCTCTCGAGCACCGTGACACCGGCGCCTTCGCCCATGACAAACCCGCTGCGCTCGGCGTCAAAGGGGATGGATGCCCGGTCGGGGTCGGTGCCGTTGCACAGGGCGGTCATGTTGGCAAAAGCCGCCAGTGCGAAAGGGAACACGGTCGCTTCCGCGCCGCCGGCCACGACCGCGTCGGCATAGCCGTCGCGGATGGCATGCATCGCTTCGCCTACGGCGTGCCCGCTCGACGAGCAGGCGGAAACCGTCGCATAATTGAGCCCCTTGAAGCCGTATTCCATTGCCACCGCGCCGGAGGCCATGTTGGCGATCATCATGGGGATCATCAGTGCCGAAATGCCATGAGGCCCTTTTTCAATGAATTTCGCGTGGTTGGTCGTGCAGGTGATGAGCCCGCCGATGCCGCTGCCGACGATGACGCCCACGCGGTAAGGGTCCAGATCCTTCAGATCGGTGCCGCAGTCGGCCATGGCCATTTTTGCCGCCGCCATGGCAAACTGGGTGTAGCGGTCCATCCGCCGGGCCTCTTTTTTATCAAGAAAATCTTCGGGGTGGAAATCCTTGACCTGCGCGGCCAGGGACACCTTCTGCCCCGTCATATCCATATCACGGATCGTGTCGATGCCGTGGCGGCCCGCCTGAATATTCTTCCAGAAAGTCGCCGCGTCGCTGCCCACCGGGCTGACGACGCCGATGCCGGTGATCACCACTCGTTTTTTCATCATATACCTCCATTCGGATGCCTGAGGAGCAGATTCACATGACGATGCCGCCGTCCACCGCCAGCACCTGGCCGGTGATGTACGAGGCATCGTCGGATGCGAGAAAAGCCACCGCTCCCGCCACATCTTCCGGCCGGCCGATGCGCCCCAGCGGGATGGCCTGCCGCACCGCAGCCCGCGCCTTTTCGGGCATGGCATCGGTCATGGCAGTCTCGATCATGCCGGGGGCCACCGCGTTGACCGTGACGCCCCGGGCGCCCAGTTCCTTGGCGGCCGACCGGGTCAGGCCGATGACGCCCGCCTTGGCGGCGGAATAGTTGGCCTGCCCCGCGTTGCCATAGATCCCCACCACCGAGGCGATGTTAATGATGCGGCCGCGGCGAGCGCGCATCATCACCTTGGCGGCGTGATGCATCATATTGAACACACTCTTAAGGTCGACGTCGATCACCTGGCCGAACTGTTCCTCGCCCATGAGCGCGAGCAGCCCGTCCCGGGTGATGCCGGCGTTGTTGACCAGCACATCCAGTGAGCCGAAGCGCACCGCGACGGCCTTGACCATTTCGCCGCACGCTTTGAAATCGGACACGTCGGCCACGAAGCACTCGGCCTGCACGCCCTTTGCCCGGCAGGCCGCCGCCACCGCCGCGCCCTCCGCGTCGGCGGATTGCTGTGTGCGGCAATTGACGGCTATATCAAAGCCTCGGGCGGCCAGTGTCTGCGCCACGCAGGCGCCGATGCCCCGGGCGGCGCCGGTGACCAGCGCACATTTTCCCATGAAACTCATCCTTTCGCACGCGGCCGGGCAAGCCCGGCCGCGCCCCGGTCAGTATTCCAGCACGGCGGCGCCGTACGTCAGCCCCGCGCCGAAGCCCACCAAGCCGATCTTATCCCCCCTCCGCAGCCGGCCGGAAGTTTCCAGCTCACTCAGGGCGATGGGGATGGATGCGCTGGAAGTGTTGCCGTACCGGTCGAGATTCACATACATGCGTTCCATATCCACGCCGAGTTTTTCGGCGGCGGTGCGGATGATGCGGACATTCGCCTGGTGCGGCACGATGATCTCGAGATCCTGCGGCGAAATGGAGGCCCGCTCGCAGGCGCCCCGCAGGGCTTCGGCCATGGCGCGCGTAGCGAAGCGGTAAACATCCCGCCCCGCCATGTGGATAAAGCTGCCCTCCGCCATGGGGTACGGATCGGCTTGCGCCTGCCCTTTAGCGGCGTAGGGGCTGTGGTTGGGCAGCGCCCGGGCGGTGAGCGCCGCGGCGCTGCTGCCCTCGGAACGCAGCCAGGAATGATACATCCCCCGGCCCCCACGCACCACCACTGCGCCGGCGCCGTCGCCGAACAGCACGCAGGAAGAGCGATCGGTGAAATCCATCTGTTTGGAAAGCTCCTCGCTGCTGACAATGAGCACTGTGGAAGCCTTGCCCAGTGCCAGATAACTCTGGGCGGCATCGAGCGCGTAGATAAAGCCCGAGCAGGCGGCGTTGAGATCCCAGCAGAAGGCGTTTTCGGCCCCGACGGCCGCCTGCACGATGCAGGCGAGCGAAGGATAGTAATAATCCGGCGTGACCGTCGTGCCGATGATCATGTCGATGGAAGCGGGTTCGACGCCTGCCCGCGCGATGGCCGCGCGCGACGCCTCCACTCCCATTTGGAAGGTGGTCTCCCCTGTGGAAAAATGCCGCTCGCGGATACCCGTGCGTTCGCGGATCCATTCGTCCGATGTGTCTACAATTTTTGCCATGTCGTCATTGGTGACGACCGCCGACGGAATATACTTGCCCGTACCGGCGATAAAAATGCCTGACATCAAGTCCCCCCTTGAAACCTTGCGGTCGATATGCTATATTTTGAAGAAAGAATATCGAAACCTGTGACGCCGTCTGCAGCCGCAGAAGCGCATGAAACCATATTATATGTCTTTTGCCGTTTTGTCAATATCCGGCCGTCGCCCGGCAGGGCGGCGTGCGGCTGCCGCGGCGTGGCAATCGCCCCCCGGAGCACCCGCTCGGGGATGCAGGCCGGGGTTTATATCCATTCAAAAAGGAAAGGTCGGGTCATCCGCTTTGGGTAAAATTGCATTTCTGTTTTCGGGTCAGGGTGCCCAGTACCCCGGTATGGGGGAGGAGCTTTGCCGGGAATATGCCGCCGCGCGGCGGGTCTACGACGCGGCGGGGGAGGCCCTGGGCTTTGACGTGCGCCGCCTTTCCCGCGAGGGGGACGAGCAGGAACTGGCCCGGACAGCCGTTTCCCAGCCGCTGATTTACACGCTGTCGCTGGCGGCCTTTGCCGTCGTGAGCGAGGCGGGGCTGCGTCCCGACGCGGCGGCGGGCTTTTCGTTGGGCGAGTGCAGCGCGCTGGCCGCAGCCGGCGCCATGGACGAAGCGACCGGCTTCGCCGTCATCCGCGAGCGGGCCCGGGCCATGCAGCGGGCGGCGGAAGAGACGGGCGGCTCCATGGCCGCCGTCATCGGCGCCAAACCGGGCGCCATCGAAGAAGCCTGCGCCCAGGCGTGCGGCTATGTGACGCCGGTCAACTTCAACTGCCCGGGCCAGACGGTCATCGCCGGCGAAACCGCGGCGGTGGAACACGCGGTCGAAAGACTCACCGCCGCGGGCACCCGTGCGGTGAAGCTGGCGGTCAACGCGGCCTTCCATTCCCGGATGATGGACGGTGCCTCCGTTTCCTTCTACGAAAAGATCCGGTCGTTCCCCTTTGGGGAGCCCGCCTTCCCGCTTTACTCCAATCTCAGCGGCGACCGGCTGCAGAATGGGGACATCCCCGCCTACCTGCGGGAGCAGATGGTGCATCCGGTGCGTTTTAGCGACGAAATGGCCGCCATGGTGCGCGACGGCTTCGACACCTTCGTGGAGCTCGGCCCGGGCCACACCCTGTGCGGCTTCATCCGGCGGGGCGCGCGGGGCGCGCGGTCATTCCCCGTGGATAATCCGGCTTCCCTGCAAAAATGTCTGGACGCCCTTTTGTGACACACGCCGCCGTTATTTCGGAGCCGGCTCTCCGTCCGGCTCCGCTTTTCCTGTTTATAAATGAAAAGCGCAAAAGAAAGGCCTTGCTCTCATGGAAACCAAACGCTTCGTCCTCATCGGCCACCCGCTGGCCCAGAGCATTTCTCCCCAGATCCACAGCCGCCTGACCGAAATCGCCGGCCGGCAGGATACGTACACCCTGCGCGAAATCGCGCCGGAAGAGCTCGGCACCGCCGTCGACGGGCTGCGGGAACTGGACGGTTTTAACATCACCATCCCCTATAAGGTGCGCATTTTACCCTTCCTCGACCGGGTCGACCCGGCGGCGCAGCGGTACGGCGCGGTCAACACCGTGCGGGTGGAAAACAGCCGGCTCATCGGCTACAACACCGACGCCGTCGGTTTCCGACGGGCGCTGGATGCCGCCGGCATCCCTCTGACGGGCCGGGTGCTGCTGTGCGGCACCGGCGGCACCGCCCGCATGATGGGCTGCGAAGCCGCAAAGGAGGGCTGCCGCCTGACGGTGGCCGGTACGACGGTGGGCAAAGCCAAGCGGTTTGCCGAAATGCTGGAGGCGGATTTTCCGGGATTTTCGGCCGACTACGCCGCGCTGGCCTATCTCAGCGGCAGCTTCGACCTGATACTCAACGCGACGCCCTGCGGCATGGTGCCCCACACCCACAGCTGCGCGGTGCCGGTGCCGGTGGCCCACTCGGCGGCGGCGGTTTTCGACGCGGTGTACAATCCGGCCGAAACGGCGCTCATGCGGCTCAACCGTGAAGCCGGCGGCCTGGCACAGGGCGGGCTGCCCATGCTGGTGTGGCAGGCGGCCGCCGCGCAGGAAATATGGACGGGTACGCGTTTCACGCTGGCGGATATCAACGCCCTGTGCGGCGAAATGGCCGCGTTTATCCCGGCCCCGCGGAGCGGCGAATGAGCCGGGTGGGCAATATCGTCCTGTGCGGCTTTATGGGCTGTGGCAAGAGCACGGTGGGTCGGTGTCTCGCGGCCATGACCGGCCGTCTTTTTGTGGATACGGACGCCTATATCGAGCAGCGGGAAGGGCGCACGGTGAGCGAGCTTTTCGCCGTGTACGGCGAAGAGGGCTTCCGCCGGCGGGAGCGGCTGGCCGCGGCGGAGCTGGCGGCACGGCCGGAGCTCGTGATCGCCACGGGGGGCGGCACGGTGCTCGACCCCGCAAGCGCCGCGGCGCTGCGCGCCGGCGGGCAGGTGGTGCTGCTTGACACACCGCTGGAGTGTATCTTCCTGCGTCTGGCGGGCGACACCACCCGCCCGCTGATGCAAAACGGGCACGCGGCCGCCGAGGCGCTTTATCGCGCGCGCATGCCCGCATATCGCGCGGCCGCCCACCGGGTGGTGGCGGTGACGCCGCAGGATACACCCGATCAGGTGGCCGCCCGCGTGCTGCGGCAGCTTACGGAAATTTGACCAATTTTTTTGCACTCCCGACGCTTTTACTCTTTTAGTTGCTAAAATGCAGAATTACCGCTTGACAGGCATCGGTTTCTGCATTATGATAAAGCTACACTTTTGAAAGGCTGCGTGTCCGATGAATTTGACTTCCGCTTATGTGCGCTTTACCGGCTCCTTTTACCTGGGCTATTACTTTAGCACCGGGTATTTTTGCTGCCGTCATATAGCGCCATGAGAGCACAGGGATAAATCAGCGGTCATCTGTGGAGGCTCATGGAAATGAGTCTCCTTTTTTTATGCCGCCGCGCAGTAACACCCAATCAACATGAGGAGTGGTCTAGCCATGATCGTCGTAGTGAAAAACGGAACCCCGCCGGAGCGCCTGGGAGAGCTCACCAAATTGCTGGAAGGATATGGCGTCAAAGTGAATGTATCTGTAGGGGAATCTTCCATCGTGCTCGGGCTGATCGGCGACACGTCGGCTATTGATGTGGAATCGGTAGCCGCCCAGGACGATGTGGAAATGGTACGCCGCGTGCAGGAACCGTATAAAAAGGCCAACCGCAAATTCCACCCCGACAACACCGTCGTCCCCGTGGGCAGCCGGTGTATCGGCGGCAGCGAGATCGCGGTGATCGCCGGCCCCTGCTCGGTGGAAAATGAGGAGCAGATCTGCGAAGTGGCCCGCCGGGTCAAAGCCTCGGGCGCCGGTTTCCTGCGCGGTGGCGCTTTCAAGCCCCGCACCTCCCCCTACACCTTCCAGGGCCTTCACGCCCATGGGCTGGAGCTGTTACGGCTCGCCCGCAAGCTGACCGGCCTGCCCATTGTTTCCGAAATCATGAGCCCCGCCCATCTGGAGCTTTTCGAGGATGTGGACGTCATCCAGGTCGGCGCGCGCAATATGCAGAATTTCGAGCTGCTCAAGGAGCTGGGCCATATCCGCAAGCCTATCCTGCTCAAACGCGGGCTTGCCAACACCATTGAGGAGTTCCTCATGAGCGCCGAATATATTATGGCCGGGGGCAATGAGAACGTCATCCTCTGCGAGCGGGGCATCCGCACCTTCGAAACTTACACCCGCAACACGCTGGATATTTCGGCGGTGCCGGTGCTCAAGCGGCTTTCCCATCTGCCGGTCATCGTCGACCCGACCCATTCCGGCGGGCTGCCCTGGCTGGTGGAGCCCCTTTCCAAGGCGGCCATCGCAGCCGGCGCGGACGGGCTGATCATCGAAGTGCACAACAACCCGAAAAAGGCGCTTTCCGACGGCGCCCAGGCCATCACGCCCGACCAGTTCGATCAGATCATGGGCCGGCTGCGCCGTGTCGCCGCGGCCGAGGACCGTGAAATCGGAGCGGGGTCTTTCCAAAAGGGGCCGGAAGGGGTAAAATAAACCTATCGAAACACGAGAAAACCATGCGGGAGGCGGAACATGCAGGACTCTGACTTTACCGGCGTGCGGGTCGGCATCGCGGGGCTGGGGCTTATCGGCGGTTCGCTGGGGATGGCGCTGCGGCATATCCCCGGCGTACGGGTGGCCGGCTTCGACATCGACCCGCACACCGTCGAAGCCGCGGTGAAGGCGGGCGCCGCCGATGAAGCGGCCGTGACGCCCGAGACGGTGCTGGGGTGCGACTATCTGTTCGTCGCGCTCTATCCGCAGACGATCGTCGAGTTTGTCACCGGCCATGCCGGGGCAATTGCAAAAGGTACTGTCGTCGTCGACTGCTGCGGCATCAAAGGCCGCATCGTCCGCACGCTCGCGCCTGCCGCCGCCGCCAACGGATTCACCTATATCGGCGGCCACCCCATGGCGGGCACCGAGCGCAGCGGCATTGGGGCCGCCCGGGCGGATCTTTACGACGGGGCGAGCTTTATCCTCACCCCGCCCGAGGGTACCCCACCCGCGGCGCTCAGCCGGCTGCGGGCCCTTCTGCAGGCTGCCGGCTTCGGCCGCACGGTGGTCACGACGCCGGAGCATCACGACCGGATGATCGCTTTCACCTCTCAACTGCCCCATATCCTGGCCTGCGCCTATGTGCAAAGCCCCAGTTGCCGAGAACACGCGGGCTTTTCCGCCGGCAGCTACCGGGATGTGTCGCGCGTGGCACATATCGCGCCCGGGCTGTGGAGTGAGCTGTTTATCGACAACGGGGATATGCTGTGCGCCGAGATCGACGAACTGCTGCGGCATATCACCACGCTGCGCGACGCCGTGCGGGACGGGGACCGGCCGGGGCTGGCCGCCATGCTGGCTAAGGCGCGGCAGATCAAGGATGGTGTCGACCATGGAAACTGAAATTCTGCCCGTCCATACCGGGCACGGCTATGACATAGCCCTGGGCGAGGGCGTCCTCGGGGAAACCGGCACGCGTGTCGCCGCCCTGACCGCCAGCCGCCGGGCGGCGGTCATCACCGACTCAAACGTGGAAAAACTATACGGGGCCGCGGTAATGGAAAGTCTGCGCGCGGCCGGTTTCCAGGCGGAGCTTTTCGCCTTCCCGGCCGGAGAAACTTCTAAAAATCACGCGACGCTGCTGACCATCTATTCTTTCCTGGCCAGGGCCGAAATCACCCGCGCCGACCTGATCGTGGCGCTGGGCGGCGGCGTGGTGGGCGACGTGGCGGGTTTCGCCGCGGCCACCTGGCAGCGGGGCATCCCGTTTGTGCAGATTCCCACCACTCTGCTGGCCCAGGTGGATTCTTCCATCGGCGGCAAAACGGCCGTGGATCTGCCCGAGGGGAAAAACCTGGTGGGCGCCTTCTGGCAGCCGAGTCTGGTGCTGTGCGACCCGCTCACGCTGCGCACGCTGGACGCGCGCAACGTTGCCTGCGGCATGGGCGAGATTGTCAAGCACGCCTGTATCCGCAGCGAAACGCTTTTTGAGACCCTCGAGCGGGGCGCCGAAGTGACCCCCGCCGTCATCGCACAGAATCTTGCCATCAAACGGGCGGTGGTGGAGCACGACGAGCGGGAACGCGGCGAGCGCATGGTGTTAAATTTCGGCCATACCCTCGGCCACGCCGTCGAGAAGCTCCAGCATTATGCAGGAGCTACTCACGGCGAAGCCGTGGCGATGGGCATGGTGCTCATGACCCGCGCCAGCGAGCAAAACAGTCTGACCCCGGCCGGCACGGCCGACCGCATCGCGCGGCTGCTTGCCCGCTGCGGGCTGCCCGACCGGTGCGACCTGCCGCTCAAGGACATCGTGCAGGCAGCCGCGGGCGACAAAAAGCGCGCCGGCGACTGCATCCGCCTCATTGTGCTGCGGCGCATCGGCGAAGCGGTGATTTACCCGCTGCCGGTGGCCGAACTGCCGGCCTTTTTCGGGTTGTAAAATATGGGAGATATATTTCCCCGTCTGATAATGGCTATCGTTGTGCTGCTGTGCGGCGCCGCGGGCTTTGTCGGGCTGGCCGTAAGGGCGCTGCACCGGGGCCGGGCCGGTCGGCCCGAAGCCATCCGGCAGGTGCCGTGGTTTTTTCTGATCGCATTCATCCTGCTGGTCTTCGGCGCGCTGGTGTGGGCGGCATATGTCGTATTGCACGCCGGAGGGCGGCTGTGAGTCTATCGGCCGGTCTGTCGGCCAAACGGAGGTTTAAACAGTGGACATGCAAATCCGTCCGTCCGTGCTGCGCGGCGAAGTGACGCCGCCCCCCTCCAAAAGCGCGGCGCACCGGGCGCTCATCTGTGCCGCGCTGGCCTCGGGCCGCAGCGTGCTCACGCCCGCCGTGCCCTCGCGGGATATTGAGGCGACCGCCGCCGCCGTGGGGGCTTTGGGGGCTGTCGTCGCCGTCTCGGGCGGCGCTCTGCGGGTGGATGGCACGGCCGGTCGGCCCCAAGCGGCCGACGGCGATGTCATCGACTGCGGCGAATCCGGCTCCACACTGCGCTTCATGATCCCGGTGGCGGCGCTGAGCGGGCGGCGGCTCACCTTCGTCGGGCACGGCCGGCTGCCTCGGCGGCCCATTGGGCCGTATCTCGACTGTCTGCCCCCCGCCGGCGTCCGTTGCCGCACCGAGGGCGGGCTGCCGCTGACTATCGAGGGGCAGCTGCGGCCCGGGGAATTCCGCCTGCCGGGCGACGTGAGTTCCCAATTCGTCACGGGGCTTTTGCTGGCGCTGCCCCTGCTTGCGGGCGACAGCCGCATTCGCCTGCTCAGCCCGCTGGAATCCGCCGGCTATGTGGATATGACGCTCGCCGCCATGGCCCGCTGCGGTGTGACCGTGCGCCCCACGGCCGACGGCTATGCGATACCCGGCGGTCAGAGCTACCGCGCGTGCGATACGGCGGTGGAAACCGACTGGTCCCAGGCGGCCTTCTGGCTGGCGGCCGGAGCACTGGGCGGCCCGGTGACCTGCCGGGGGATGGACACCCGCTCCCGGCAGGGTGACCGGGCCGTTTTTTCGATCCTGGAAAAATCCGGCGTACGCATGACGGCGCAGGGTGACCGTGTCACGGCGGCGGCCGACAGGCGGGAGGGCTTCACCGTCCGCGCCGCCCAGATCCCCGACCTTGTGCCGATGCTGGCCGCTTACGCCTGCCTTTGCGAGGGGCCGTCGTGCATCACCGACGCCGGGCGGCTGCGGCTCAAAGAGAGCGACCGCCTGCATGCCATGGCCCTTGGGCTGCGGGCGCTGGGCGCGCATATCACTGAGCAGCCCGACGGGCTGCGTATCGAGCCCGCCGGGCCGCTGCCCGGCGGCACCGCCGACACCGCCGGCGACCATCGCATCGCCATGGCGCTGAGCGTGGCCGCGGCGGGCTGCACCGGGCCTTCCCGGCTTATCGGGTGCGAGTGTGTCGAAAAATCCTATCCCGAATTTTTTACCGATTTTCAGAAGCTGGGAGGTCTTGCCGATGGCATCGATGTGGGGTAACTATCTGAAGCTCTCGATTTTCGGCGAATCACACGGTGCGGGCATCGGCGTGGTGATCGACGGCCTGCCGGCGGGCGAAGCCGTGGATATGGAGCAGGTGGTCCGTCAGATGGCCCGGCGTGCGCCTGGGAGCAGCATCACCGTCACGCCCCGCAAAGAGAGCGACGCACCGCAAATTATTTCCGGCATCACCGCGGATTCGACAAACGGCGCGCCTTTATGTGCTATAATCAGAAATACCGACACACATTCGTCGGATTATGACGAGTTGAGGTATGTGCCGCGGCCGGGGCACGCGGATTACACCGGGCATGTGCGTTACCGGGGGCACAACGACCCCCGGGGCGGCGGGCATTTTTCCGGCCGTCTGACGGCGCCCATGGTTTTTGCCGGGGCGGTGTGCCGTCAGTTGCTCGCCCGGCGGGGCATTGAGATCGGCGCGCATCTTGCGTCGGTGGGGTCTGTGGCCGCGAAGCGGCTGGACCCGGCCGCCGTGAGCGCGCCGCAGCTGCGGCGGCTGAGCACCCGCACGTTCCCGGTGCTCGACCCGGCGGACGAGACCCCCTTCCGTCAGGCGATCGAAGCGGCCCGCATGGAGGGCGACTCGGTGGGCGGCGTGGTGGAGTGTGCCGCCGTCGGGCTCCCCGCTGGGCTGGGCAGCCCGATTTTCGACGGGGTGGAAAACCGGCTGGCGGGCCTTCTGTGGGGCATCCCAGCGGTCAAAGGGCTGGAATTCGGCGAGGGCTTCGCCGGTGCGGCTTCCCGCGGCTCGCAGCAGAACGACCCGTATTATATGGAAGGCAGCACCGTCCGCACCCGCACCAACCATCACGGCGGCATCCTGGGCGGCATCACAAGCGGCATGCCGATGATTTTCCGACTGGCTTTCAAGCCGACCTCGTCCATCCACTTACCGCAACCGAGCATCGATCTGCGCACCCGGCAGGATACCACTCTCACCGTCCCCGGGCGGCATGACCCCTGCGTGGCCGTGCGTGCGGTGCCGGTGGTGGAAAACCTGACGGCGGTGTGTCTGATGGATTTACTGTTGGAGGCAAAGGGTTATGACGCTTGACGAACTGCGGCAGCAGATAAACGGCATCGACGAGCAGATCATGCAGCTGTTTTTGCAGCGCATGCAGGTCGTCGAGGCCGTGGCACAGGATAAGAAAGAGCGGGGTCTGCCGATCCTGTGCCCCGACCGGGAAAAAACGATCACCACGCGCAATATGGCGCAGGTGCCGCCGGAGGAATATTTTTATGCGCTGTCGTTTTTCCAGCACATGCTGGAACTGAGCCGGCAGCGGCAGCGGGAGATTATCCACGAGGGCCGCCCCGAAGGGCCCGTGAGCCGTCTGCTCGCCGCCCGCATGCAGCCCAAGGAAAAACCGCGCGTCTGTGTGCAGGGGGTGGAGGCATCTTATGCCATGGCCGCCGCCAAACGTATTTATCCCGACGCCGACCTGACTTATGTGCATAAATGGGAGGATATTTTTTATTCCCTGGAGGAAGGCTCCTGTGATTACGGCGTGCTGCCGGTGGAAAATTCCCGCGCCGGCTCGGTAGGTGAAGTATTCGACCTGCTTATCAAGCACCGGTGCTATATCACCCACGCCGTTTCCATCCCGGTGGATCACTATCTGCTGGGAGTGCGCGGGGCTACGCTGAGCGACGTGCGCAAGGTCTTTTCCCATCCTCACGCTTTCCCTCAATGCACCGCCTTTTTGCGGCAGCACCCGCGATTTGAGACGGTGCCCTATACCAATACGGCGGCAGCCGCCGAGTATGTGGCGCGGGAGGGCCGGCGGGAATACGCCGCCATCGCGTCGCGGGACTGCGCGCTCATTTACGGGCTGGATATCCTGGCCAAATCCATCCAGACCAGCCACGGCAATTGCACCCGTTTCATTGCCATCTCACATTCGCCGGAGGTGGCGCCCAACGCCAACAAGGTCAGTTTGTTTTTCACGCTGCCCCACGTCACCGGCTCGCTTTTTCACACGCTGGGGCGCTTCGCGTTCAACAGTCTCAATATCTGCAAAATCGAGTCCCGGCCCATCCCCGACCGGAACTTTGAGTATTATTTCTATCTCGATTTTACCGGAAGCATCCGCTCGCGCCCGACACTGGATCTGCTCGACACCCTAAGTGAGGAGCTGCCCGGTTTCAATTTCATGGGCAATTATTACGAGCCCGCCGGGCAGACGAAATAATCCCCGCATAACAGAGCCCCCCTGTCGATGACAGGGGGGCTCTTGCATGGGCAGCGGTACTCCTGTAGAAACTTACTTCAGACTGATGTTGGAAACCGCCGGGCCGTCGTCATACCCGCCGAAATATGCTTCGGCGCAGGCGGTGAGCACCACGGTCTTGCCGGTATAATCCTTGGTGGTCAAGGCCTTTTTGCTGCTGTCATACATCGGTGTGGAGTTTTCGAGCAGTTGCACCGCACCCTTGCCCGTGATGCCGGCCACGTTGCCTTCATAGGTCACGTTGCCGTCGATCCACAGTTTGACCTTGGTGGTGGATGAAGTATCCTGCATCGCAAGGATGAAGTAATGATACTTGTTGTCGCTGATCTTCACGCCCGTGTCTTTGACAAGCTCCTGCTTGACGACCTTGCTGCCTGATTTGTAGTTGCGCTGGATCTGGATATCGCCGCCGTAGGTGACGATGGCCAGAGCCTTGGTCACGGAGTCGTCGGAAAGTTCTTTCTGGGGTGCGGCATCCTTGAAGACGATGGCCGCGTTGAAGACGTCGGCCGTCGCGCCGCTGACCTTTTCCTTAAACTTGTAAATGCCGCTGCCATACTGGGCCGCCGAGCCGTCTTTGAGCAGCAGCGCGCTGGAAAAGTAGGAATTCTTCGTCGGGTCGGTCGTCAGGTTGCCGGAAGCATCCAGCGTGCCCGGGTTGCCCTTCATCATGACGATGGGCTTGGTCTCGCCGCCGCTTTCCGGCTTGGCGATGGTCGCGGTGGTCGTGGTATCCGCGGCGGTGACGTTGGTCCGATCCCAGTTGTCGGACTTGAGGCTGCCCTTGCTGAAACTGGTCATCACAGTGGACAGATCCAGCGTCTGCAGCGAAGCGGAAGAACCGGAAGACTTGCTGCCGGAGCAGCCGGTGAGCAGCGCCGTGGTGGCCATTGCAAAAACCAGTGTACAGGCCAGCGGCTTGAACAGATTCGATCTTTTCATGATTTTCCTCCATACAATTTATTGTCTGAACGATGCGCTTTGGCATCGAAAGACGGCTTTTTACGGATCCTGCCGAATGCAGGAGACACGACTCGCAGAAGGGTGCCTGTGATATATCCCATCGCCACGCCGGAAAGAATCAGCAGAGGCAGATAAAATGCGACCATGCCGGTGCCCAGCAGGAAAGAGGCGACAATCAGCTGGCCGAGGTTGTGCGAAATGGCGCCGCACACGCTGATGACCAGATAGGAAAGGCTCCGATGAGCGACCGCCAGCAGCAAAATCATCACCGCTGCCGAGAGCAGCCCGCCCGACAGGCTCATGAGGAAGGCTGTGGCCCCCCGCATCAAAAACACGAAGCCCGACTTGAGAAACACAATGGCAAAGGTCTGCTTTTTGCCCAGATAAAACAGGCAGTACATCGTGACGATGTTGGCCAGCCCCAGCTTGACGCCCGGCGGCATCATCGGGATGGGCGGAATCATGTATTCCACCGCCGTGAGCACCAGCGCCAGCGCGAAAAGCATCCCCATCAGCGCGATGCCGAAGCTGTCGGTCTTTTGGGCTTTCATCCGCACACCTTCCTTGCCGGGGCCGAAAGGCCCGGCCGTTATGAAATATATGTGTCCGGCGCGTCCTTACCGGTCTTGCCCACGGCCACCAGTTTGACGGCGACCTTGTTGGGCAGACAGGCGGCGCTTTCACCGGGGCGGCTCAGATAACCCGCACGCACGCAGATCTGATCGGGGCAGGTGGACGAATAAAACCGGATCTTTCCATCCGCCACCTGGAGCACCACGTTGGGCTGGCCGGGCACTTCAAATTTTTCGTTGAGCCCGGATGCCAGCATCACGGTTTGCACCAGCTTGGAATTATAGTAGATCTGCGCCTCCACGGTCGACGCCGGCGCGGCGAACACATGGCGGAAAAGCAGCCATCCGCCCGCAAACAGGAGCAGCGCCCCCAAAATGATGAAATCTTTTCTTGTCGCAAAGCGACGGCTGGAATCGGCCATCTTCATCTCCATGCACGGAAAACGGCGGCGACACCCGCCGACAGGATCAGCGGCACCATCACCAGCGCAAAATTTTTCACGCTGAGCGGAAAAGTTTCGACCTTGGACTGATGCCGTCGGAACCCGGAAATGTGAGCCTGCACGACCGGGAAAACAGCCAGCGTCACCAGCACATAAGGCGGGAGGATGCCCAGGGCGGCTGTCAGGATCACCGATGCAAACGCCGCGTAATCCAGCAGCGCGAAAAGCCGCAGCCCGCCCCGCACCCCTATGTAATAGGGCAGCGTGTAGCGTTTGACGGCCGCATCCGCCGCAAGATCGCAGATATTGTTGGCCAGCATGATGTCGGCTATACCGCACATGGCCGGGATCACAAGGATCAGCAGCCGGCACAGCCCGGCCAGATTGAAATCGATGCGCAGCACCCAGTCTTGAAACGAATACCCCACCAGGCTGTCGGGCGGCGAGTTGATGAAGGTGACGAGAAATGGGATGAAAAAGCCTTCGAAAACGCCCGAGAACGCCTCGCCGAGCGGCATATGGGAAATCGGCGCCGGGCCGAAGGAATAGACGATGCCGATGAAAAAGCACAACGCCCCGCACACGAGCACCACCCAGCCGGTACGGGCCACCAGCAGCAGCGCCGCCGCCATGGCCACGACCCACAGCCCTGTCAGAATCCGCCGGGCCGTCGGGCGGGAAAATTGCAGCTCCATGCCGTTGTGGCGCGTGTCGACGTAGCTGTTGAGCCCCGTGACCGACAGCTCAAACGCCAGCATCGAGATGAAAAACAGCACGGTGCTTGGCACATCCACATGCCGGTATGTATACAGGCTATAAAAAAGCGCCAGCAAAAAAGGAAACAGTGCCGCCGTTTTGGCGGGAAGCTGCACAAACCCTACAAACCGTTTGAAAATCGTCATCACGTCCCGGAATCAGTATTTCCGCTGCCGGATCGTGTCGAGCACCGGCCGCAGGAGGGAGCGCCTCGTTTCGCCGCCCACGCGCTCCAGCAGTTTTTTCGCCTTGTCATAATACCGGTCGGCCGTGTGGAGCGTCTGCTCCACCCCGCCCAGGCGGCACACCTCGCCGATCACGGCGTGATACTCAGCGGGAGTCAAGTGGAAACTTTTCAATTCCCCCCGGATCTCCGGCTTTTGGGCGATGGCGTAAATCAGCGGCAGCGTGACCACGCCCTCGGCCAGATCGTGCTGCACGTTTTTACCCGCCGTGGCGAGGTCGGAGGAATAATCCATGCAGTCATCCTCCAGTTGGAAAATGACGCCGATGTAATAGCCCAGCCACCCAAGCAGGCGCGCTTCGTGTTCCTCGCTGCCGCCCAGGGTAGCGCCGGCGTACATCGCCGCGGAAAACAGCGCCGCGGTTTTGCCCGCGATGATGCGCAGATAGCCCCGCAGGCTCAGGGCCGTGTCGCCGTTGTGCCGATACTGCCGCAGTTCCCCTACGCAGATTTTCGTCATCATCCGCGCCACGTCGCTGAATTTTTCCGAATACTGCCGGGAAATATCCGCCACCAGCATAAAGCATTTACAAAACAGATAGTCGCCGCAGATCACCGCCGACTTTTTGCCGAAACGGCGCTGGACGCTCGCCTGGCCGCGTCGGGTCGCCGCGTCGTCGATCACGTCGTCATGCACCAGCGTCGCCAGGTGAAGAATCTCAAGCGCCGCCGCCGTGGTGACGGCGTCCCGCGGCACGAAGCCCTGCTCGTCGACGGAAGCCGCCAGCAAAAGCCGGGAGCGGAAGTTTTTCCCGTTTGAAGCCGCCAGATGGCGCATGATGTCGGTGACCAACTGGTCCGACTGCAAAAGTGCCTCGTCCATCCGGGCCGTCACCAGGGGGATCGCTGCGTCGAATTGGATCTTTTCAGGCAGCTCCATTTTAGTCATTATAAATATACAGCTTCCTCACGAATCTCACGTTTTTCCAATGCTTTTTCAGCGCGGGCTGCACGTAATAGTCGAGCCCGAAGGTCTGACCGGCACCGATGAGCAGCGCCAAGGCTGCAAAGAACATCCACCAGGTGCTCATATACATGCCCGTTGACATCAGGAACATCACCTGCAGCCCCAGCGAAAAGACGGACGAAACAAAGGTGAACAGTCCGAGCACGAGCAGCGCGCCCAGCAGGATTTCCGAGATGACCACAAAATACTGGAAGAACATCTGCGACCCGCTGCTGCCGGTGATGAAGGTCTTGTTGAACCAATCCATGAGGCCGAACTGAATTTTTACGGCCACATCGCTGGTGTTGACGAAAATCACCTTGAAGATGCCGAGGATATTCCAGTTGGCAAGCAGCTTGCCCGCCGGTGCGGCGGCTGCGGCTGCGGTGCCGCTGCCGGCGGTGGTGGTGGCGCTGGAAGTGGCGTCGCTGGCGGTCTTGGCCGCGCCGTTGGCAAGGCTTGTGAACACATCCGAAGCGCTCTTGAAGTAAGCGGCCAGCTTCGGGGAGCGGAACCAGCCCTCGCTGATTTTCTGCGCGCCCTCATAGATCCAGAACGCGCCGAAGAAAATGCGCAGGGGCACCAGCAGGAAGCTGGGCGTACGGTTGGAAAAATGCCCGCCAAGGAAGCTCCGGCAGTGCCGGATGGTGAAAAACTCATGGCGCGCATAGCTGAATACTTTGTTCCATCCGAGGATTTGGATGAAATAGATGACGTAAATCAGGTGCTTGACCATCATGGCGAAGAAGGAGGCCAGCCCGATTTTGCGCTTCTCACCGCCCACATAGGCGATGCCGTAGCGCCCGCCGATGCTCAGCATGGCACCGTGGAATTTCGGCGCGTATTTTTCAGGCTCCCCCGCCCCGGTGATTTCCGCCACCAGGTTGTGGGCAACCGTTTCCGCGGAAGATTCGGCATTTTCAACCATCTGCGGCACCGGACGTTCGGAGCCTTCGGGCGTGTACCAGACGTTGTCACCCGCCACATAGACATCCTGCCGGCCCTGGGCGCGGAGGAAATCATCCGTCTGCACCCGGCCGCGTTTGGCAAGCGGCAGCGCCTTGGACTGCTCGACGACCTCCGAGCCGGTGACGCCGGCCGTCCAGATGACGGTGTCGGTGGCTTCGCGCCGGACCTGATCGTCCTTCTTATACTCGATATAGCCGTCGCCCAGAGCGGTGATGCCGGCCTTGAGCGTGACGGTGACGCCCATTTTATGCAGCCGTCTTTCGGCCTTGGCGGAAAGGCGCGGCGGGAAGGTGGGCACCACCCGGTCGAGCATGTCGACGTCGACGACCTTGACCATTTCCCGGTCGATTTCAAACTCATCACAGAGCACCGGCATCCACTCGGCCAGCTCGCCTGTCATCTCGACGCCCGTGAAGCCCGCGCCCACGACGACGAAGGTGAGCAGGCGCCGCTTTTTGTCGGGGTCGGTTTCCGAGGCCGCCGCCTTGAACATGTCGATCACATGATGCTTCAGGCGGATGGCGTCGTCATACGACCACATGCGGTACGCATACTCTTCCGCCCCCGGGATGCCCCAGAACATGGGGCGGGAACCGGTGGCAAGCACCAGATAATCATAGCGGTAGCTGCCGCTCTTGCCCGTCAGTTCCTTCTTGTCGTAATCGACCGAAGTGATGGTGTCGAGCCGGACATCCACCCGCCGGCCGGCAAAAATTTTCCGCAGGCTGATGCGGACGCTGTCCTCTTCCACACGGTTGGCGGCGACCTCCTGGATCTGCGTCAGCATGGTGTGGTACGGATGCCGGTCAATCAGGGTGATGTGGACATCCTCCTGTTTTTTCAGGCGCTTTGCCAGTTTCTTGGCGGTCAGGACTCCGGCAAAGCCCGCGCCCAATATCACGATTTCTTTCCCCACGACTCCCATTCCTTTCTGTCGTACAAAACTTGAAGGACCTGCCGGCGCCGACCGGCAAAATTTATATGAATTTTGTCGTCTGCCATTTGACATTTGACCGGATACACTCAATAATAGGGGATATCAGATCAAGCGGATGGAGACGAAAACATGAAACGCATTGTCACACGACTTATAAGCCTGTCGCTGGCCGGAGCAATCGCCGTGTCGGCCGGCGCCTGTGCCAAAAAACGAAGCGCCTATATATCCGACACCCAATTTCTGCTCAACACTTCCTGCACCATCAGTCTTTACGACAAACAGGACCGCAGCGTGCTCAAGCAGGTCTTCGCGCTGTGCGCCCATTACGACAAGCTTTTCAGCATGACCGACACCGGCAGCGACATCTATAAAATCAATCATGCCGGCGGCCGGCCGGTCACGGTCGACGCCGACACCATCGGCGTCATCGAAGACGGTCTCGGTTACAGCAAGGAATCGGACGGCAAATTCGACATCACCGTCGGGGCGCTCACCACGCTGTGGAACATCGAGGGCACCAACCCCAAAGTACCGGCCGAAAGTGACATCCGCGCCGCGATGCAGACGATTGATTACCACAACGTCGTTGTCAGCGGCAACACCGTGACGCTCAAAGACCCCAAGGCACTGATCGATCTGGGCGGCGTAGCGAAAGGCTACATTGCCGACAAGCTCAAGGCGTTTCTGCTAAAAAAGGGCGTGCACCAAGCCATCATCAATTTGGGCGGCAACGTCGAGGTGCTGGGCTCCAAATCCGCTCACTCGCCGTGGATCGTCGGGGTACAGCAGCCCTTCATGGGGCGCAATCAGGATATCGGTTACCTCTACGTATCGGATAAATCCGTCGTGACTTCGGGCATTTACGAACGATATTTTACCCAGGACGGCAAGCTCTACGCCCACATTCTCGACCCGCGTACCGGCTACCCGGTGGAAAATAATCTGAGCTCCGTCACCATCATTTCCGACCAGTCGAAGCAGGGCGACGGGCTCTCGGCCACGTGCTTCCTGCTGGGGATGGATCAAGCCACCCGGCTCATCGAGTCGCTGCCCGACACCGAGGCAATTTTCATCACCAAGGACGGACAGATCATCACCACGCCCGGCATCAACAAAACAATCAAATTCGTGCCTGCCCAGCAGGCATCTCCCCAGACTGGCTCTCAGCCATCCTCTCAAAGCTCCAAATAGGTACGCAAGCTGCCGGCACCGGACGGGGCGGCTCGCGCCGGCTTATGTACGTTAGTTAAATATTTAACGCATTGGGGCAAAACAAATAAATCAAGTACTGCGAAAAAAGTCGCATGAACAACAGCGGTGCCGGCTCCCTCAACTTTTCAGATAAAAAGTGGTGCGGTCGAAATCGATCAGTCCATCCCGTTTCATCCGCCCAAGCTCCCGCGTCAGCGCGGAACGGTCGACACAAAGATACTGGGCCAGCTCCGTCCGCCCCATGGGTGAAACCAGCGGCCGGTTACCGTTTTGCTGGGATTGCTGGGAAAGCCAGGCGAGAGTCCGTTCCCGAATGGTCTTTTTGGAGAGCACCTCCATTTTGCGGAGCATCTGTACATTTTTTTCCGCCACAATTTTGACCATGTTGGAAACCATCTGGTGGTGGAATGTGCAGGGCTGCTCGCAGGTCTGGTCGAGTTTCTGGAACGGGAACAGCAATACCTCGCACACAGACCGCGCCTGAAACGCCACCGAACTGCTGCCATACCCCGCGCAGGCAAAGCTTTCGCCAAACAGATCGCCGCTTCGGATGGAACTCAGGATGGTCTTATTGCCCCATATGTCCTCGTTAATCATGTAGACAAGCCCGCTGAGCAGCACACCGACCTGATCGAGCGTATCGCCCTCCAGAAAGATAAATTCCGATTTTTGATAGACTTTTATCGACGCCCCCAGCCTGCTGGTCAGTTCCCTGATGCCTTCGGCGTCGATATTCGCGAAAATCGGCAGATTTTGCAGCCGTGATATCTCCAGCTCCATTATTCACACCTCCATTATAAGCATACCATGTCGTTTTGTATGTTGCAACCGCAACATGTTGTGAATTTCCATCCGGCCGATTTCAGACGTCTCCGGCCCCGATATGCAAAAACACAGCGGGCTTTTTGCAGCCCGCTGTGCATCGGGGTAATCTGCCATTAAAATGAGTCTGGCGACCAAGGGTGTTGCAAAATGCCTCAAGATGCGGTTTGCAGCACTCCATGCCGGCTCCTATTTTCCAGCGGGAGCTTGCTCTGCCGGAGCCTGCTCTGCCGGAGCCTGCTCTGCCGGAATTTTCTCCACAGGCAATGCCCCTGCGGCGGGAGCTTTGAGGGGTACGCCACTTTCCCGTAATCCCACGGCGGTCATGAGGAAATCGAGTATGGAGCGGGAGGCGTCCCCCTGACCCAGGTTGACCACGGTGCCGGGCACAGTGGGCACCTTCGCCTCCTGAATCGCCGTGGAAAGCCGGTCTGCCACCTCCTGGATCATACGGTACTGGGGATTGCCGTAGGCTTCGACCTGCTTGCGGATGGCCGTGGCCTTGGCCACGCCGATGGCCTGCTCCCGGTCGGCCTCGGCCTGCCCTTCCACCGACACCTTGTTGGCGTTGGCGGCGGCCAGTGTGCGGATCTTCTGGGCCTCCTGCTCGGCCCGGCGGGCCTCCGCCTGCCCCTCGTTTTGGGCAATGTCGATCTTGATTTTCGACTGGGTCAGCGTCGTCTGGTTGAGCGCGACAGCCTGGGATTCCTTCAGAGCCTTTTCGGCGTCGGCCGACTCCTTCTGCTTAGCGAAGGTGACCTTCTGTTCCTCGGCAATCTGCCGGTCGCGCAGCTGGGTGAGGATATTTTCGATCTGGTGGTCGTTCTGATTGGCAATGGGCGTGCCGATAAGCACTTCCTCCAGTGCCAGATTGTAGGAGCGGAATTTTTCGCGCATGTCGTGAAGCGCCTGCTCCCGGATGGCGCTGCGTTCCTGAATAAGCTGGATGAGCGTCTTGGTCTGGGCCACATCCTTGAAATAGGCGCTGACCAGCGGGTCGAGGGACTGGTTGACCAGCCGGTTGAGGTCGCCGAAGCGCAGAATTACCATCGGGGCGTCCTTGCTGTCGATGTGCATGACCACCGACAATGGCAGCCGCGGCTCAAAGGCATCCTTGGTGATGATATCGACCTCGGCCAGACCGGAATCGTAACTGTGGCCCCCGCTGTCGTTAGCCGCCCATTTGAGCACCACATTGGTGACCGGCACGAATGACACGGCGCATGCATCAGTGTTGAGGGCATATTTGCCGGGCTGCAGCGGCTCGGCTCGCACACCCTTGCAACCCTCGCCCACCAACTGGCCGTGGTCAAAATCAGCGCCCGACATATCCTGTCCTTTTTCCCCGTAAAACGAGGTGACGACGCCCACATAGCCGATGGGGATAGTCGTCTTGGGTACAATTTCCACCGTGGCGAAAAGGCGATTGATGTAATAGGTACCGTCGGTCAGCACACGGAGCTGCTTGCCTCGCTTGCCGCCCGCTTCGAGAAATTTTTCCGGGTCCTGAAAATTGGAATGGGTGTTTTCCACGTCGGGCGCGATAATTTCCCCGTTGGCGATGGGGTCGCCGTCATGGACGGTGACAATGCCGATCATGTCGGACATATTCCCCGCCATCCGTCGGCCGGAAATGCGCTCATCCGCCTCGTCCTCGGCGGAAACACCGGCCACAGCGCGCCCGGAGGCCCCCGTGGTGCTCATGATGACCACGGGTGTAAAGCCTTCCCGCTGCCGGATCGTATCCTGCATGGAGGTGATGTCTTTAAGCTCGGCGTCGTCCTTGCCGATGGAAAAGAGGCCGCTGGCCGTCACCACGATAAATTCGGCCAGGTTGATGGCATAGACGCCCTCTCGCAGAATACCGCGCTGGGGGCCTCTCTGCCCGCCGTGTTCAAGGAACCCTCCGGCGTCCTGAAAGTTTTTTGCTTCCTCCACCACGCGGCCGAGGGTCTGGGTGGGACGCAGCGGCTCGCCGTCGCGGGCGAAAATATACCCGATCTGCCCCTGGGGAATGGTGATCATCGGGTACTTATGTATCTTATACATGAGTGCGGAACGGAAATGGATACCCCCCCGCAGCAGCTCCGGCAGATAGCCCGCCTCGCCGTGAAGCGCAATGAGCGAATGGCGCAGCGAGCCCTTGGGGCTCCACCATTTTTCCACCACCGCGACCTCATTGGATGACACCACCCGCAGGCCCAAAATTTTGAAAATGAGAACCCAGAGGAACAGCAGGAGCACGACGGCCCCAAGAATATACCATAGGTACGGCATATGATGACCATCCTTTCACGGAGTACGGGGTCGGAAGGTGCACCCTCCCGGCTGCCCGCTCCTCATGCGTATATCTCACTCTATGAGCGAGGCGGCCGATCCATGCCACCGGCGAAACGAAACGGCCTGTGTGTTTGTATTGTATCACGGGAAGTCGGCCGCTACAATCCGTGAATCCTCTCATTTCGATAAAAATCCGGTGACAGGGCCGGATGAATGCAAAAATTCCCGCCGTCTTCTGCAGACGGCGGGAATCGCCAAACGCGGCCGGTGGCTGCCGGGGCGTCAGATCAGCTCGATAATGGCCATTTCGGCGGCATCGCCATGGCGGTTGCCGAGCTTATAAATGCGCGTATAGCCGCCGTTGCGGTCGGCATATTTCGGCGCAATCTCGTCGAAGAGCTTTTTCGAGACGGATTCCTTCGTCACAAATGCATAGACCTGGCGCTTGGAATGCAGATCGCCCTTTTTGCCAAGGGTAATCATTTTTTCGGCCAGAGCCTTGACTTCCTTCGAGCGGGCCACGGTGGTTTCTATCTTTCCCTTTTCCAAAAGGAAAGTGACCAGTGCCCTGAGCATAGCCAGCCGCTGGTCGGTCGGTTTGCCGAGCTTTCTGGTTTCAGGCATGAAAGATCACTCCTATCTGCGATCATCGTCGGGGATGGCTGCCGGCTCCGAAGCCGGCACGTTATTCTTCTTCCTTTTTCAGCGAGAAGCCGAGCGAATTGAGCTTGTTGATAACCTCTTCCAGCGATTTGCGGCCGAGGTTGCGCACCTTCATCATCTCGTCTTCCGTTTTGTTGGTCAGATCCTCGACGGTATTGATGCCCGCGCGTTTGAGGCAGTTGAACGAGCGCACGGACAGGTCAAGTTCCTCAATGGTCATCTCCAGGACCTTTTCCTTGCTCTTGTCATCCTTTTCAACCATGATCTCGGCCGACTGCGTTTCCGCACACAGACCGATGAACAGGTTGAGGTGCTCATTGAGGATCTTGGCTCCGATCGACACCGCTTCCTTGGCGGAAATCGTGGCGTCGGTCCAAACCTCCAGCGTCAGCTTGTCGTAATCGGTGATCTGGCCCACACGGGTGTTTTCCACCGTGTAGTTGACTTTTAGCACCGGAGTATAAATGGAATCCACCGGAATCACGCCGATTACCGGCTGCATATTCTGCTTGTTGCGCTCGGCCGGCACATAGCCGCGCCCCTTGTCGAGCGTGATTTCCATATACAGCTTGGCGCCTTCGGCCAGGGTGGCGATGTGCATGTTGGGGTTGAGCATTTCCACTTCGGAGTCGGCTTTGATGTCGCCGGCCGTCACGCTGCACTCGCCCTCGGCGTCGATATAGACGACCTTGGGTCCGTCGCCGTGAAGCTTCGCCGTCAGCCCCTTGATGTTGAGGATAATCTCAGCGACATCCTCTTTCACACCGGGGATGGTGGAAAACTCATGCTGCACCCCTTCGATCTTGACCTGCGTCACCGCGACACCCGGGAGGGAGGAAAGCAGCACGCGGCGCAGGCTGTTGCCCAGCGTCGTGCCGTAGCCGCGTTCCAGCGGCTCGACCACAAACCTTCCGTATGCCCCGTCCGGTGAAAGCTCGGCTGTTTCTATTTTGGGCTTTTCGATTTCGATCATTTATTAACCCTCCTGACGGTCGGGCGCAATTAGGGCACGCCCGGATCGGACCAAACCCTCCCGCCGGCAGGCGGCGGGAACCCGAGGGCTCATTACTTGGAGTACAACTCGACGATGAGGTGTTCCTCCACGTTCAGATCGATGTCTTCGCGGTTCGGAAGACTGACAACCTTACCCTCAAGAGTGTCGCGGTTGACGTCCAGCCACTTCGGCACGGGCCGGGAACCATTCGACTCAAGGATTCCCTTGACGTAGTCGCTGCTGCGGGTGGAGTCTTTAAAAGTCACCACATCGCCGGCCTTGACACGCTGGGAAGGGATGCTGGCCTTGCGGCCATTCATGTTGAAAAAGCCATGGCGCACCATCTGGCGTGCCTGAGCATGCGACGAGGCGAAGCCCATGCGATACACCACATTGTCCAGCCGGCTTTCCAGCAGACGGAGCAGATTTTCACCGGTGATGCCGGATTTGGAAGACGCAATGTCGAAATAATTGCTGAACTGGCGCTCCAGCACGCCGTAAAAGCGGCGGGCCTTCTGCTTGGCGCGCAGCTGCACGCCGTATTCGGAAACCTTCTTGCGGTCCTGGCCATGCTGGCCGGGAGCGTAGCTGCGGCGGCTGACCGAGCATTTATCCGAATAGCAGCGGTCGCCTTTGAGGAAAAGCTTCTGGCCCTCGCGGCGGCAGAGCTTGCACACAGAATCTGTATATCTTGCCATCGAATCAATACACCTCCTGAACTGTTCGATTATACACGCCGTCTCTTGGGCGGGCGGCATCCGTTGTGGGGGATCGGGGTGACATCCTTGATCATGCTGACTTCGAGGCCTGCGGCCTGAAGCGCACGGATAGCGGCCTCACGGCCAGCCCCCGGGCCCTTGACATAGACTTCGATACTCTTCATGCCCTGCTCGGTGGCGACTTTCGCCGCCGTCTCGGCAGCCATCTGCGCGGCGTAAGGAGTGGATTTCCGCGAACCGCGGAAGCCCAGGCCCCCGGCGCTTGCCCAGGAGACAGAATTCCCCTGCACGTCGGTGATGGTCACAATGGTATTATTGAAAGTCGACTGGATATGCGCGGCGCCGCGGTCGATATTTTTACGCTCCCGGCGCTTGCGTGTAGCGACTGTTTTCTTAGTGGCAGCAGCCTTGGTAGGCATTATCGAAACCCTCCCTTACTTCTTCTTGTTGGCGATGGTCTTCTTCGGCCCTTTGCAGGTGCGGGCGTTGGTCTTAGTCCGCTGGCCGTGACACGGCAGGCCCTTGCGGTGACGGATGCCACGGTAGCTGCCGATTTCCACCAGCCGCTTGATATTCAGCGCCCGGTTGCGCCGCAGATCGCCTTCGATGGTAAAATGCTTATCAATATATTCCCGCAGAGCGGCAATATCGTCTTCGGAAAGATCCTTGACACGAATATCGGGATTTATTCCGGTCGCAGCGAGGATGTCGTTCGAGGATTTCCGGCCAATGCCGAAGATATAGGTCAGGCCGATCTCGACCCGTTTTTCTCTCGGCAAATCGACGCCAGCTATACGCGCCATTTATTGATACACCTCCGTTAGTTTCGGTCACCGGGCGTCAGCCCTGGCGCTGCTTATGCTTCGGGTTCTCACAGATCACCATGACGCGCCCTTTGCGCTTAATCACTTTGCATTTTTCACACATGGGTTTGACAGAAGGTCTGACTTTCATGCTGATTCCCTCCTTATCGGGATATTCAAACGGTTCCGCCGTCGGCTGCTTATTTGGAACGCCAGGTGATGCGGCCCCTGGTCAGATCGTAGGGGGACATTTCCACCGTCACCTTGTCGCCGGGCAGGATGCGGATATAGTTCATCCGCAGCTTGCCGGAAATATGCGCCAGGATGCGGTGCTTATTGGGCAGCTCCACCTGAAACATGGCGTTGGGCAGCGCATCCACTACGGTGCCTTCCAGTTCAATCACATCGTCTTTGGACAAATTCAAGACCCTCCCCGGTAGCTGTGTCTTCGGCGGGAAACGCTCGGAGCGCCAGCCTGAGACTGCGGTTGGAACGAACACCGGCCGTCGGCTCGAGCCTGCCGATGGGCCGCAAATGCCGGAATTTCTTCCGCTTGGGTTTTTCCATCTTCCGGCGCCGGCCGTTCGCAATCAGAGCAAACTGGGCGCCGTCTGTCCCGACCACGACGAATGCGTCGCCTTTGTCGTGACCGGCCAGAGATACCACGACCGAGTTCGTTGTAATCTCCATTTTGTCCTCCGTCAAGGCGCTGTTAAAATGACAGGCCCCTCGGCGGTAATGGCAACGGTGTTTTCGAAGTGAGCGGACAGCTGCCCGTCTGTTGTGACGACCGTCCATCCGTTGGAAATCGTGCGCACATGGCGCGTGCCTTGGTTGACCATCGGCTCGATGGCGATCACCATGCCCGGCACCAGCCGCACACCGTGGCCCTGACGCCCGTAGTTAGGCACGTCCGGCTCCTCGTGCATTTCTTCGCCGATGCCGTGCCCCACATACTCGCGCACCACCGAATAGCCTCTCGCTTCCACATACTGCTGCACGGCCGCACCCACGTCGCCGAGGCGGTTACCCGCCACGGCTGCCTTGATGCCCTCGGCCAGACTTTCGCGGGTGGCGTCCAGCAGCTTCTGCGCCTCTTCGCTGACTTCGCCCGCCGTAAAGGTGAAAGCGTTGTCGCCCTGCCACCCGTCGTAGATGGCTCCGACGTCGATGCTGACGATGTCGCCGCGCACGATCTTCCGGTTCCCCGGGATCCCGTGGATCACCTCGTCGTTGACCGAAATGCAGCAGGTGGCGGGGAACCCGCCGAAGCCCAGAAAAGACGGCTTGGCGCCCGCTTTGGTAATAAACTCATAGGCCACGCGGTCGATCTCGGCGGTTGTCGCACCCGGCACCACCGCTGCGCCTGCGGCCATCAGCGCGTTGTGGGAAATTTTCCCCGCGACGCGCATCTTTTGAATCTGATGCGCATTTTTGAGATGAATCATGACTCAGCCTTCCAACACGGCCAGAGTCGCCCGGGTAGTATCCGCGATTTCCTCGCGTCCCTGGACGACCGCCAGGATTTTTTTCCGCTCGTAAAAACTCTTGAGCGGCTCGGTCTGGCGGTGATAGACCTTCAGCCGTTCACGCACCGTTTCCGGTGCATCGTCCGCCCGCTGAATCAGGCGGCCGCCACAGTGGTCGCAGGTCTTTCCGTCTTTGGAAGGCTTGTAGAGCGTGTGGTAGGAGGAACCGCATTTTTCGCACACCCGCCGGCCGGACATGCGCTCGACGATCCGGTCGTCGGCGACGCTGATTTCAATGACTCTGTCGATGGGCACGCCCATCCGGTCCAACGCCTCGGCCTGAGGCACCGTGCGGGGGAAACCGTCCAGGATAAAGCCGCCTTTGCAGTCCGGCTGCGCCAGCCGTTCCTTGATGATGTCAATGAGGATTTCGTCGGGCACAAGCTCGCCGGCATCCATATAGGATTTCGCCCGACGGCCCAACTCCGTCCCCTGCTTGACCGACTCGCGCAGAATATTGCCGGTGGATATGGCCGGGATGTGCAGGTGCTGGCAGATGACTTCAGCCTGCGTGCCCTTGCCGGCGCCCGGCGCCCCAAGCAATATGAGATTCATACGACAAACCTCCCCTTCTCTGCCGGCTGCGGTGTTGAGCCGCGGCCGTCGGCTCCGATGCTTATTCCAAAAAGCCCTTGTAATGGCGCATCATCATCATGCTTTCCAGCTGACGTGCCGTTTCCACCGCCACGCCGACCACGATCAGAATGGTCGTGCCGCCAAGCGCGATGTTCATATTCGCGCCGGCATTCAGAGCGATCGGCAGCACGGCGATGATGGCGAGGAAAATGGCCCCGATAAGCGTGACCCGGCTGAGAACCCGCTGGATATAATCGGAGGTCGGCTTGCCCGGCCGGATGCCGGGGATTCCGCCGTTATTCTTCTTGAGGTTATTGGAAATCTCAATCGGATTGTACTGGATGGTGACGTAGAAAAAGTTGAAACCGATGATCAGGATAAAATAGATGATGGCGTAAACGGCGGAGTTGTAGCTGAAGAAATTCAGCACCTTATACCACCAGGATTTGGTGGAAACAAACTGTCCGATCATAGAAGGGATGCTCACAATGGAGGATGCAAAGATGATCGGCATCACCCCGGACATCGTAACTTTGATCGGAATGAAGGAGCTCTGCCCGCCGTACATTTTGCGGCCCACCACACGCTTGGCATACTGGACCGGGATGCGGCGCTCGGCCTCGTTCATAAACACAATGGCGACCACCACGGCCAGAGCCAGGATGGCGACCAGCGGCACGAGAACGTGATACTGGCTGCCCAGTTTCCAGTAGCTGACGGCGGAGCGGACGATCGCCGGGCCGCGGGCCACGATGCCTGCAAACAGCAGGATCGAAATGCCGTTGCCGATGCCGCGGTCGTTGATCTGCTCGCCCAGCCACATCATCAGCGCCGTACCGGCGATGAAGCAGGCCATGATCGTGACGGCGGACCACACACCGGCAAAACCGGTGCTGTAAAGCAGCACACCGCTGTTGCGCAGGTAGATATAGTAAAACAGGCCCTGCAGCAGACCAAGGATCACGGTGGTATACCGGGTGATCTGAGCCAGCCGTTTGCGGCCGACCTCGCCTTCCTTGGTCAGACGCTCCAACGCCGGAATGGCGACCCCGAGCAGTTGGATGATGATGGACGAGTTGATATATGGGGTAACGGACATGGAAAAGATGGTCGCACGGGAAAAGGCACCGCCGGTGAGCATGTCGATGTAGCCCATAAGCGTGTTACCGTTGGCCATCAGGGTCTTCAGCGCTTTCGGGTCGAGGAACGGCACCGTGATGGCGCTGCCGACCCGGAAGATGAAGATGATGAAAATGGTGAACAGAATCCGTCGCCGGAGATCGGGGATCTTCCATGCATTACGGAGTGTCTCAAACACTTCAGATCACCTCTGCTTTACCGCCGGCAGCCTCGATCTTCTGCTTGGCGGCTGCAGAAAACGCGGCAGCTTTTACAGTCAGTTTCTTTTCAATCGTTCCGTTCCCAAGCACCTTGACGCCGTCCAGCGACTTTTTCAGTACGCCGGCCTTGCGGAAGGCTTCCGCATCGACGACTGCGCCGTCCTCAAACTGATTGAGGGCGTCGACGTTGATGCAGGCGATGGATTTGGCAAAAATATTGGTGAAACCGCGCTTCGGGATCCGGCGGGACAGAGGCATCTGGCCGCCTTCAAATCCGGGACGGACACCGCCGCCGCTTCTGGCGTTCTGGCCCTTGTGGCCTTTGCCGGCGGTCTTGCCGTTACCGGAACCGATGCCGCGGCCCTTGCGGAAGGGCGCTTTGGCGCTGCCCGGCGCGGGCGCTAATTCGTAAAGCTTCATGTTGTGCACCTCCTTGCGTTAGCCTTCCGTAACCTCAAGCAGATACGCGATCTGCTGAATTTTTCCCCTGGTCTGTGCATTGTCGGGCTGCTCGACTGTGTCGCGCACCGTGTGCAGGCCCAGCGAATAAGCGGTCGCGATGTGCTTCTTGTTGCGTCCGCTCAGGCTGTGCACCAACTTGATTTTCAGCACTGCCATTACCGGTAGCCTCCTTAACCCAGGATTTCCTTGACGGATTTGCCGCGGATTTCCGCAACTCTATCCGCGCTGCGGATACGGGAAAGACCGTCAATGGTCGCCCGGACGACATTGCAGGGATTGTTGGAACGCAGCGCCTTGGTGCGGATATCCTTGATGCCCGCGACCTCGATGACCGCGCGCACCGGGCCGCCCGCAATCACGCCGGTACCGGGAGCGGCTGGCTTAAGCAGCACACGGCCGGCCCCAAATACGCCGATGATTTCGTGCGGAATGGTAGTCCCTTTCAGGGCCACCTTGATCAGGTTCTTCTTGGCGTCCTCGATCCCCTTCCGGATTGCGTCGGGGACTTCGCCGGATTTTCCGATGCCGAATCCTACCGTTCCGTTGCCATCGCCGACCACGACGAGAGCCGCGAATTTAAAGATGCGACCGCCCTTAACCGTCTTGGAAACACGGTTGATGGTGACGACTCTTTCATTCATATCGGAATCCGATTTTTCGTAACGTGCCAAAATCATCCCTCCTTTATCAGAACTTCAGGCCGCCCTCGCGGGCACCCTCTGCCAGTTCCTTGACACGGCCGTGATACACATAGCCGCCGCGGTCAAAAACGACCTGCGTGATTCCCTTTTCCAGAGCCCGACGGGCGATTTCCTGCCCGACTTTTTTGGCAGCCGCACAATTACCGCCGGCGATGCCGAAATCTTTATCCTTGCTGGAAGCGGCAACGAGCGTTTTGCCCGCCACGTCGTCGATCACCTGGGCGTAGATGTGGTTGAGGGAGCGGAACACATTCAGCCGCGGGCATGCAGGCGTGCCGCTGATTTTGCCTCTGACACGGGTATGGCGCTTCAGCCTGGCCCTATTGCTGTCCGTTTTACTTACCATGTACTTTCACTCCTTTATTACTTCTTGCCGCCCTTGCCGGCTTTGCCTTCCTTGCGATGGATGACCTCGTCGACATACTTGATGCCTTTGCCCTTATAGGGTTCCGGCGGGCGCTTCTCACGCAGCTCAGCGGCGAACTGGCCGACCTGCTGCTTATCGGGGCCGGAAACAATGATCTTGTTGGGCTGCGGCACATCCATGTGGATGCCGGGAATTTCCGGAACCTCCACCTGATGGGAATAGCCCAGGTTCATGACGATCTTGTTGCCCTGCTTCATGGCACGGTAGCCGACGCCGTTGATTTCCAGCTCTTTCTGGAAACCGCTAGTCACGCCGGTGACCATGTTGGCGACCAGCGTACGGGTCAGGCCGTGCAGGGAGTTATAAAATTTATCTTTTGATTTTTCCGCTTCGGGGCGCTCGACATGAATGACGTTGCCCTCCTGGCGGATGATCAGATCCTTGTGGAAATGCTGGGTGAGAGTGCCTTTGGGGCCCTTGACGGTGACGGTGGTGCCGTCGATCTTCACATCCACGCCCGCGGGGACAGTCACCGGGATTTTTCCAATACGTGACATTCTCTCTGTCCCTCCTTACCAGACAAACGCGAGGATCTCGCCGCCCACGTTTTCCGTACGGGCCTGACGATCGGTCATGACCCCCTTGGAAGTGGACACGATGGCGATACCCAGGCCCTTCATGACCTTGGGCATATCCTCACGGTCGGCGTATATGCGAAGACCAGGCTTGGAAACTCTGCGCAGCCCCGTGAGCACCTGGGACTTATTCGGCCCGTACTTGAGGCTGATCTTGATGATGCCCTGCTTGCTGTCTTCAATGACCTGATAATTTTTGATATACCCTTCGTCGAGCAAAATGCGGGCGATCGCCTTTTTCATGTTGGACGCGGGCACCTCGACGGTATCATGCTTCGCCGAATTGGCGTTGCGAATTCTCGTCAACATATCGGCGATGGAATCGGTGATTTGCATGGCGTCGAAACCTCCTTTGCAGCTTATTACCAGCTAGCTTTTTTCACGCCGGGGATTTCGCCCTTGTACGCGAGATTGCGAAAACAGATCCGGCAGACCCCGTATTTGCGCAAGTAAGCGTGCGGCCTGCCGCAGATCTTGCACCTCGTGTAGCTGCGGGTCGAAAACTTAGGCGTTCTCTTCTGCTTGACTTTCATCGATGTTTTGGCCACAACAATCCCTCCTTACTTGGCAAACGGGGCGCCCATAAGCGTGAGCAGCTCGCGGGCCTCTTCGTCAGTTTTGGCGGTGGTGACAAAGGAGATATCCATGCCGCGCACCTGATCGATCTTGTCATATTCGATTTCGGGGAAAATCAGCTGTTCCTTCAGGCCCAGGGAATAATTGCCCCGGCCGTCGAAGGAGTTGGAGTTGATCCCACGGAAGTCGCGCATCCGGGGAAGCGCGGCGTTGAAGAGCCTCTCGATAAATTCGTACATCCGGTCACGGCGCAGCGTCACTTTGGCGCCGATGCTCATGCCCTGACGAATCTTAAAGTTGGCGACGGACTTCTTGGCCTTGGTCACGATCGGCTTCTGGCCGGTGATGGCCATCAGGTCGGTGATGACCGAATCGATCACCTTGGAGTTGTCGCGCGCCTCGCCGCATCCGACGTTGATCACGATCTTGTCGATCCGGGGAATCTGCATGACGCTCTTGTATGCAAATTTCTTCATCAAAGCCGGCGCAACGTCAGTTTTGTAAATATCCTTGAGACGTGCCATGTGCTATCCTCCTTCAAGCTTACAGGGTTTCGCCGCACTTGCGGCAGACCCTGGCCTTGGTGCCGTCCCCAAACACGGTGTGCCCGATCCGGGTAGGTTTGCCGCACTTGGGGCAGACGATCATGACCTTGCTCGCATACATGGCGCCCTCCGCTTTGACGATGCCGCCCTGCTGGCCCATCTTGCGGGGTTTGACGTGTTTGGTGACCATATTGCGGCCTTCCACGATGACCTTGCCTTCACTGGGGCTGACTTCCAACACCTTGCCGGTCTTGCCCTTGTCTTTGCCGGAGATGATCATCACGTTGTCGCCTTTTTTGACGTGTACCTGGTTATTCATGTGACACACCTCCCATCAAAGCACTTCAGGGGCGAGCGAAAGGATCTTCAGGTAATCTTTTTCCCGAAGCTCCCGGGCCACCGGCCCAAAAATGCGGGTTCCCCGCGGAGTCTTATCATCGCGGATAATCACCGCAGCGTTCTCATCGAAGCGAATATAACTGCCGTCGGCGCGGCGCATGCCTTTGACTGTGCGCACCACGACCGCCTTGACCACTTCGCCTTTTTTCACAACGCCGCCGGGTGTTGCTTTTTTAACCGAAGCTACCACCACGTCGCCGATTCCGGCATACCGTCTGCGCGAACCGCCGAGCACGCGGATGCACATGATTTCCCGGGCGCCGGTGTTGTCAGCGACCTTGAGGTAAGTCTGCTGCTGAATCACGTTGCTTCCTCCTTCCCTGCGCTGAGCCGCCCTCTGGGGCCCTCATCCGCAGAGTCCTGTTATGGGAATTACTTCGCCTTGGTGACAACATTGACAAGGCGCCATCTTTTGTCCCGGGACAGCGGGCGCGTTTCCATAATCAGAACGGTGTCGCCGACCTTGCCTTCGTTATTCTCATCGTGGGCCTTCAGCCGCACGGTACGCTTAATAACCTTTTTATAAAGGGGGTGTTTGACATTGTCCTCAATGGCGACAACCAAGGTCTTATCCATTTTGTCGCTGATGACCCGCCCGATGCGTGTCTTTCTGAGGTTTCTCTCGGCCACCTTAATTCCTCCCTCTCACAAGGCTTATTCGCCTTCGCGAATCTCCATCTCACGGATGATCGTTTTGATGCGCGCAATGTCCTTTTTCACGGCCTTGATGCGCATCGGATTTTCGAGCTGGTTGATCGCAAGCTGGAAGCGAAGGTTGAACAGCTCGGTCTTGAGCTGCTTGACCTTGTCATTGAGCTCTTCGACCGACAATTCGCGGACTTCCTTTGCCTTCATGACTGCTCACCACCCGTTTCTTCGTCCTTCGTGACAAACTTGCACTTAATGGGCAGTTTGTGCCCGGCCAGACGCATAGCCTCTTTTGCCGCATCCTCGGGGATGCCGCCCATTTCGAACATAACCCGGCCCGGTTTGACCACCGCGATCCACTGCTCGGGAGCGCCTTTACCGGAGCCCATACGGGTGCCGGCCGGCTTTTTGGTCACAGGCTTATCGGGAAATATTTTGATCCAAACCTGACCGCCGCGCTTGGTGAAACGTGTCATGGCGACACGGGCGGCCTCGATCTGGTTGGAAGTGATCCATGCCGGCTCCAAAGCCACAAGGCCAAACTCGCCGTAGGTCACTTTGTTGCCGCGAGTCGCACGGCCCGTCATACGGCCGCGCTGCACCCGGCGGTACTTGACTCTTTTGGGCATCAGCATTACTGCTCCACTCCTTCCTTGCGGGGCTTTTTCACCTCGGGCAGGACTTCGCCCTTATAGACCCAGACTTTCACGCCGATACGGCCGTAGGTCGTCTTCGCCTCGGCAAAGCCGTAGTCGATGTCGGCACGCAGGGTCTGCAGCGGAATGGTGCCCTCGTGGTAATGTTCCTTACGGGCGATTTCCGCGCCGCCCAGACGGCCGGCCACACCGACCTTGATGCCCTTCGCACCCAGCTTCATGGCGCGGCCGATGGCCTGCTTCATGGCGCGGCGGAAGGAAATACGCTTTTCCAGCTGCGCGGCGATGTTTTCCGCGACCAGCTGCGCGTTGGTGTCCGGTGTGCGGACTTCGACAATGTTGATGGAAACCGGCTTTTTCAGGAATGCTTCGCACTGTGCGCGGAGCTTGTCGATTTCCGAGCCGCCCTTGCCGATGACCATGCCGGGCTTCGCACAATGAATATGAATGCGCACACGGGACGCATCGCGCTCAATCTCGATGGTCGGCACGCCCGCCGCGTACAGCTTCTTTTTCAGGGTCTTCCTCAGGTTGTAATCTTCCACCAGGATATCGCCGAAGAGGCGGTCTTTTGCAAACCATCTGGAATCCCAGTCCTTGATGACACCCACCCGAAGACCGTGGGGATTTACTTTCTGGCCCATACTATACCTCCTCTTCCGTTAATCCTTGTCTGCGCTTTCATCGACGGCGACCGTCACATGGGACGTGCGCTTCAGGATCGGAAAAGCGCGGCCATGCGCCCGGGGACGAATCCGCTTGAGAGTGGGCCCCGGCGTGACGAAACACTGGGAAACGTAAAGCTTCTCAACGTTGAGCTGATTGTTGTTTTCCGCATTTGCCACGGCCGACCGGAGCAGTTTCTCGAGCGGTAAGCTCGCGGCCTTGGGGGTATGCTGTAAAATCGCAAGAGCGACATTGACCGGTTTATTCCGGATCAGATCCAGCACAATCTGAACTTTGCGCGGCGATATGCGTGCATATCTCAAATGCGCAACTGCCTGCATGATGACTCCTCCTTTCGGCCGTTACTGCGCGTTGGTCACTTTGGAACCCGAGTGGCCTTTAAAAGTGCGGGTCGGGGCGAATTCGCCCAGCTTATGGCCGACCATATCCTCGGTGATATACACCGGCACATGCTTGCGGCCGTCGTGCACCGCGATGGTGTGGCCGACAAACTCGGGATATATGGTGGAGGCGCGGCTCCAGGTTTTCAGCACGCGCTTTTCATTCGCTTTGTTCATATCGCGGATGCGCTTCATCAGCGCTTCTTCCACAAACGGGGGCTTTTTCAAGCTTCTGCTCATACCGCGAAAATCCTCCTTTCAGACCGGATTATTTGCCGTTACGGCGTCTGACGATGAATTTATCGGAAGCCAGCGACTTCTTGCGGGTCTTGTAGCCCATGGTCGGTTTGCCCCAAGGGGTAACCGGGCTGGGACGGCCCACAGGAGCCTTGCCTTCGCCGCCGCCGTGCGGATGGTCGTTCGGGTTCATGGCCGAGCCACGCACCGACGGACGCCAGCCCATATGACGTCTACGGCCGGCTTTGCCGAGTTTGACGTTCTCATGGTCGATGTTGCCGACCTGGCCGATGGTCGCCATGCAGTTTTCCGGGATATTGCGCAGCTCGCCGGAAGGCAGCCGCACCAGCGCGTAGCCGTTTTCCTTGGCCATGAGCTGCGCCATGATGCCGGCGGCACGGGCAAGCTGACCGCCGCGGCCCGCATGGAGCTCGATGTTGTGAATGAAGGTACCGACCGGGATGCTGCTCATGGGCATCGTGTTGCCCGGGATAATGTCGGCTCCCGTGCCGGAAACCACCTTCATGCCGGCCTTGAGGCCGAACGGCGCGAGGATATACCGCTTCTCGCCGTCCTCATACTGCACCAGCGCGATATAGGCGGTGCGGCTGGGGTCGTATTCGACCGAAAGCACGGTAGCCGGCATGTCCGTCTTATCGCGCTTGAAGTCGATCAGACGGTATTTGGTCCGGTTGCCGCCGCCGCGGTGCCGCACCGTAATACGGCCGTAGCTGTTGCGCCCCGCCTTTTTCGACAGGGAGACCAGCAGGCTCTTTTCGGGTTTCACACCCGACAGCTCCTCGAAGGTGGGAACCGACATGTTCCGTCTTCCCGGAGTGGCCGGGCTGTAATTCTTTATCGGCATTGTGGACTCACTCCCTTATTACGTCGCATTCGGATCTTACGCCATGCCTTCGAAGAACTCGATGGCCTTGGAATCCGCCTTGAGGGTCACGATGGCCTTTTTCCAGGCCGAAGTGGTGCCGACGCTGCGGCCCACCCGCTTCTGCCGTCCGCGAACGCTGACGGTGTTGACCTTGGCCACCTTGACACCGAACACGGCCTCGACCGCCTCGGCAATTTCCAGCTTGTTGGCGTCGCGCGCCACCCGGAAGGCGTAGCGCTTATTCGCAATGCCGGTCATGCTTTTTTCGGTAATGACCGGGCGGATAATAATATCCTGAGGCGTCTTCATTCCGCGTATACCTCCTCAATGGCGTGGACCGCGTCCTGCGCGACCACAAACGTGTCGCAGTCAAGCAGGTCGTAGGCGCTGAGGCTGCCGGCAACGGCCGTACGCACGCCCGGAATATTGTGGGCGCTGCGGATGAGCTTTTCGTCGGCACCCTTGGTGACGATGAGGACCTTTTTGCCCGACTTGACGGCCTGAAGCATCGCCACGACGGTCTTGGTCTTGATTTCGTCCAGGGCGATGGCATCCATCACGCGGATCTCACCATCCTGCACCTTGACAGAAAGCGCCGAGCGCATCGCCAGACGGCGCACCTTCTTGTTGAGTGTGTAACGGTAGCTGCGGGGCTTCGGGCCCAACGCGATGCCACCGTGTTTCCACTGGGGAGCGCGGATGGAACCCTGCCGGGCATGGCCCGTGCCCTTCTGTTTCCAGGGCTTGCGGCCGCCGCCGGACACCTCCGACCGGGTAAGCGTCGACTGGGTGCCCTGCCGCTGGTTGGCCAGATAATTCACGACCGATTCATGCAGTGCGAAACGATTGGGCTTGATGCCGAAAACGGCGTCGCTCAGCTCAATCTCGCCCGTCTGCTCGCCGGTCATATTATAAACTGTCGCTTTAGACATTGCGCATCCTCCTTCCCTTAGGCCTTTTTCACGCTGTTGGCGATCACAACAATACCGCCCTTGGGGCCGGGAATGGCGCCCTTCAGCGCAATGAGATTGTTTTCGGCGTCCACCTTGACCACGTCGAGATTCTGCACGGTCACCCGCTCGTTGCCCAGATGGCCGGCCATTTTTTTGCCCTTGGGCACGCGCGACATATTGGTGCTCGCGCCCATGGAGCCGACTTCGCGGTGCACCGGGCCCACGCCGTGGGTTTCCTTCAGGCGGTGGTGGTTCCAGCGCTTGATGACGCCGGCGAAGCCTTTGCCCTTGCTGGTGCCGGCCACATCCACGCGGTCACCCGCGGCGAAGGTGTCGGCCTTGACAATGTCGCCCACGTTGAGCGCATCGGCATTTTCCAGCCGGAACTCCCGCAGATAACGCTGGGGAGCCACGCCGGCCTTGTCGAAGCGGCCCTTCTGGGGCTTGTTGAGCAGCTTTTCCCGTACGCTGTCGTAGCCCAGCTGCACCGCCGAGTAGCCGTCGGTTTCCGCCGTTTTCTTCTGCACGACGACGCATGGCCCGGCTTCGATGACAGTGACGGGGATGGCGTTGCCCTTCTCGTCAAAGATCTGGGTCATACCGATCTTTCTGCCGATGATTCCTTTTTGCATGTATCCTGCCTCCCTTGGTTATTGGTTGGTTTTCACCAACTTGACCTGCCGGTCGAATCAGAGCTTGATCTCGATTTCGACCCCGGCGGGTAGCTCAAGGCCCATGAGCGCCTCGACCGTCTTCTGCGACGGGCGGAGGATGTCGATGAGTCTCTTGTGCGTGCGCATTTCAAACTGCTCGCGGCTGTCCTTGTATTTATGGACGGCGCGCAGCACGGTCACGACCTCTTTGTTGGTCGGCAGCGGGATCGGACCGGAAACGCGGGCGCCCGTGCGCTTGGCGGTTTCCACGATCTTTTCCGCGGACTGATCAATGATCTGATGGTCGTAACTCTTGAGTCTGATGCGAATCTTTTCCTTTACTGCCATCTTGGTTCGCCTCCTTAGAATCTTCCGGTTGGCCAGGCTTTGCAAAATCTGAACACGTTACCGGGTGTTTCACATCCGGACATTGAAAAACCGGATAGCTTGACTGCGCAATCTATCCGGGTGGTGCTCAACGCATCGCCACATATTGCCGGCATGTCTGAGCCAAAATGCCCGCAATATGCCCAATATGGTGTCGCCCGGTTTCAAATCGGACATACTCGGCGGAAATTACCCGCGAAACGCGGCAACCTCCCGCTTCAACGCATATCTGCGCCCAATCAGTGCGCCTAATAATCATACCATATCCGGGCGATGGTTGCAAATATTTTTTTGTGATTTATTGGAGAATTTTATTATTTATTTTTGTACATATTTTCAATGGATATTCCGCTTTTTGAAATGCTTGCCCCAGGAATCCACGTTGCCCACCGTCACCAGCGCATTCTGGTCAAATTGGTGCACGATGGAACGCAGCTTGCTGACCTCCAGCCGGGAAACGACCACATACAGCACGTTGACCGCCTCACCGCTGTAGCCGCCCTTGCCGCTGAGCACCGTGACGCTGCGCCCGAGCCGGTCGTTGATGGCAGAGGTGATGTCCTCCTCATGGTCGGCGATGACCATGATCGAGCGGGTCTCGTCAATACCCTCGGTGACGATGTCAATGGCCTTGGATGCGATGAAGTAGGCGATAAGCGAATACATGGCGCGGTCCCAACCAAAGACAAAGCCGGCGCTGCTGAGAATAAAGAGGTTGAAAAACATCACGATCTCGCCGATGGAAAAGCTCAGCTTCCGCTCGAGAATGATGGCGGTGATCTCGGTGCCGTCGAGCGAGCCGCCGTTGCGGATGATCAGCCCGACGCCCGTGCCGTTGATGATGCCGCCGAAGACGGCCGCCAGCAGTGGGTCGTGGGTCAGCCCCGGGATGGGGTGCAGCAGCGACACGCCGATGGAAAGGCACGCCACCGAAAAAAAGGTGGAAAGGGTGAACGTACGGCCGATCTGCTTATAGCCCACGACGAAAAAGGGAATGTTGAGGGCAAAGGTGAAAAGCCCCAGCGGCAGGCCGGACAGATGGCTCGCGATGATGGAAATGCCCACCACGCCGCCGTCGATGATGTCGTCGGGCACGAGGAAAATTTCCAGCCCCACGGAAGCCAGCGCCGCGCCGATCATCAGGGAAACGACCCGCAGCAGCAGGGCCAGCCGGTCGGTTTGTTTCGAATGCAAAGCAGCCTCCCTTTCTGCGGCCCTTGGCCGCGTCGTGCGGGCGCCGCACACGGAACCCGCGGAATCGGACAGCACCGCCGGGGAAAGAGGGTGGAACCCCGGGGCTAGAACGTTGGGCCGGCGGATCAGTACGCCTTGCCCCAATACACCATATACTTGGCGGGCTTGCCGCAGCAAACGCAGTGGTCGGATAGATGCTCCTGCTCGAAGGGGATGTTGCGGGAAGTGACGCCGGCCACTTCGCGCAGCTTATCCTCGCAGGCGCGGTCGCCGCACCACATGGCCTTGATGAAGCCGGGGCGGTTGGCCGCGGTATCCGTAAACGAGTCGAGGTCGGTGCAGGCATAGGTCATGGCGTTACGCCGGGCCAGCGCCTTCTCGTAAAGTGCCTGCTGCTCGGTCTCGAGCAGGGCGGGCACCGCAGTCTCCAGATCCTTCAGGGCAACCTCGGTCTTCTCGCGGTTGTCGCGGCGCACCAGCACGCAGCGGTCGTTCTCAATATCCCGCGGGCCGATTTCCAGCCGCAGCGGCACGCCCTTCATCTCATACTCCGCATATTTCCAGCCGGGACTGTTGTCGCTGTCATCCACCTTGACGCGGCAAACCTTGGCAAGCCTCTCGGTGACTTCCCTCGCCTTGTCGAGCACACCGGGCTTGTGGGCGGCCACGGGCACCACGACCACCTGCACCGGCGCCACCTGAGGCGGCAGCACCAGACCGTTGTCGTCGCCGTGCACCATGATGAGCGCGCCGATAAGACGCGTGGTCGCGCCCCACGAGGTCTGGTGGGGGTACTGCAGCGTGTTGTCACGCCCGGTGAACTGGATGCCGAAGGCCCGTGCAAAACCGTTGCCGAAATAGTGGGAGGTGGCGTTCTGCAGCGCCTTGCCGTCGTGCATCAGCGCCTCGATGGAGTATGTGGCCTCCGCACCGGCGAATTTTTCCTTGTCGGTCTTGCGGCCTTTGATGACCGGCATAGCCAGCGTCTTTTCGCAGAAATCGGCGTAGATGTTGAGCATCCGCCGGGTCTCCGCCTCCGCCTCCTCGGCGGTCTCGTGCATCGTGTGGCCTTCCTGCCACAGGAATTCCATCGTGCGCAGGAAGGGACGGGTGGTCTTTTCCCACCGCACCACCGAGCACCACTGATTATAGAGCTTGGGCAGATCCCGCCAGCTATGGATGATGTGGGAATAGAATTCGCAGAAAAGCGTCTCGCTGGTGGGGCGCACGCACAGACGCTCCTCAAGCTTTTCGCCGCCGCCCTCGGTCACCCAGGCCACCTCGGGGGCAAAGCCCTCGACGTGCTCTTTTTCTTTATTAAGCAGGCTTTCCGGGATAAACATGGGCAGATATACATTCTCATGCCCGGTCGCTTTAAACATGGCGTCCAGCGTGTGCTGGATGTTTTCCCAGATCGCGTAGCCGTACGGCCGGATGACCATGCAGCCCCGCACGCTGGAGTAATCCACCAGCTCGGCCTTTTTGACGATGTCGGTGTACCATTTGGCGAAGTCCACATCCATGGAGGTGATGGCTTCCACCATTTTTTTCTGCGATTTGTCCGCCACTGCGCTTCCGCCTTTCATCCCCGGCACCCGCCCGGCGGGGCCGCGGTTTTAATCCGTCCGCGCGCCGGCCGGACGCGCGGGCGGGCGTTTCCGATAAAA
>JAEWAE010000044.1 GCA_023391835.1 Bacillota bacterium
AAAAATCCGGAGCTCACATCAAAACACCGCCGCCGCACCCAGGCCCCGGGCGGCTGTCTTGCACCCCAAGCGACATGCGGATATTCGGCCTCAGGCGGCGTGGCTCAGGTCATAGAGCACCTGCCGGCTTTGCGTCAGGCTGCCGGCAGAGGACCCGTAATCGCTGCCCGGCACGGCCTTGCCGTAAGTCATGGCCCATTTGGCGAGCGCCGAATAGCTGTGTCGGTCGGTGTAGACTTGCACCACGAAATATCGCACCTGATGGGTGGCCACCATCCGGCGGAAACCGGCGAGCGTCAGAATCGGGTCGTTGCCGGAAAATCCCCCCGTGGCGATCACGGGCTGCCCGGTCTCGAGGATGATATACTCGGCGTCGTCGGCGGTGTCGGTGGCGGCCAGATACCGGCTGCCGCCGCGGTGCCGCAGCAGATAGGCCGTGAGTTTCTGTCCCTTGCCGCCGGCGGGGCTGTCGGAGCGGGCCGGCGACAGATCGGCCCGCAGCGTGCGCAGGATGCTTTGCGCCACCGGCGCGGCGGCTTCGGTGGTGAGCGGCCCAGCCATGGGGTTGGCCCCGCTCTCGTGATAGATCAGGGCGGAGGCGGACCAGGCCGTGGGCGCGCAGAAAATCCCCGCCACGCCCAGCACGCACACAACGGCTGCTGCAGTGCCCGCGCGCCCCATTCGCCGCAGGGCGATGAGCCCGGCGGCGGCGAAGGCGCCCAGCACGGCGACCGTCTCGATCAGGATTCGGCTCCAGTGGAAGAAGGGAACCATCAGCCCCGCCTGCAGGCAGGCCGTGGCGGCGAAAACAGACGGCAGCAGCCACCCGCCCCGGCCGCCGCGGCGGTAAAGCCGCCACAGCCAGCTCAGCCCGATGCCCGTCAGTGCCGCCAGACAGGGGGCCAGCATCCCCAGATAATACCGGTGGATGTACCCCGTGGAAAAGTCGTAATAAATACACATGGGGATCAGCGCGCTCCACCAGAAGACCAGATGGAAAAACCGCGCGTCACGGCGCCGCCGCAGCGACCAGAGGGCCGCCGCACCGCCGATGAGCGCCACGGGCAAAAACCAGCTAATCTGGGAACCGAGCCGGTGATTGAGCAGCCGCAGCGGGCCCGGGTTCCCTACCTCCGCCAGTCGGGTGGACGAGGTGCCCGAGGCCGTTTCAGTGGTTTTCCGGGCGGCTGACGAATGGAACAGGCCCGGCAGCACCCGGTTCAGACCGTTATAGCCCAGTGCCAGGCCGATTTCCGAATTGTTTTTACTGCTGCCCACATAGGGCCGGGCGGCGGCGGGGGTCAGATCCACCGCCAGCGACCACGACAGCGAGACCGCCGCCAGCACCAGCGTGGCGGCCAGCATCCGCCGCAGCCGTACGGGCAGCGGGCCTTTTGCGGCCCACAGCCAGGTGATATAAAAGGCGGGCAGGGTCATAAAAGCCGCCAGCATCTTCACATTATAGCCAAGCCCCGCCAGCGCCATGGCGGCGAAAAGGTACCGTGTGCGCCCGGTCTCGACCGCCCGCAGCAGCTGGGAAGCGGCAAACGTCATCACCAGCAGCAGGATGGAATCCACATTGCTGCTGCGTGCCAGCGCGACAAAGACGGGGGTGACGCTCAGCGCCGCGGCCGCCAGCAGCCCGGCCGCGAAGCCGAAGACCCGCTTCACCGCCCGGTAAAGCACCGCCGCCGCGGCTACGGAGGCCAGAGCCTGCGGCAGGATCAGGCTCCAGTTATGCAGACCGAAAATCCGCACCGACAGCGCCTGCATCCACAGCGCCACCGGCGGCTTGTCGACGCTGACAAAACCGCTGGAGTCGAATGCCAGATAAAAAAAGTTGCGGAAGCTGCGCTGCATGCTCTGCACGGCCGCGGCATAATAGACGTTGGGGCTGTCGCCGTGCCAGATGCCGAAAAGGTCGAGCAGCCCGGCAGCCAACAGGACGGCGGTCAGCAGGCCCAGCCGCAGCGGGGATTTTTTTGCCGATTCCAAAATGACCCACTTCCTTCAAATCCGCTTGCGGGCATCCCGCTTTGCGTTAAATTGATTCGACTGGCCGCCGCAAGGGCCGCGCAATCCCGTTCCCGCACACACGATTCGTGATGCCTCCCGCCGTTTACGGCGACGGGAAAAGGCGAAAAATCGCACTAAATAGGGGATTGGCACTATTGTATCACAGCCCGTGGGCGAAAGGAACCACCCTTCCATGCCCTCCGAAAAATTTCAGAAGCCGCCTCGGCCACCGTACCCGGGAAATCGGGCAATTACATAGGCGCATATAATAAAATATTATAAATAATATATAAAATACTGTAAATTATGATTATTCTTGCAGGAATATAAAATTGATGTTGCAATTTCTAAAAAAGTGCCATATAATATTAACAATCTTTCAAAATGCACATATAAATTCTATATTATTCACTTTTGCGATAGAGGCCACGGATAGACGGGCACATCACGTTGCATCCGCATCATTCACGCATCGTCTTACCACACATTATTCAGCTTTTTCGCAGAGGCATCAAACGAGGGCGTTTAAAAACCGACGATAGGCTTTTAACGTCCTTTTTTGTATCTTCAGGCAACCATGGCCTTGGCAAAACGGCAGTCTTTTCCGGCTGACGCCGGGTTGGACGATAGAAAAGGCAATATTCCAACTATAGGAGGAGGATTTCTATGTGGAAAAAGAAACTGGCAATCGGTCTGGGTCTGACGCTTGCCATGTCCGCCTTGGCCGGGTGCAGCAGTACGGGCAGCAGCACCAGCGGCCCCGTCAAGATTGGGGTGATCATGCCGCTGAGCGGTCAGGTTTCCGCTTTCGGTCAATCGGGGCAGAAGGGCCTGCAGCTGCTGGAAGAGCAGACTAACAGTGCCGGCGGCATCAACGGGCGCAAGGTCAGCTTTGTTTTCATGGATGACGAGAACAAGGCGGCCACCTCGGTTTCCGCGGCGCAGAAGCTCATCACCAGCGACAAGGTGGTGGCAATCGTCGGCCCGCTGACCAGCACCTGTGCCAACTCCGTGGCGCCTATCGCGCAGAAATACAAAGTGCCCATGGTCACCGGCACCGGTACCAACGCCAACATCACCAAAGCCGGCGACTACATATTCCGCACCTGCTTCATCGACCCCTTCCAGGGCACGGTCGTGGCGAAATTCGCTTTCGGCGACCTGAAGGCCAAGACCGCCGCCATCCTCTATAATAACGGCGACGACTATTCCAAAGGTCTGGCCGACAACTTCAAAAAGTCTTTTGAAGGAGCCGGCGGCAAAGTCGTCGATTCCGAAACCTACAACACCGGCGACAAGGATTTCAACGTCCAGCTGACCAAAATCGCGGGCACCAAGCCCGACGTGCTGATGCTGCCGGATTATTACAACACCACGGCAGTCATCGCCAAAGAAGCCCGGGCAATGGGCATCACGGCGACCTTCCTGGGCGGCGACGGCTGGGATTCGGCCGATCTGTTCACCATCGGCGGCTCCGCAGTCAACAACTCCTATTTTTCCAACCACTATTCGCCGGATGAGAATACACCCGAAGTGGTGCAGTTCATCAAGGATTACAAGGCCAAATACAATAACGAAGTGCCGGACGCCATGGCGGCTTTGAATTACGATGCCGGCAAGGTGCTCATCCAGTCCATCACCAAGGCTGGCAAGACCGACGGGGCCAGCATCCGCAGCGCGCTCAAAGCCTATGACGGCACAGTGGTTTCGGGCCACATCACCTTTGATAAAAACCGCGACGCCGTCAAACCGGCGGTCATCATCGTCACCAAAGACGGCAAGGAGCAGTTCTTTAAGACCGTGAATCCGTAATCCGGCGCAAACCGGATCAAAAAACCAAAGCCGGTGCAGACGCCAGCCGCGGGCATGCTCCCCCGAAGGTGAGCGTGCCCGCGTCCTGTTACCGGCATGGGACAGGGGGAACAGCCTATGGCGACATTTTTGCAGCAGCTGATTAACGGCCTGGCGCTGGGCAGCGTTTACGCACTGATCGCGCTTGGCTACACCATGGTTTACGGCATCATCGGGCTGATAAACTTCGCACACGGCGACATATATATGGTGGGTGCTTTCGTCGGCTATTTCGCGGCCACCTATCTGCATCTGCCTTTTGTGCCGACGCTTCTCATTGCCATGGCGGCCTCGGCGGTGCTCGGGGTGCTGATCGAACGCGTGGCCTACCGGCCGCTGCGCAAATCCAGCAACATCAATCTGCTGATTACGGCCATCGGCGTGTCGCTGATACTGGAAAACGGCTTCAACGCCGTGTTCGGCGGCAACCCGCGGACGTATCCGCAGAATATCCTTGTTTCGCGGAATATCCGGCTCGGCGGCGTACATACCGACAGCCTGCACCTGATCATTCTGGCCATTGCCGTGCTGCTGATGATCCTGCTGCAGCTGGTGGTCTATCACACCCGCATCGGCAAAGCCATGCGGGCCACCTCCTATGATAAGGACGCGGCAGCGCTCATGGGCATCCATGTGGATCACACCATTTCCGCCACGTTTGCCATCGGCTCGGCGCTGGCCGGCGCCGCGGGCGTGCTGGTGGCGATTCTGTATTCCAGCCTCGAGCCGTATATGGGCATCCAGCCCGGCATCAAGGCCTTCGTTGCGGCCGTGCTCGGCGGCATCGGGCTGATTCCGGGCGCATTCCTCGGCGGCATCATTCTGGGCGTGATCGAGGCCTTCGTGACGGCCATCCAGTCGCAGTGGTCGGGAGCTGTGGCGTTCATTATTCTGATTGTGATCCTCATCATCAAACCGACCGGACTGCTGGGCAAAAAGACCAGCGAGAAAGTGTAGGTGCGGGGGATGAAGATATATTTAAAAAAACTCGGGATCTTTGCGGGCGCATCGGTGGCCGTGTTCCTGCTGCTCACGCTGCTGATCGCCGTGGGCGTCGTCAATGCCTATTATGAACGCATCCTCATGAATATCTGCATCAACGTCATTCTGGCCATGAGCGCCAATCTTATTATCAGCTACACCGGCCAGCTGACGCTGGGCCATTCGGCCTTTATGGCCATCGGCGCCTATGCGGGGGCGCTGGCCTCCATCCGGCTGCATCTGCCCTTCGTGCTGGCGCTGTTGGCGGGCGGGCTGGTGGCCGCGTTGTTCGGTTTCCTCATCGGCTTGCCGACGCTGCGCCTTAAAGGCGACTATCTGGCCATCACCACGCTGGGCTTTTGCCAGATCGTCGTGGTGGTGCTGCAGAATATGCCCATCGCCGGCGGCGCCCAGGGGTTGACGGGCATTCCGCCCGAGACTACCTTCGCGTGGGTCTTTTTCGTGATGATTCTCACCATTCTGGTGCTGTATAATATTGTGCACTCCAACCATGGGCGCTCGATGATCGCCGTGCGGGAAGATGAGATAGCCGCCGAGGCCATGGGCATCAACACCACCCGCTTCAAGATCATGGCTTTCACCATCGGCGCGTTTTTCGCGGGCGTCGGCGGCGGGCTTTATGCCTTCCTGATGATGTTTATCGAGCCGACGACCTTCAATTTTTTCAAGTCCATCGACTTCCTCATCTACGTGGTGGTGGGCGGCGGCGGCTTCGCCGGGACGATCGGTTCCACCGCCGTGCTGACCTTCCTGCCCGAATGGCTGCGTTTCATGGGCAACTGGAGAATGGTCATCTATCCGTTGCTGCTGATCGTCATCATGGTGCTTCGGGAAAAAAACGTCCGCCTGTCGCGTCTGATCCGGTTCCGGCTGCCGGGTAAAAAAGCCGCCGCACAGGGAGGGAAGTAACCGTGCCACTTCTGAATATTGAAAATATCACCATCAAATTCGGCGGTCTGACGGCGGTTTCCGATTTTTCCCTGCAGATGGGGGACAACGATCTGGTGGGCCTCATCGGCCCCAACGGCGCCGGCAAGACTACGGTTTTCAACATGCTCACCGGCGTCTATACGCCCACCGAGGGTTCCATCATGTTTAACGGGGAGCCGATCCAGGGCGTCAGACCTTATGACATCACCAAAAGGCACATCGCCCGCACGTTTCAGAATATCCGCCTGATGAAAAATCTGTCGGTGCTCGACAACGTCAAGATTTCCTACAGCTATCAGACCAAGTATACGCTGCTGAGCAGCGTGCTGCGCCTGCCCGGCTTTTTCCGGGGCGAGAAAACCATTGAGGAGCACGCGCTGGAGCTGCTGCGCATTTTCGGATTGGAAACCAAGCGGGATGAGCTGGCCGCCAATCTCCCTTACGGCCAGCAGCGGCGGCTGGAGATTGCCCGCGCGCTGGCGGCGGGGCCGAAGCTTTTGCTGCTCGACGAGCCGGCCGCCGGCATGAATCCGCAGGAAACCCAGCAGCTGATGGAACTGATCCAGTGGATCCGCAAGAAATTTCACATTGCCATTCTGCTCATCGAGCACGACATGCGTCTGGTGATGGGGGTCTGCGAGCGCATCGTGGTGCTCGATTACGGCAAAATCATCGCCGTGGGCAATCCCGAAGAGATTCAGAATAACCGCAAGGTGATCGAAGCCTATCTCGGAGAGGAGACTCCCAATGCTTAAGATTGAAAATCTCAATGTCTTTTACGGCGCCATCCATGCGCTGCGGGATATATCCTTCGAAGTGGGGGAGGGGGAGATCGTCACTCTCATCGGGGCCAACGGCGCGGGCAAAACCTCCACGTTGCGGGCTATTTCGGGTCTGGCGCCGATCCATTCCGGTACCATTACGTTTGAAGACAAGGTGCTCAACAATGTGCCGGCGTACCGCATGCCCTACATGGGCATATCCCACGTGCCGGAAGGCCGGCGCATTTTCGCCAACCTTACCGTATCGGAAAATCTGGAGCTGGGCGCCTACAGCCGGCGGGATAAGTCGGGCATCCAGGCCGACTATGACAAGGTCTTTGAAAAATTCCCGCGGCTGAAAGAGCGCATCCGCCAGCGGGCCGGCACGCTCAGCGGCGGCGAGCAGCAGATGCTGGCCATGGGCCGCGCGCTGATGGCAAGGCCGCGCATCCTGCTGATGGATGAGCCCTCCATGGGTCTCGCGCCCATAGTCGTCCAGGAAATTTTCGGTATCATTCGCGAGATCAACGAGTCGGGTACCACCGTGCTGCTGGTGGAACAGAATGCCAACATGGCGCTTTCCATCGCCGACCGAGCCTACGTCATCGAGACCGGCAGCATCGTGCTGCAGGGCGACGCCAAAGAAATGACCCACAACGAGCAGGTCCGCAAAGCCTATCTGGGCGGCTGAATCGTTACGCTTGCGGGCACGGACCTATTACGGCCCCGACGGAATCCATCCGCCGGGGCCGCGTGCGCTCTGTGGCCGGCGGCTCACTCATTCCGTTTCGCGCTTTCCGTTTCGCCCCATCGCATCCGGTAGCGCAGCGGGGAAAGATGAGTCATGCTTTTAAAGACCCGGCCGAAATTTGTGGAACTCTCAAACCCCACCGCCAGGGCTACGGCGGTGACGCTCATGCGGGTTTCCCGCAAAAGCTGCTCGGCCCGCTTGACGCGGACGGAGTTTATGTATTCGGTCAGCGTGTAGCCGGTGATCTGACGAAAAGCCCGGCAAAAATAGTAATAGCTGATATGGTGCATGCAGGCGATGGATTCCAGCGAGATTTTCCGGGCATAATTCTGACAGATGTATTGGGCCGCCAGCGTCACCTTTTCGCCGATGGGAATCAGCGGTATGCAGTGCAGTGGGGAATTGCGCCCCGCCGAGCGCGCGGTGAAAAGCAGCAGCTCCATCAGATTCAGGCGGATGGCGGTGAGGTAACCGGGCTGGCGCTGTTCGACCTCGTGCGCGATGTGCACGAACAGCGATTCCACATAGGTCTGCTGGCCGCGGTCAAGCCTCAGCTGACGCACCTTTTGGTTGAAACAGCAGAAAAGATCGGCATCGGGTATGCTGGCCACCCAGCTTTTGATAAAGTCCGGCGAAAAGGACAGAAGTATCCAGTCGAACGGCGTGGAAACTTCCGGGTCCGGCTTGTGAAGATCCCCAATACCGATGAGAGCAAGGTCCCCGGCACGGATCGGGTACGCCCGGTCCTCAATGAAAAAGTTACGTCCGCCGGAAATTTGGTAGTAAATCCGGTAACACCGGGAAAAGAGAGCGGCCGGCATCCGAAAAGCCTTGTGCTTATACACGTAATCGATCCGGAAGCCATCCAGACCCGCCTCGCATTGTGTTGATGCCGTGTCCATTTACGTTATCCTCCGTTGGCAACCTTCGGAAATTGAATGATTGTTCGTCTGACATATTAAAAATATATATCATTATATATCGAAATCCGGATTTTGGAAAGTCCAAACCGTGGGTTTGCCACCGTACGACGCTTTTTCGCCGGAGGCTCCCAAAACCACCTTGACAGCCGTCCGGCCGGGGACTATACTGAGAAATAAATTGTCACGGAATAGACCGGGAAGGAGACCGAAGCCATGCGCGATTGCGAGATGCTTTTCTGCCGCAGCGGATATTATTACGCCAAAGCCGCCAGTCAGCCGGGCTTTGGTCAATATCCGCCTGCGCGCGGGTAACGGCGGATTTCCGGTGGCGGGCGGCTCGGAGCTTCGGCTTTGAGCCGCCCGCTTTTTATGCAAAAGGGGGTGAAGCCATGTGCCGCCGCATCCGGCGTTCCCGTGCGCGCGACTGTTACCGCGTCGTCTGTCCGCATCCAGCCGCGACAAAACGGAGGAATCCACATGGAAAAACAGGCAATCATCGACCGGATACTGCGGGATGCGGTGGAAGCCGTATCCCGGCAGGAGCTGATTCAAAAACTGGGCGGCGGGCGGCCGCTGACCGTGAAACTTGGCGCCGACCCCAGCCGGCCCGACCTGCATTTGGGCCACACGGTGCTGCTGCGCCGGCTGCGGCTGTTCCAGCAGTTGGGGCATACCATCGTCTTTGTCATCGGTGATTTCACCGGCATGATCGGCGACCCTACCGGACGCAGCCGCACCCGCCCGGCCCTGACGCTCGAGCAGACCCGCCGCAGCGGCGAAAGCTATTTCCGTCAGGTCACACGCATCCTCGACCCGGCCCGCACCGCCGTGCGCTATAATTCCGAATGGCTGGGCAAGCTGGATTTCGGGGATGTCATCCGCCTTGCCTCCCGATGCACGGTGGCACGCATGCTCGAGCGCGACGATTTTTCGCGGCGGTGGGCGGCGCATACGCCCGTCTACCTCCACGAGCTGCTCTATCCGCTGGCCCAGGCGTATGATTCGGTGGCGCTGCATGCGGATGTGGAACTGGGCGGCACCGACCAGACCTTCAACCTGCTCATGGGTCGTGCTTTACAAGAAAGTTTCGGCCAGCCCCCACAGGATATCCTCACCTATCCGCTGCTCGTGGGTCTGGACGGAAAAGAAAAAATGAGCAAATCCCTCGACAATTATATCGGCCTGAATGAAGCGCCGGACGTGATGTTTGAAAAAGCCATGCGGGTGCCGGATGCGTGCCTGCCGCAGTATTTCGCCCTGACGACGGATATCGCGTCAGAGCAGTTTGCTCCCCTGGTGCAGCAGGATATCCGGCAGGCCCATTTTGCCTATGCCGACGCCATCGTGACCATGTATCACGGCCGCGCGGAAGCGGAAAAGGCGCTGCGGCGCTATCGGCGGGTCGCCGCCGGGACTTTGCCCGACGCCATGCCCGAAATCACCGTCCCGCGCGGCGAAATCCCGCCGGACGGTGTGCCGCTGACCGACCTGCTGCTGCGGGCGGGGTTTGCCGCTTCCCGCTCCGAGGCCCGGCGGGCCGTGGCCGGCCGAGGCGTGCGCATCGACGGTGCGGCCGTGGAAGACGCCGCCCGCCGGCTGGAGCTGACCCGGCCGGTGGTGCTTCAATTCGGCAAGGGCCGCTTCTGCCGCTTCCGCTTGGGGGAATAAGACAAGCGGGGAGCGGCGCGCCCCCCGATGCCATTCCGGCTACTCTGAAATCCGCGGGTAAATCTGCCCCGCGGATTTTTTGCAATTTTTTTGAAATGTTGGAATTCCAACGGAAAACATTACGGCGGACTGCTACAATACAGACAGAAAGGCGTTTCCGGTGATTCCAAAAAAGAAAGTGCAGTCGAAATCATACCCCGCTGTCGTCGACATCCGGGCAGGATGATCCGGTTGCAGGCTTTTCCGGAATTGCTGCGGGGCGCCGCAAGACAGATTAACTATTAAAAGTCAACCCTGAAATTGAGGCTGGTGGTCAAAAAGCAGATGGTTCAAAAAGGGTATAGCAAAGCAGGCGTCTGCTAAGACACCATGCGGGCTATGTAGTGAAAGTTACGCTGCTAAGTGGTAGGGTTCGCCGGATTTCTCCATGGCATAGATCAGCCGCACCAGTTTTTTGGCGGCGTGAGAGATGGCGACATTGTAGTGCTTGCCCTCCGCACGTTTTTTAGCAAGATATGCAGCAAAGGTTGGATCCCAAAGACAGACGTACTTGGTGGCGTTGAAGATGGCATAGCGCAGGTATCTGGAACCGCGTTTTTCCATGTGGGCATAGCAGTTTTTGAACTGCCCGGATTGGTAGGTTGAGGGTGAAAGTCCAGCGTAGGCCAATAGCTTGTCAGGAGAATCGAAGCGAGAGAAGTCACCGACCTCGGCGAGGATCATGGCTCCCATCCGGCAGCCAATACCCGGGATCGTCGTGATTGGAGAATGCTGTTCATCCATGATATTCTGAATCTCTTCCTCAATTTCGTCAATCTCGGTGTCTAACTCTCGAATAAGATTGATAGTATGGCGAAGCTCCAATGACTTTGCCGGCATCGCAGAACCAACGGAATTTCTGGCCGCCTCACGGATATTCACAGCCATATCCCGTCCATAGTGACCTTTGGAAGCGTCGTGCAGAAGTGCTTTCAGCCGCGTCAGATGTGCCTGGGCAATTTGTTGGGCTCCCGGAAGTTCCTCCAGCAAGGCGTAAACGGAGACCATGTGAAGTGTCGGCACCAGCTTTTCCAGCTCTGGGAACAGGATGCAGACCAGTCTGGATACCGACTGTTTAAGCTGGCCGCGCTCTTTCACCTTGTCAAAACGGTATCTTGTGAGTGACTTTAGCTCCTCATTGTGGTAAGCTGTGTCTGTGTAGGGCTTGAGGCCCACATCGGACAAAAGCATAGCCGCAATCGTTCGCGCATCGACACGATCGGTCTTCGTCTTTCTGAGACTGAGGCTCTTCCGGTAAAGATTGGTGTGCAAGGGGTTTAAGACATAGGTGGCCAGACCGTTGTCAAGAAGAAACCCGAGAATGTTGTAGCTGTAATGTCCGGTAGCCTCAAGTCCTACTTTTATTTTGTCCTGAGGAGAGGAACATTCCCGAATTCTTCGCAGCAGGCAGTGAAAGCCATCCATGCTGTTCGGGATAGTGAACACATCCGCAAGGACTTCCCCTTCCGAGCTGACAATAAAACAGTCATGCTTGTCCTTGGCAACGTCGATTCCAACAGAAATCATAGTAAAACCTCCAGCGGCAAAATTGTGATGCTGCATCCACAGGGCGCTTTGCTCTTGTAACCTTGTTCCACATAAACCGTCTGGCGGTATTTAACTGATTAACAAAACTGCAAAGGGCTGTGGTTGGAACCTTTCTGAAACCATCTGGTGGTAGGAGGAAAAGACCAATCCACAGCATCCCTTACAGTGTAGCATAGTCCTTGGAGAAGGACTTTAAAAACTACTACTCTATAATACAAGGAGAAAATCTATGCCCATGCAGAAAAAGCCGCTTTTCAACCCCAACGGCGACACCGACCTCGGCCACCGGCGGATGATCGGCGGTGACACCACCAACCTCAACGATTTCAACAATATGAAATACGCCTGGGCCAGCGACTGGTATCGTCAGGCGATGAATAATTTCTGGATTCCCGAGGAGGTAAGCCTCGCCGCCGACGTCAAGGAATACCCCCATCTGCCCGAAGCGACACGGCGCGCCTACGATAAGATCCTGTCGTTTTTGATTTTTCTCGACAGCATCCAGACGGCCAACCTGCCCTATGTGGGCGAGTATATCACCGCCAACGAGGTCAATCTCTGTCTGAATATCCAGACGTTTCAGGAGGCTGTGCACAGCCAGAGCTACAGTTATATGCTCGACACCATTTGTGACCCGCAGCGGCGCAACGAGATACTGTATCAGTGGAAAAACGACCCCCATCTGCTCGCGCGCAACACCTTCATCGGCGAGCAGTACAACGCCTTTTACAACAGCCAGACGCCGGAGCATCTGATGCGCACGGTGGTGGCCAACTATATCCTCGAGGGCGTCTATTTTTACTCGGGCTTCATGTTCTTTTACAATCTGGGCCGGAATGGGAGCATGCCCGGCTCGGTGCAGATCATCCGCTATATCAACCGGGATGAGAACACCCACCTGTGGCTGTTCCGCAGCATCCTGCTGGAACTGCGCAAGGAGAATCCGGAGCTTTTCACCCCCGAAAAAGAGGCGGCCTACCGCGACATGATCCGCACCGGCTGCGAGCAGGAAATCGCCTGGGGGCATTACGTCATCGGCGACGAGGTCAAGGGGCTGACTCGCCGGATGATCACCGACTATGTGCAGTATCTCGGCAATCTGCGCTGCACGGGGCTGGGCTTCGAGAAGCTTTACGAGGGTCACGACGCGGAGCCGGAATCCATGAGTTGGGTGAGCCAGTACAGCAACGCCAACACCATCAAGACCGACTTTTTTGAAGCCCGCAGCACCGCCTACGCCAAGAGCGGCGCGCTGGTGGACGATCTCTGACACCTGGTATTTCCCGGCAGCAAAACGCGCATGAATCGGATGACGCCGATTCATGCGCGTTTTTCACGGCGGATATGGGCGGCGACGGCGGAAATTATCCGGTGATCTTCGCCTTCTCAAGCGCCCCGTCCAGGTCGGCGATCAGGTCCTCCGCCTGCTCGATGCCCGCCGACAGGCGTACAAGGGAATCGACGATGCCGATCTGCCGGCGGATCTCGGGCGGGATGGAAGCATGGGTCATGGAAGCCGGGTGGCACACGAGGGATTCCACGCCGCCTAGGCTTTCGCCCAGGGTGACGAGCCGGACGCTGCGGAAAAAGCGACGGATATCATAGGCGTCCGACAACACGAAGGACACGATGCCGCCCGCGCCGGAAGCCTGGCGGCTCTGCACCGCATACCCCTCCGATTCCGGCAGACCAGGATAATACACTCGCTCGACCCCCGGGTGGGACTGCAGAAACCGGGCGATCGTCAGCGCGTTGGCCTGATGCCGGTCCATGCGCACCGAGAGGGTCTTGATGCCACGGATCAGCAGCCAGGAATCAAAGGGTTCCAGCACCCCGCCCGTCGCATTTTGGATAAAGCCAAGACGTTTGGCGATGGTCTCGTCCCCGGCCACCGCCAACCCGGCCACCAGGTCGCTGTGGCCGCCCAGATATTTGGTGGCGCTGTGCACCACCACGTCGGCCCCCAGCGCGAGGGGACGCTGGAGGTAGGGCGTCATGAAGGTATTGTCGACGATAGTCAGCAGCCCGTGCCGGTGTGCGACGGCCGCCGCCGCAGCGATGTCGGTGACGGTCAGCAGCGGGTTGGCCGGGCTTTCGATGAGAAGCCCTTTGACCTGCGGGCTGATTTTACTCTCGAGCACATTCAGGTCGGATGTATCGACCATCTCGTAAGTCAGGCCGAAATCCCGAAACACCCGATCGAGCACCCGGAAAGTGCCCCCGTAGACATTGCGGGAAAGCAGCAGCTTATCCCCCGCTTTGAAAAGGAAAAGCACCGCCGTAATGGCCGCCATGCCCGAAGCGAAGGCGAAGCCGGCCGTGCCGCCTTCCAGCTCGGCAATCAGTTTTTCCAGCGCCTCGCGGGTGGGGTTGCCGGTACGGGAATATTCGTAGCCCTTGTTTTCGCCAAGGCCCTGCTGCCGATAGGTGGAGGTCTGATAGATCGGTACGCTCACGGCGCCGGTGGCGGCGTCGCCATCCACTCCGCCGTGGATCAGGCGCGAATTGAAATGATACGTCTCATTTTGAGTCATAGGGGTTTTCTTTCCTTTCTGTCTTGTAAAATCGGGACCGATTCACAGGTTCGTCGGTCAGCCGAACAGATGCTTGCTGAAATAGCGGTCGCCTCGGTCGGGCAGCAGCACCACGATGGGGCCGGAATTTTTCCGCGCCGCCACCCGGCGGGCCGCCGCCAATGCGGCGCCGGAGGAAGAGCCGGCTAAAATCCCCTCCTTCGCCGCCAGCCGCCGGACCTCGGCGACGGCCTCGTCGTCGCGGACCTTGATCACCTCGTCCACCAGCGACATATCCATCGTTTCCGGCAGGAAGGTATTGCCGATGCCCTCGATGGCGTAGCAGCCGGCCTCCCCGCCGCCCATGGTCGAGCCGACGGGGTCGGCCATGACGCAGACCACGTCGGGCTTCTTTTCCTTCAGGTAGCGGGCGACGCCGGTGAGGGTGCCGCCGCTGCCGGCCCCGGCCACAAGGGTGCCGACCTCACCCTCCATCGCCTCGAATATTTCGGGGCCGGTGGTCTCAAAATGTACCCGGGGATTGGCGGGGTTGGCAAACTGGCTGAGCCGGACCGGATGCGACACCTGTTTTTCCAGCTCCGCGATTTTTTCAAATGCGCCCTGCATTCCCTTTTCGCGCGGCGTATGGACGATTTCGGCGCCCAGCGCCCGCATGATGACCTGCTTTTCCTCAGAGAATTTTTCCGGCACGGCAAAAACGACCCGGTAGCCGCGCCCCATGGCTGCCAACGCGATGCCGATACCCGCATTGCCCGCCGTGGCCTCGAGAATCGTCGAACCGGGCCGCAGCAGGCCGCGCTCCTCCGCATCCCGCACCAGCGCAAGGCCCATGCGGTCCTTCACGCTGCCGCCGGGGTTAAACAGCTCGAGCTTAGCCACCACGCATGCATCCGGCCCATACCCCATATGGTTCAGCCGGATCATGGGCGTATGGCCGATCAATTCCCGGATATCCTCAATGACCCGCATCCTGTCTGACTCCTTTCCCCACAATGCCGTCCAAGGCATAGAAAAAGACCGGCGGCGCACAGCCGTCGGTCTTCCGCTCCCAACCCGAATCAAAAAAGCAGCGGACGACATCGACCGGCATGCGCACACGCACAAGCCGTACAACATACGCCGCAACAGCCGCCCCATACGGCTCCGCCAACCATCGTGCCCCGCATTGCGCCGGATCTCATCGTCATCCCTCCGCCAAATTTAATATTATAAAACTTATTGCTATAATATTCTTTGCGACCGGTTTTGTCAATGCCCCGGCGCTCTTTTAAACAAAAAAATACCCCTGTATGCCGCCGCGGCAAAAACGCAGCCGGAGGCTGTGCCTCGGCACCGCTTTGTGCTATACTGATGGAAAACGACTGGGGAGAATCCGCATGATACGCCACGCACAAGCAGAGGATATGGACACGATACTGGGAATATACACCGTCGCCCGGCGGTACATGGCCGACCATGGCAACAAGACCCAGTGGGCCGGCTCCTACCCGGACCGGCAGACGCTGACCCGGGACATCCAGAACCGGCAGCTTTTTGTATGCGTAGAGGGCGGAGCCATTCACGGGGTCTTCGCTTTTATCATCGGGCCGGACGCGACCTATGCCCGGATCGAAAACGGCGCGTGGAAAAACGACGCGCCCTACGGCACGATCCACCGCGTGGCAAGCGACGGGAAAACGCGGGGCATTTTTCAGGAGTGTCTGGAATTCTGCCGCCGGCAGATTTCAAATCTGCGCATCGACACTCACCACGACAATCGGACGATGCGGCATCTGATCGAAAAAAACGGCTTTGAAACGTGCGGCATCATCTGCACAGGGGACGGCACCCCCCGCATCGCTTATCAGTACACCGGTGCATGATACGCAAAAGATGCGGCCGTGTACGAAAATTTCGGACAAAAGAGGTATGTTTGCGCCATGTATGAAACCATCACCGACGAGCTCTTGACGTTTTTGCAAAAAAGCCCGACCTGTTACCATGTGATTGCCAACCTGCGCGCCGCGCTCGCGGGGGCCGGATACACGGAGCTGTCGGAGGGAGCCCCCTGGCCGCTGACGGAGGGCGGCCGCTATTTTGTGGTGCGCAACGAGTCCTCCCTCATCGCCTTCCGCGTGCCCCGGAAAGATTTCACCGGTTTCCAGATTGCCGCGTCCCACAGCGATTCCCCCAGCTTCAAAATCAAGGAAAGCCCGGAAATCGGCGTGGAGGACGCGTATGTCAAGCTCAACGTGGAACGATACGGCGGCATGCTGTGCGCCCCGTGGTTTGACCGGCCGCTTTCCGTGGCGGGCAAACTGATGCTCCGCGAGGGGAACCGGTTTGTCACCCGGCTGGTCAACGTGGACCGTGATTTTGTGATGATCCCGAATCTGGCCATCCACATGGACCGCACCGCCAACGAAGGCCATGCCTACAATCCGCAGAAGGACATGCTGCCCATACTGGGGGATGCCGGCGCCAAGGGCTGCTTTATGGATTGCATCGCCGAAAGCGCGGGCGTGGAAAAAGACGCCATCGCGGGCAGCGACCTATTTCTTTACAGCCGCACGCCCGGCACCGTCTGGGGCGCCCACCGGGAATTCATTTCCACGGGTCGGCTGGACGATCTGGAATGCAGCTATGCCAATTTCCGGGGCTTCCTGGATGCGGACGAAAACCCGGCAAGCGTGCCCATCCTGGCCGTATTCGACAACGAGGAAGTGGGCAGCGGCACCAAACAGGGGGCCGGCTCCACCTTCCTTGCCGACACGCTGGAACGCATCGGGCTGGGCTGCGGGCGCACGGCGGAGCGGCACCGCACGGCCGTCGCCTCGAGCTTCATGGTGTCGGCCGACAACGCCCATGCCGTGCACCCGAATTACCCGGAAAAGGCCGACCCGGTCAACCGCCCGCATATGAACGGCGGCATCGTCATCAAGTACAACGCAAACCAGCGGTACACCACCGACTCGGTCTCGGCCGCCGTTTTCAAAGCCGTCTGCAGCCGGGCGGGCGTGCCGTGGCAGGAATTTTTCAACCGCTCGGATATGCCCGGCGGCTCGACGCTGGGAAATATCTCAAACGCCCACGTTTCGCTCAACACGGTGGATATCGGCCTCGCCCAGCTGGCGATGCACTCGCCCTATGAGACGGCGGGTGCGAAGGACCCTGCCTATCTGGCACGGGCCATGCGGGTGTTTTTCGCCATGGCGCTCCGGGACGAAGGTCGGGGATGCTACACGCTCGGCTGACAGAGCGCGCACACGCCGCCGGGCCGGCGTCCGTCGTGGATTTCCGGGCCTGACGGAGCCGCCCGGCCACCATAAAAGTGCCCGGAGCGGTATTCTCTATCCGCTCCGGGCATTTTTTACAGCCATTCCGTTTATGATCGGAAACAGTCGTGCTTCGTCTGTCCGCCTTTGGCGGAAAGACCGGAGGCCGTATGACGGCTGTGCAGCCGCAGAGGTTTCGCCCTGCACCGGCGGAGCTTCTCAGAAGGCGGCCCCCTGCCGTTTGAGCCGCTGCTGAAGCAGCTTCACGTCCGCCTCGCGGCACGGTACGCCGGCGGAATGTACGACCCCCACCGCCGTGCCCGCAGCTTCGCCCAGACAGCAGACGATAGGCAGGATGCGGATGGATGCCTGCGCCTCGTGGGTGACGGAAATGCTGCGGCCCGCCACCAGCAGATTGTCGACCCGTCTGGGCACCAGACTGCGGTAAGGAATGGTGTAATACTGCCCCTGTGGGAAATAGTAGTGGCTGGTGCCGCTCCCCTCCGGATTATGGATGTCGATATCGTAGTTGCCCAGTGCAATGGAATCGTCAAACCGGGTGCAGGCCCTGAGATCCTCGCCGGTGAGCCGGTATTCGCCGTCGATCATACGGCTTTCCCGGACGCCGATTTCCGAAGCGGTCATAAGCAGCTCGCTGTGCTGGAATCCGTCGATGTTATCTTTCATGAAACGGAAAAGCTCCCATACCTGCTCCCGGGCGTCGATCTCTGCCTGGGTCAGATCAAAGGCGTCCACCGGGCTGCGCCTGACGATGCGGGTGGAGTTGAAATGAAGCACTCCGCCGACCAGATTCGGGAAGATCAGCACATCCTCCCGGATATTGCGGATCTTGCCCTGCGCGCGCATTTTTTGATAGAGACCATTGATCATCGGGCGGGCCCGCCGGTATTTTTCAATATCCACATTCGCCACGCGGAAGCAAAGGGTCATCGGCTGACAAAGGCTGTCCCCGCTCCGCCCCAGATGATAGGGGCAGCCGGCCCGTACGGCCAGATCGGCATCGCCGGTGGCGTCGACGAAATAATCCGCCTCCAGATCCATCCGGCCGGATTTATTGAGCACGCTCACCGAGCGGATGCGGCTGTTTTCCACCTGTGCATCCGCCAGCCAGGAATGAAAAAGCAGCCGGACATGAGCCGCGAGCGCCATACGGTTGAGCACGAGCTTGAGATATTCCTCGTGGAACAGACCGGGCGGGTTGCCGTCCGCCGCCCCCAGTTTTTTCAGCTCGCCCACGATTTCCAGAAAGATACCCTGGCTGAGCGAATGTTTTTCGGGCACGTCGTGATCGTCCGTCCGGGTGTAGTTGGGCATGAACGGATTCACCAGACAATTCACCGCCGCTCCGCCCAGACAGTTGGATTTGTCAACCAGCAGCACCGAAAGCCCGGCCCGTGCGGCGCTGATCGCCGCGGCCGTGCCGGCAAAGCCACCGCCGAGCACCACCAGATCGTATTTCATACGGTCACCTCTTTCTCCCCTATCGTACCGCTTTTGCCGGTGGATTTCTTTCACAAACAGCGGTCAATTCTTGCACAAACGAAACAAAAAGCGTATCCTGTATGGAATACCACCGAATCTATGCAAGAAAGGGGCGGGCCGGATGGCGGAGGATTTCATGCCGCTCGGCGAGCTGATCCGGCAGTTCTCTGCCGGGACCCGTGCGCACGTGTGCATCCACGACGTGTCGGGCATCCTGAATGCCGGCCCGATGCGGCTGGACGACTGCCACCGCATTCACTCCATACCCTTTTGCTGTGCGGCAAAGGCAACATCGACGGGATTCCGGCTGTGCATCCACTGCAAGATGCTGGCCAACTGCAAAGCGGCGGAGGGCAGGCGGTTGTTTCACGCATACTGCCCTTACGGCCTTTACGAAGTCGTGCAGCCGGTGCTCATAGGCGGGCAGACCCAGTGTATCATCTATGTGGGCAACCTCATTTTCAGCCCCGAGGAGTCGGGCCGCCGCATCGACCGGGCCTGCCGGCTGACCCATTCGCCCGCCGAAGTGCTCCGGGCCGATCTGGCCGACGCGGAGCGGATCGCCTCCCCCGACACCGCCATCCGCATGGCGGGCCTCATTGACAGCTATATCCGTCTGCTTGCCGGGCACATACACATCCCGGCAGCCGACGCCGGGCAGCCCCACTGGGCCGTGGAGGCGCTCCGGAACTATATCCAGCTGAATTATAATCAGAGTCTGTCGCTGCGCAACGCCTCCCGTCTGTATTTTGTCAACGACAAATATATCGGCCGGTTGTTCCGTCGGCAGACCGGGCAGACTTTTCACGAGTATCTCAATACCGTGCGCATGGAAAAGGCGGCAGCTTTTCTGCAGGACCCGGAAATGAGCGTTTTATCTGTGGCGTTCCGCAGCGGTTTCCAGAATGTCTCCTATTTCAACCGCCTGTTTCGCCGCCAATACGGCATGTCTCCATCCAAGTACCGCCGACGCACTCAAGAGGGTTAAGTCTCCCCCCCGCCATGCGCGCAGAGAAGGGCCCCCCGCCGCCCGACACCGGCCCCGGGGGCGGGGGGGGTAAAA
>JAEWAE010000016.1 GCA_023391835.1 Bacillota bacterium
CCCCCCCCCCCCCTTAAATATAGCGGGGCGCCCCGGGGCATTAAACCCCGGGGGCCGCTTTGCGTGCCTGACGAAATTTTTGCTACAGCAATTCCGAAAAAGATTGATGAATTCCGGAGTATTTCGCCTTTCCGCCAAAGGCGGACAGACGAGATACAACTTCTCTCAATCTTGAATGGAATTGCTGTAAGGGGTCGCGGGGCGCGCCCGATTGTGGTATGATGAGCAGGAAGTGCGGCGGCTGCGGCCGACATGCCGCCCCCGCGCCGGAAAGTATGGCACAGAACAGGAGAGGACAACATGCACACCAACCGCTTTGAAATCCGCGATCGGTTTTATCTGGACGGTCGTCCGTTCCGCATCATTTCCGGTTCCATCCATTATTTCCGCGTCGTACCCGGCTACTGGCGGGACCGGCTCGAAAAGCTGCGGGCCATGGGCTGCAACACGGTGGAAACCTACGTGCCGTGGAACCTGCACGAGCCGGAGCCGGGCCGCTTCTGCTTCGACGGGATGCTCGACCTGGCCGGATTCCTCAAAACGACGCAGGAGCTGGGGCTGTGGGCCATCGTGCGGCCGTCGCCCTATATCTGTGGGGAATGGGAATTCGGCGGATTCCCGGCCTGGCTGCTGGCGCAGGAGGGCATGCGCGTGCGCTGCTCCTACCCGCCCTATCTGGAGGCTGTGGACCGCTATTACCGCGAGCTTTTTAAAGTGCTCGCGCCGCTTCAGATCGACCGCGGCGGCCCGGTCATCCTCATGCAGGTGGAAAATGAATACGGCTCCTATGGGGATGAGACGGCCTATCTGGCGGCGCTGCGCGACGAAATGCGCCGCGACGGGGTCACGGTGCCGCTGATCCACTCCGACGGCCCGGCGGGCGACATGCTCGCGGACGGCGAGGCCCCGGGCACGCTGGCCACGGCCAATTTCGGCTCCAAAGCCGCCGCGCAGCTCGGCGTGCTGCGCCGCCACCTGAAGGAAGGCCCCCTCATGTGCACGGAATTCTGGGTGGGCTGGTTTGACGCATGGGGCGACAAGGCCCACCACACCACGTCCCCCGCCGGCTGCGCCAAAGAGCTCGACGATATTCTGGCCCGCGGCAGCGTCAACATTTACATGTTCCACGGCGGCACCAATTTCGGCTTTATGAACGGCGCCAACTATTACGACCATCTGACGCCGGACGTGACCTCCTACGATTACGACGCGCCCCTGAGCGAGGATGGCCGCATCACCAAAAAATACTGCGCCATGCGCGAAGTGATCGGCAAATACGCGCCCTTGCCGCCGCTTGCGTTTTCGCAGACCATCGAGCGGCGCGCCTACGGCGAGCTGCCGGTGAGCGGGAAAGTCTCGCTCTTTTCCGTGCTCGACGACCTGGCCCGGCCGGTGTCGAGCCCCTGGCCTCTGCCGATGGAAAAGCTCGGGCAGGCTTACGGCTACACCCTCTATCGCTCCGCGGTGAAAAAGACCGACGGGCTGCACAGCGTACAGTTGGTGCGTGCCAATGACCGGGCGCAGATTTTTCTCGACGGGCGGCGCCTGCGCACCCTCAGCGACAGAAGCATGGGGGAGGAGTGCCCCGTCCCCGACGAGATGGCCGCCTGCGGGCAGATCGACATCCTGACGGAAAATCTGGGCCGGGTGAATTACGGCGCGCAGATGCCCTATCAGCGCAAGGGCATTGACGGAGCTGTGCTGCTGAATGGCCGCGGCCACGCGGGGTGGCAGATGTACTGCCTGCCGCTGACGGCGGATATGGCCGCCCGGGTGGATTTTGCCAAGCCCTACCGGGAAGGGGAGCCCGCCTTTTACCGCGTGAGCTTCACCGTGGAAAAGCCCGCCGACACCTTCCTCGACATGAGCGGATGGGGCAAGGGCTGCGTGCTGCTGGGCGGCTTCAATCTCGGCCGCTACTGGGAAATCGGCCCCCAGAAACGCCTTTATATCCCCGCGCCGTTGCTGCGGCAGGGGGAAAACGAGCTGATAATATTTGAAACCGAGGGTAAGGCGGCCGGCAGCGTCACCTTTGCGGCCCAGCCCGATCTGGGATAAAAAATTCCCCGGCATCCGGGCCGCACCGGTCTGGTGCAACCCGAGCGTCGGGAAATTTTTTGGAAGCACGAGGGGTCAAACGGCCCGCTCCGTTTTGTCCTGCCGCATCTCGTCATACAGCCGGTAGCCGCCGCTGAGGTTTTTCACATCGAAACCGTGAGCGCGCAGGATCTGCTCGGCCAGATAGCCCCGCAGCCCGATCTGGCAAAATACATAGACCGGCTTTTGCGGGTCGAGCCGGTCGAGATTCGTCCGGATGTCGTCGAGAGGCAGGTTCGCTGCGCCGCCGATGGTGCCCCGGGCGAATTCCCCCGGCGTGCGCACGTCGATGAGCTGCATGCCCGGCGGCAGAGCGGCCACATTCTCGACGTAAAACACCCGGGATTTGCCGGTGAGCACGTTTTCGGCCACATAGCCCGCCATATTGACCGGGTCTTTTGCCGACGAGTAGGGCGGTGCATAGGCAAGCTCCAGCTCTTGCAGATCATAGACCGTGCCGCGGCGGCGCAGCACGCCGGCCAGCGTGTCGATGCGTTTGTCGACCCCGTCGGCACCCACGATCTGGGCACCCAGCAGCCGGCCTTCCCGCGGCGTATAGAGCAGCTTGACGGCCATCATGGTGCCGCCGGGGTAATAGCCCGCGTGGGAAGCCGACCAGGTGTAGGATTTGCGATAGGGCGTGCCCGCCCGCAGCAGGGCGGCTTCGCTCTGGCCGGTCATTGCCGCCGTATGGTCGAATACTTTGGCGATGGCGGTGCCCTGGGCACCGCGGTAGGCCACACGTCCGCCCGCCAAATTGTCGGCCACGATGCGGGCCTGCCGGTTGGCCGGGGAGGCCAGCGAGACGAGAGCATCCTGCCCGGTGACGAAATCCTTCACCACCGCGGCGTCCCCCAGGGCATAGACATCGGGGGCCGAGGTTTCCATGTATTCGTTCACGAGGATGCCGCCGCGCAGGCCCAGCCGGATGCCGCTGTCCTTGAGAAAATCCGTGTCCGGCCGTACGCCGGCGCTGAGCAGCACCATGTCGGCGGCTATGTGCCGGCCGTCGGCCAGGGTGACGGAGCCCGCGCCGATTTCCGTCACCCGCGCGCCCAGCTCCAGCCGCACACCGTGGGAACGGATGACCCGATGCAGCCCGTGGGCCATATCCGCATCCAGAGTGGCCATCACATGGTCCGACGCTTCGATGAGGCTTACCCCAATGCCGCGGCGGCGCAGATTTTCGGCCATTTCCAACCCGATGGAGCCCCCGCCGACGATGGCACAGTTTTTGGGGCGGCGGGTGTCGAGATAAGCGGCGATGCGCAGGGTATCCTCGACGTTGCGCAGGGTGAATACTTCGGGCCGGTCGGCGCCGGGGATAGGCGGCTGTACCGGCCGGGCGCCGGGCGACAGCACCAGCTTGTCGTAACTTTCCCGATAAACCCGCCCGGCCTCGCGGTCATGCACCGTGACGGTTTTGGCGGCCGGGTCCACCGCCGTCACCTCGCTGTGGGTGCGCACCTCCACGGCAAACCGGGCGCGGAAGCTTTCGGGCGTCTGAAGCAGAAGCTCCTCCCGGTCCTCGATGACGCCGCCCAGATAATAGGGCAGCCCGCAGTTGGCAAACGAGATAAAGCCGCCCCGCTCGAGCAGGATGATCTGCGCGTTCTCGTCGTTGCGCCGCAGCCGGGCGGCCGTGCCGGCGCCCCCGGCCACCCCGCCGGCAATCAGTACTTTCATGGTGTCAGCGGCTCCTTTCGGTCTCATAGGGCCAGCTGCGGATGCCGCCCATAGTGGCCACCCGGGTGTAGCCCATGGCGGTCAGCTGCCGGCAGGCCGTGTCGGCCCGCGCCCCGCTCAGACAATAGACGAGGATCTCGGCGCCGCGGTCGGACACGATTTTTTCGATGCCGCTCTTTAACCGGTCGAGCGGCAATGATATACTGTGAGGGATGTGGATCTCGCGGTATTCTTCCGGCGTGCGCACATCCAGCAGCCGGATGCCCGGGTTTGCCTGCAGACGCCGGCGGCCTTCTTCCGGTGTGATCGTTTCATATTTTTTCGAGCCGAACATGGATGAAAACATCAAAGTCACCTCATATACATAGTCAATATATATAGTCACGGGCGGCTGCGGTGCCGTCAATGGGGCGCCGCGGCCGGCGGTGGGAATATAAAACCGCCGGAATCGGGCGGGAAGGAGGAAACGTATGCTGCAACAGGATGATCTGACACTTTTACAAAGGTGTCTGCCCCCGCTGGGGGCCCTGCATGAGTCGGATCTTCAGACCGTGCGGCGGGCGGGCAGCCGGGAAGAAACGGAAAAGGGCGGGCTGCTGCTCAGCCGCGGCCGGGAATGCAACGGGCTGGTGCTGGTGGCACAGGGTCAGTTGAGAGCCTTCGTGGAGTTGGAGGACGGCAAGGAAATCACCCTTTACCGGCTGCTGCCGCGGGATGTCTGCATCCTTACCGCCTCCTGTGTGCTGCGCAACATCACCTTCGACGTGACGCTTCAAGCCGAAAAACCCAGCCGGATTTTGCGTATCCCGGCCACGGTATGGAAAACGCTGGCCGACCGGTATCCCGCCGTGCGGGAATTTTCCATGGAACTTGTGGCGGCGCGGTTTTCCGAGGTCATGTGGGTCATGGAACAGATGGTTTCCAAAAACATGGGGCAGCGGGTGGCGGCCTTCCTGCTTGAGCAGTCGGTGCTTGAGGGCACCGATTCCCTGGCCGTGACCCACGAAACCATCGCCCGCAATCTGGGCACGGCGCGGGAGGTCGTCACGCGCACCCTGCGCTACCTGCAAAACGAGGGGCTGCTGGAAGTTTCCCGCGGGTGCATCCGGCTCAAAGATCTGCCCGGGCTGCGGAGGCTGGGCAGTTGAGCCCGGGCCTAGGCGCGCACCGAGTTGAGCAGCGCCAGCAGCGTGGCTTTGGGCGTGACTCCGGTGCGCTGGCCGACCGCCTTGCCGTCTTTCATAAACAGCAGGGTCGGGATGCTCATGACGCCGAAACGCATGGCGAGCTCGGGGTTTTCATCCACATTGACCTTGGCGATCAGGGCCGAATCCTCCAATTCCTCCGCCAGCGCCTCCACAATGGGCGACTGCATCCGGCAGGGGCCGCACCAGGGGGCCCAGAAGTCGATCAGGACGGGCAGCTCGGTGCTTGAGACGGTTTGGTCGAAATTATTCGTATTCAGTTCCATAGCGGACATGTCGATCACCTTTCTTTACTGGATTTCGTCCTTAGTATAATCCGCTTCGGCCCCTGATTCCGTAACTTTGTCACAAAGCGTGAAAAAAGCCGGCGGATTTTCCGCCGGCTCTTTTGCATTATTCCTCGGTGATGTGCCCGTCGATGGCGACGGTCTTCACCTGCCAGGGAATCATCTTGCCGCATTGCTGCAGCGCCCGCCGCACCGCAAACTCCAGCCCGCCGCAGCAGGGCACCTCCATGCGCGCCACTGTCACGCTGCGGATATCGTTTTCCTGCAGGATGGCCGTGAGCTTTTCGGAATAGTCGGTGTCGTCGAGCTTGGGGCAGCCGATGAGCGCGATATGCCCGCGCAGCAGGTCGCGGTGGAAATTCGCGTACGCATAGGCCGTGCAGTCGGCCGCCACCAGCAGCCGTGCGCCGTCAAACCAGGGTGCCTTCACCGGCACGAGCCGGATCTGTACCGGCCACTGCATCAGCTCGCTGGCCGGTGCCTCCGGCTGCGTTTCGGCCCTGGGCCGGCCGGGGGCACGGTGCAGTGCCATGGCCCGGCTGCCCGGGCAGCCTCCCGTAGGCGGCGTGGGTGTCTCTGCGGCCTTCTCGGGCACGCGGAAGGCCGGCGCTTCCCGTTCCTCGAATGTGATCGCGTCCGCGGGGCAGGCGGGCAGGCAGTTGCCCAGGCCGTCGCAATAATCTTCCCGCGCCAGCACGGCCTTGCCGTCGCGCATTTCGATGGCGCCTTCCTGACAGGCGGCGGCACACGCGCCGCAGCCGTTGCATTATAGCTTTAGCGCGAAATAACCACCAGCTATGCTGGTGAGGATAAAAATCTTTAGATACAAGAAAACCTCCTTTTGCTAAAATAGATGCAGGTTTGCCAACCGCATTATGAAGCAAAAGGGGGT
>JAEWAE010000023.1 GCA_023391835.1 Bacillota bacterium
GGCGCGGGTGCCGCGCTCATGAGCGCGGGCGGCGCCACCCTGTGTCTGCAGGGCATGCTCGGCGCCGTGGCCGGCCGGGGCGGGGGGGAGATCATCCTCGCCCGGGGCAGCCATCGCAGCGCGGTAAATGCCGCCGCCCTGCTGGGGCTCGAGCCGGTGTGGGTCTGGCCCCGCCCTTTCGCGGGGTCCGGCCTGCCGGGGCGCGTCTGCGCCGCGGATGTGGCCGCTGCGCTGCGCGCTCACCCGAAGGCCGCGGCGGTGCTGGTGACCAGCCCCGATTATTACGGCGTGATGGCGGATATCGCCGCCATAGCCCGTGTGTGCCGGCCCTTCGGCGTGCCGCTTCTGGTGGATAACGCCCACGGGGCCCATCTGCTGTGCCTGGAGGGCGGCGCCCGGCACCCGCTGCGCCTCGGGGCCGCCATGACGTGCGACTCGGCCCACAAGACCCTGCCGGTGCTCACGGGCGGGGCCTGGCTCTATCTGCGGGATGGGGCGGCCGCGCCCGCGGCCCGGGCCTCCATGGCCCTTTTCGGTTCCACCAGCCCGTCGTATCTCATCCTGCTGTCGCTGGATATTGCCCGGGCCTGGATGGAGACCGAGGGCGCCGCGGCCTTCGCGGCCCTCCGGGAGCGGGTGGCCGGCCTGCGGCGGCTTTACGCGTCCCTCGGTGGTTTTACGCCGCCGGAGGCAGAGATGGACCCCGTGCGCCTGACACTCGATGCCGCCTCCCTGGGCCGCACGGGGGAGCAGGCGGCCCGCATCCTGCGGGAAAACGGCGTGGAACCGGAAATGAGCGACGGGCGGCATGTGGTGCTGCTGCCGGGGCCTTTCCAGCCGGAGGAGGATTTTACCCGTCTTGAGCGGGCGATGCGCCGCCTGCCTGCCGGTCGGCCGCTGCCTTTGCCCGACATGGAGCCGGAACGCCCGGCTGTCGCCATGCCCCTCGGTCAGGCTCTGCGCGCCCCGTGGGAAATGGTGCCGGCCGACCACGCGGGGGGGCGGGTGGCCGCCGAATCATGCTGCCCATGTCCACCCGGCGTGCCGCTGGCGGTGCCCGGTGAGCGCATCACCGAAAATTTGGCCGCCGCCATAAAAAGCTATGGCATAGGCTGTGTAAAAGTGGTAAAATAAAATTGGGCTCCGTGCCGACGCCGATGCGCCGGGCGGCCCCTAAAAGCCGGTATAGGAGGCGTTCATCCTTATGAAACTAGTTTTAGCGATCGTCAGCAACGATGACAGTTCCATGGTATCCACAGGTTTGACCAAAGAGGGCTTTTCCGTCACGAAGCTGGCTACGACCGGCGGTTTCCTCATGGCGGGGAACACGACCTTCATTACCGGCGTCGACGACGACAAAGTGCAGCAGGTGTTGGATATTATCGCAAAGCACAGCCGCAAGCGCAGCCAGATGATGCCGACCTCGGCCTCCTACGGCGTGGGGCTTTATACGTCCTTCCCGGTGGAAGTCACCGTAGGCGGCGCGACGGTCTTCGTTCTCGACGTCGAGAGGTTTGAAAAGGTCTGACCGCCATGTTGTTTCCCGATTTTTACGGCAACGAGGCGGCGAAAAGCCAGCTTGCGGCGGCGTTCGGTTCCGGCCGCGTGCCCCATGCGCTTCTGCTCGACGGCCCGGAGGGCTCGGGCAGGCGCACGCTGGCCCGTATCGTGGCACGGGCTTTCGTCTGCCGGTCGGCGGGCGAGCGCCCGTGCGGCGTTTGCTCCGCGTGCCGCAAGGCGCTGGCCGGGGGGCACCCCGATATCATATTGGCCCAGGCGGAAGGCGGCGTCCGTTCCTTTTCAGTGGATACGGTGCGCCGTCTGCGGCTGGACGCCGAAGTCGCCCCCAACGAAGCGGCGTGTAAAGTTTATATTCTGGCCGATATCCACCTTATGACCGAGCAGGCCCAGAATGCTCTGCTTAAAATCATCGAGGAGCCTCCGGCCCACGTGCGGTTCCTTCTCACCTGCGACGGCCGCTCCCGTGTGCTGGAAACCGTCCGCTCCCGCTGTGTCGTTGTGCCGCTGGGCCCGGTGAAGGACGATCTGGTCGTGCAGGCGCTGGAAAAGGCCGTGCCGGGCCTTGCGCCCGAGCAGGCGAAGCGGGCCTCCCAACTGGCCGGCGGCCTCATCGGCCGGGCTCTGCAGGGGCTGGAAAAGGGCAGCTTTTCGGCGGCGGTGGCTCTGGCCGGCCGCTTTGCCGGCACGCTGTGCACCGGCAGCCTATTCGATTTTGTCGGCATTACAGGGGAGTTGGAAAAAGACGCCGCGCTGCGCGCCGCGTTTCTCGAGTTGCTCCCGCTGTTGCTGCGCGACGCATTGGCCGGCCAAAACGGTATACCCACCCGTCTGTCGGGCTGCGGGGAGGAGGCCGGCCGGCTGGCTCGCACCTTTACCCGGCGTGCACTGGCGGGGGGCATCCAGCTGGCGCTTGCGGCCCGGGCGGCGGCTGAACGCTACGCAAATCCCCGTCTGCTGATGACATGGCTGTTTGCCTCCCTGTGGCAGGCGATGCGCGAATCCCCCCGCACGGCGCGGGAGGCAGGGGAGATGGCACCGTTCAGGGCGGACGGAGCCAATCGATAAGATAGATTCATGAGGCTCCGGCAAAGGAGCGAGGATTGATATATGACTGAAGTCATTGGAATACGGTTCAAAAACGTCGGAAAAGTGTATTATTTTGACCCGGGGGCCATCCGCTTTCGTACGGGGGACCACGCCATCGTGGAAACGGCCCGCGGCATCGAGTGCGGCGAGGTGATGATGCAAAATCACGAGGTGGCCGACGACCACATCGTCAAGCCGCTCAAGAGCGTCATCCGCGCCGCCACCGCCGACGATATGGCCCGCGTGGAAGAAAACATGCGCAAGGAAAAAGAAGCCTTCCGCATCTGTCTGAAAAAGATCGCCGATCACGGCCTGGGTATGAAGCTCATCGACGTGGAATACACTTTTGACAACAACAAGATTCTCTTTTATTTCACCGCCGACGGGCGGGTGGATTTCCGTGAGTTGGTCAAGGACTTGGCGTCGGTTTTTCGCACCCGCATCGAGCTGCGTCAGATCGGTGTGCGCGACGAGGCCAAAATGCTCGGGGGGCTGGGCGTGTGTGGCAAGCCTTTTTGCTGCAGCACGTTTCTGGGCGATTTCCAGCCCGTGTCGATCAAGATGGCCAAGGAGCAGGGTCTTTCCCTCAACCCGACCAAGATTTCGGGCACCTGCGGGCGGCTGATGTGCTGCTTGAAATATGAGCAGGAGGCCTATGAGGATCTGCTGCGCCGCACACCGAAGGTGGGGGCCTATGTGGCCACGCCTGACGGCAACGGCGTGGTGCAGGATGTGGCGCTGCTTACGGGGATGCTCAAGGTGCAGCTCGACAGCGAGCCGGATGCTCCCGCGCGGGTTTACGGGCGCGACAGCCTGCGTCCGCTGAAGGAAAGCGACATCCCGGCCGGTAAAAAAGTGCCGGAGGAGCCCCGCCACAGCCGGCAGAAGAGACAAAAAGACGCCGGGAACAAGCAATAAATCATGCAGTTTGGCCAAAATGTTTGGAAAATCCCCGAATGTATTGAAATTTTGCCGCATTGTGATAGAATAAAGGCAATGCGGCAAGGGAGGTGCAAAGTATGGCTTACAAAATTGGTGATGAATGCATCAGCTGTGGTGCCTGCGCATCAGAGTGCCCGGTTTCTTGTATTTCCGAGGGCGACGGCAAATATGTGATCGATGAAAGTGCCTGCGTCGAATGCGGAACCTGCGCGAGTGTTTGCCCGGTGGGGGCTCCGAAACAGGCCTGATTTTGGTACTTATTGATTTGCCTTGTTATGTTGGGGTCTTTTCTCCGAAACCTGCGTCCAGACGCAGGTTTCTTTTTATTCGCCCGGGCTCTGTCTGTGAAACCGAAGGCTTGTCCGTTTCGGCTGAAATGGGGCCCGACCGCACCAAAATGCGCCGAGCGCCGCGGGCAACCTTTTCGCCTTTTTCTGGCCGGGCGCGGTTTTGTTGCGAAAATCCGGCAATTTTAATTGACGGATAAGGCCGGATGCCGGGGAGGTGGAAAATTTGCTGCGGGAAGGCGAGCGGCTGGAAAATCTGGGCCGGGGCGTGCGGGCCATCGTGTCCCCCGCCCATGCCTTCGGCGTCGACGCGGTGCTGCTGGCAGATTTTGCGGCCACCGCGGCCCGGCCGGGTACGGGGCGCAGCCCCGCCCGCCGGCTGGGTGATCTGGGCACCGGCTGCGGCATCCTGCCGCTGCTTTGGCGGCGCGCGGGGCTGACCCAGCCGGTGGATGCCTTCGAGCTGCAGCCGGAAGCGGCCGATATGGCCCGACGGGCCGTGGCCATGAGCGGCATCGAGGATGTCACCGTGCACACATGCGACCTGCGCCGCCTGGGGGTGGAATTCGCGGGCCGGTTCAGCCTGGTGGCCTGCAATCCGCCTTATACGCCCGTGGGTGCGGGGCACCTCAGCCGTTCCGCCGCCGCCCGCGCCGCGCGGCAGGAAACCGCCTGCACTCTCGGCGACGTGGCGGGGGCGGCGGCCCGGCTGCTGGAGCCGGGCGGACGGCTGTGTTTGTGCCTGCCCCCCGCGCGGCTGGCGGAGCTTTTCGCCACGCTGCGGCAAAACGGACTGGAGCCCAAACGCCTGCGCCCGGTGCAGCGGGATACGCTTTCCGCCCCCTGGCTGATGCTGGCGGAGGGTCGCCGGGGCGGGCGGCCGGGGCTCGCCGTCGAGCCGGCGCTGCTCATGCGGGACGCACAGGGCGGCGAAACCGCCGAAATGCGGCGGATTTACGGGGAATGCGGCCGATGAGGGCCGCCGGAACAGGAGGAACGGGATGACGGGGAAACTGATACTGGCGGGGACGCCCATCGGCAATCTGGGGGATATTTCGGAGCGTTTTGCCCAGACGCTTGCCCAGACGGATTTTATCGCGGCGGAAGACACCCGTGTCACGCTCAAGCTGCTCAACCATCTGGGGCTGAAAAAGCCTCTGATCAGCTATTTCGAGCACAATAAGCGGGATCACGGCGAGACCATCCTGCGCCGCATGGAGGCGGGGGAATGCTGCGTGCTGGTGAGCGACGCCGGCATGCCCGCCATTTCCGACCCCGGGGAGGATCTGGTGGCGTCGTGCGCCGAGAGGGGCATACCCGTGTCAGTGGTGCCGGGCCCCTGCGCGGCTATCAGCGCGTTGAGCATTTCGGGGCTGCCCACCGGCCGTTTCTGCTTCGAGGGCTTTTTGAGCGTCAACCGCAAAAGCCGGCGGGAGCATCTGGAATCCGTCGTGGATGAGCCCCGTACCCTGATTTTTTACGAGGCACCCCACAAACTGCGTGCCACGCTGCGGGATCTTTACGCCGCGCTGGGCGACCGGCGCGTCTCGCTTGTGCGGGAACTGACCAAGATCCACGAGGAGGTCATCCGCACCACGCTGTCGCAGGCGGCGGCCTTTTACCGGGAAAACACCGCCCGCGGGGAATTCGTGCTGGTGGTGGAGGGCAAGCCCCGGGAAGAGAGCGGCCCCTCCGCCGCGGTAAAGGGCGATACGCAGACCGTCGGCCCGGAGGCCGGCGGCATGGAGGAAGCTCTGGCGAAAGTCGACGCCTATATGGCTGCGGGAGCGCCCCGCACGGCGGCGGTCAAACGGGCCGCGAAAGAGACCGGCGTGGACCGGGCGGCCCTTTACAAAGAGAGCGCCGGGAATACGGCGGAGCGTTAGGCCGGCAGGTCGGCGCAGCCCGCGGAGGGGCAGGCTTTGCGTGCGGCGCGCGTTTCCAGCCGCAGCCGGTAAAGCGCCGTCTGGATGGCGCAGCAGGTCTTTTCGGCCATATTGTAAACCATGCCCAGCGAGGCGTTTTGCAGCATCAGGAAAGGCGCGACCCCGCCGGCCGCGGCGATGCCGGTGATGGCGATATCGCCCACGGCCGGCAGATCCTTGCCAAGCCCGCTCCCCGGGCGCACAGGCTCCGTCCCTATGCCGATGTGCCCGACGTAATCGGGGCTGCCCACACTCGCGTCCACCGCGATCACAAGCGACGCGGCAAGGTCGATGTGCCGCAGCGTCTGGGGCAGCGTCAGCGCATGCACCGGTTCCCGGAAGGTGCCGAAAAGCTCGAAATTCCCCGGGTTCAGACGCGACAGCAGATGCCCTGTCAGCGGCCCGAAGCTGTCGCCGGTGGAACGGTCGGTGCCGATGCACACGACCGCTATTTTTTTCCCGGCCTTGCCGCTTTCGTGGATCAGACGGTAAAGTGTGTCGTTGAGTTTCCACTGTACCAGCTTTTCGCTGGCGTCGAAATAGACGATTTTCCCCGGCAATTGAAACCACTCCCCCGGATAGGATTGCCGCTTTTTCACGAGCGTAACACGAAAATTATGCGAAAAAACGGGAAGATGTGCCCTTATTTAAAAAAGAGGGGCCGGCTGGTCAGACCAGCAGGATGAACACCAGCGCCAGAATGAGATAGATATCCCCGCCGTCACGGTAAAGCAGATAGATCATGCCCATGAGCAGCAACTGGTCGCCTTTGAGCGGCAGCGGCAGTTCCCGCAGCAGCCGCGCCGGGTCCACCGGCAGGAATGGCACCGGCTCGGGCCGGCGGGGCGGCGGAGCCGGTGACTCCGGGGGAGCTGCCGGAGGAACCTCCGGTGCCGGCCCGGGCGGAAACGGGTCCGGCACGGCCGGTTGGATGGGCATGCCGGCGTCCGCCAGCGTGCGGCGGGCGCGCTCCTGCATTTCCCTCACCCGGCGGATGGCTTCCTGCTGCATGCGGATGAAATCGTCCTCGTTTTCCGGTAAATTCTGCGCCATGGGGCGCATCCCTCCTTTCCGCGCCGCGGGTCAGGCCGGCCCGGGGCCGCCGGGGTTCCCAGCGGAGCTTCCGGCGGGGAAGATGCCCTCCCGCAGCAGCGGGATCAGATGGATCAGCCGCATGAGCTGGATGGCCTCGTCCACCCGGTGGCGCCGGTCTTCGCTCAGGTTGGGTTTGAGGGCCAGCAGCAGCGTGATGCGGGGGTCGTCGGTGCGCATCATGTCAAAGGCGCGCATCATGTTGCGCACCATCGTTGGGTCCAGCGGCATGTCGGGCATCCTGCCCGGCATGGGCTGGGGAGCCCCTTCGCCCTGGTTTGCCGGCGAGGCCGGCGCCGCCGCGGGGGCGGCGGGCTCCTGGCTTGCGCCCGGGGCCACGCCCAGCATCCCCATCAGACCGCGGATTTTTTCCATACTTTCCGGGTCGGAAAGAAACTCGTTGATTTTCCGGGACATATCGTCCATTGCTGCCGGTCATCCCTTTCTCGATGCGCGCCGGGCCGTCGGAGGGCGGCTCAGCGCTCCTTGCCGCCGTTCAGCAGGCTCTCGATGAGTTTGCGGGCCTGGGGATTTTCGCGGAGCAGCTTTTCCACGGCCCCGGGATCTTTCACGGCGCTGTCGTAGGCGGTCTTGCCGCCGATGCGGCTGAGCAGCGCGTCGGTCTGCCCCGGGTCGGATAGAATGCCGTGGAGCTGTTCCGGCGTCATATGGAGCTTGCCGCTCGCCAGGCGGATCATGGCTTCGATCTGCTCGTTCTGGATATTGCGGGAATTGTCCTGAGCCATCGCGATAACCCCTTTCGGCGCCCCGGGCCGCGGGGGCACGGCGCGCGAAAAAAATATTCATATTATTGTATGCGGCATTTGACGGGGGCATGACTTTGGATTATGATAGATACGGCCCGCCGGCGCATCGGCCCGGCGCAGGCAAAAACCCGGCTCCGCGCCGGGCAGGGAAGGACTCGACGGCCTTGTCGGAGAATTCGGCGCCGGAGCGGCTGCTCCGGGTCGTGGTGGTTTCGGATACCCACGGCCGCATTGCGCGGCTGGAAACGGCGATGCGCCAGCAGCCCCGGGCGGCACTCTATATCCACCTGGGCGACGGCGAATGGGATCTTGCCGAGATGCGCGGTATGTATCCCGGGCGGCGGTTCCTCGCCGTGGCGGGCAACTGCGATTTCGGCTCGGGCCTGCCCGACCGGGGGGAGACCGAGCTCGGCGGCAAACGGATATTTTTCACCCACGGCCATGCGTTCTATGTCAAATCCGGCCTTTCCCGCGTCGTCGACGAGGCGGTGACCCGGGGGGCCGATATCCTGCTTTTCGGGCATACCCATGTGCCGCTGACGGAATACCGCGACGGGCTGTATATTCTTAACCCCGGCAGCCTGGGCAGCCCGCGGGACGGTGTGCCTACTTACGGGGTCGTGGATATCACGCCCGCCGGCGTGGCGGCTCATATCGTGGAACTGTGACGGGCGTCGGGCCCGGACTCAAAAGCAATACAACGGAAGGGCATGATGGAAAATGAAACTGGGGATTGTGGGCCTGCCGAACGTGGGCAAGAGCACCCTATTCAACGCGATCACCAATGCGGGGGCCGAGTCGGCCAACTATCCGTTTTGCACCATCGAGCCGAATGTCGGCGTGGTGGCGGTGCCGGACGAACGGCTGCAGAAGCTGACGGAAATGTATCACCCACAGAAGACCACCCCGGCAATCATCGAATTCGTGGATATCGCCGGGCTGGTGCGCGGCGCTTCCAAGGGCGAGGGGCTGGGCAACAAGTTTCTTTCCCATATCCGCGAGGTGGATGCCATTGTGCATGTGACCCGCTGCTTTGAGGATACCGACGTCATCCATGTGGAAGGCAGCGTCGACCCCCTGCGCGATATGGAAACCATCAACCTCGAGCTGATTTTTTCCGATATGGAAATGGTCGACCGCCGTATCGACAAGGCGAAAAAGCTTTCCAAGGGCGACAAAAATTACGAAAAGGAAGTCGAGCTGCTCGAGCGGATCAAGGCCCACCTGGAAGCGGGCAATCCCGTGCGCTCCATGCCCTGCACCGAGGACGAGTCGCTCATCCTTTCGGCCATGTCGCTGCTCACGGCCAAGCCCGTCATTTACGCAGCCAACATGAGCGAGGCCGACTTCAAGGGCGGCTTCGCGCAAAACATGAATTTTCAGAAAGTCAGCCGGCAGGCGCAGTCAGAAGGAGCCGGTGTCATCCCCATCTGCGCCCGAATGGAGGAAGAGATGGCCTCCCTTTCCGACGAGGAAAAGGAACTGTTTCTCAGCGACCTGGGGCTGGAAGAATCCGGCCTCGACCGCCTCATCCGGGCGAGCTACAGCCTGCTGGGGCTCATTTCCTTCCTCACCGTGGGGGCCGAGGAGGTGCGTGCATGGACCATCACCAAGGGCACGCGGGCGCCTCAGGCCGCCGGCAAGATCCATACGGATTTTGAGCGCGGCTTTATCCGGGCCGAAGTCGTCTCCTACGACGACCTGATCGCCTGCGGGAATATGGCGGCGGTGCGGGAAAAGGGCCTGCTGCGCAGCGAGGGCAAGGAGTATGTCATGCAAGACGGCGACGTGGTGGTGTTCCGCTTTAACGTCTGACCGGCCTTTCGGGGTATGGGGCTTTCTGCGCGGCTGCCACTTTTGCGGCGGGCGTCGCGCGCTCGGCTTAACAGGGACGCACTTTTGCATAACAAAACCGCTCCGTTTCCGGTTTACCGGAAACGGAGCGGTTTTTGCACGCGGTGACTCAGGCCTTGACGCTTTCCATGGCCTTCTGCGCAAATTCCTGCGCGGCCTTCAGGTCAGCGGCGTCGGGGTGGTTGCGGCTCAGAAAGAGAGCGAACTGCCCCCGGCAGGTGAAGCTCTCATCGAGCACATGGATGCCGCGGTCGGTCAGCATCTGCCGCATCTGCCGGATGGCGCCGTCGCCGCCGCTGCCGGCAGTGCTAAAAAGCGCCACGTTCTGCACCCGCGAGCTGCTGAGCAGCCCGATGTATTCTTCCATCGGCTTGCCCGCTTTGCCGCCGTAGACCCCCGAGCCGAGGAAAAGCAGCCGTACATTGTCCGCCGGGTAGGCGGGCGGCACGGCTTCCGCTTTTTCCTGCACGGCCTGGGCGATGGCCTCGGCCACCTGTTTTGTGTGTTTGCCCTTGCTGTAATAGAGCACCCGAATCGTCATAATGCTCGTCCTTTCTTCCAACCGTCCCATGCGAAGCCGGGCAGAGCCGCGCTGCGCCCTCCTGCCGGAAGGCGAAACGCTCCCCAATGCCCCGATTTTTTACGGAATGGCTGCAGCCGCATTCGTTCCTTCTATTATAACACATCGGGAGCGGCAGCGTATGAATCGAACGTGAATTTTACTCAGCGTTCAGCGGCCCGTACAGCGCCGTCAGGGCGGCCCTGCCGGCTGCTGTCTTGAAATACCGGTCGCGGATATGCCGGATGGCGTCGGTGGGCAGACGTTCCTCGTCGATATTGACCAGAAAATCCGCCTCGATGAGGATCTGGAAATCTTCCCCGTCCACCGCGGCGTAGCTGTGATGGTGCCCGATGAGGAAACAGGCCCGTTCGACCGTTTCGGGGGGCGCACCTTCGGCGGCCAGTATTTCCCGCGCAACAGGCGGACCCTCCAGCTCCTGATACGGGCCGGCGGACGACTGATATTTGCGCTCGGCGTTGTGGATGCCGATATCGTGCAGGATGGCGGCCAGCAGCAGCGTCCGGCGCGCGCGGGGCTCCATATCGCCGCTGAGGGCCTGGGCGAAAGCGAAAACCTTCAGCGCGTGGGCCACCCGGCGGGTATCCGTACCGTTATAGGCGATCATGCGGTTGAGCACGGCGGTTATCATGGCGGTTCCTCCTATTTCCAACTGCGACGGCATATGTCCGGCATCATTATCGCATAAAATCCATACAATAGGAAGACACCGTGCGCTTCAATCCGTCCGAATTCCGCCCCAAAGCGGAAAATTCCAGATAAATTCACATAAATTACACGTAAGCAGACAGACAATATGTAAATATTACAAAATTGGATCGAAACTTTGGTCAGAATGTCGGCTCATGATCGGGCGGATAGCCGATAAGTCTGCGCGGACGGACGATACTATGAGAGAAGCCGAAAGGATTTCGGGCCGATGCACGCGCCACCGGTCAGGGACCGTTGCTCAGCCCGCGTCATACAATATCAGAGACGACGGACACAGTGGAAGGAGGCATGCGGCATGCCGGAGCACCGCCATTACGTGATCACGGATAAATCCGGCCGCCGGCTGCGGGAAGGTGACTACACCGAGCCGGAAGTGCGGATGGTCGCCAAGGCCGGCTTCCGGGTGTTCGAAACGGGCAACCGAGAAATCACACCCGAACTGACCGGTCTTTTCCACGGCGCGGGCGAATCATACGCGCCGCCGTTAGAAAACGACAAAATTGTTTTTTAACGTCGCTTTCGGCGGCGGACAAGCACATGGAATGCATTTGCGGATATTATCCGTAAAGCAAAGACCGTCGTTCAAATATATTCTGAAGCTGCCATAAAAGTGCCCGGGAGAAACACACGTTTTCCGGGCACTTTTTATGTATTCACAGCGGTTCCGTGTCGCCGGGGCGGAGCAGCCGCACCCCGGCGTCGGCCAGTGTCCGGCACTGATCGGGCGTGAAATCCGCGTCGGTGACAAGCACGTCGATGGCCTCGATGGGGCAGATCGAAGCGAAATAGGTGTGCCCCACCTTGCTTTTGTCGCACAGAAGCACCCGTTTGGCCGCCGAACGGATCATCTGTTGCTTAATGCCGGCCTCCTCGTCCGACGCCTCAGTGACACCCGTGTCAAACGAGAAACCGCGGCAGGAAAAAAAGGCAATATCGGCATGGCAGCCGGCGAGAAAATCCCGGGCCGACAGCCCCACCACCGATATGGAATTATCCCGCACCAATCCACCGGTGCAGTAAACCCGCACGCCACGGTATTCCCCCAGCTGCAGAGCGGTCTTGAGAGCGTTTGTGACGACTGTCAGCCCGCTCAGCGCCGAAATATGTGGCACCAGGCGGGAAACGGTGGAGCTGGAATCGAGAAACACCGTGCCGCCCCCGCGCAGCAGCTGTGCCGCCAGGCCCGCCAGACGCTCCTTCGTGCCGGTGTTCTCACCCTCCCGCAGCGGCAGCGGGATGTCGCTGCTGCTGCCGTCGAGCAGCACGGCGCCTCCGTAGGTGCGTTTGATCAGTCCCTGCTTGGTCAGCCGCTCCAGATCCCGCCGGATGGTGGCGGCACTGACGAAAAACTGGCGGCTGAGAGTTTCCACCGACACGGCGTGCTTGTGCCGCATAGCTTTGAGGATGGCTTCCTGACGTTCGACCGACAGCATGGAATTCCTCCCGCTTTTTGATGAGCCTGCGCATACATGCGCATTTGTGTACGATTTTGATGTATAACATGAATAATGCGCAATATTTTAAACTGTATGGACAACAATGCGCACTCTTGTTATAATACTATCAAGTTATCCGTCCGTTTTCAATAGCTGACCGGCGTGGACGGATGTATGAAAGGGGATTATTCGGAAATGGATTTGCAGGAAATCAAAGAGCAGATGTGCGACGTGGGGCACCGTCTGTGGACGCTCGGCTTTATCGCCGCAAACGACGGCAACATCACCGTCAAGCTCGGCAACGGGGAATTTCTCGCCACCCCGACCGGCATGAGCAAGAGCTTCCTGACGCCGGAAAAAATTCTGCGCGTCAACGAGCAGGGCGAAGTGCTTGAGTGCAACACTCCGGGGCTGCGGCCTTCTTCCGAAATCAAGATGCATTTCCGTGTCTACCGCGAGCGGCCGGATGTGAATTCGGTCGTGCATGCCCATCCGCCCACGGCGACGGCCTATGCGGTGGCGCATATCCCGCTGGATAAATATATCATGCCCGAAGCGGTGCTGACCCTCGGCGACGTGCCGATTGCCAAATACGGCACGCCCTCGACCGAGGAAATCCCGGATTCCATATCGCCCTATCTTCCCGACCACGATGCCATTCTGCTGGAAAACCACGGCGCCATCACGGTGGGCTGCGACCTGACCACGGCTTATTACCGCATGGAAACCCTCGAGTACAACGCGAAGGTCATGCTGTTGAGCCATCTGATCGGCGAGCGTCACGAGATTGCCGATGACAAGCTCCGCGAGCTCGAAGTGCTGCGCAAAAAGATGAAGTTCACCGGCCGCTATCCCGGCATCAAGCGGTAAACGGCACGGAGGCCGCCGCCTCCGTCTATCCGGCATTGTTTATTATTTCACAAAATGGCCGGGTTCCCGCGGGGCCCGGCCGCGAAAGGACGGGAACGGCATGAAGACGGCGAAGGGAGTGCTGGCGTTCGACTTCGGCGCTTCCAGCGGGCGGGCCATGCGGGGGCTTTTCGACGGCCGACGGCTGCGGATGGAGGAAATCCACCGTTTTTCCAACGACCCGGTGATGCTCCGCGGCACGTTTTACTGGGATACGCTGCGTCAGTTTTATGAGATCGGCCAGGGCATCCTCAAATGCCGCCGGCAGGGCGGCGCCGACAGCATCGGCATCGACACCTGGGGCGTGGATTTCGGCCTGCTCGACGCGCGGGGCGATTTGCTGGATAACCACGTCAATTACCGCGACACCCGCACCCGCGGCATGATCGACGAGGCCGCCCGGGTCATGCCGCGGCGGGAGCTTTACGGCGTCACCGGCATCCAGTTCATGGAGTGCAACACTATCTATCAGCTGTTGGCTCTGGGGCGCGATCGACCCGGGCTGCTTGAGCAGGCGCGAACGCTGCTTTTCACCCCCGATCTGTTTGCCTATTTCCTCACCGGGGAGCGGCGGGCGGAATACACCATTGCCTCCACCTCCGGCCTGCTGGATGCCCGTACCCGGCAGTGGGCCGACGGCGTGCTTGCGCGCTACGGCATTCCCCGGCACATTTTTCCCGACATCCTCATGCCGGGGCGGGTGAGCGGCACGCTGTCGCCCGCGGCGCAGGAACAGTTTGGCGTCCCGGCGATGCCGGTGGTGGCGGTGGCTTCCCACGACACTGCGTCGGCCGTGGTGTCGGTGCCCAAGCCGGAAGGAAAGTTCGCCTTCCTTTCCAGCGGCACATGGTCGTTGCTGGGCACCGAGACCGACGCCCCGGTGCTCACCCCCGAGGCACTGGCCGCCAACTTTACAAACGAGGGCGGCTACGACGGCACCATCCGGCTGCTCAAAAATATCGTCGGCCTGTGGCTCATTCAGGAATCCCTCCGCCAGTGGCAGCGGGAGGGCGAGGAGCTGAGCTTCGCCGACCTCGAGACGGCGGCGCGGGAGGCGAAGCCTTTCCGCAGCTTTATTGACCCGGATGAGCCCGATCTGCTGACGCCGGGCGACATCCCCGCGCGCATCCGCGCTCAGTGCGAGCGCACCGGCCAGCCGGTGCCCCAGACCCGCGGCGAGGTGATGCGCTGCATCTACGAGAGCCTGGCGCTAAAGTATCGCTTTTCACTGGAAAAGCTCGAGTCCATCACCGGCACCCGCTACGACGGGCTGCATGTCATCGGCGGCGGCGTGAAAGACCGGCTGCTCTGCTCCCTCACCGCCTGCGCCTGCGGGCGCGAGGTGGTGGCCGGCCCGGTGGAGGCCACCGTGCTCGGCAACATTTCGGTGCAGCTCATGGCGGCGGGGGAGATCGCCTCCCTTGCCCAGGCCCGGCAAGTCATTGCCGATTCCTTCGAGCTGACGCGCTTCGAGCCGCAGGGTACCTCCGACTGGGACACCGCGGCCGCACGCTATGACCGGATTTTCCATATCCACTGACGGCGCGCAATCTTCTTTATATACAGTTTCATCGTCATATGCGACAAAAGGAGTGGTATTCATGGCAGTCATGCGAATGATTCTCAACGAAACCTCGTATTTCGGCAAAGGCGCCATCGCCAACGTCGCGGAAGAAGCAAAAAACCGCGGCTTTAAAAAGGCATTCGTCACCTCCGACAGCGCGCTGGTGAAATTCGGCGTGACCGGCAAGGTGCTCGACGTGCTCAAGGCGGCGGGCATCCCCTACGATCTCTATGACAACATCAAGCCTAACCCGACCATCGAGAACGTGCAGACCGGCGTCAAGGCATTCAACGCCAGCGGTGCGGATTTCATCGTGGCCATCGGCGGCGGCTCCTCGATGGATACCGCCAAGGCCATCGGCATCATCGCCAATAACCCCGAATTTGCAGATGTGCGCTCGCTGGAAGGCGTCGCCCCCACCAAAAAGCCCAGCAAGCCCATCATCGCCGTCCCCACCACCGCGGGCACCGCGGCGGAAGTCACCATCAACTATGTCATCACCGATGTGGAAAAGAAGCGCAAATTTGTCTGCGTTGACCCCCACGACATTCCGGCCGTCGCGGTCATCGACCCCGACATGATGGCCACCATGCCCAAGGGCCTCGCGGCCGCCACCGGCATGGATGCGCTGACCCATGCCATCGAAGGCTACACCACCAAGGGTGCGTGGGAGCTTTCCGACATGTTTGAGATCAAGGCCATCGAAATGATCGGCCGCAATCTGCGCGATTCGGTCAACAAAGGCGAGCCTGCCGCCCGCGAAGGCATGGGCGTGGCCCAGTATGTGGCCGGCATGGCGTTCTCGAACGTTGGCCTAGGGCTCGTGCATGGCATGGCTCACACCCTCAGCGCCTTTTACGACACGCCCCACGGCGTGGCCTGCGCGCTGCTGCTGCCCTATGTGCTGGAATTCAACGCTTCGACCATCGGCCCGAAATGCGCCGATATCGCCAAGGCCCTGGGCGTGGATGTGACCGGCATGAGCGCGGCCGAGTATGAAAAAGCCGCGGTGGCCGCGGTGCGCAAGCTGTCGCTGGATGTAGGCATCCCCCAGACCCTTGACAAGATCGGCGTCAAGGAAGAGGATATCCCGACTCTTGCCAAGTCCGCGTCCCTCGACGTGTGCACCCCGGGCAACCCGCGGGATGTCACCGTGCCCGAGATCGAGGCTCTTTTCCACAAGGCTTACCGCGCGTAAGCAATTGCCTGACTCAAGGCCGTCCCGTAAGGGGCGGCCTTTTTTTGCCCCGGCACCGGCCCCGTCATGCGTTGACACCGCCCGCGGGAATGGATACAATAATAGAGTAGGAAACGGTCGATTCCGACCGGATTGATCCTACGGCCGCATGGGACCGAAAAATGGGAAAGAGGACTTCTTTGCAGATCGATCAGACGCAGCTGACCCGGCAGCGGCACTTTATGGAACTGGTGCGCGGCCTTAATGGGGGCAAACGGCCTCTGGCGCATATCCGCACGCTGGGCTGTCAGCAGAATGTCAGCGACAGTGAGAAACTCGGCGGCATGCTCGCCGGGATGGGGTACGATTTTACCGACGATATGACCGGGGCGGACCTGGTCATCTATAATACCTGCGCGGTGCGCGACCACGCCGAGCGCCGCGCGCTGGGCAACGTCAACGCTCTAAAACCCTATAAGGCGCAGAAGCCGTCGATGCTCATTGCCATGTGCGGCTGCATGATGCAGGAAGAGGGCGCTGCCGAGCGGGTCAAGAAGCTGGCCCCCCACGTGGATATGGTATTCGGCACCGGGGCGCTCTGGCGTTTCCCCGAGCTGCTGTATGAGGCGCTGACCCGCGGCGGCCGCGTGGTGGACACGCAGCCCCAGGATTTCATTGCCGAGGGGCTGCCCATGCGTCGGGGCGACGGGGTCAAGGGGTGGCTTTCCGTGAGCTATGGGTGCAACAATTTCTGCACCTACTGCATCGTGCCCTATGTGCGCGGGCGGGAACGCTCCCGCCGCCCCGAGGACGTGCTGGCGGAGGCCCGCAAAATGGTCGCCGCCGGGTATAAAGACATCACCCTGCTGGGGCAGAACGTCAATTCGTACGGCAACGACCTGCCGGAGGGCTACCCCTTCGCCCGGCTGCTGCGCGAGATCGACGCCATCCCCGGCGATTTCCGCATCCGCTTCATGACCTCCCACCCCAAGGACGCGACCGACGCGCTCTTTCACGCCATGGCCGACTGCCCCAAGGTGGCGCGGCACATCCATCTGCCCTTCCAGTCGGGCAGCGACCGGGTGCTCAAGGCCATGAACCGCCGCTACACCAAGGAGCAGTATCTCGCTCTCACCGACCGGGCCAAGGCCATCGTGCCGGGGCTGTCGCTCACCAGCGACATCATCGTCGGCTTCCCCGGCGAAACCTACGAGGATTTCGAACAGACGCTCGATGTGGTGCGCCGTGTGCAGTTCGACGGGCTTTTCACCTTTATCTATTCGCCCCGGCGGGGCACGCCGGCCGCCCGCATGGCGGACCCCGTGCCCCACGAGGAAAAGACCCGCTGGATGGCCGAGCTGCTGGCCGCGCAGGATGAGATCGGCGAGCGGCGTCTGAGCCGCTTTGCCGGGGCGACGGTGCGGGTGCTATGCGAGGGTCCGGGCAAGACCGGCCCCGGCTGGATGACCGCCCGCACCCAGAGCAATACGATCGTGGATTTCCCGGCGGGGCCGGAAATGGCCGGGCACTTCTGCCGGGTAAAAATCACCAAGCTTCAGAAATTCATGCTGTTGGGGGAGCTGGCGGAGCCGGACGCCCCCGACGGCGACGCATATGGGCACACGGCGGCAGCCGCCACAGAGCGGGCCGCCGGCGAAAGGAATGAATAATCATGGCCGATGTCATTGAAAAAGCCAGGGAACTGGCGGAAAGCATCCAGCAGGACCCACGCTGCCACCGCATGCAGGTGGCCCGGGCGGCCAACGATGCCGACCCCGCTCTGCAGCATCTGATTGGGGAATTCAACCTCAAAAAGCTCGCGCTCTCGCGGCAGTACAAGACCGCTCCGGATGACAAAGAGAAGATCGGCGCGCTGGAAGACGAGATCCGTACGCTTTACGCAAAAATCATGGAAGACCCGGGCATGAAGGAATACGCCGCCGCCAAAGAGGCGATGGATGAGATCAACGCCCAGATCAACGCCATCATCCAGCTGGCCGTCACCGGCGAAGTGCCGGAGGGCGGCTCCTGCAGCGGCAACTGTGAGGGCTGCGCCGGCTGCCGCTGACCGCGGCACCGTACGGATGACCGGATGAAAGGAGTGACGCGACCCGATGGCGGAACCGACACCGATGATGCAGCAGTATCTGGCAATCAAGGCGCAGCATAAAGACAAAATCTTGTTTTTCCGGCTCGGCGACTTTTATGAGATGTTTTACGACGACGCGAAGCTCGCCTCCCGGGAACTGGAGCTGACCCTCACGGGCAAGGACTGCGGCCTGTCGGAGCGCGCGCCTATGTGCGGCATCCCCTACCACAGCTGCGAGGGCTATATCGCGCGGCTCGTGGAAAAGGGCTATAAGGTGGCCATCTGCGAGCAGACCGAGGACCCCGCCAAGGCAAAAGGGCTTGTGAAGCGCGACATCGTGCGGGTCATTACGCCCGGCACGGTCATCGAGGGCAGCATGCTCGACGAGGGGCGCAACAATTTTCTCGCCGCCGTGTGCGTGCGGCAGGGCCGTGCCGGCATATGTTTTGCCGACATTTCCACCGGCGAGACCCATGTCACCGAGCTCGATGGCGACGAGCTGGAGCTGCGGCTGTGCAACGAGGTCGGCCGTTATCGCCCCAGCGAAATCCTGCTCGACGCATCCTCGGCCGCCATGGCCGACCTGCGGGAATTTCTGAGCGACCGCATCCGCTGCGTGGTCAACACCCCGGGGGAGGAGGCGTTTTCCGCCGATCCCGCCGCCGTGCTGACCCAGTTTCACAAATCCACAGCGGAAGAAGCGGGGCTGGAGGGCCGCCCGGCCGCCGTGGGGGCGCTTAACGCGCTGCTGGGCTATCTGCACGAGACCCAGATCACCGGTATGGAACGGCTCGACAGCCTCTATTATTACAGCGAGGAGCAGTATATGCGCCTCGACGCCGCCACGCGGCACAACCTCGAGCTGTGCGAGACCCTGCGGGGCGAGCGCCGGGGCACGCTGCTCCACGTGCTCGACCGTACCCGCACGGCCATGGGCAAGCGGCTCATCCGCACCACCATCGAGCAGCCGCTGCTCAACCTGGCCGAAATCGTCCGCCGCCATAACGCGGTGGAAGAGCTCTGCGGCGATTCGCTGCTGCGCGACGGTATCGCAGAGGCTCTCGACGGGGTCTACGACCTGGAACGTCTGATGACCCGCATCGTCTACGGCTCGGCCAACGCCCGGGAGCTGCGCTCGCTGCAGCAGACCATCGAGCGCCTGCCGCAGATCAAGGCCAGCCTGAAAGACACCCATGCCCGCCTGCTCGAGGACATCGACACCCGCATCGACCCGCTGGAGGATATGCGCGCGCTCATCGCCGCCGCCATTGTGGACGAGCCCCCCGTTTCGGTGCGGGAGGGTGGCATGATCCGTGCCGGCTACAACCATGAGGTGGACGAGCTCCACGACATCATGCGGGGCGGCAAGGGTGTGCTGGCCGACATCGAGGCGCGGGAAAAAGACCGCACCGGCATCCGCAATCTCAAAATCGGCTACAACCGGGTTTTCGGCTATTACATAGAGGTCAGTAACTCAAGCCTTCCCCAGGTGCCGGGGGATTACATCCGCAAACAGACGCTGGTGGGCGGCGAACGCTTCATCACCCAGGAACTCAAGGAACTGGAAAGCCGCGTGCTCGGCGCCCAGGAGCGGGTGGTGCAGCTGGAATACGAGCTGTTTGACGGCGTGCGCCGCAAGGTGGCGGAGCAGCTTCACCGTATCCAGAGCACGGCGACCGCCGTGGCCCAGCTGGACGTGCTGGCCTCCTTTGCCCAGACGGCGGTGCGCAACCATTACTGCCGGCCGGAAATGGCCCTCGACGGCAAAATACTCATCCGAGACGGGCGCCACCCGGTGGTGGAGGATATCCTGTCGGGCGTGCCTTTCGTGCCCAACGACACCACCCTCGACAAGGATCAGAACCGTGTGGCCGTCATCACCGGGCCGAATATGGCGGGCAAATCCACCTATATGCGCCAGGTGGCGCTCATCGTCCTCATGGCCCAGGCGGGCAGCTTCGTTCCGGCCGCCAGCGCCCATGTGGGGCTGGTGGACGGCATCTTCACCCGCGTGGGCGCGTCGGATGATCTGGCGGGCGGCCAGTCCACCTTCATGGTGGAAATGAGCGAGGTCGCCCATATCCTCGAAAACGCCACCGCCGACAGCCTGCTGATTTTCGACGAGATCGGCCGCGGCACCTCCACCTTCGACGGGCTGAGCATCGCGCGGGCGGTGGCCGAGTATGTGTGGGATAAGAAGCGCCTGGGGGCCAAGACCCTTTTCGCCACCCATTACCACGAGCTCACCGAGCTCGAGGAACTGCTGCCCGGCGTGTGCAACTATAACATCGCCGTCAAACGCCACGGGGACGACATCACGTTTTTGCGGCGCATCCTGCGCGGCGGCACCGACGCGAGCTACGGCATCCAGGTGGCCAAGCTCGCCGGCGTGCCCGAGGCGGTGGTCGCCCGCGCCAAGGAAATACTTAAGGATCTGGAAGCCGGGCGCCCGGTGGAGCTGCGCCGGCGGGAGCTTGCGGCCGTGCGGCAGCAGGCGGCGGCCGCGTCCCAGCAGGTGTCGCTCATCGACCCGGTGAGCGAGCAGGTGCTTTCCCGCCTGCGGAGCATCGACGCCAACACGCTCTCGCCCATCGAGGCGCTCAATATTCTGTTCGAATTGTGTCATACCGCCAAAGGCGGCGCGTCGAAATAACGGCTGTGAGCCGGAGAACGGAGGTCATGCCTATGAATCGGATTCATCTGCTGGAAAAAAGCGTCGCGGAGCGCATCGCGGCGGGCGAGGTGGTGGAACGTCCTGCTTCCGCCGTCAAGGAGCTGCTCGAGAATTCCATCGACGCCGGCGCCACCGCCGTGACGCTTGAGATCCGCAGCGGCGGCGTGGCCTTTATCCGCGTCACCGACAACGGCGGCGGCATCCTGCGGGAAGACCTGCCCGCCGCGTTCCAGCGCCACGCCACCAGCAAGGTGCGCACGGCCGACGATCTGGAGGCCATCGGCACCCTCGGTTTCCGCGGGGAGGCATTGGCCTCCATTGCCGCAGTGGCACGGGTGGAACTGATGACCCGCACCGAGGGGGAGGTATCGGGCAGCCGCATCGAGCTGGAAGGCGGCGAGATCACCGCCCGGGGGGACGCGGGCTGCCCGCGGGGCACCACGGTGATCGTGCGCGACCTCTTTTTCAACACGCCGGCCCGCATGAAATTTCTCAAAAAAGACGTGTCGGAGGGCAACGCGGTGACGGCGGTGGCCGAGCGCATTGCACTTTCCCACCCCGAAGTGTCGCTGCGCTATCTGCGCGACGGCAAGGAAGAAATGCATACCCCCGGCGACAGCCGGCTGATTTCGGCCGTCCATGCCGTGCTCGGGCGGGATTTCGCCCGGGAACTCATCCCCGCCGACTATTCCCTGAGCGGGGTGGAAATCTCGGGCTTTGTCACCAAGCCCGTGGGAGCCCGCCGCAGCCGCAACTATCAGTTTTTCTTCATCAACGGGCGGCTGGTCAAATCCAGAACCGCCATGGCCGCGCTGGATGAAGCCTATCGCGGCAGCGTCATGGTGGGAAAATTTCCCGGCTGTGTGCTGCATCTGAAGCTCAACCCCACGCTTGTGGATGTCAATGTGCATCCGGCCAAAATCGAGGTGCGGTTTGCCGACGAGCGGCAGATTTTTAACGCCGTCTATTACGCCGCCAAAAATGCGCTGGCGCAGCTCGACACGCCCGCCGATTTTCATCTGCCTCAGCCGGAGCGCCGGAAGCCCGCGTTTGCCGCCGGCGCTCCGGCGCTCCAGACCCGCATCGACCTGAGCGGCGTGGTGAAGGCGCAGGGCCCCGATCGGCCCGCCATGCTGGCGGACCCCACCCGGGTCGTCTATACCCCTTCCGCACCCGCGCCGCGTCCGGCCCCAATGCCCGATTCCACCGATTCCGCCCCGGCGGTGGAAAACAGCCGCCCCGACGCGGGCGTTCCGGTTCAGCCGCCTGCTGCGATTTCTTCTGCGGAGCCTGCCTCTGCGGAAGGCTCATTTGCCGGCGACTACCTGGCGGCGGAAGCCTCCGGCGTGCCCCATTACGCCGCGCCGGGCATTGTGGCCGCCAAGCATCCGTCCCCGGCGGCCCATGCGCCGGAATTCCGCGTGGCGGGGCAGTGTTTCGACACCTATATTCTGGTGGAATCGGGCGACGAGCTGCTGCTCATCGACAAGCATGCCGCCCATGAGCGTATTATTTACGAGGAACTCAAGGCCGGCGTTTCCACTGTCTCCCAGCAGCTGCTGCGCCCGGAGCCGGTGACGCTCACCCAGGAAGAGCACCGCGCCGCGGTGGAAAACCTCGCTCTGCTGCGCAAGGCGGGTTTCGCGGCGGAAGATTTCGGCTCCCCGGTGCTGCTGGTGCGAGCGGCGCCCTCCTATCTGCAGCCCGGCGAAATCGCCGCCACCGTGGCCGAGATGGCCGACCAGCTGCTGGCCCACCGCAAAGATGTGGCCCCCGTGCGGCTCGACGAGCTCTATCATTCGGTGGCCTGCCGGGCCGCCATCAAGGGCGGCGACCGCACCGGAGCAGCCGAGGCGGTCCAGCTCGTGCGCCGGGTGCTGGGGTACGCGGATATCCGCACCTGCCCCCACGGGCGGCCGGTGGTCATGGCCATTTCCCGCGCGACGATCGAGAAACAGTTCGGCCGCCGGGTCTGACGGGAGGAAACGCGATGGCGCAGCCTGCAATCCCTGTTGCGGGGGAAGAAAAGATTCCGGTGGTCGCGGTCGTCGGCCCCACCGCCTCGGGCAAGACGGCCCTCGCCGTGGAGCTGGCGCTGCGCTGCGGCGGGGAAGTCGTGTCCGCCGACTCCATGCAGATCTATCGCGGCATGGATATCGGCACCGCCAAGCCCGGCCCGGAGGAACGCCGCGGCGTGCCCCATCACATGATGGATGTGGCCGACCCGGCGCAGCCTTATTCGGTGGCGGATTATGTGGCGTCCGCTTCCCGGGTCATTCGGGAAATCCGCGCCCGCGGCCGGCTGCCCATCGTGGCCGGCGGCACCGGGCTCTATGTGGACTCGCTGCTGGGCAATCTGCAGTTTGACCGCTCGGCGGGCCGGGATGAGACCCTGCGGGCCGCACTGCGGGAGCGGGCGCGGCGGGAGGGCGGCGAGAGTCTGCTGCGGGAGCTGAGCGCATGTGACCCCGAGGCGGCCGCGGCGCTGCCACCCGCGGATCTCGGCCGTATCATCCGCGCCATCGAGGTATACCGTCTTACCGGCGTGCCCATGAGCGAGATGAAACGCCGCGCCCGCCTTGCGCCGTCGCCCTACCGCACGGTGATGCTGGCGCTTGGCTGTGACGACAGGGCGAAACTTTACGCCCGCATTGATCAGCGCGTGGATGCCATGATGGCCCGGGGGCTGGCCGGCGAGGTGAAACGGCTGCTGGCGGTCCCCGGCGTGCGGGGCTCCACGGCCATGCAGGCCATCGGCTATAAGGAACTGATACGCTGCCTCGACGGCGAAATACCGCTTGAGACCGCGGTGGAACTGATAAAGCGCGGCACCCGCCGCTACGCCAAGCGCCAGCTGACCTGGTTTCGGCGGGAAGAGGCGGCCCATTGGCTGGATATCGGCCGGGAATCGCCGGAAAATATTTGCAGAATCGCATATGACATTCTGGATAAATCCGGCCTGCTATGCTATAATTGATAATTAATCCCGCCGTAACAGGTACAGAGAAAACGGCCCTGACGGCCGACCGTGCGGCGGCGATGACGATCGGGCTTTGATGTGGCCTGTTCCCCGGCGTCGGGCCGGACGGGAACAGCCGGAAAGGCGCAGGGTATCGATATGCAGAAACCGATTAATTTGCAGGATGTTTTTTTGAATCAGGTGCGGAAGGACCGAATCCCCGTCACCATATATCTGACCAACGGCTACCAGTTCAAGGGTTCCGTCAAGGGGTTCGACAACTTTACCGTGATACTTGAGAGCGACGGCAAACAGGATCTGGTCTATAAGCATGCCATCTCGACCATCATCCCAGTGCGTCAGGTGAGCATTATGGAAAGCATCGACCATGGGGAGGGCGCCGGCGAATGAGGCGGCGGGCGCTCCGCGCCGCCAAGGCGCCGACTGCGCCGGCACCGGCGCCGAAGTCTTCCGGCGGCGTCTGGCGGGGAGTTCTCACCGGTCTGGCGTCGCTGCTGCTGCTCGGTTATGTGGGCTATCAGGCCTATCACGCACTCTATCATTCGGTGACGACCCAGCGGGTCTATTCCGCCACCGTGCGTGACAGCCTGACGACCGATGGTTTCGTGCTCCGCCATGAGACCGTGCTGACGTCGGATATCGGCACCGGCGTGTTGAATTATGCCTGCTCCGACGGGGAACGGGTGGCGAAAAACGGCACGGTGGCCGAGGTTTATTCCAGCGCGCAGGACGCGGCCAACGCGTCCCGCCTGGCCAAGCTCAAAAGTGAGATCGGCGAGCTGAGCGGGGCTGGCAGCGCTTCCGATGCTTCCGCCGCCGACGTGAGCATGCTCGATGAGCGCATCGACGACAGCCTGCTGAGCGTGGCGGAGTTGGCCGCGTCGCCCAGCGGGCTTGACGGTCTCGATCAGGTGCGCAGCAATCTGCTCAGCCTGCTTAACCGCAAACAGCTGGCCACCGGCGAAGCCACCGATTTCAGCGCCCGCATCGCTCAGCTCCAACAGCAGGTCGGTGCGCTAGGCTCCTCTAAAGGGGCCGTGCGTGCCATCGCGTCGCCGGAATCGGGGTATTTTGTTTCCAGCATCGACGGGTACGAGAGCGCGTATGACACCGACAAGGTGCTTTCCATTTCCACTGCCGATATCCAGCAGCTCACATCCCGGAAGCCTCAGAAGGCGGCGAGCGCGGTGGGCAAGGTGATTTCGGATTACGACTGGTACATCGTCTGCACCGTCCCCAGCACGCAGGCCCGCCGTCTGAAGGTGGGGGCGAGCGCCGCGGTGCAGTTCATGCTCTCGTCGGAGGGCGAAGTGCCCGTCACCGTGGCGGCGGTCAACCGTGCCGGCGACACCAGTGCGGTTGTGCTCCAGTGCGGCGTGATGACGGACAAGCTGGCTGTCATCCGCCGCCAGACCGTCCAGATCGTGATTAGTGAGATCACGGGGGTGAAAGTGCCCAACAGCGTCATCCATGTGGTGCGCAATGTCAAGGGCGTGTATGTGCGCAACGGCAACACCATCCAGTTTAAAACGATTCAGCCGCTTTACAGCGGTAACGGCTTCACCATCAGCACCTCCGACCCCACCAGCGACAGTCTGCTTCAGGTGTATGATGAGGCGATTGTGAAGGGGGACGATCTGTATGACGGAAAAATTGTCCAGTGAAGATGCCCGCACGGCTGAAATTGCGGATAATATCCGACAGGTGAGGGAAAATATCGCCAGAGCGGCGCAAAAATCCGGCCGTCGGGCCGAAGATATCACACTGGTCGCGGTGACCAAGACAAAGCCCGCTTCAGATGTCAACGCCGCGCTGCGCTGTGGGGTGACGGTCATTGGCGAGAACCGCGTGCAGGAGCTGCTCGGCAAGCTGCCGGATATCCGGCTCGACGGCCGGCAGGCCCATTTGATCGGCCATCTGCAGACCAACAAGGTCAAAATGGTCATCGACAAGGTGGATATGATCCAGTCGCTCGACAGCATCCATCTGGCGCGGGAAATCGACCGCCAGGCCGCCCGGGTCAGCCGGGTGATGGATGTGCTCATCGAAGTGAATGTCGGCAGCGAGTCCTCAAAATCGGGCGTGCTGCTGCCCGAACTGAGCACTCTGCTCGACGGGGTGAAGGTGTTCCCCCATATCCGCGTGTGCGGGCTGATGGCCATCCCGCCGCGGGATGCCGGGCCGGAGCAGACACGGGCCTATTTCGCACAAATGCGCAAACTGTTTATTGACATTCAGGCGAAAAAATCCGATAATATGGATATGCGTATTTTGTCAATGGGAATGTCTTCCGATTATGAGTTGGCCGTGGAAGAGGGCGCCACAATGGTGCGCGTCGGCTCGGCCATTTTCGGGGCCCGCGGGCCGGCCGCCCGCTGAGCCGCACGAAGGCGGCGTCGGCCGATATGACGGAAAAGGAGCCTGTGAGTGAAATGAGCCTGATGGAAAAACTCAAAAACATCATGACCGTACCGGATGACGAGGAATATGACGACGATGTGGATATCATTTCCAAGCCGACGGAAAAAGCGGCTTCCGCTCCCAGGCAGGATGAGAGCGGACGTCGCAACAACAAGGTGGTCAACATTCACACCACCGCCCAGTTGCAGGTCGTGCTGGTGAAGCCCGAACGCTTCGACGACGCCAGCTCCGTGGCCGACCATCTCAACGAAAAACGGACGGTCGTGCTCAACCTTGAGTCCACCAATAAGGACGTGGCACGCCGTCTGGTCGATTTCCTCAGCGGCGTGGCCTATGCCAACAACGGCCAGATCAAGCGTGTGGCCAACAGCACCTTCATCATCACCCCGTATAACGTCGACATCATGGGCGATTTGTTGGACGAGCTGGAAAATAACGGCGTCTTTTTCTAAGGGGCCTTTCCGCCGGCCCCCGACCGATTCCCAGTGGAGGAGAAAACGTGACCGCTATCCTGTTGCATGCCATCAATATTTTTATCACCTTACTCATCGTCCTGATCATGATCCGTGCGCTGCTTTCCTGGTTCCCGGGGGGCGAGGCATCGGCTTTCGGACGATGGATCGTGTTTTTCACTGAGCCGCTCCTCGGGCCGATCCGCCGGCTGCTGATGAAATTCGAATTTGCCCGTTCCATGCCGCTGGATTTTTCGCCTTTTGTGGCGTGGGTGCTTCTGATTATTGTGCAGCGCATCGCGCAGATCCTGCTGTGACGCGCCGCGGCGCAAGGTAGGATCAATATGGAAACGGAAAACGACCGGCTGCTGGCTTCGCGGGCGGAGGATTTGCTCCGCACGGCACAGCTTCGCCGGCGGCCCCAGTTCATGGGGTTTCTGGATGGACATGAGCGCCGGGTGGCGCAGCGGGTGTGCCAGTCGCAGGGCAGCGGCGGGTCTATCCTCTTGTGGGGCGGATATCCTGAGGCCGAGCGGGTGCTGCTGGGAGCTTTCCCTGACTGGCAGCCGCCGGCGGAGGAGCTTTTCCCGCTGACCTGCGTGCGCATCACCTGGCGATTTGGCGCGCTGACGCACCGCGATTTTCTGGGTGCGCTGCTCTCGCTGGGTCTCAAACGGGAGACGATCGGCGACATGGCGGTGGACCCGGAGGGCGACGGGGGCGTTTGCCGTGTCGTGTGCCGTGACCGCATGGCGGACTTTGTGGCCGAAAATCTCACACGCGTGGGTCGCTGCGGCGTTGCCTGTGCGCAGACCGATATGACGGGGATGCACGGCCCCGACCGGTTCGCTCCCATTCAGGATACGGTGGCATCCCCTCGGCTGGACTGTGTGGTGGCAGCCTTGTGCGGGCTTTCCCGCGCACAGGCCGGCGAGCTCATCGCCCAAGGGCTTGTCAGCGTCGATTTTGAAGTGGAAGACGACTGGGCGGCGGCGGTGGAACAGGGGGCAGCCGTGTCCATCCGTGGGCACGGCCGCTTTGCTGTGGACGAGGTGGGTCCCCCGACGCGCAAAGGCCGGCTGCGGCTGGCGGCGCGCCGGTACATATAGAAAGAATGCGCGCCGCCGGGCGGCAATCTGCAGGAAAAGGAGTTTGGAGTGACATGATGACGGCAGGCGATCTGCTCAATAAAAAATTCAGCAAATCCAAGATGGGCGGCTACCGGATTCCGGAAGTGGACGGTTTCCTTGTGGACGCGGCGGAGCTTTTTTCCAAACAGACCAGGGAAATCGCCGAACTCAAGCGGAAACTCGACGGCGGGCAGCAGAAACTCGCCGAGTATGAGAAAGACCGCGACAGTCTCCGCGAAGCACTGGTAAGCGCCCAAAAACTGGCTGACAACATAGTCCGTGACGCCCGCAACAAGGCAGACCTGACCATGCGTGACGCCCAGATCAAGGCCGAAAAGATTGTCGAGCGCGGCCGGCAGGAGGCCGAGGATCAGCAGCAGGCGCTGGTCGAACTCAAAAAAGAGGTTTCGGATTTTCGCTCCCGGCTGCTTGACATGTACCGCGACCACCTGCGGCTGATTACCAGCCTTCCGGCTCTGGCGGAAGACGAGCCGGAAGAGCCCGCGCAGGCAGCGGAGCCGTCCCCCGACGCGGAGCCGGCGGCGGAAGGCGAGCCGGATGAAACGGCGGAGGCCGCCCCCGAGGAGCCCGGGACGGATGAAGCGGCTCAGCCTCCGGCCCAGCCGGAAACGCCCGCCGCACCGGATGACGGCGCCGACACCGCCGGGCAGACCGCGGACGAAGCCGCGGCGACAGCCGACCCGAATTATCACGTACGGCTCAACGTCCGCTACGACGAGCAGTCGGGCGAGTATGTGCCCATCCAGCCGGATGAGGATAAGCCGGCCGGGGAAGACTGACCCTGGGAGAGCCGAATACAGACGCACGGAGCCAAGGGGACCGTGCCAAAGGAGCGAGTTTTTTCAATGCCTGAGGATTATAACCACACGCTGAATCTGCCGAAGACCGACTTCCCCATGCGCGCCGGGCTGCCGAAGAAGGAGCCGGAGTGTCTGAAAAAGTGGGAAGACGCGGATCTTTATCATGCGATCGTCCGTCATAACGAGGGTAAGCCGCAGTTTATTTTGCACGACGGCCCCCCCTATGCCAACGGGGATATCCATCTGGGCACCGCTCTTAACAAGGTGCTCAAGGATTTCATCGTGCGGTATAAGAATATGTCGGGTTTCCAGGCCCCCTATGTGCCCGGATGGGATACCCACGGTCTGCCCATCGAGCGCAAGGCCATCGATAAGGTGGGGCTCGACATGCGCAGCGACGATCCGGTGGATTTCCGGCAGCATTGCAAGGAATTCGCCCTTTCGCACGTCAAGACCATGACCAAACAGTTCCAGCGCCTGGGTGTGCTGGGCGACTGGGAAAATCCGTATATGACCCTCCGGCCGGAGTTTGAGGCCCGCCAGATCGAAGTCTTCGGCGCCATGGCGCTCAAAGGCTATATCTATAAGGGGCTCAAGCCCGTTTACTGGTGTGCCCACGACGAGACAGCCCTGGCCGAAGCGGAAATCGAATATTCCGAAGACCCGTGCGATTCCATCTATGTGAAATTTCTCGTCACCGACGACAAGGGCAAGCTCTTTTCCCGTGGGGCGAAACCCGGCAAGACCTATTTCGTCATCTGGACGACGACGACATGGACATTGCCCGGCAACGTCGCCATCTGCCTGGGGCCGGATTTCGACTATTGCATCGTGCAGGCCGGGGACGAATTTTACGTGATGGCGCGTCAGTTGGCCGAAGCGACCATGAAAGCCGCCGGCATCACCGATTACCGCATCCTTGACGGCACCATCCCCGGCAAGGAGCTGGAATATGTCGTCACGCGCCATCCTTTCCTCGACCGGGATTCGCTGGTCATCGTCGGCCCCCATGTGACGCTCGAGAGCGGCACCGGCTGCGTGCACACGGCCCCGGGCCACGGCGTCGAGGATTTTAATGTCTGCCGCAATTACCCCGAGCTGCCCATCGTCGTGCCGGTGGATGCTCAGGGCCGGCTGACCAAGGAAGCCGGGCCCCTTTTCGAGGGCCTGCCCACCGACAAGGCCAATAAGGCCATCCTCGCGCATCTCAGAGAGATCGGCGCGCTGTTTGCCGTCGAGCATATTATCCATCAGTATCCCCACTGCTGGCGCTGCAAGCACCCGGTGATCTACCGTGCGACCGAGCAGTGGTTCTGCTCGGTGGAGGATTTCAAGGAACAGACCTGCGAGGCGATCAAGCAGGTCAAATGGTATCCCTCCTGGGGCGAGGAGCGCATCACCGGCATGGTGCGCGACCGCAGCGACTGGTGCATTTCCCGTCAGCGGCTGTGGGGCGTGCCCATCCCGATCTTTTACTGTAAAAAGTGCGGCAAGGAGCTCATCACCGAGCAGAGCATCCGGGCGGTGGCCGATATCTTCCGCAAAGAAGGCTCCGACGCCTGGTATAAATACGACGCCGCGCACTTCCTGCCCGAAGGCACCCACTGCGCGTGCGGCTGCACCGAATTTACCAAGGAAAAGGACGTCATGGACGTCTGGTTTGATTCCGGTGTGTCCCACGCGGCGGTGCTGATGACCCGGCCCGACCTGCGCTGGCCGGCGGACGTATATCTTGAGGGCAACGATCAGCACCGCGGCTGGTTCCAGTCGTCGCTGCTCACCAGCGTCGCGTGGAAAGGCACCGCGCCTTACCGCGCGGTCATCACCCACGGCATGGTGGTGGACGGCGAAGGGCGCAAAATGTCGAAATCCCTCGGCAACGGCATCGCTCCGGAAGACGTCATCCGCAAATACGGCGCGGATATCCTGCGCCTGTGGGTCGCATCCTCCGATTATCAGGGCGACGTGCGCATTTCCGACTCCATCCTCGGCCAGCTTTCGGAGGTGTACCGCAAGATCCGCAACACCGCCCGCTTTATCCTCGGCAACCTGGGCGATTTCGACCCCGACCGCGACAGTGTGCCGGCCGACCGGCTCGAGCCCATCGACCGCTGGGCGATGTGGCGTCTCGACGGCCTGATCCACACGGTGCGGGAAGCGTACGAGCAGTATGAATACCACGTGATTTATCACGCGGTGCATAACTTCTGTGTGCTCGACATGTCGAGCTTTTATCTCGACGTGCTCAAAGACCGGCTTTATGTCGAAAAGGCCGGCTCGGCCACGCGCCGGGCGGCCCAGACGGTCATTTACCGGGTGCTCGACGCGCTGGTGCGCATGATGGCCCCGATCCTTGCTTTCACGGCGGAGGAAATCTGGAGCTACATGCCCCACCGGGCCGGCCACGATACCCGCTCGATCATGTTCAACCCCATGGCGGAAGAATCCGGCGAAGCGTTCGACGCGGATTTCACCCGCCGGTGGGAGCGGCTCCACGCGCTGCGCAATGACGTGCAGAAGGCGCTGGAGCTTGACCGCGCGGCCAAGAAAATCGGCGGCTCGCTCGAAGCTAAAGTTACGCTTTACTGCGACGGGGAACTGTATGACTTCGTCAAATCCGTTGAAACGGAGCTGCCCGCGGTGTGCATTGTGTCTGCCGTTGCGGTGCAAAAGGGCGGCAAGGGCCAGTTTGCCGGCGACGTGGAGGGACTTTCCGTCACGGTCGCTCATGCGCCGGGCCGGAAATGCGCCCGTTGCTGGACTTATAGCGAGACGGTGGGGGCCGACGCGGCCCATCCGGATCTCTGCGATCGCTGCAGCCGCATCGTCGGCTGAGTGGGAGCCTGCGCGGAGGGGTAGTATGGCTAAATCGCTGTTTCGCAGGAAAACATGGTCGCCGGCAAAGGCGGCCTTTTTCCTGTTTGTGGTGGCCGTGCTGGTCGCGCTCGACCAGCTGGTTAAATGGGAAGTAGTCCGTCACATCAAAAATCAGGATATCCCCGTGCTGGGCGATTTCTTGCATTTCACGTATGAAGAAAACACCGGTGCCGCCTTTTCGCTGATGACGGGCAAGGTGTGGCTGCTGAGTCTGGTCTCTCTGATCATGGTGGTGGTCTGCCTGTATATCCTCCTGCGGCAGAAGCTGCACGCGCCGCTGGGGAATCTGGCGCTGCTGCTCATCAGCTCGGGCGGCATGGGCAACCTCATTGACCGGTTGTTCCGGGGTTATGTGGTCGACTTTTTGTATGTGAAAAAGATCAACTTTGCCGTCTTTAACGTGGCCGACAGCTATGTGGTAGTCGGCGCCATCCTGCTGTGCATTTTCCTGCTGCGGGAGGAACGTTCCGGCGGGCGGGAGGCACGGCGGCTGTGACGCAGGGGATTGCGGGGGCCGAGCGGTACGTTGTTGACGAAACGTTCGCCGGGTGCCGCATCGACGGCGCGCTTCCGCGGCTGCATGCGGGCATGTCCCGTTCGGCCTTCGACCGGTTGCTGAGCGAGGGTTTCGTGCGTCTCAACGGTCGGGTGTGCGGCAAAAGCGCGCGGCTAAAGGCCGGCGATGTGGTGGAACTGACGCTGCCCCCGCCGGTGCCGGCCAAGGCGCTGCCGCAGGATATCCCCCTCGACGTCGTCTATGAGGATGACGACCTGCTCGTGGTCAACAAGCCCCAGGGCATGGTGGTGCACCCGGCTCCCGGCAACCCGGACGGCACACTGGTAAACGCCTTGCTCCATCACTGCCGGGGCTCCCTGTCGGGCGTGGGGGGCGTGATGCGGCCGGGCATCGTCCACCGCATCGACAAAGATACCAGCGGCCTGCTGATCGTGGCCAAAAACGACCGCAGTCACCAACTGCTGGCGGCCCAGATCAAAGCCCACAGCTTCACCCGCATCTATGAGACGGTGGTCGTCGGCCGCGTGCGGGATGATGCCGGCACCGTGGATGCTCCCATCGGCCGGCACCCGGTGCGCCGCAAATCCATGGCGGTGACGGCGGAACATTCCCGCCCCGCCGTCACTCATTATGAGGTCATCGCCCGCTATGCCGGCTACACCCATCTGCGCGTGCGGCTGGAAACCGGCCGCACTCATCAGATCCGGGTGCACATGGCCTATATCGGTCACCCCGTCGCCGGGGACCCGCTTTATGGCCACGCTGTGCCGGAGCTGTCGGGGCAGTGCCTGCATGCCCGCACGGTGGGCTTCGTGCATCCCACTACCGGCCGGTATATGGAATTCACCAGCCCGCTGCCGGAGTATTTCACCGCCTTTTTGCACCGCCTGGGGCCGCAGACCGGTTGACGAATCACGACTTTTTACCCTGTTGAGGTACTTATGGCTATTCTGGAAAATTTTCCGACTCACACACTGCTGATTTCGGATGTGGACGGGACCCTTGTCTCCGGCGGGCTCGATCTGCCCCGGCGAAACCTGACGGCACTGGAACGTTTTATCCGTGGCGGGGGGCTGTTTGCATTGGCGACCGGCCGTTCGGCCGCCTCAGCGGGCAAATTTGCCGCGCGCACAGGGGTCAACGCCCCTTGCATCCTGCTCAACGGCTCGATCATTTACGACTTCGGCACCCGGAAAGTCCTGTGGCAGGCCTTTTTGCCGCCGGCGGTGGGCGACGTCATGCGCACCGTGATGGCGCGTTTCCCCGAAGTGGGCGCCGAGGTCTATGCGGAGGGCAATTTCCATCTGCTCAACGAAAACCCGTGGACCCGGGAGCACGCGCCCGACAAAATCCTCGGCTATGTCCACACAAGGCCCGAGGATGTGCCGCCCGGCTGGAATAAGGCGCTTTTTACAGGTGAGGCCGAGAAGCTCGCCCAGGTGCAGCGGCTGTGCGAAAGTCTGCCTCACCCCGGCTGGGATTACGTGTACTCCGGCCCGCTGTATTACGAGATGCTGCCCGCGGGTGTTTCCAAGGGCAGTACGGCAAAAAGGCTTGCAGAAATCTGCAAAATCCCGCATAATAGAGTTGTGGCCATAGGCGACTATTTTAATGATTACGAGATGGTGGTGGGCGCCGGTTTTTCCGCCGTACCGGAGGATTCGCCCCAGGCGCTGCGCGCCGCCGCCGGGATGATCGCCGGCCCATGTGAGCGGGGCGCGGTCGCCGATCTGATTGAATATCTTGAAAATCAGACGCGCCCGGCCGGGCTGCCGGATTGACGGGGCGCCGCTAATCCCGCGTATCGATCGACCGCCTTTGGGCGGAGAATGGAGCAGAAAATGGACGCAGCCCAGACAAAGAAACTTTCCGTCGCCGCGCTGAAGATCCGCCGCCAGATCATCGAGGCGGTCTACAGTGCACAATCCGGCCATCCGGGTGGTTCCCTTGCCATTGCGGATGTGCTGGCTTACCTCTATTTTGACAAAATGCGCATCGACCCCGCCCGACCGGATTGGCCGGACCGGGATCGCTTTGTGCTTTCCAAAGGCCACTGCTCGCCGGGGCTCTATTCCGCACTGGCGCTGCGGGGCTATTTCCCACTGAGTGAGATCCCGGGCTTTCGCCATTACGGCCGGATACTTCAGGGGCACCCGGATATGCACCTGGTGCCGGGGGTCGACATGTCCACCGGCTCTCTAGGGCAGGGCATCTCAGCGGCCTGCGGCATGGCGCTGGCCGGCAAGATCGACGGCAAGAATTACCGTGTCTACGCCGTCATGGGCGACGGCGAGCAGGAAGAGGGCGAGGTCTGGGAAGCGGCCATGTTCGCTGCCCAGTATCAACTCGACAACCTCTGTGCCTGGCTGGATTTCAACGGTCTGCAGATCGACGGCCGGTTGGAGGACGTCGTTTCCCCCGAGCCGCTGCCGGAAAAATACCGTGCCTTCGGCTGGCACGTCATCGAGATTGGCGCCCACGATTTTGCCGCCATCGAGGCGGCCTACGCCGAGGCGGAAACAGTCAAGGGCAAGCCGAGCATCATCATTGCCCGCAGCATCAAGGGTAAGGGTGTTTCCTTCATGGAAAACCAGGCGGAATGGCACGGCAAGGCGCCCAATGCCGCTCAGTATGAGCAGGCGGTGCGGGAACTGGATACGGCTCTGGCCGGATGGGAGGGCTGAACCATGACAGAAGTCAAGAAGATTGCGACCCGGCAGGCATACGGCGACGCCCTGGTTGAATTCGGCGCGAAATACCCCAACCTGTTGGTGCTGGACGCCGACCTTTCCAAATCCACTAAGACCGATGCGTTCCGCAAAAAGTTCCCGGAACGGCATTTTAACTGCGGTATTGCGGAAGCCGACATGATGGGCGTGGCCGCGGGCCTCGCCTCCACCGGCCATATCGTGTTTGCCAGCTCCTTCGCCATGTTTGCGGCGGGGCGGGCCTTTGAGCAGGTGCGCACCTCCATCGGCTACACCCGCCTCAACGTCAAGATCGGCGCGACCCACGCGGGCCTTTCGGTGGGGGAAGACGGCGCGACCCATCAGTGCTGCGAGGATATGGGCCTGATGCGCACCATCCCGGGCATGGTGATCCTCAACCCGGCCGACGCCGTGGAGGCCCGCGCCGCCGTCGAGGCTGCGATCGTGCATCAGGGGCCGGTCTACCTGCGCTTCGGGCGGCTGGCGGTGCCGGTCATCAACGATGTTCCGGGCTATCGGTTTGAAATCGGCAAGGGCGTGCAGCTGCGCGAGGGGACGGACGTCACTCTCGTTGCCACCGGTCTAATGGTGCCCGAAGCCCTCTCGGCGGCCGAGACGCTTGCCGGTGAGGGCGTTCAGGCCCGGGTGATCAACATCCACACCGTCAAGCCCATCGACGCCGAGCTGCTCGCCCGTGCGGCGCGGGAAACCGGCGCCGTCGTCACGGCCGAGGAACACAACATCCTGGGCGGTCTGGGCAGCGCCGTGTGCGAAACGGTGGCGGAGACCTGCCCCGTGCCGGTGGTGCGCGTGGGTGTGAACGATGTGTTCGGCAAATCCGGTCCCGCCAAAGAGGTGCTTGAGGCGTTCGGCCTCAACGCCGCGCACATTGTGCAGGCGGCCCGGGAGGCCATCCGCCGCAAGCGGTGAGGCTCTCTCCGGTTTTATCATAAAGAATCCCCCGGTTTTGGCCGGGGGATTCTTTTGACAGGGCAAACCGTCTATGCCTTTGGTTTCAGCCCCGGGAAATACCGCGCGAAATGGAACCGCATCAGCAGCGCCGTCAGGGCGGCTGTCAGCGGGATGACCGACACCAACGCGATGCCGCCGGTCAATATCTGCAGCAGCGCGGTCGCGAAAAGTTTATCCTGCCACATTTGGGCCGGGGAAATGTGGTACTGGCCGAACCAGAGCATCAGCGTCACCGACTCGCCTACATAGACATAGACCAGCGTGTTGACCATGGTGGCCAGCACATCCCGCCCGATGCGCATACCCGACTCAAACAGCGCACCCACCCCGGCGTAGGGCTGGTTGGCGGCGATTTCACTCACCGGCGACGCGATGGAAACCGCCACATCCATGGTCGAACCCAGCAGGCCTACCAGCAGCTCGGCCACCGCGATGCGGGTGAAGTCGAGCGGCACGTCCAGATTCAGCAGCGAGAGGGTTTCCGCCTGCTGCCGGCCAAAGCCCGCCGTCTTTTCGGGGACGCCAAGACTCCAGATGAGCCAGAGCGACGCCGCTATGACCAGCGCCACGGCTGCCAGCGCTGCGGCCGTTTTGCGATGGAATCCGCCGTTGTAAAAGAGCGTCACGGCCGCCGCCGCAATGCTCCCGCCAATGGTCACCGCCACCGGGTCGGCCCCATAGGCGATGATCAGCAGCATCAGATACAGCACGGCGCAGTCGGCGGCGAGGCTCACGAAAGCCCTGAGCCCCCGCCCCCGCCCGGTGAGCACCATGGCGGCGAAAAGTAAAATCACCAGTACGATTTGCACCGTCATGTCTTCGCCGCCTTTCCGTCCCCGCCCTGCCGCGCTATCTGCCGGGCCGCCCGCGCGGGCAGCAAGCGCAGCGCGATGCCCAGCGACAGCGGGATGCAGCCCACGATACCCAGACAGCCCACCAGCAGACGCACGATTTCAAGGCTCAGGTTGATGTGGATGACGGTGGGGAAGGCATAGCTGTTTTCCAACTCCAGCAGCACAAGGGGGATGCTGCCGCTGAGATAGGCGAAAAGCATCGTGCCCGTCATGGTGGAAAGCATGTCCTGCCCCACGGCGATGCCGGAACGCCACAACGACGCCGGGGCAATATCCGGCGTTCGGTCGAGCAACTCCTGCACGGCCGCGGTCATGGTCACGGCGATATCCATAATGCCCCCGAGCGTCCCCACCAGCACCTGGGCGAGGAAAACCTCCCGCGGGGAGCGTGTGAGCACTTCCATCTGGTCGTAGTGCATGCCGCGGGAGCCGGTGAGCCACAGCACCGCCGCCGTCAGCAGCAGCGTGGCCACGGCCGCGCCAAGGGAACTCAGCAGCGCCGCGGCCGTGCGTCGGCTGCGGCCCGTGACCAGAAAAATGGTGAAAACAGCCGAAACCGCCGCGGCTCCGGCGGCGGGCAGCAAAAAGCTCCCGCCCCGGATGTACGCCCGCACCACCAGCAGGAACAGGGCGGTGTTGCACGCCGCGCTCACAAGCGCCAGCATGCCCCGCCGCCCGCCAATCCACAAAAGCAGCAGCGCAAATATTGCCAGGAAGGGATACAGCAACCCGTCGTATTTATAGCCCTCAAATTTTACGTCGGAGCCGCTGCGCGTCACAAAAACCGTGTCCCCCCGGCGCAGCCGTACCCCATCGGTGAGATTCGCTGGGTAAGTATGGGTGAAGGCCACTCGTTCCCCGTTGCCGGCACCGCCGACGAGCACGGCTGTGATCTGCTGGGTCACCGTGGCGCCGCCCGCCCCGCCGCCTGACTGGCTCACCGCCGTGACCCGGGCAGTCTGCTGCCCGTAAAGCGGGCCGTCCCGGCTCACCAGCCACCCGGCCAGCACCGCCAGCAGGATCGCGGCCGCCGCAAGCAGCAGATTCCGCCCACGCCGGCGGGCCGGCGGGAGGGAAACTTCCCTACTTGCCATAGCTGACCAGAAACGCATCGGGCAGATACCGTTCGCCATAGGGGCTGGAGGGAACATTGACAAGCTTGCCCTCATACGCGAGCACGGTGGAAGAGCCGCCGTCCAGATTGGCGGCATTGACCGCCCCGTTTTCCTCCATGATTTTCTGCACGTCCGCCCAGGTGGCGCCGGGGCTCGACAGGCTGCGCCCGTCGATGATGACGAAAAGGATGGTGCCGTCCTTCCGCTGGCCGATGGCGGTGCGCGGCTGGATGCCCGAGCCAGACACATCCGACAGTTTGCCGTTGACGATCAGGAAGGGGGAAAATTCCACCGCGTAGCGAAAATTCCGGGCCGTCAGCTCGGTCTGGGTGTATTGGCCGAGGATGAGTCGGCTGGAATCATCCATCCCGATGATGTCGTGCAGGGCCGAGTCGTGGCCACCCGCCAGCTGCTTGTGGTTGGCAATGAGGATTTTGTCCGGCGTGCCGCCGTTGCCGTGCCCGTCCACATCCACGAACCCTCCCGCGTTGATGCCCAGAAAAGAGCCCGTGCGGGTGGTCATGGAGGTGATGTGCTCGCCGCTTTTGCCGAAATTGCTCGACAGGCCCAGCGTCACCCGCGTGGGATCATAGACCTTCACCAGCCATCCGTTAAAGGAGTCGCCCTTTAGCGAATTGTTCCGCAGACGGATAAATCCCACTCCGTGGATGATGTGCTCTCCGTCGGCGGGGCTGGCGGGCAGCGTGGTGGCGTTGTCGGCCGGCACCCGCGACGAGGTGCCGCCGCTGTTCACCGTGACCATGGCGGGGTTGGTGTTTTCGTTGGGGGTTTTGGGGGTCGAGCGGGCGCGGATGGATGCGACGGTTTTCGAGTCAAAAAGCAGCCCGGCCAGCCAGCGGTGGTTCATGGTCTCCATTGCCGTGTTGACCCACAGACTGCGGAAGTAGGGAAAGGGGCCGTAGAGCAGAAAAATCCCGGCCAGCACGGCGGAAAGAAACGCGCCGGTTATGCCCGTCAGCAGCCGGCGGCCCCGGTGCCCGCGTTTTGCCCGTGCGGTGCCCTCCCGGGCGGATGCGACGATATCTTCCATTTCCATCAATATGCTCCGTTTCGTGCGGGGGCGGGCCGTAAGGCCATGCCGCCGCTGATATATGGTACAGTATATCGACTATCCCTGTCCGATTCAACCATTCCGTGTAAACAATCTTATTTTGGCCGATACCGGCCCGCCGGCAAAAAAGCATTTGCATTCGCCGTGTCATTATGCTATAATACAGGATAATTTATATTTACATAATTCTATCGGCATACTTTGGCTCATTAGCACTTTCCAGTATGCGATACCCAACATCCGATGTGCCTACATGTTCTGCATGTATCCATATTAGCGGCTGTGCTCCGGCGTTTCCAGACTGCGCCCGGCGGGCTGCAAATCACAGAAAAGGAATGAGGACCATGTCGGAAATCAAAGTCGAACTGACCAAACACCCGAAGACAAAGCCGGCCGACCAAAGCAAGCTGGGCTTTGGGGCCCATTTCACCGATCATATGTTCATTATGAACTATGATGAGGGCGAAGGCTGGCACAATGCCCGCATCGTACCCTACGCGCCGCTGCAGATTGACCCGGCCGCGATGATTCTGCACTACGGGCAGGAAGTATTCGAGGGTATGAAAGCTTACCGTGCGAAGGACGGGCACATCTATCTGTTCCGCCCGCAGGAAAACTTCAAGCGGCTGAATGTTTCCAACGATCGACTTTGCATTCCCCCTGTGGACGAAGCCTTTTCTCTGAAAGCTCTGGTCAAGCTGATTCAGATTGAGAAGGATTGGATTCCCAGCCTGGAGGGCACTTCGCTTTACATCCGTCCGTTCATCATTGCGCTGGATGCCCATCTGGGCGTACACCCGGCCCAGCACTACGCCTTCATCATCATCCTTTCGCCCGTGGGAGCCTATTACCCCGAGGGGCTCAACCCGGTGAAGATTTATGTCGAGACCAAATATGTCCGCGCCGTGCGCGGCGGCATGGGCTTCACCAAGACCGGCGGCAACTATGCGGCTTCCCTCAAGGCTCAGGATGAGGCCGAGGGTCAGCATTACACCCAGGTGCTCTGGCTCGATGGCGTGGAGCGCAAATATATCGAAGAAGTCGGCACCATGAACGTCTTTTTCAAGATCAACGGCGAAGTTGTCACCCCGGCGCTGCAGGGCAGCATCCTGCCGGGCATCACCCGCAAATCCGCCATCGAGCTGCTTAAGCATTGGGGTACGCCTGTGACTGAGCGGCGGCTTTCCATCGACGAGCTGGCGGCGGCTTTCGATTCCGGCAAACTGGAAGAAGCCTTCGGCACCGGCACGGCGGCGGTCATTTCACCCATCGGCGAGCTCAAGTGGGACGAAAAGCACATGAATATCAACGGCGGCAAGATCGGCCCGCTTTCCCAGAAGCTGTACGATACCCTGACCGGTATCCAGTGGGGCACGCAGCCCGATCCGCTGGGCTGGAGATATACGGTCGAATAACAAAGTCCGCGGCATCGGCTGCGGCAGGGGGGGCTTCCGCCGGCGGGGCGGAGGCCCCTCTATTTCACGGGGCCCTATGTGGGAGAAAGGAAGGCCGGTTTATGGAACTGCGTCAGATTCAGAGCTTCCAGGTGGATCATACGAAACTGCGGCCCGGCATGTATGTGTCCCGAGTGGACGGGGATGTGGTTACCTACGACATCCGCATGAAAACGCCCAATGCGGGCGATTATCTCGCCAACGGCGCACTGCATACCATCGAGCACCTTTTCGCCACCTATGTGCGCAGCTCGGCCCTGTCGGATCACGTCGTCTATTTCGGCCCCATGGGCTGCCGGACGGGGTTCTACTTTCTGGTCCGCGGCATGTCCCACCGGGCGGCGGTGGAACTGGCGCGTCAGGCGTTTGATTTCATCGCGGGCTTTTCCGGGTCAATCCCCGGAGCGGCGGTTGCCGAGTGTGGCAACTGGAAAGAGCATGATCTCGAGGGGGCCCGCCGGGAGGCGGCCGCCTACCTGCCGGTGCTGGCCGGTGTGCGCACCGACGCCGATCTTATGTATGCAAAATAACCTTTTTCCGTTCGGGGAAAAAGGCCGTCTGCCGCATCGTCACCGGTGCGGCGGACGGCCTTTTTTGTAACGGTTTCGGTCCCGCCCGGCCAAGCCTGACTTGTAGGCAAAACCGATAAGGACAAGATAAAAAATAGTTGTATTGCACAATGTATGCCCCCACATTATACTGCAATATGCCTATTTTGAAGTTTCCTGCATCCGATAGACAAATACTTGTTGCAATTGCTCCGAAATGCGGTATAATTAAACTTGTTGTAACTAAATTGTAATTATTCCGCTTCCTCTGTTGTTACCGGAGGAAATTAAAGGGGTGGATCCAATGACAGGGAACTTGCCGGGCCCCCGGCTTGCTTTTGGGGCAGTGGGAACCGGAGACGGCGGCGCGGGGGACGCCGCACTGGCACTATCTATCCATTCTTCACCGATGCATTGGATGTATCATTCCGCCATGGCGATGGGGCGTTTCACGCTGCACGCGGCGGATACCGCCGGGGAGGTGCTGCGCGAGCAGGCCGCAAGGGCTCTGGCCGGGGTCGTCAATGCAGCGGGTATTTTTTATCGGGTGCTTTCCAGCGCGAACCGTTCCCGCGCGGTACGGGGCGAGCTGTCGGTCGCACGGGTGGTGCTGCACACCGGCAAACGCCTGGGTGATGCTTTTTGTGCCGTGGCGGAGATTGCCGCTTCCGGCGGTCTGGCGGATGCGTTGGTGTTTACCGGGCGCGGCACGGTGGCTGTTTCGGCCCGGCTGTGGGCCCGGCATAAGCGGGCGCTCAACTATCTGGCCCCGGCGGCGGGGCTTGCGGTGCTGGGCGTGACCGTATACATGTGGAGCCAGATGACCTTTGGCGTGGCGGTGACGTATAACGGCCGTCAGATCGGCGTGGTCAAGTCGGAGCAGGCATTCCGCAGCGCGGTGAGCAACGTGGAAAATCTTGTCTCCAGCGGTTCCGGCTCCAGCTTTTCGCTTTCCAGCGCGCCGGTGTATCAGATGCGTCTGGTTCGCTCCTCCCAGCTGCTCAGCCAGGATGCCCTGACCGACAATCTGGTCAGCGCGTCGGGCGGCGAGGTGAAGAGCGCCTTCGGCCTTTATGTCGACAATAAGCTCGTGGGGGCGAACATCGACAGCAAGGCGGTGCAGCAGATGCTCGACGGCGTTTTGTCTCCGTATAAATCCGACTCGGCCAACCGTAACGTGGACTTTGCCCAGAATATCCGCATCCAGTCCGGCATATTCCCGGTTTCGGCCATCAAAGACATCGACATGCTCAAGGCACAGCTGGTCGGCGGCTCTTCGGGCGCGCAGAGCTATGTGGTGAAAAAGGGCGACTCAATGCCGATGATCGCCAATATGTTCCATGTATCGCTCGACTCGCTTTATGCGATGAATACTTCCGTCGACGCCGGCAGCCTTGCGCAGGGCCAGTCGGTCAAGGTTTCCGATTCTCAGCCGGTGCTCACTGTACGGCTCACCCGCAACGAGATCACCACTCAGGATATTCCGTATTCGGTGGCACAGATGGCCAGCAGTTCCCTGCCTAAAAATACCGTGCAGGTCGCGGTGCCCGGCCAGAACGGCACCCTCCAGACGGTCAGTGCCGTTACCTACGAAGGAAACAAGGTTGTCAATTCCCAGGTGGTCTCGGTCACAATGCTCAAGGCGCCTGTGACCGAACAGCAGGTCGTCGGCACAAAAGAGAGCAGCCGTTCTTCCAAGCGCGGCTCCTCGTCTTCTTCCTACGGCTCTGCGGCAAGCGGCGGATACTATGTGTCGGGCGGCGGCTCCGGCTCCGCCTCGGGCAGCGGCGTGGTGGCTCTGGCCGAGCAGTACCTGGGCAGCCGCTACGTGTCGGGCGGCAGCTCCCCCAGCGGGTTTGACTGCTCCGGATTTACCTCCTACGTGTATGGCAAGATGGGTGTGAGCCTCGACCATTCCGCGGCGGGGCAGTACAGTTCGGGCAATAAGGTCGGCTCGTCCAATCTCCAGTCGGGCGACCTGGTGTTTTTCCGTACCGGCGGCGGGGGCATTTCCCATGTTGGCATCTATATCGGCAACGGGCAGTTTATCAACGCGCAAAATCACCGGGTCGGTGTCACCATTGCCAGCCTGTCGGGCTACTGGGCCAACACCTACGCTGGCGCCGTACGGCCATAATCGACTGGCAGCAATTTGATTTTTTTGCTGCAATTTCATAAAAGATTGACGTATTCCGGAGTGTTTCGCCTTTCTGACAAAGGCGGAGAGACGAAATGCGACTTCGCTCAAACTTTAATGGATTGCGGGATGGTTACGGAAAGGCCACAGAATGAAGAATCCTGTGGCTTTTTTTCTTCGGATATGATATAATAATTCGGTTGGAAATTATGGTGAATTTGCCGAAAAAGAACGAAATTGTTCTCGCACTGTGTGTGATTTTTATGGGGATGTCCCCTATAAAACCATGATAATGTGCCATACTATTTCCGGAGCAGCACATGAGAATAAAGGAGAGGTCACCTTGGATAAATTTATTATCTCAGGGGGTACGAAGCTCAGGGGCGAAGTCCCGATAAGCGGTGCCAAAAACGCGGCGGTCGCAATCCTGCCAGCTACGATCCTGGCGGAAGAGCCGTGCCGCATTGAGAATATACCCAACATCAGCGACGTGTCCAGCATGATTGATATTCTTTACCAGTTGGGCGCCAATATCCGTATGGTCAACGCGACGACGATGGAAATCGATTCCTCTCATTTGATCTCCCCCGTCGTGCCGTATGAGCTGGCCCGCAAAATGCGCGCTTCTTCCTATTTTCTCGGGGCGCTCATCGGCCGGTATGCACGCGCCAAGGTCGCCATGCCGGGCGGGTGCGATTTCGGCGTGCGGCCCATCGACCAGCATATCAAGGGCTTCGAGTCGCTGGGCGTGCATATCGCGCTGGAACATGGCATGGTCGAAGCGGTGGCGGAGTCGCTGCGCGGTTGCCCCATCTATCTGGATGTGGTGAGCGTGGGCGCGACCGTCAACATCATGCTGGCGGCCGTCAAGGCGGAAGGCCAGACCGTGATCGAGAACGCGGCCAAGGAGCCGCATATCGTCGACCTCGCCAACTTTCTCAACTCCATGGGGGCAGATATCCGCGGTGCGGGCACCGACATCATCAAAATCCGCGGCGTGGAGCACCTGCATGGCTGCACCTATTCCATTATTCCCGACCAGATCGAAGCCGGCACCTTTATGGCGGCGACCGTGGCCACGGGCGGCGACGTGCTGATCAAAAACGTCATCCCCAAGCATTTGGAATCCATTTCGGCAAAGCTTGTGGAGATGGGCGCCGAAATCGACGAGATGGATGACAGCATCCATATTTGGCGCAACGGGCCTATCCTGCGGGCCAACATCAAAACCATGCCGCATCCCGGCTTCCCCACCGATATGCAGCCGCAGATGGCGGTGCTCATGTCGATGGCGGAGGGGACAAGCATCATCACCGAGGGCGTCTGGGATAACCGCTTCCGCTATGTGGAAGAGCTCAAGCGCATGGGTGCGTCCATCCAGGTGGACGGCAAGATTGCGGTGATCGAGGGTGTGGGCCAGCTCACCGGCGCACCGGTCAAGGCCACCGACCTGCGGGCCGGGGCGGCGATGATGATCGCGGGCATGGTTGCCAGAGGCGCCACCGAGATCGAGGATATCCAGTATATCGAGCGCGGCTATCAGGATGTGGTGGAAAAATTCCGCGGGCTTGGCGCCGACATCCGCCGGGTCCATGTTCCGGACGCCGTCCGGGTCCCGCACGCCGGCTGAGCCGACGTGCCACATATCGCATTTGTTAGAAAGGCACATATACATGGCGGTTTTCTGTTCGCTGTTCAGCGGGAGCAGCGGCAACAGCGTTTACATCCAAAGCGGAGGGGACGGCATCCTCATCGACGCGGGGGTCAGCCTGCGTGCCATTACCAAGGCGCTCGAAGCCATCGGCGCCGGTATGGAGCGGGTGCGGGCGGTTTTCGTCACCCACGAGCACAGCGATCATATCCGGGGCCTGCCTGTGCTGGCAGGCCATTATGATGTGCCGGTCTATGCAAGCCCCGGCACGGTGACGGGCATCGCAGCCGAAACCGGCCTGTCGGCTGACCGGCTCACACCGCTGACTACCGGCTGCTGCGCCGAAGTGGGGCAGGGGCTTTGCGTATCGTCTTTTCCCACGTCGCACGACAGCCGGGAAAGTGTGGGGTTCCGCATCCACCTCGACGGCGGGGATGTGGCCGTGGCCACCGACCTGGGGCTTGTGGATGACTCCGTATGGGAAGGCATCCGCGAGTGCCGGCTGGTGATGCTGGAATCCAACCACGACGTGGGGATGCTCTGCAACGGGCGGTATCCTTATTTTCTCAAACGGCGGATTCTTTCCCGCACGGGGCATCTTTCCAACGACGACTGCGCCGCCGTGCTGCCGGAGCTTGCGCAGGAAGGGACGGCCCACTTTGTGCTGGCTCATCTGAGCCGCGACAATAATTTCCCAGAGCTGGCGGTGGAAACCTCCGTGGCCCAGATGAAGCTGCATCATCTGACGGCCGATCAAGACTACACCATCGAGGCGGCCCCGCGGACGGGGCCGGGCCGTGTCTATCGGCTCTGAGGCGGGGGTGTCGGGTTGTTTGCAGTCGATTTGATCTGCGTCGGCGGGCTCAAAGAGCGCTTTTGGAAAGAGGCCTGTGCGGAATATGAAAAAAGGCTCGGCGGCCGCATGAAGATCCGCCTGACCGAGTTGGAAGAGGAGCATCTGCCCGCCCGCCCTTCGCCGGCCGCCATCCAAGCGGCGCTGGAAAAGGAGGCGGCGCACATCCGGGCCCGCCTGCGGCCCGGCGCGTACACCGTCGCCCTGTGCATCGACGGCGAGCGAATGGATTCCGAAGCCTTTGCCCGCTTTCTGGGGGAGCGCATGACGCTGCCCGGCGAGCTGACGTTTCTGATCGGCGGCTCCCACGGGATGGCGGACGGCATCATCCGTCAGGCAAGGCTGCGGCTTTCGTTTTCCCCCATGACTTTCCCCCACATGATCGCCCGGGTGCTGCTTTACGAGCAGCTCTACCGTGGCGTGTCCATTCTGGAGGGGAGCCGGTATCACAAATAGCGCCGGTTGCTTTTTTGTATAAAGAGTTTGAATGCGTCCGCCTATCTGCCAGTCGATGGCAGATAGGCGGACGCATTTTGTGCGGGAGCGTATAAAAATCGCCGGCCTCCTCAGGAGCCGGCAGCGGATATGGCGGTTTGGAAACGCGGGAGCCAGTCGCTGTCTGCAACGGAAGCGTGAGAGGCTTCCGACTGTGTCATGACCCCGTTGGAAGAGATGGACACGAAAATGCCCTCCGACGCCAGTATGGCGGTCAGGCCGTATTTCTCGTCGAGCGCTTCGAGCGTCGTCGATTTCTGCAGGGCGGTTTCCCGCAGAATTTCCAGCAAATCACGGGAAGCGTTTTTGGCCACCAGATCTTCCAGCACGTTGGAACTGTCGAGCCGGCAGATGATCTCGCCCAGCGCGACCCGCCCGGGTGTGACGCCGATCCGCTGGGCCTCGGCCGCCACGTCGGAAACCGGCGCAAAGCTGCTGGCGGCGCTGACGGCCGCCGATCCGTTGCCGACATTGCCGGATTGCCCGCCGTGTGTTCGCCCCGCCGAGCAGGCGGCGAGAATCACGACGGCCAATATCCCGGCCGCCGGTTTCAACAGGGAAAGACGCATCCGGTGGCTCCCCTTTCTTTGTGGAGTAAATACCAAATATTTTTTGCAAGAGATGCTTATATCATACCATAAATCCACCTGGTTAACAGAAAACTGTCTCATAATTGTGGCTTTGTCCAAAAATGGCAAACCGGATTCCAACACACTGACGGAACCGGCGGCCCCGCTTGCCGTATCCGGAAGAATAAAAGCCCGGTTTTACCCGGGCTTTTCAGTCTGTCGAAAAAGGTCTAGCGAAAGCTGGGCTTTTTCGTTGTAAAATAGTAAAATAGAAATAGGTGATGAAAGATGTTGGAACGGGAAAAGCTACGCAGAGATGCAGTAGAATTTGTGAACAC
>JAEWAE010000075.1 GCA_023391835.1 Bacillota bacterium
GCGTATGACACGCGGCGGCCCCTTGTTTCAGTTTTCCCCTTTATTTATCCCGTATCATCTGCCGGTAGGGCAGCTCGGTGAAGCCCATACGTTGGTAAAGCGACACGGCCCGGCGGTTATTTTCTTCCACTTCCAGCCGCAGGCGCCGGTAAGGCCCGGCTCCGCCGCTTTTGAGGAAGTCGAAAAACTCATGCCCCAGACCGCACCCGCGGCAATCCGACTCCACATAGAGTTCCTCCAGCCAGATGACCGGGCCGCCCGCCTCCTGAGAAAAGCCCCGCGCCAGCAGCGCGTAGCCCGCCGTGCGGCCGTCGTCTTCCAGAATATAAGCCGCGGCGTAAGTATCCGACCGCATCAGTTCGTCGAAGGTCGCGTCCAGATAGGCATCCGGTATCGGGTGTTCCGCCGCATCGGAGTGATAAAAGTCGTGGGCCATGCGCCGATAAACCGCCCGGTCCCCGGCACGAATCTTGCGGATCATGGTATATCCCCTTTCATATGGTATGGAAACGCCGCAAAGGGCCGCTGTCAAGGTGGCTCAGAGCCGCGGGTCCCGCCGCCGATAACCGGCGTAGGCCCCGGCGGTAAGCGCCCCCGCCAGCAGCAGGCTGCCCAGCACGGCCAGCGGCCCAAGCCCCCGGCCCCCCAGCACACGGCCCACATCCACATATTGAAACGGCGACAGGACGTTGAGAAAACTCACCCGGCTGCTCAGAGTAGTGATCTCCTCCACGGCCCAAGCCGCCAGCACGACGCCGGAAGCCGCCGCGCCCGCCCCCGCCGGATTTCGGCGCACGGCGGCGCACAGCGCGCCCACCGCCAGAAAAATCAACTGAAGCAGCAGAAGGCTCAGATGGAACGCGGCCACTTCTCCCGCGATGCTATGGCCCTTGCCGTAAGCCGCGGCCGCCGGCACCGTCACGGCAAAGGTGACAAGATTGAGCACGATGACGTTGACCACGGCCGCCATGAGCTTGGCCGTCAGCACCTGCGCGCGGGAGACGGGCTTGGCGAGCAGAAATTCCGCCGTCTTATCCGTCTCTTCCTTCGCCAGGATGCCCCCGCCCAGCAGCGCCGCGTGGAACGCAAAGGTCAGCTGCACATAGCGGAACAAAAAGGCATAAAACCCAGGCAGCGTGGTCACATCCCCATCCGCCATGCCCAGCAGCGCGCGCAGCGAATGAGGCAGCTGGGCAAACAGCCGGCTGCTGGCCGTGCCCGCGGAATAGGCGGGGTATTTCGCCATCCCGCTGAGCACGCCCAGCGCCATGCACACGCACCAGACGATCAGCGACCGCCGGTGGGCCCTGAGTTCCCGCCAAAACATATTCATGCGATATCCTCCCGTCAGTTCCCGGCCCGGATATCCCGCCGGGCAAGGGCGTAAGCCGCCAGCACGGCAGCGGCCGTCACCGCCGCGCCGAGTGCAAGATATGCCGGCTCATACGCCCCGTGGCCGAGGATATAGCCGGTGTCGAAATAGCGAAACGGCGACAGCACATGCCCCAGCCGATCGGCCCGGGTGCCGGCGGTCAGCGTGCCGAGCATGTACAGGGCGAACACCCCGCCGATGGAAACCGGCGCCGACGCGCGCAGGCGCGTAAAAACCAGCGCAAGCGCCGCCCCCAGCGCCAGGAAAATCAGCTGGAGCAGCAGCAGGCTCAGGTTGAGGGCGAAAAACCGCTCCCGATCAAAACCGGAGGGGGCCGCCGCGTCGGCCATGGCCCACACCGCCGCCTCATAGATAATATTGGTCAGCAGCAGCGTGGTCAGGCCGGCCAGCAGCTTGGCCGTGAGCACTCCCGTGCGCGACACGGGCTTTGCAAGCAAAAAGTCGGCCGTATGGCCGCGGAATTCCCGCCCCCACAGCGACAGACCGAGATTCATGGCCTGGATGGCGCCGCACACGGCGATGAACGAGAACACCATGGCGTAAAAGCCGGGCAGCGTGGCGATCTTATCCATCTGGATGCCCAGCATGGCGCGCACCGGCGCCGGGTACACCTCAATGAGCCGCCGGTAATCGCCCACATCTTTCACCATGCCGGGATAGATCGAAAGCATCAGCGCCGCCAGCGCGACGAGTGAAACCGTCCAGACCAGCGCGGTGCGGCACTGGGCGCGCAGCTCCTGCCGGTATATGTTCATACGCATGATTCTCCTTTCACTCCCGGCCGTAATCGTGCAGGAATATTTCCTCCAGGCTCGGCTCCTCGATGGAAATACCGCACAGCCCGATATCCGCCAGCCGGCGGAGCATGGCGTCCAGCTCCCCGCGGAAAAGGAAGCTGACCTCCCGCCCCTGAAGGGAAAGATCGCTCACCCCCGCGAGGCGGAAATCCTCCGCCTTGGGCGTGCCGCGTGTTTCCAGCCGGAAACGCCGCCAGCTGCCGGACTGCAGCTCGCTCATCTTTTCCAGCCGGATGATGCGCCCCTCTTTGATGAAGGCGACCCGGCTGCACAGCTTCTGCACCTCGCTGAGAATATGGGAGGAAAAGAAAACCGTGACGCCCTTGCGGTTCTCCGCCTGCAAAAGCTCGAAAAATTTCTGCTGCATCAGCGGGTCCAACCCGCTGGTGGGCTCGTCGAGAATAAGCAGCTTCGGCTCGTGAAGCAGGCTCTGGACGATGCCGACCTTTTTGCGGTTGCCGAAGGAGAGGTCGTCGATCTTGCGGGTGAGGTCCAGATCCAGCGTCTGCGCCAGCTCGCGGATGCGCGCGGTGCAGTCCTTATGATAGAAACTGGCCGAATACCGCAGCAGGTCGGCCACGCGCATGCGGTCGTAATAAAACACTTCGGCGGGCAGATAGCCCACCTCCCGCCGGATCTCGGGGTGGGTGACACAGCTCTCGCCGAAAAGCAGCGCCCGGCCCGCGGTGGGGCGCATCAGCCCAAGCAGCGTGCGGATGGTGGTCGATTTGCCCGCGCCGTTGGGGCCGATGAAACCGAAAATTTCACCCGGCTCGACGGCCAGATTCACGTGCTCGATGCCGCGGGCTTTGCCGTAGGTCTTGGTCAGGTCGACGGTTTCGATGACTGGCATGCAATCTCCTCCGTTCAATGGGGCGGACGGCTCACAGACATTCCGGCCGGTAAAGATTCTGCCGCAGCATTTCCAGCAGCGCGTCGAATCGGCGGCAGACGGCGCCGAAATCTTTGACGACGCCCGCAGGCTCCATGTCGGTGAGGCCGTAGGAATAATAGACCAGCAGTTCCAGCACCTGCGCCGGGTCAACGCCTGGCTTGAATTTGGAAACGTCCACGCCCCTCATCACCAGCTCGGAGCGGAAACGCTCCGCCGCGCCGAAGGAGAAAAGCTTCTGGGCGTCCGTCCGCACCTCCGGGTCCGTTTCCGAATAGGCGCGCATGAGAAAGCGCAGAATAGCCGGATGTGCCTGCAGCACGGCCAGCTTGATGTCGGTGGCCATGCGGATGCGTGCAAAAAAGTCGGTGACGCCGCGGTCGAAATGATTTCCGAATTCGTCCGTCATGGTGCGCACGCACAGGGCGAGCAGGTAGCCGTAAAGCTGCCGTTTGGTGCCGAAATAGTGGAACATCATGGCCTTGGATATACCCGCCGCCGCCGCGATGTCGCGCATGGAGGTCTTGGCGTAACCCGTGTCGCCGAAGGCCGCCAGCGCCGCATCCTCGATGGTTTGCCGTTTTCGGGGCGGCAGATTTTCAAATGCTTCCACTGGGTCCTCCTTTTCGACCGAATCGGTCGATATCAGCATATCACGGTCGACCGATTCGGTCAATAGACTGTCCGCCGCTTTTCTACAATTGCACAGAGGCCGGCGGGTCGGCAAACAGGCGCAGCTCGATATTCTGGTCGTAATTGCCGAAACCGCGGCCGAAAAGCGTCACCCCGCCCCGGTGGGCCGCCTCGGGGGGATTCGCGACGCGAAAAACGATTTCCCGGCCGAAGTCGAGCCCCAGCCGGGCGATCGTCACATCCGAGAGCCGGATACCGTCGATATAGCTGCCGGAGGCATCCACCCGGAGGGTCTTGAGCAGGCCGTACTGAGTGCCGTCCCACCACAGGGGCGTGAGCCGTCCCCGGCGGCCGCCGAAATCGCCGGGGCTAGTCCATGTGCCGAGCCGCACTCCATTCAGCGAAAAGGCGATATCCGACGGCCAGTTTTCGTTGACCCCCGGCGCTTCGGAACAGATCTCAAAGCTGAGCTGGATGGCCCGGGCCGACTGGCCGCGCAGCAGGAAATTGGGCAGGCGGTATTCCACATACCCGCCGCCGAACCACAGAAGCGACGCCCCCACATGGGCGGGGTCGGCAAAATAGCGGGGGTCGTCGACGGCCCCGATGATGCCCTCCGGGCGCGCCAGCCCACAGGTGGGGCGCACCTGCCAGGCGCTGTAATGCCCCACGGGCACCGAAGCGCGCATCACGCCCTCTTCCCCCGCCGCGGGACGGAAACGCAGCAGCGCCGTATCCTCGCGCAGGCGGCAGAGCCGGCGCCGACCCCGGCGGCCCGCCGTTTTTTCCGCCGTGACGATGCCGGCCTTCTGGAGCGTGTCGATATGCCGGGTGACGATGGCGGAAGAAACCCCCAGACTTTCGGCCATCTCACCGATATCCATCGGCTGCTCCGCCAGCAGCGCCACGATTTTCAGCCGGGTCTCGCTGCCCAGCGCTTCAAAAAAGGCAGCACTTCCCGCGTTGACCGTGATTTCCATCCGACCGCCCCCGTTCCCCCGGCACGAAGCCGGATTTCGATTCCATGAGTCAATTATATAACCTATAAGTTAATCAGTCAATGAATTATGGCGAAATACGCCCATATTCCCCATTGACAGGCGGTAGTGCGTCCTTTATACTGGGAGCGTCGGACCATATAGGTTAACCGACAGGTTTATATAAAAATGACTTGGGAGGCATCGGCATGGTGACACAGCAAATACTCCCCCGCCCGGAATACCCGCGCCCGCAGTTCGTGCGCCCGGACTGGGTCAACCTCAATGGGGAATGGGAATTTGAAGCCGACCCCGGCGTCAGCGGCATCGACCGGGAATTTTTCCGGCGGGAAACGCTCGACGGACGCATCGTCGTCCCCTTCTGCCCGGAAAGCCGGCTTTCCGGTGTGGGCAACACCGATTTTCTCAACGCCGTGTGGTACCGGCGGGATATCACGGTGCCCGATCATTGGGCGGGCAGCCGGATCATCCTGCATTTCGGCGCCTGCGATTACCGCACCGACGTGTGGGTGGGCGGCGAGCCGGCCGGTTCCCATACCGGCGGCTACACCCCGTTTGCCTTCGACATCACCGGGCTGCTGCATCCGGGGGTCAATTCGCTGGCCGTCTGCGCCCGGGACGACCCCCGCACCGGGCGCCAGCCAAAGGGCAAGCAGAGTGCCCTTTACTATTCCCACGCCTGCGACTACACCCGTACCACCGGCATCTGGCAGACTGTCTGGCTTGAGCGTGTGCCCCGGCAGGCAGTGGAAAAGCTGCGGCTGATCCCCGACCCGGATAACGCCTGTCTGCACGTCGAGGCCGCCCTGAGCGACGGAGCCGACGGTTTCACGCTGCGGGCCCGCGCCCTGTGGCAGGATGCGCCCGCCGGGGAAGCGCGCGCCGTCGTCACCGGCCGGGGTGTGCGGCTGACGGTGCCGCTTGCCCCCGTGGAGCTTTGGGAGCCGGGCGCGCCGCGGCTTTACGATCTGGAACTGGAACTGGCCGACCCTGCGGGGCGGAAAGTTGACACGATCTGTTCCTATTTCGGGCTGCGCACCGTGACTCTGGGCAAAAAGGCTATCCTCATCAACCACAAGCCGGTATTTCAGCGGCTGGTGCTCGACCAGGGCTTTTACCCCGACGGCATCTATACGGCGCCCAGCGACGAGGCCATCCGCGGCGACATTCTGCTTTCGATGTCCATGGGCTTCAACGGCGCGCGGATGCACCAGAAGGTATTCGACCCGCGTTATCTGTACTGGGCCGATCGTATGGGCTACATCGTGTGGGGGGAATATGCCAGCTGGGGGCTTGCCATCACCACCCCGCAGGGGCTCGAAACCTTCCTGCCCGAGTGGATGGAATCGATGGAGCGGGATTTCAGCAGCCCCGCGCTGGTGGGCTGGTGCCCCTTCAACGAGACCTGGGATCAGGACGGATGCCGGCAGGATGACGACGTGCTGCGCGTGACCTGGCTGGTCACAAAAGCCCTCGACCCCACCCGGCCGGTCATCGACACCAGCGGCAATTTTCACGTCTGCACCGACGTATTCGACATCCACGATTACGAGCAGGACCCGCAGAAGTTTGCCGAGCGCTTCGCACCCATGGCCCGCGGCGGCGCGCCCTACGTCACCTTCCCCGAGCGGCAGCACAGCGACGGGCAGCCCTATTTCGTCAGCGAATACGGCGGCATCTGGTGGAACCCGGGCCAGACCGGCGGCCCGGCCTGGGGCTACGGCGACCGCCCCCGCAGCGGGGAAGAATTTCTGCGACGCTACGAGGGGCTGACCCGTGCACTGCTGGATAACCCCGCCGTCTGTGCCTTCTGCTACACTCAGCTCACCGACGTGGAACAGGAGGTCAACGGGCTGTGCACCTACGACCGGCGGCCCAAATTTGACCCCGCGCTCATCCGGCGCGTCAACGCCCGCCCCGCCGCCATCGAGACGGAGGGCTGACCTGCGCGCCCGGCCTGTGAGTCGCCTGTGACACGCGCGGCGGATTTTTACACTTATTTCACAATTTTTTCACGGTGCTTTTACAGTACCGGGGTATACTGAAATCAGTCACAGGCGAAGAGCCCGACACCCTCTTCGATCCGCTCATAATATCCCCCCTGATCGGTTTGCAGCCGGCCAGGGGGTGATTTTTTTACGCCGCTTTTTTGCCCGGCATGACATGGCGACCCGCCGCGCGGGCATACTAACAGCGGCCGGGCCGTCATGTCCGATAAAATATGGAACCATTATATCTGGAAACCGCCGCCGGCCTTGTGCCTCTCGACGCAGATCTGGCGGCCAAATACCATTTGAAAAAGGGCATGATCTCCCCTTTTTCCGGCGCGCGCATCGTGGGGCCAAACGGTGATTTTTCCCGGGAGGAAACCGCGGCCGTCGCACGGCCGGCTGCCGGAACCGACCGGGAGCCGGGTGCGGAGATCCAGCCCGGGGTCATGCTCACGACTTCGGAAATTCTGGACTTTGCCCATGGGGAAGACTCCGGCCCTTCCGGCCAGTGAAAAACAAGCGACTGCCATGAGGCCGTTTTGAAAGGCTGAAAAGCCGCAAAAAACAGGCGGAAACGCCTGCAAGGGCTTTCTGCGGGTGTTGCAGATGAATCCGATTTATTTGCAGCACCCCGGCGACATAACCGGGGCGGGAGGCCGCTCCGGACGGCATGTTTTCCACCGGGAACGGTGAGCCGGTTGAAAGGCGGGGCTGCCCGCCGCCGGCCCGCACCCCGGTCGGAGTGAAAGGATGGTCATAAATATGTATCCGTCGTACCCGTATCACGGCCACGAAACCATCAGCGTCACCACTCCCGTGACCTTCGCCCCCCAGCATCAGGCCGCCCAGCCCGGTCGGGAGTCGGTGATGGACCCGCGCCCCATCGCGCAGAACCCGGATTATCACGGCTCGGGCAAGCTGCGGGGCCGCGTCGCCCTGATCACCGGCGGCGACAGCGGTATCGGCCGCGCCGTAGCCATCGCTTTCGCCAAGGAGGGCGCCGCCGTGGCCGTCGTCTATCTGAATGAGAAAGAGGATGCCGCCGAAACCAAAACCATGGTGGAGCAGGCCGGCGGCCAATGCCTGCTGCTTGAGGGCGACGTGCAGGCAGAAGGCTTTTGCGCCGCGGCGGTGAAGGAGACGGTGAGCCGTTTCCTGCGGCTGGATATTCTCGTCAACAACGCCGGCGTGCAGTATCCGCAGAACAGCATTCTCGATATTACCGCCGACCAGTTGGAACGCACCTTCCGCACCGACGTATTCAGCCTTTTCCACATGACGAAAGCGGCGCTGCCGCATCTGGAAAGCGGCAGCGCCATCATCAACACCGCGTCGGTCACGGCCTTCGCGGGCCATCAGGAGCTCATCGACTATTCGGCGGCCAAGGGCGCAGTGGTGGCCTTCACCCGGTCGCTGGCCCTGTCGCTGGTCACGCTGGGCATCCGGGTCAACGCCGTGGCGCCCGGCGCCACCTGGACCCCGCTGATCCCCGCAAGCTTCCCGGCGGAAAAAGTCAAAGCCTTCGGCGCCAACAATCCCATGAAGCGGGCCGCGCAGCCTTTCGAGCTGGCCCCCGCCTATGTGTATCTCGCGTCGGCGGACGCGGGCTTCGTCACCGGGCAGGTGCTCCACGTCAACGGCGGGGCCGTGCTCGGCTGAGAGCCGGTTTAGCCGCGTGTCAGTTGAGCAGCAGCGTGGTGATGCCCGGGTTGAGGGAAAGAAGCTTTGCCCGGATGCGGTGGTGCTTGAGCGATTTGCGCACCATCTGCTGCAGCACCGTACCGGAAGAATAGCCGTGGATGACCACGACTTCCCGGACATTGCCGTTGGCCGTGCTCAGGAAACGTTCGAGATAGCGCTTGGCTTCCTCCCGACGCATCTGGTGGATGTCGATTTCCACCTTTTGGGCGGTAATGTATTGGATCATCGGCTCATCCCGTTTCTTTCGTTCCTTCTATTATAGCACGACGGACACGGGGCCGCACCGGGTAAATGGGCGGTCGGGCGCACCGGGTCATATGCAAAGGCGGCGGGATGCGGCGAACGAATCAGAATTCATTTGCCGCGCCCGCAAAAAGCACTGACAGGCGTTGCGCCTGTCAGTGCTTTTTGGCCTTTCAAATTGTCCTCATACGAGGTGGGTCTATGGCCGGCCATCGTGCGGAACGGGCGCAGACGCGCGCGTTACGATTCAAATGACAGATTGACCGGCCCGGCGGGCAGCTCGCTGCTGATATCCACATCCGTGGCGGGCACGTTTTGATCCACCTGATCCAGCCGGGCCTGATCCAGCCAGAGCTCCCCTTCGCCGCTGAGCAGGATGCCGATGCTGATGACCGCACTGTTTTCGGGCACGTCGAGCACCACGGAATACTGGTTCCAGTCGGAGCTGCCCCTGACGGCGCGATTCTGCATGTTATCCAGTTTGAGCGTATTGGCGGAGACACTGTCGATCCGCATCCAGAGGCCGCCCCACCCCTTCACATCCTTTGCTTTGACAAAACCGGAAAACCGAATACGTTTTCCCAGATAATCGGCCGCTTTGAATTGCTGCATGACGGTGCCGAATTCGCCGGCGTCCATTTCTACGGCGCGGCTTTTGATAAAAACCGATTGGGTCCCTTTTAAAAAATTATCCCGATCCAGACCGTATTCGTATTTTTCCGGTGCGGTGCCGGTTTCCAGCCATCCGGGTATCGGAGTTTTCGAATCCATTCCATCATCCTCCTGTGAGATCAGCGCGCGCATAGCCCGGCGATATTTGCCGGGAGGCAACGCGTAAGCTTTGCGAAACGCCCGGGTGAACGATTCCTGCGAGTCGAAACGGTAGAGCAGGCCGATTTCCATAATCGGCTGCTCCGTGGCGAGCAGCAGCCGGGCGGCTTTCGCAATGCGGCGGCTCTGTATGTATTCCCCCAGACCGCTCCCGGTCTGCTTTTCAAAAATGCGCAAAAAATGATATTTGGAAAATCCAGCCCGGCGGGCGAGTCCTTCCAGCGGCAACGGGTCGGAAAGGTGCCGCTCGATATACGCCACCGCATTTTGCACACACTGCGAGTAATCCATCGGATGCATCCTCCTGTATTTCAGTATAGCGCAGAATGCGGTTTTTTTCTTGATGCAAATTGCGAATCTGAGCGTTTCCGCGGGCGAAACCTCGCAAGTGCTAAATGCCCCGGCCGCAGATTTCACGGCCGGGGCGCGCTCCGGATGACTTGCTGGCACTCAGGCTCGTTCTCTCCCCAGCCGGGGGTGCGGATGGGGGCGTCGGGGATGATCCATCGCCCGCAGCTGATAGCAGCGGCTCCGGGGGAACAGCCGGGCCATCAGCTCCGCGCCGGGGACAGCCGCGCGCACGACCAGCCAGAAGCCCAGCCGACGCAGCCCGTAATTCAGGCCGAAACGCCGCAGGATGTCGAGAGCGCCCCGGCAGTTGTAAAATTTCGATACGGCACGGAAAAATTCCCGCTGAAGCTGCCAGGGGGTCATGCGGTTGGGAATAAAATTCACGTTCATCATATCGAAATATTCCCATCGGCGGTCGATAAGCCGGTTTTCCCGCTCATACTGGGCATAGACCGGTGTACCGGGGTAAGGCGTGAGCACGGCGGGCTGAAGCTGATAGGCATGGATATGCCGGGCGAATTCCACCCCGCGGCGGATATCCGCCGGGCCGTCTGTGTCGATGCCCAACACCAGGCTCGCAATAAGCCGGATATGATGCCGCCCCAGAGCTGTGGCGCATGCCTCGATATCCGAGATTTTCTGATGCTTGTCGATGATGTCCAGCGACTGCTGATTAAGCGACTCGATGCCCACCAGCACGCGGGAAAGATGGGCTTTTTCCAGCAGGCCGAGCATTTCTTCATCTTCGGCCATGTCGGTGCGGCCGAAAAAGAAAGTCTCGCGGAACACAAGCCCCTCGGCGATCATCCGGCGGAGGATTTCCTTGGTGCGTGCCCGGTCGGCGGTGAAATTGTCATCCTCGAAATTCATATACCGAAAGCCGAGCCGCTTGTAATACCGCAGCTCTTCCAGCACGTTTTCAACGCTGCGTTCCCGGTAGGGACTGAACATGCGGGAAGTGGTGCAGAAAGCGCACCGGAAAGGGCACCCCCGCGTGGTGAGCACGTTTGCCACCGTGCAGGGAGTTTTGAGCAGCGAGTAATCGGGGAACGGCGCATTATCCAGATCTTTGAGGCAGGGTGAATGGACGATCGGGTCGGTGAGCCGCCCCTCGGCCACGTCGCGGATGACGTTCTCCCCTTCCCCCGTCACCACCTGGTCGGCGTGGGCCAGCGCTTCCTGCGGCAGGGCGGAAGCGTGCATGCCGCCGAGGATCACCCGCTTGCCCCGGGCACGCAGCCGGTCGGCAATCTGATAAGCTCTGGGCGCGTTGGAGGTCATGGTGTAAAGGCAAATCAGATCGGCGCTGTCGCAGACCCGCCAGTCGACATCACGGTAAAGCTCCTCATACACCGCCACCTCGTGCCCGGCGTTTTTGAGGATATGCCCGAGCACCAGTGGCCCGGTGATGGCATTGCTGTGCCCATACAGCGCGTTGCCCAGCCGATAAAGCGGATGCCGGTGCATATCCGATGCCGGCGTGATCCACACAATCCTCATGAAATCAGTCCCCCTCCCATACGGCGGGCGCTCCGCCCGCGCTAACCGTCAGTATGGACCGGATTGTGCCGTTTCAGTCCCGACTGTGCCATATTTCCCCGCTCCCGCACAGAACCCATGAAGCATGCGCCGGTTTTTGGCTCCGGGCCGAATCAAATTCTCTTGCTTTTACAGATTTTATTTTCGCCCGTCGCCATGGATTCCGGGCACGCGGGGCCGAAACCATCCGGCGGGCCGCCGCATACCATGGAATACCGGCGGGGCCGTTTGGCGGGCCCGGGCCGGTACGCCGCGGCCGGAACGGGGATTTCCCGCGCCCGCGCACGGCGGGAAAGGAGTCATACCCTATGCCAACCCATGGCGCCCGGGACGGTTCTCTGGAACATATGCGCCTCACGGGCGGAGCGGAGGCTCTGCGGGCGGGGCTGCGCCGGGCCGCGGGTGAAAGCCGGGAACGGACCGTGCGGATGCTGGAAAGCCCCTCCCTGCGTTTCCCCTCGCTGTACCTGCTGACCGCCGACATCGGCAGGCTGCGGCTTTACCCGGAGCTGGGTGCCCGCAATCAGACGGCGCTGCGGCTGTGCGTGCGCCAAAGCGCCGAGGTGCAGCCTGTTTCCACCGTGGGGCCGCCGCCCGGTTCCATCGCCGGCACACCGGAACAGACCCGTGCCGCCCTGCGCTGGATGCTGCAGACCGGCCTTGCGGACGACGGGCTGGACGACGATTACGATCAGCTCATGGACACCGCTGCAGCTCTGCTCGTGATCACCTGGCATGATCTTTCGCTGCTGCCGCAGATGATCCCGGTGGTATTCCGCCGCCACCGCCGGGAACGCGCCATTCACGACCTGCTGTGGGTGATTTTCCGCTCCCGCGACCCACGCATCCTCGACTGGTTTGCCGCCTACCTGCGCTCCCGCGACAAGCGGGACGTGGAGCTGGCCGACAAGCTGCTGCGCGGCACCTTAGAGCCGGATGAGGCCCCGCCCGGGCGGCCCCTGCGGCCCGATACATATCGCGCGTGGCTTGCGGAAAACCGGCCGTATCTCTATTTCACGGGCGAAGGCTTCCAGCAGAGCAGCGAGCCCCGTCTGTGCCGCGTAGCGCTGGGGGCCAAATATCTGGGCCGCCCCGTCGCGCCTGGGACGGGGCGGATGCAGACCGAGCCCACGCCCGAGGAAGCGGCGCGGCTACAAAAATTTGAGGCCCTGGCCCCGGAGGACCGGCGCCGGCTGGCCCGGATTTCCCGGCGGATGCGCCGGACGGACCCCAACCGCTGGCGCCGATGGGTCGCCGGTGATCCCGCTCGCCTGGTGCCGCCGGCCCACCCGGCAGGAGGCCGCCCATGATCCGCATTGCGGGCCGGCCCGCCGATATTCAGGCCCTGGCCGCCGGGCTGCCCCCCGGCGGCACCGAGAGCGTGACTCTGGCGGCCATGGCGGCCGGGCAGACCGTGTACGACTACAGGGAGCCGGAGGAGCTGCTCTTCGAGCTCTCGCTGCGGGCGGCCACAGTGCAAGCCGCGCTGGAGCTCGAGCAGTCGGGCATGGGGTTTGCCGTGTTCCGCCGCTCGCGGTGCAACCCGGCGTTCTGGCGGCGCACCCCCCAGGGCGGCTTCGTGCTGCTGCCGGGCGTCCGCCCCTCCGCAGCCATCCTCGACATATTTGAAAACGGGCAGGCCTACGCGACCGAGTGCGCCACCGCCATCGTCATTATTTTTTACCGGGCAATGCTGTATGTGTTCCCGGCGCCGCTGTTCGACCGGGTCTTCCCATCCATCACACTGCTCAACTGGCGCAACGTGGACCCGCTTTTCCGCGGCGTGGGGCGTATGAGCCCGGAAAAGGAATTTCTGCCCGGCGACCGGCGCTATTTCGTCAACCCCGACGTCAACCCCGAAACGCCCCAGTGGCGGGGGGAAAACGTCATCCAACTGCGGAACGATCTGTTTTTCGGCCACGGCATCGGCGTGGGCAGCTCCGCGGCCCTCATCCGCGAGCTCAACCGCAACCGGGCCCCCGGCTCCCAGCAAACGGCCTCCCTGCTGCCCGAAGCCGGCCGGCCGGATTACCGTCGGCGTTATTCGCTGCGGCAGGGATACAATGGCGGTACATGCG
>JAEWAE010000029.1 GCA_023391835.1 Bacillota bacterium
CTGATGCCTTTGCGCTTTATAAAACACAGGTTCAGGCTGTGATCAGCCGTCATTTGGCGGATGGACAGGTCATGGGAGCCATGTATGCCTCCTTCGACGGGGAGACACCGCTATGTTTCGTTGAGTCGGTTTTTGACGCTGGTATCTATCTAGCTATCAGAATTTTAATCATAGATAATCCCGCTGCGCTCGCTTATGTGCGCTCACATAGCCAGCACTCAACTCAAGATGCTGAGCAAGGGTATGACAAAGATTTTGGTGATGACAGTGGATAGTGAAATCGAAATTTTGCTTGATAAAACCCTTTTAGATCAGGGCTTCGAATACTATCACAAGTTGCATTTAAATACGGCCAGTTGGCTAGTCTTCGGGCCGTCCGGCAGTGGAAAGTCAGTACTGGTCAAGACGATAATCGGAAGACTTGCTCTGCATGTTCCTGACAGTAAGGTTACTATCTGTGACGGAAAGGCCGATGACTATAAGTTTTTACGCGACGTCCCTGACGCTCGATATTTTGAGTACACCGACATGAGTAAGGGCTTGGCGCAATTTTATAGCTCTTTTCAAGATAGGCTGGCTGGCAAAGACCCCGAAAAGACATTCAGGCTGATCGTTCTTGAGGAATGGGGTTCGTACCTGAGAATCATGGAGGAATTGGACAAAAAAGTCGCAAAGACTTCCCAAGCGCAATTGTTTGCTATCGCCTCACAAGCGCGGAGTTACAACATGCACGCTTTGTTATCAGTTCAACGACCGGATGCTTCTCTGCTTACGGGGTACCGTGAGAACCTCACAACAGCTATAGGCTTGGGCCGTATCAGTTCGGAGGCGGCACGTATGGTAGGTTTCAATGAATTCGATGAATTTGATGGTAAAGATAGTAATCAGGGTATAGGTTGGCTTCTCTCAGAGGAAGGACTACATCATATTCAAGTCCCCAAAATCCGCAACTTTGAAAGGCTGCATCGTGCCATCCAAATGGCTGTTACACGGTGAAATCAATTGAAAGGAGAAAAATTATGGACATTTTGGCTTGTCAAAACTGCGGCACTATATATAAGGCAGAGTGCGCGGAAGCGTCTACTGTTTGCCATATACATGATTGCGCAGGCCGTATCGAAGCCCATGATGAGGCCGTCATGGAGGCAGTTATTCTGTTGAACCAAAAGGGGTACAAGGTCAAAGACAGTCTTTTCAGCCGATCGTTTGATCGCATCCAAGAGGTTAGCATAACCTTCGAAGACTTTTACAATTTCAATACTTATCCAAACTATCCCGGCCTGCCGGAAGGATTTCAACTCATTGCTTCTGGCACTCGAGAGGATACCCCGCCCGTGCCTGTCAAAATTATAAAGCGTTTCGATGAGGGTTTATCTCGAATCGAATTACATAAGCAACTTGCTCAAACTTCAATTGATCTGCTGAGATGGGCCGAAAGTTTGTAATAGGTTGGTAAAATGTCTGGGAGCAGCGAGGGGCTTGCCCCTCGCTGCTGTGCTAAAGGGGCAGTATTACCCTTTAGCACTTCTGTAGCATGTTGCATGTATTATATTGCATAATAGAATTTTGGTGAGTTGTATGAACAGCAGTTCCCGTAAATGGCAGTTGACTTTAAATAATCCGATTGATAAAGGTTTCGACCATGCTAGAATCAAAGTTGCTTTAGCCGAAATGAAATCAATTGTGTATTGGTGCCTTGCTGATGAAATCGGTCAGGAAGGCACACCGCACACGCACATCTACCTTTGCAGCTCTTCTGCAATCAGGTTCACGACGATAAAACGACATTTTCCAGAAGCTCATTTAGAATTAGCCCGTGGCACTTCAAAAGAAAACCGGGATTATATCACGAAATCCGGGAAATGGGAAAACGACGAAAAACACAAAACAAGCGTTCCCGATTCATTTGACGAATGTGGAGAGATGCCGGTTGAACAGCAGGGTGAAAGAACAGACCTTGAAGCCCTCTATGAAATGATAAAAGACGGATTGAGCAATTATGAAATTCTGGAAAATCATCCGGGCTTCATGCTCAGAATTAACGATATAGAGCGGGCGCGTCAAACCATCCGGGCGGAACAGTTCCGAAAGCAATTCCGTCAATTGGAGATTACCTACATATGGGGCCTTACCGGCCTTGGCAAAACCCGCAGTGTCATGGAAAAATATAATTATGAAGATGTTTTTCGCGTGACCGACTACAAGCATCCCTTTGACAATTACGAGGGACAGGACGTCATGGTGTTTGATGAATACCACTCGCAATTTACCGTTCCGCAATTTCTGAATTTTTTAGATGGCTATCCGCTTGAGCTGCCCGCCCGATATGCAAACAAGATTGCCTGTTACACTCAAGTTTATATCATATCGAATATTGACCTGTTACGTCAATATCCCAGCTTGCAGCACGAACAGCCGGAAACGTGGAGCGCGATTCTTCGCCGCATCAAGCATGTTGTCATGTTCCTACCTGGCGGGCAAAGCAAAGAGTACACGACAAATGAATATGTGAACGGGTTTGTGGAAATGTCTGCACAGGATTTACCTTTTGGTGATGATGATTCAAAGCCGGTTCAAATGTCTGTAGACGCCGGGGTACAACTGCGAATAGAGGAAGAACCCGACTGGGATTCCATCGGGAAACAGGGAGGGACGGCGCGACCTGATGGCAAGCAATGACAATAACGCAAAAAATCCTTACGATGTGGAACTTCCGCAATCTGTGATTGAATCCTTTGCTCGTTTTCTTCTGCCTGAAATTCGCAAGTTCTATGCAAGTGAAGAAGGACAACGAGAGTTTCAAGAATGGGAACAGGATCATAATAAAAACAATTAAAACCGCACACCATTTGTTTACAGTAAATAGATGGTGTGCGGTTTTAACTTCTACATTTTTATGAAACTGTTTTTGTTATTTTATATTGAGGCGTGCTATTTTGTGCATTAATAGCCTGTTGGATGTAATAGTCACTCTGATACTTAAAATTCTGCCATTGTACGACCGGTATGTATCCCACTTTAATATTATCACTTAATATTCTAAAGAGGGTCATTGAATCATAATAATCATAGCTATTATTTCTATCAGGAAGAATGATTGCTAAAACAGCATTAGAATGGCTTGTATAACCGTTTCTTGGTGTCTCCCGGACAGAATACGATATTTCCCAAGGAATCCATTGATTTTTTTCCCATCGACCGGATTCTCTCATATTAGGTGAAATTAAAACGATTGTTATAGTACTATCATATATTTTATCTTTAAGTTTGCCCCAAATATACTCATCCGATTTACCTGATAAATCTTCATTATCATGTTCGCCCTTGAAAATATGATCCGTTCTGTCTGTGAATTTTTCATCTAACCACGTAGTATAATCTCTGGCCTTTGGAGAACCGTCTGATATGCCTGATACTGGAAATACATCTTTGTCCCAATATTTGTATGAAACAAATATTTTATTTCCCATTTTTAAATTTCCCCCTCTATTTTTATTTTATAGAATATCCAATTACACCCGCTATAACGAGACCCAATATGATAGTAAAATACAATGGCCATTCAGTTTTGGACCACATTACCTTTAAAAGGCAATATTTGCAACCCACATATTTATTAAGCGGAATTTCGAAATCTCTTATAGTTATTCTTTCGCTTTCCTCAGTTAAATGTGCAACATCGTTGTAAACCCCTCGAAATTTACGTTCCTGTTGCAGATAGTAAGAATCTAATAACCAAAAAATAATAGTAGGTGCAATTGCCACAAAGATAAAACCTATATTGCCAGAACCCCCATTTTTAATACTTGCAGCATATATTGCTAAAAGTGCAGATAAAATAGCGATTGCCCATCCTTTCATCTGGAAAGAATTCTGATTCATTCTTGCAATATTAGATTGAATAAATTCAAGATGCTTAATCGTATTCTCGTTCATACAATACCCCCCTTTTTTTATTATCGTTTTTGGAACCATTCTTCTAGAGGTTCTATGGTTCCCGAACCATCTTCTTTTTGTGTTCGAACATAATAACCCCGGTTAATAAGTCGTCCATCTGTATATTTTTCAGAACCATCAAAATATGTAATGTAAGGGTATATTGACATATATTCTGTTCCCTTATATTCGTAATCAGTACTGCCCTTTGGTTTAATCGGGAACAGTGCAATTTTATCTGAAAATTTTTGTGCATCCCCGAATCCCAATTCCCAATTGCACCATTTAGACTCAATAGCTCCATTTGTAGCCAACAAAATGAATTTATTACATTGCTTAATTCGTATTTTAATATTTTCAGCTGTTTTACCAGATGTTTTAGCAGGCATCAAAGGATCCCGGCTATCGATATAAACCTTGACTTTATAATTTTTTTGCAAAAATCCAATAATATCTTTTAAATCATAAAGCTCATCATGTTTATGCGATAAGAAAACAGTGACTATTCCCTCTGAGAATGCATAGGACCTAATTGCACTTCTTGCTTCGTAGAGACTATCAGTTCGATAATTACTAAAACTACCACTTTCAAATATTTCTTTCACTATAAATGCACCTCAATCCTTATTATTCTCAATTGTATTATATTCTTATGCTAAACAAATATCAACATTATTTATCGAATTTAGTTATAATATGCAAATAAACTAATCATTTATCGTTTCACGTAGTGTTGGTAGCAATCTATGAAAAAGCAGCAGCTAAGGCATTTCTACCTTAACTGCTGCTTTTCTGTTTGACCTTACATCCACACCGTAACGGCAAAGCCGCCCTTGAAATAATAGGTGTTCGTGTAATGTTCATTTGGTGGAGATGACGAGAGTCGAACTCGTGTCCGAAGATTGTTTGCCATGGGTTTCTACGAGTGTAGCCAATGTTTTAAAATTCCCTCAGCTCAGCGCCCACAGGCAGGCTCAGCGCCTTGGTAGCCTTTAAGCCGTGACGGAGGTAAAGGCGTTCCGCCGTTCACGTTCACCGCTAATCGACGCCCTTATCCGGGCCGCGGTATT
>JAEWAE010000051.1 GCA_023391835.1 Bacillota bacterium
TCCATATGCGTGTCGCGGCAGCCCCCACCGTGCAGTGCCTGTCACTTTACCCGGCAACCGTTTGCGCTGCGGAAGAGTTCCCGATCGGGTTGCCTTTCGCGCCGCGTTGCAGCGAAATAATCTTCTGAATTTCGTCGCCTGTCAGGTTACAGAAAATCGTCCGGGACTGGTCATACCCGGTCATCCCATCGAAACTGTAAATGCTAAGCTCCCCGTAGGGTTTGGAAAGATCCACTGTCGTATCGCCGCGGTGGCTGAGCAGGATCTGCATGACCTGACGGTCAGTCTCCGACGTGCCGGAGGCCTGCATTTCCCGTTTTGTCACGCTGCCGTAGGCAAGTGTGTATGCCTGGGTGTTGGAGCCGGGCAACGCGGTCAGATTGTGCCCGTTGACCGCATAGCCATAGCTCACCTTATCCCCGTCGGCGATCCGTTTGACGCGGCTCCACAACAGGGAAAAGTTCTTCTGATTGCTGAGCCGGATGTAGGCCGCCTGGGTTTTGGGCGTCAGATTGGAAATGGAGTATTCGCTCTGGTAATTATCCAGCCCCGCCGAGCCCTGGACGACAAGCGTGGCCAACGGGTCGCTGGTTTCGGTGTCGTCGGTGCGGTCGGCGGCTTTTTCCGCATGGGAGGATGTCGTGCCCACAAGCTGCATCTTCTGCGTGTCGGTCAGAGCGCCGTATTCGCTGCGAAAAGTATCCCATATTTTTCCGACACTGTTCGCATCCAGCCCGTTGAGCGTGATCTGTTTGATGCTGCCGTCGGGCGGCAGGCCGGTTTGGGCGGTGTGGAACTGCGCGTCGGCGCTCTTGATGGATTCGATAGTCTGGGTTTCCGCCTGGGTGGCATACAGCTTGCGCGTCAGCACCCGGCCGCTTTTGAGCCGGATGTCCACATAGTATTCAAAACTGCTGTCGTAATCCTGGTCTTCGATCCGGCGGGTGGTTTCGCTCAGCGCCTGGGCAACCTGAGCGGTCAGACGACTGTCTGTGAGCGCGGCCCGACGGATCATGAGCCGATTATACGTGGGGATCTGGCCGGAGCTGCTGCTGTCGACATACTGAAATGTCACCGAGCGGATCTGTGACGCGCCCGGCGTGTCGTGCAAAAACCACGATTCGGCTCCCTTGGCCGAGAAGCCGAAGATCACGTCGAAGGCCACCACCGCCAGAAATACCGGCGCCGCACGCAGCAGGTTCCGCGGCGACTTGGTGCTGATGAGCTCGAAGAGGAAATACACCAGCAGCGTGATGACCGTCACGACGATGACACTATTCAAATTGTAGAAAAGAAAGCTTCCGTTCGAAGAATCCCATGACACAGCCAGATAGGGGATGATCAGCGACGGGGGCAGGGCAATCAGACAGCGGTAAATATGCTGCAGTGGCCGGTTGGGCGCGCTGCGGGCGGCCGACTCCGACCGGCGCCGAGTAAACAGCACCCCGGCCAGCACGAGATAGACGGCGGCCAGCGCGAAGGTATACCAAATGGGGCCCACGGAGGAGTACAGCTTCTGGAATGACCCGCGGAACGCACTGAGAAAAAAGCCGACCGGAATATTCGAAGTGGTGTCGCCCAGCAGCCCGAAGGCGGTCGAGTCGATGAAACGCAGCCGGCCGACGAGCATCTGCGCAAATACGTTTGTCAAAAAGCGCGGCAGAAAAAGCACCAGCCCGAAAACCGTGAGATTGGTGACCACCGTGCCGGTGATGCTCATGCTCAGCACCATTTCGGCAGTCAGCAGCGTCAGCCCCGCCAGGTCTGTGAAAAGCACATAGGGCAGGGGAGCAAAATTAATACGGCCGCCGATTCCGGCCGCGCCGAAAACCGCCGCCGCCGCGCCCACACCCAGCAGGATGGCAAGCCAGCCCCACGTCAGCGCCGCGGTGCCGAAGCTCACAAACAGGCAGTTCCGCGTCTGGGGGATGGAGTGATAGAAATCCGATCCGCTGCGGTGATTGAGGAAGCTGAAAAGCGTCAGGCACAGCGCCACCGGCGCCAGAAACATCACCCCCACGAGCAGAACCGTGGTGTCCTGGAACGCGGGGTATGACACCGTCGAACCAGCGGCCTCCATCTGGCGGATCTGCAGCACTTCAAAAAGGCAGGGCAGACCGCCCGCCAGCACGCCGAGAATGCAGAACAGGATGCCCGCCAGCCGCAACTGGGAAAGCCCGTTTCGGTAAAGCCGCGCGTCAAATATTTTTCGCTTCATGTCCGTCCTCCTGTGTCAGCACGTCGGTAAAGCTGTACCCCTGCGCATCCATTTCGTAAAGGAAGACTTCCTCCAGCGACAGCGGCAGGATATCGAGCAGCACAGGTCCCAAGGCACGGAGCTTTTCCGCCGTCTGCTGCCGGTCGCCGCGCACGATGAGGGTGGAGACCGTCCCTTTTTTGGAAAAATTCACGATGTCGATGCCGGCGAAGCGCTCACGGCCGTAATCGCCCTCAAACGCCGCCTGCACCTTAAAAAGCGAGGTCTTGAGATGCTCGATATCACTTTCAAAAAGGATGCCACCCTTGTGCAGCAGAGCCAGCTGATCGCAGGTGTCCTCCAGCTCCCGCAGGCTGTGGGAAGTGATGACCGCGGTGGTTTTGCGTTCACACACGTCGGAATAGATGACGCTGCGCACCAGGTTGCGCATCACCGGGTCCAGCCCGTCGAAGGTCTCGTCGAAGAAAATGTATTTTGGCTCGGCCGACAGCGCCAGGATTGTGGCCGCCTGCCGCCGCATGCCTTTGGAAAAGGTGCCGATATTTTTGTGCGGGTCCAGCCCGAAGGCGTCGGTCAGCTTTTTAAACCGCTCATGGCTGAATGCCGGGTAGACGGCCGCGTAAAGCCGTTCCATGCGCAGCATGTTGGCTTGTGGCAGGAAATAGAGCTCATCCGGCACCAGAGTGAATCGGTTTTTCACCATAGGATTCTCATAGACCGGCTCGTCGTCGAAAAAGACACCCCCCGCATCCGGTCGATAAATGCCCGTGAGCAGTCGTAAAAAAGTCGATTTGCCTGCCCCGTTGGAGCCCACCAGCCCATAAACGCACCCTTCCGGAATCTGGCAGCTCAGATCCTGAAGCGCCACAAAATCTTCAAACCGCTTGGTCAGATGTTCAGCCCGGATCATTTTTCATCCCCCTCTTGACGATATCGTACAGTGTCCCGATAGGCCTGCCGGATCGTATCGAGGAGTTTTTCTTCCCCGACGCCCGCCCGGGCGAATCCGGCTGCCGCTTCATAAAGTTCCGTCAATCTGCTCTCGTAATACCGGGCGATTTTTTCCCGTGCGGCGTCCGCCACAAACCGCCCGACCCCCGGCACCGAGCCGGTGACACCGCGCATTTCCAACTCGGCGTATGCTTTCTGGATGGTGTTGGGGTTGACGGAAAGTTCCAGCGACAGCGCCCGTACCGATGGAATCGGGTCGCCCGGGCGCAGTATGCCGGCGGATATCCGGCTTTGCAGTTGGTCGATGATCTGCTCATAGACCGGCTTGCCGGAAAACTTATCAATGGTCATGGCAATCTCCTTTCCGTCGGCAAGACTAGCTGTACTATTACAAATAGTACAGATAAAGTATAACCACACCCGTCGGCTCTGTCAAGGAGAAAAATGGATGCTGCCTAAAAAATATACCGGTAAAGGATGGCCGGATTTACCCGCATCAAATGCCAAAAGCCGCCTGCGGGTCAATGCCCGCAAACGGCTTTTTAAAATTACCGAAAAATGGGACCCCAGGAGGATTATCGAACGACCCGCGCGCCTGCACCGTTCATCAGAGCTTCCACTTCCTTGACGTTTGCCATGGAAGTGTCGCCCGGGGTGGTCATGGCCAGCGCGCCGTGAGCCGCGCCGTAGTTGACCGCCTTTTCGGCGTCGTTTGTGGTCATCAGGCCATAGACCAGACCCGAAGCGAAGCTGTCGCCGCCGCCCACGCGGTCGAGGATCCACAGCTTGTCATACTGGCTGGCCTTGTAAATCTGGCCGTTCGCCCAGCAGACCGCACTCCAATCGTTGACCGAAGCGGTGCGCACGGTGCGCAGCGTGGTGGCCACGACCTTGAAATTCGGATAGGTTTCGGCGGCCTTGTTGATCATCTTTTTGTAGCCGTCAAGATTGAGCTCTTTGAGGTTGGCGTCGTTGCCCTCGACTTCGAAGCCAAGGCAGGCGGTGAAGTCTTCTTCGTTGCCGATCATGACGTCGATATACTTGGCGATTTCCTTGTTGACTTCCTGCGCGCGGGCCTTGCCGCCGATGAAGTTCCACAGGGAAGGACGGTAGTTGAGGTCATAGGAAACGATGGTGCCGTATTCCTTGGCCTTTTTCACCGCTTCGATGACCACATCCGGCGTGGTGTCGGAAAGCGCTGCAAAAATGCCGCCCGTGTGCAGCCAGCGCACACCCAGCTTGCCGAAAATATAATCCCAGTCGATGTCGCCGGCCTTGAGCTGGGAAGCGGCGGTGTTGCCGCGGTCGGAAACGCCCAGCGCCCCGCGGATGCCGAAGCCGCGTTCGGTAAAGTTCAGGCCGTTGCGCACGCCGCGGCCGATGCCGTCATAGGGCACCCACTTGATGAGAGAAGTATCCACGCCGCCCTGCAGGATGCAGTCCTCGACCAGTTTGCCTACGTCGTTGGCCGCCAGAGAGGTGACAACGCCGCAGCGCATGCCGAAGCACTTGCGCAGGCCGCGGGTCACATTGTATTCGCCGCCGCCTTCCCAGACCTTGAATTCCCGGGCATTGCGGATCCGGCCCTCGCCGGGATCCAGACGGAGCATCACTTCGCCAAGAGAGAGGCAGTCGTATTTGCAGCTGTCCGCCGATTTGATGTTCAGTAAAGCCATTGCATAATTCCTCCTGTGTATACGTTTTGTCCCAGTATCTCTTTCTTATTTTACACTAGACGGGGTAAAAATCAAGTCGGACTTCACCTTCCGCACAAAAATGAACGGATTTTGCGTGCCCGCCGATCACATTTTGCATCGAATGGCTCCGGAGGACGATATTCCGCGCCGCTGTGATATAATAATAGCCACACCCGCAAAAATTCTTATGGGCGGTATGTCTGTATTTTACGGCCGCGAAACGCACTTGTCGACCTTCCCATTTTTTCTCACGCAACGAGAGACTGCTGCAGCGGTCTTAAAAGGAGGATGCCACATGGTGGATGTGTGTCTGCTGGGCAGCGGCGGGATGATGCCGCTGGCGGATCGGTGGCTGACCGCGATGCTGCTCAGGCATGAGGGCCGCCTGATTCTGGTGGATTGCGGCGAAGGCACGCAGATTCCCTTTCGGCAGGCCGGGTGGGGGTTCCGCGCGCTCGATGCCATTTTGCTGACTCATTATCATGCCGACCACACGGCGGGGCTGCCTGGGCTGCTGCTCACCGTGGCAAACAGCGGTCGCACTGAGCCGCTGGCCCTTTACGGCCCGCCGGGGCTGCGGCTGCTGGCCCGGGCCCTCGATGGCTTCATCCCGGAGCTGCCTTTCCCGCTGATCGGCACCGAGCTGCCGATGGATGCACCCTCCTCTTTCCCGGTGGGGGATGTGACGGTCGGCAGTCTGCCCGCCGACCATCGAGTACCCTGCCTATCCTATCGGTTCGACGTGCGCCGTGCGGGCCGATTCGACCCTGCCCGCGCGAAGGAACTGGGAGTGCCGCTGCCGCTGTGGAAACGGCTGCAGAATGGCGAAACCGTCGCGGTGGGGGAACGGCTCGTCTCGCCCGACCGGGTGGTCGGCCCGGAGCGGCGGGGTATCCGCGTGGGGTATTACACCGACACCCGGCCGACTCCCGCGCTGCCCGGGTTTATGAAAGAGTGCGATCTGCTCATCGGCGAAGGGCTTTACGCCGACGACAGTCTGGCGGAAAAAGCCCGAGAGCGCGGGCACATGATCTTTTCCCAATCCGCGCAGATCGCGGCTCAAAGCGGAAGCCGGGAGCTGTGGCTGACGCATTTCAGCCCGTCCCTGACGGACCCGGAGGCCGCCCTGCCTGCCGTGCGGCAGATTTTTCCCCGCACAGAGGCGGGCCGCAGCGGGCTCAAGCGCTCCATCGCCTTCGGCGGGCAGGGGAGTGAACTGCCCCGTCAGGAAAACAGATAGAGCGTGCCCTCCGACCGGCCGGAGGAGCCGCCGTATTCCGATGCGTCGATTTTAGCCGCGTGCTCCTCCACGTACCGGATCAGTTCGGAATCGGAGCGGCCGCTTTCGCCCGAAACCAGGAAATACGTGATCTTGCCATCCTTCACCAGTTCTTTGAGCCGGTCGAGGGTGAGGGAATTGTCCAACCCAAGGAATCCTCCGTACCCAACGGCCGGCAGACCGGTGTCGATGATAAACTGCGCCACATTGTCCGCCCGTTGGGAAACCACCAGGTAGCTGCCTTTTTTATAGTGGGCCACCAGATAGCTTTCCAGCGAAGAGGTGCCGCTGGTTGCCGAGCCGCTCCGGTTCCCGCCGAAGGAGGACTGTGCCAGCTCCGGCCCCGCGTAGGGCGTGGTGAAATTCGTGGTCGGGTATATCACCACCGTCAGCGACCAGCAGACAGGGCCAGCAAGCAGCGACACCAGTGTCAGCGCGGCCGCTGCGCCACGCAGGAACCGGCCGGGCCGCAGCCGCCACGCCGCCATCAGCACCAGTGCCGCGGCACCCGCCCCCGCAATGAGGGGGAAGAGCCACCCGCGCAGCGCCGGGTAATCGACCCACACATACCGGGCGGCCACCGTGTCCGTCGCCAGCACCGCCGCCGGCAGCAGCCATTGCCGCCAGTCTTTCCGCGTCCGGAAGGTACGGCCCATCTCGACAATCCCCGGCCCGATCAACCCCGCGAGACCGGGAGCCAGGATGCACAGGTAATACCGGTGCCAGAAACCCGCGAAGCTGAAAAACACGGCCATGGTGAGCAGCCAGATCGTCCAGTACCACAGGCTCGCGGCCCGCATATCCGGCCTGCGTTCGGGCCGGCGAACCAATGCCGCTATGCAAAAAATGGCTAGTATCAGCAACCACGATCCCTGGCCGTAAAGGCTCTGCTGCCACAGGCGCAGTGGCCCGGCCGAGCCGATCTCATTGCCCGATACGCCTATGGTGCCGCGGCGCGCGCCGCCCAAAAAACCGCTGCCGAAAGCCGGGCGATTCTGCCCGCCGTCCGTCTGGGAGGGCTGAAAGTCGCCGCCCGGCGCACCGGAAACATTTCCCGTATTTGAAGTCCCGCCCGCAGCGGTGCCTGACGAAGGCGTCTGACCGGAGGGCGGCGTGCCACCCGGCATTCCGCCCCGCCCGCCGCCCACGAAATTACCGCCGCCCATGCCCTGACCATACAGCCTTTCCAGCCCATTGTGACCGACAATGAGCTCGGATACCGTGTTGTTGGTGGAACTGTCCACATAGGGCCGCCGGGATGCGGGGGTAAGGTCGACCGCCAGCACCCACGCAAAGGATACCGCCGCACACACCGCCGCCGCAATCAGGCCGGAAGCCATCCGTCTGCGCAAAGGCTGGGGGGAAAATATGAGATACACCAGCACGGCGGCGGGCAGAATCATATAGGCTTCCAGCATCTTGATGTTGAATCCCAGGCCTACGCATACGGCCGCGGCGAAAAGCCAGCGCCAGCGGCCGTTTTCCACGGCGCGCAGCAGGCACCAGCTTGCCAGCAGCAGCACAAAAATGAGCTGGGTGTCCATCGTGTTGTTGCGGGCCGCCACCACCATCGCCGGCGTCGCCGCACACACCGCCGCCGCGATCAGTCCGGCGGGGCGGTTAAAATGCCGCGCGACCATCGCATACATGAGCAGCGCCGACAGCGTAGCCGCAAGAGCCTGCGGCAGCAGCATGGCCCAGCCGTGGTAGCCGAATAGCTTGACGGCAAGCACCTGCATCCATAGCCCAAGCGGCGGCTTATCCACCGACACGAAACCCGCGGGGTCAAACGAAACGTAAAAAAAGTTGTGAAAGCTCTGGCTCATGCTTTTGACGGCCGCCGCATAATAGACGTTGCCGTTGCCGAGAGCGCCGATTGTGTAAAAGTTGAAGCCGAACGAGACCGCGGCGATGAGCAAAAGCGCCGGAATGTGCCAGTACCGTTTCCATCCGCCGCCCGTCCGGCCACGTTTTTCGAGCCTTTCCATGCCCGTTCCTCCGTCCCGCCGGGATTGCGCACAGCCTTGGGGGAACCGCCGTTGTCCCGGAATGTGATATTGCTTCGCCTCTCGGCTCAAAATTGAAGTCAGCTGTAGTATACCAGATTTTTCAGCCCATCCTGTGAGCAATCCGTGAATTTTTTACCATACGGTGCGGCTCCACAGGAAAAATCCGCTCCGGCGGGCAAAGCCCGGCAGGGCGGATTTTCTTCACTTTACGGCCGACGGCGGGTGCTGTCAGCCCTTGTCGTGCGAAACGCTCTTGTCGTGTGTGAAAAGGCTCACGATCCACAGCAGTAGGACCGAACCGACGATGGAAACCACCAGACTCCACACGTTGAAGCCCGTGACGCCCTTGCCGCCGATCAAATTCATCACAAATCCGCCGAGGAAGGCGCCGATGATGCCGACGATGATATTGGCGGCGGCACCCATCTGTTTATTTTTGCCGGTGATCATGCTGGCGATCCAACCGGAAAGCGCGCCCAGAACGATCCATGCGATAATGCCCATGGTGATCCTCTCTTTCCCGCCCGCCGGAAAGTATCCGGACAGGCGGCCAAAATGGCTTTTTCGCCGGGATCCGCCCGCGGCGGAGTATGCCCGGCTTCTTGCTATTTTTCCCCGATCGGGCTATACTTAATGCGTATCTGCCCGCATATTTGTCACGGCGGCCGATACGATCGGAACAAAGGAGGAAATTTCATGTGAAAATTCTGATTTTGTCGGGCACTCCGAAACGGGAAGGCCTGTGCCATTTGTGTGTGGAAGCGGCCGAAACGGGCGCCGCGCACTCCGGTGCCGATTGGGAAACGGTGCGGCTGTGCGACTATCCGCTGGCGCGGTGTGCGGTGTGCGGCGACGGATGGGGCACCTGCCGGGAAGAGCACGTCTGCTGCCACGGCGGTGACGGATTTTCCTCCCTGCAGCGCAAGGTTGCGGAAGCGGGCGCGTATATCCTGATTACCCCGGTCTATTGGGGCGAAATGAGCGAGATTATGAAGGCGTTTACCGACCGGCTGCGCCGCTGCGAAGCCACTAAAGGGGAATACGGCGCCATGGCGGGCAAGCCGGCGCTGCTGGTCGCGTCGCCGGGCGGCAGCGGCAACGGCATGGTCAGCTGTCTGGAACAGATGGAAAGACTGTGCCGCCATTTGGGAGCGTCGGTGTTCGACATGGTGGGCGTCACCCGCCGCAGCCGGTCGTATAAACTGCCGGTCGTCACCGAAGCGGCCGCGGCTATGATCCGTGCCGCCGGGTGAGTCGGCGGGAGTTTTTCGCCGCGGCCAACAGAACTTGGAAAAGAAAGTGTGGAATGACAAAATGAGCAACAATCCGAAGGCGGGCGCCATCGACGCCGCACTTCTCAAAGCATCTTCCGAACGGTTTGACGTAAGCCCGGTGCGTATCCTCGGCGACAGCATCGCACGCAATGGGGTGGACAATACTTCGATCCGGCAGCAGGAACTCGCCCGGATGTCGCATATTTTTTCCACCGAGCTTGAGCCCATGCATATCACCAATCAGAAAAAGAGCGGCCGTTGCTGGATTTTCGCAGGCATGAACGTCATGCGGTATGCGCTGGCGAAAAAATGCCATCTCAAGGAACCCGATTTTGAGCTTTCCCAGAGCTTTATGATGTTTTACGACAAGCTCGAAAAGGCGAATTTTTTCCTCACCAGCGTGCTCGAGACCGCGGCTGAGAAAAAAGACAGCCGCGTGGTCATGTGGCTTTTTGCCAATCCGCTTAACGACGGCGGGCAGTGGGATATGCTGGTATCGGTCATTGAGAAATACGGCCTGCTGCCGAAATACGCGATGCCGGAATCCTATCACAGCAGCAATTCCGGCCGCATGAACTCGCTGCTTTCCCGCAAGCTGCGCCGGGACGGCGTCGAGCTGCGCCGCATGGTCGAAAAGAGCCGTCCACAGACGGAAATCGCCGCCCGTAAGGACGAAATGGTCAGCGAATTTTACGGTCTGCTCTGCTCCTTCCTCGGCGAGCCGCCGCGGACGTTCGATTTCGCATACCGCGACAAGGATAACAACTATTTCCGTGACTCCGGGCTGACCCCGGTCGGCTTTTACCAGAAATACTGGGGCGCCGATTTTCTCGACCGGTTTGTAAGCGTCATCAACGCCCCGACGGATGACAAGCGTTTCGGCCGCACCTATACCGTTAAGTTTCTCGGCAACGTGGTGGGTGGCAGACGAGTGACTTATCTCAATCTGCCGGTTGCCGAGCTGAAACGGGCTGCTTCTGCGCAGCTGCACGACGGCGTGCCGGTCTGGTTCGGTTCCGATGTGGGCAAGTGGAGCGAACGCGAAAACGGCATTCTGGATACCAAACTTTTCAATTATGAAGGCGTGCTCGGCACTAAGCTCAACATGTCCAAAGCCGACATGCTCGATTACGGCGAAAGCTGCCTGACGCACGCCATGATGCTTCTGGGCGTAGACGAGGGCCCCGACGGTGTCCATAAATGGAAAGTGGAAAACAGCTGGGGCGAGGACGTGGGCAAAAAGGGCTTTTTCGTCATGAGCGACGACTGGTTCGGCGATTATGTCTGCCAGGTCGTGGTGGATAAAAAGTATCTTACGCCCGAGCAGCTCAAGGCTCTCGACGGGCAGCCCGCCGAGTTGGAGCCATGGGACCCCATCGGGTCGCTGGCTGACTGAAAAAACGGTTCTGACACATCGGCGAGTCGCATAAAAAAGAAATAGGACAGGATCTTTTACGAATGTCCGCCCTCCAGGGCGGACATTCCGTGTCCCGGAGCTTTTTTCGCCCCCCGGCACTTGCGGACGGTAGTATCTCAAACGGCAGCCTTGCAAATCACCCTAGGATATGCTACAATATTTTCGACAATTTTCGCATGGAATGGCATAACTTGGAATTCCATGGCGCAGGCCGGGAAAACGGAGAGGTGCAAAATGGGCAATGCGGTAACGGAAAAGCTTCGGCGGATTCCGGAGTTTTTCGGCAATATATTCCGTCGGGTACCGAAACCGGTATGGATCGGCGTGGGGGCTGCCGCGGCGGCCGTGCTGATTGGTCTGGGTGTCTGGCGGGTGGTGGTGCAGTTCCGCCCGACGACCCTCGAGGGGATCGATGTGTCCCATTATCAGGGGGACATCAGCTGGCGCGCAGTGGCGGAAAACCATAAAGTCAAGTTTGTCTACGTCAAAGCCAGTGAAGGCAGCAGCTATCAGGACCCAAACTTCACCCATAATCGGGAAACGGCGGCCAAGTATCATATCGCCGTGGGCGCCTATCATTATTATTCGATTTCCAAAACCGGAACCGAGCAGGCAGATAACTTCATTTCCGCTGTGCCCAAAAAGAAAGGCTCCTTGCCGCCGGCCATCGACATCGAGGCCAACGTTACGTCGCAGTCCGACTTCAAAAGCCAGCTGAGCGACTATGTGAGCGCCGTGACCAAATATTATGGTCAGAAGCCGGTATTCTATGTGCCGCCCAAGGTGTATAATCTGCTGTATGATGATTACACGGGTTATCATTTCTGGGTGATCGATGTAAACGACAGCAAACCCTCCGTCACCGGCTGGACCTTCTGGCAGTATTCCAATAAAGGCAAGATCGCCGGCATCAGTGGCAATGTGGACCTCGACCGTTACCGCGGTTCGCTGCACGATTTTAATGCGTTGCTTTCCAAATAATCGAAGGCGGACCACGTCCGCCTTCTCGCCCGGCGCCCCCCCA
>JAEWAE010000060.1 GCA_023391835.1 Bacillota bacterium
GTTGGCGGGGGGGGGGGGGGGGGCCTCTGCGGCCCCCCCCCCCCCCGCTTTGCTTTTCCGGTACGCCGGAGTCATCCGATTCCAAAAAGCCGGCGCCGCTTTTCGGGCGGGGCCGTCATGGCATCCAGAATATAGTCGTACACCTGATGCATCGCCGCCGGCTGCACCCACTGCACCCCGTCGTGAAAGGCGCCGTGCATGGTGCCGGCCACTTCCAGCTGACTCAGGATCTGCCGGAATTCCGGCGGGAGGCCCAGAAACGAGCCGTTATACGACGCCAGCACATCCATATAGCGAGCGTCCCACTGCGGCATGATCGCCAGGCTGAGCACCGGCTGTCTGTGGGCGTGGAAACAGATATCGTCGCTTTCGGGCAGATAGCGCACCACCCGCCCGCCGTAGCGCCGGAGCCGTTCCTTGTCGCAAAAGGGTCGGGCAGCCGCCCGGCTCGGGCTGCCGTGGCTGCATACGGTCAGCGTGTCGCCATAGCCGCACATATCCAGGTTGACAATGGCGGCGTAGACCCGCTCCCCCGCCTGCGACTCAAAGAGCCGGGCGCCGGAGTGTCCGTCCTCTTCCCCGTCGAAAAAGGCAAACCCGGCCCGCACGCCCTGCCGGCGCAGCTCATCGGCAAGCTGTGTCAGGATGGCCACCGCCGCGCCGTTGTCGTTGGCCCCGCTGCTGGCGGGGTAGGCGTCGTAATGGGCGCAGAAAAGCACGGAGGGCTCCGCCTCCTCCGGTTCCAGCAAAAAGTTGCATACCCCCCGCGGCTTTTGCTCGGTGGGTTCGGATTGCTGAAGCCGGAAGGCGAAGCCCTTCCGTGCCAGAATATCCCGCATGGCCGCCCGGCGGGCGTCCGGGTCGGGAACGGCGATCTGCCGGAGCGTGGAAAGCATCGCGTCCTCAGCCTGTGCCATTACCCTCCCGTCCTTTCCTTCGCGCCGATCTTACCGGCTGAATTCGCTCAGGCCCTCGATGGCGTAGGCCCGCACGGGGCAGGAATCCAGCCCCTTGATGGGCAGCGGGCTGTAGCTCATGAAAAACGTATCGGTGGTTAGCTTGTCGAGATTCTTGAGCACTTCAAGGAAGACGATGTTTTTCGCCATCAGGATGTCGTGAAACGGCTTGACATTCTCGAGGCTGTCCTCAATGGAAACCCCGTCGCCGAAGCCCACGCACTTGACTTTCCTGGCGGCAAACCACTTGGCGCTGTCCTCGCCCACGACCAGACGATGGTCGTCGGGGCCGTTGGTGGCCGGCGTGAAGGGGGTCAGCTTGTGGGGGCTGTCGAGCAAAACGATGTCGCCCTCATGGATACGGTCGCCGCAGGCTTTTTCCAGGTCTTTGCCGGTGATCTGGGCGTTTTCCGGCAGATCCAGCACCACATAGATGGCGCGGCCCATGAAAGTATCCAGCGGGAGCGCTTCCACATCCGGCCAATTGTCGTCGTGATGGTAGGGGCATTCGCAGTGAGTACCCAAATGGCTCATCAGATCCATATAGGTGTGATAGTCGGGGATCATTCCGCCGGTGTTGAACCGGTACATATGGCAGCGGCGCGTCTCGGTCTTGGGGTCGAGATGCTTGGTCAAATCGACGATGCGGAGTTTTCCCATCTGAAAAACAACCTGATCCATTTTGACAGCCTCCTGTTTTACATACAATGAGCAAATCTATCGGCAGAGCCGGCCGAAGCCGGTGGGAACCGGCAAATCAGCACCCCGCCTGCCCGGCGGAGCCTTTGGCTTCCAGCGCGTGGATCAGCCCGACCAGGAATTCATGGCTGGGGGCCGGCACGCCGCATTTATGCGCCGCGCGCACCACGCTGCCGCTGATGAAATCCACTTCGGTGCGGCGCCCCCGGCGGATGTCGGCATAGATGCTGGTCAGACCGGCCGGGCTGTTTTCGCAGACCCGGCGCACCTCTGCGACTTTTTCGTCATAGTCGAACGTCATGCCCATGGCGGCGGCCACATCCACCGCTTCGCGGATCAGCCGACGGCAAAGATCCCATGCGTTTTCATTTTGCACAATGAAGCCCATCGGCACCTGCAGGGCGCCCGTGAGCGCGCTGGCAGAGACATTGGTAAACATCTTGTTCCAGATCATTTTCTGCACTTGGTCGGATACGTCGGCTTCCAGCCCGCAGGCAGTGAAGGCGTCGGCCAGCGGCTGCAGCCGTTTCACGTCGCCGGTAATGCAGCCGATATGCGTGATGCCGCTGCCGCCGTGATTGGAAACTCCCGGCTGAGACACGTTGGCGTTATGCTGGGTGGTGCCGATGACCACATGGGCCTCATCGACAAATTTACCGAGGATTTCCTCATGGCCGCTGCCGTTCTGCAGCGTCATCAGACAGGTATCGGGGCCGATGATGCCCCGGTTTTTCGCCAGCGCCGACTCGCTGAACATGGCCTTGACGAAAATCACAACCAGATCGATCGGACCCATACCCGCGGTGCTGAGCACCGCCCGGGGATGGTAGGTGTCCACGCGGCCGTCCGGCTCGCGCACCTTCATGCCCTCGGCGTTGATTTTCGCCACCAGCCCGGGGTTTACATCGATCACCGTCACATCGTTATGCCGACTCAGATAGGCGCTGAAAAGTCCGCCCATCGCGCCGCAGCCCAAAACCGCGATTCTCACTGAAGGGTCCTCCTTTGACAGACCGGCGTCACCCGCCTGAACGGAAAACACCGTTTACACCATGCATGGCGTATCAGAATCCGACATGCCAAATTTATATGAAATACTGGGGATACCTTTCCTTTAACCCCGCCAACAGAGACACTGCCAGCGAGAAGCACTCCGTCATCCGTGCACAGGCCGCGTCGCTGTCGCGCTGCCGCAGCGCCTGCACAATCGCCTCGTGCTGCCTCACCAGCCGGTTCCATACGGTCATGTCATCCACCAGCTGCAGCATGCGCGTCAGATCGGCACTGATGCGGTACATGGTCTGAAAGACCGGCATATACCCGGCCAAGCGGAAAAGTTCCCGGAAAAATTCGGTTCTCAACTGCTCCATGGCGGCCGACGCAGCCCGGGGTAGCGCTTCTTTTTCCTGCTCGGCGCAGCGGGCGAGCGGCTGTAGCTCTTCCGGCGAGTGACGCTGCACATAGAGCGTTTCCAGCACAGCCAGACTCAGCTTCAGGCCGATCCGCGCCGCCTGGAGAATGCGGTCACTGTGGAGTCTGGGAATAAACGTGCCGCGCTGCGGCTCGATTTCCAGCATCTTTTCCCGCGCCAGACGTGCGAACGTGTCATGCACCGGCGTACGGCTGACACCCAGTTGCTGCGCCATTTCGGCTTCGCTGAGCTTCTCACCCGGCAGCAGCTGCATGTTGAGGATCTGTATCTTGATGATGCGGTAAGAAAAGCTCCGCGCGTTTTCCCGCGGGAGATGCGCCGCATGATATCGGGCCAGCAAGGCAATACCCCTTTGTTAGTTATTCGGAAACAGCTTTCGATTATACTATACTTGAATTTTGGGGGCTTTGCAACCGCGGGTGAGCGGCCAATGCCGCATGCCAGCGCCGTTGCAGATATATTACCGGTCGATATTTAATTGATGCGGCAACTTGTATGCCAGTCGCCTTGCTATAATATTATCATGATTTCGCAGAATGTCAACTATCCTGCAAATTTCCAATAATTTTTTTATATAATCTATTGAATTTGCCAAACCGTCATGCTATTATTAGCGTGCAAACCGGTTGATTGGGTTTTTCAACCGAATATCTTGTATTCTTGCATGGCAGGGAATGCTTCCCAGTTTGTTAAGGAGTTGGTCCATTTGCCGGATTCTCTGCAAATCCCATCGGCCGCACGGCTGGCTCCTCACGAGGGCATTTATGAGCAGCTGCGTCGGCGCATCATCCTTTTCGACCTGCTGCCCGGCGAGACGCTCAGCGAAAACAGCCTGGCCGCCGATCTGGGTGTCAGCCGTACGCCGATCCGCGACGCGCTGGCCCGCTTGCAGGATGAAGGCTGCATCCGCGTATATCCCCAGCGGGGCACAAAGGTTTCCCATATATCGCTGGAGCGGGTGCGGCAGGCGGTATTTCTCACCAAAGTGCTCGAGCAGGATGCACTGGCGGCGCTGTGCGCGGCGGGGTTGAGCGAAGCACAGATCAAACAGGTCAGTGACAGTCTGGCCCGGCAGCACCGGCTTTACGACGCGCAGCAGTTTGAAGATCTGCTTTGGGAGGATTGCCGCCTGCATGCAATGTCTTTTGAATTCTGCAATCAAAGACTTTCCTGGACGGCGATCCGCACCATCGACTGCGATCTGTTGCGCGTGCAGTTTTTAATCATCCGCACGTTCAGCTACAAGGCACAGATGGCAGCGGTTTCCAGTTGGGAAAGCAACATGACCGAGCACCGCATGATTCTGGACGCTTTGCGCAAGCGGGATTCCGACGCTGTATATTTGCTCAGCGACAATCATCTGGGCCAGATCATGTGGAAAGCGGACAACCTGCGCCGCATCTATCCCGAGTATTTCGCCTCCGGCGCCGAATAAGCGCCCCAAAATACGAAAGACTATTTGCGAGCTGATTTATCCGCTGGGCGCCGCAAGGCGTTTCCGATTTCACTCCACGATCTATTCTCATTTTTTATATTACACGTTCGATTCAAAAACCGTTTCTGTTCCTGTCTCTGTTTTCGTTTGTCTGCTGTTTATTTCAAATAAACCGCAAGAGCCATCCTTGAGGAAGGGAAGTGAAACCGCAAGCGCGTTCTGGTGCAGCATTCATCATCGATCCAAACTGGAAAGGGGCTTTTCTGATTGGAGTACGTACTTGGGATTTTGTTCCTCCTCTCCTTCTTCGGCCTGGCATATTACTGCATGAAGGGCCACAACCTGATGATCGGCTTTCTGATCATCACGGTGCTGTGGACGGTCATGTCGCTGGGCGGCACGGCGCTTGTGCCACATAGCTTCCTGACGGCCAACAAAGCGCTGCTTTTCGGCGCCGGCACAAAGATCAAGCTCGTCGACATACTCAACAAAATCTTCCAGACCGCGCCGGAAAGCTGGGGCACTACGCTTGTCAACGTGTGCTGGGGCGCCTGGTTCGGCCGTGTGCTGATGGACACCGGCATTGCCTCCACCCTGATCCGCAAGACGGTGGAACTGGGCGGTGACCGGCCGATCATCACGGTCACGCTGCTGAATGTGGTCACGGCCCTGATTTTCACCGCTATGACGGGTGCCGGCCCGGTCATCGCCATCGGCGTGATCGTGCTGCCCATCATGATGTCGCTGGGCATTTCCAAGTCCATCTCGCTGTTTTCCTTTATGGGCTCCGTGGCGGCCGGCATCTATCTCAACCCGGTCAACTTCGCCCAGTACCGTGCATTTTTTGTGGATGCCAATAAAATGCCCAAGTTTACCCTCGGCTGGTATGCGATGCACTGGGGCTACGCGGCCATGGTCATCATGCTGGTCGTGACCACTGTGCTCACCGCTGTCTACATCACCCGCAACAAGCGCAGCCACGCCTGGGCCGCACAGACCCGCTCGGCCGACGCGCAAAAGGACGCTCCCTTCTATACGCTGATCCTGCCGTTCGTGCCGGTCGTGCTCAAAATCTGGCTGGATTTTTCCGTCATCGGCGGCTTCGTCATCGCCGGTTTCCTGGCGCTGTTCCTCTGCGGGCGCATGAAGGGCTCCTTCAAAGAGAACTGCCAGCTGGTTAACAAGCTTTATTATGACGGCGTGGTCGACACCGCTCCGCTGATCGGCTTCCTGCTGACGTTGCCGATGTTCAACTCTGTCGCCACCTATGCTTCCCCCTACTTCAAAGCCATCCTCGGCTCGATCATGCCGCGCACCGAAGTGATCGTGTGCATCGTGTTCGCCCTGCTGCTTGGGCTGGGCTTTTTCCGCGGCCCGATGACGCTGGTCGGCTGCGGCGCCGCCACTCTGGGCGTGCTTTCGAACGTGGCGAAATTCTCGGTTCCTTTCCTTTACAGTGTCTTTGCCATCCCGACCATCACGGTCAACATCGGCTCCTGCATCACGCAGTCCTGGGTGGCATGGGGCCTCGCTTACACCAAAGTGGATTCCAAGAGCTTCCTCAAGCTTTCGATCCCCAACGCCTATATTTCCGGCGTGCTGCTGTATGCGATGACGCTGCTGACGGTGACGCATCTGGGCGCTCAGTGGTTCCTGTGATTGTCCCGTCGTGTATCAACTGAAAAGGCGCCGCTATCTCAGGGTGGCGGCGCTTTTCACTCATATATTTGGACTTTGCATTTTTTATCTAAAGGTCTTTAGGAGGTTTCCCAATGGCAGAACATCACGAGGTCCGCATGGGCATCGATGTCGGCGGCACTTACACCAAGTGCGTTGCGATCGATAACCAGACCCACGAAATCATCGGGAAAAGTGAAGTGAAAACCACCCATGACGACAAGGCCGGCGTGGCCGCGGGTGTGGTGCAGTCTTTCCAGAACTGCATGCAGGAAAACCACATCACCCCGGATGAAGTCGTCTTCGTGGCACACTCCACCACCCAGGCCACCAATGCCTTCATCGAAGGCGACGTGGCTAAAGTCGGCGTCATCGGCGTGGCCGGCGGCGGCCTGGAAGGGCTGCTCGCCAAACCGCAGCTGGCGCTCAAAGACATCATTCTCGATGAAAAAGTCGGGCGGAAAATCACCGTCTATAACGAATTCATCCGTAAAAAGAACCTGAACGAGCAGACGATCGGCGAAGCGGTCGACCGCCTGGTGCAGAAAGGCGCTCAGGTTATCGTCGCTTCCATGGCTTTCGGCGTCGACAACATGGAACCGGAGCAGCTCATCCACGATATCGCGGAGCAAAAGGGGCTGCCGGTGTCGATGGCTTCCGACATCACCAAGCTTTACGGCCTGACCCGCCGCACCCGCACGGCCGCCATCAACGCTTCCATCCTGCCCAAGATGATGGCCACCGCCAACGCCACCGAGCAGTCGGTGAAAGGGGCCGGCGTCAAAGTGCCGCTGATGATCATGCGCGGCGACGGCGGAGTCATGGAAATCAGCGAAATGCGCAAGCGTCCGATCCTGACGGCGCTTTCCGGCCCGGCGGCTTCGGTCATGGGCTCGCTGATGTATCTGCGCGCCTCCAACGCCATTTACTTTGAGGTCGGCGGTACCACCACCAACATCGGCGTCATCAAAAACGGCCGTCCCGGCGTGGATTATGCCAAGATCGGCGGCCATGACACCTTCATCAACTCCCTGGACGTGCGCATTCTCGGCTGCGCCGGCGGTTCCATGGTGCGCATCAACGATCATGAGGTGGTGGATGTAGGCCCCCGCTCGGCCCATATCGCCGGGTGTGAATACGCCTGCTTCACACCGGAAGAAGAAATCGTCGACCCCCAGATCGAAATGCTCAGCCCGAAGCAGGGCGATCCTTCCGACTATGTGGCCATTCGTCTCAAAAACGGCAAGCGCATCTGCTTCACCAACACCGACGCGGCCAACGTCCTGGGTCTGGTGGATGAGAAATACTTTGCCCACGGCAACGCCAACGCAGCCCGCAAGTGCATGCAGCCCGTAGCCGACAAGCTGGGCTTTTCGGTGGAGGACCTGGCCACCCAGATTCTTGAGAAGGATTATGAGAAAGTCAGCGCCTGCATCAATGCGCTGGCCGACAAATATAAGCTCGACCACGACTCGATGAAACTGGTTGGCTGCGGCGGCGGCGCGGCCTCGCTGGTGCCTTTCTGCGCCAAAAAGATGGGCCTGCAGTACAGCATCCCCGAGAATGCCGAGGTCATTTCTTCCATCGGCGTGGCGCTGGCCATGGTGCGCGACGTGGTCGAGCGCATCATCCCAAGCCCGACCCAGGACGACATCCGCGAGTTGAAAAAAGAGGCCACCGACGCCGCCATCAGCTCCGGCGCGGCGCCCGACAGCGTGGAAGTGCATATCGAAATCGACAACCAGACGGGCAAGGTCACGGCCATCGCCACCGGCTCGACCGAGGTCAAGACCACCGATCTGCTTAAAGAATGCACCGACACCGAGGCGGAAAGCCTTGCAGTGGAAGACTTCGGCGGCAAGGTGTGCGAAATCAAGCTCACCGACAAGACCGACCATTTCTTCGTCTTCCAGGGCGCGTGCGGCGACAAGCATCCGCTGCGCATCGTCGACAAAAAGGGCTTCATCAAAGTGCAGTGTTCCGACGGCCACGCCGAGACGGTCAAAGTCAAGGATTATAAGGAAGCCGTCGAGCATTTGTGGAAAGACATGGCCGTTTTTAAGACCGACACCGTGCTGCGCCCGGATTATTTCATATGCGCGGGCCCGCGGGTCTGCGACTACTCGGCCGTGGATCTGGAGCAGGTGCTCCTGCTGATGGATCTGGATATTGCGGACCGTGACCCAGAGGAGGACGTGATCGTCGTCGGCGCCGTCAACGACGTGCAGTGACGGCCTCCCGGCGGGAAAGAGGGGCGTTTTGATGAATTCAAGTTCCAAAATCAAGGCCGCGCTCAAGCCCATTGCGGACGGGCTGCTTGGCAAGCAGAGCCCCTACCGCGTGCCGCAGAAGCAGTATGCCGTGCGGCCGGTCGGCCGGATCGTCGCGGATCTCTGCCGGATTCCCGACCGGGAATGGGGCCGGTACGCCTTTTCCCGCGAGCCGCTCAACCGCCGCTTTACCGACGCGCAGCGCATGGAGCTGACCGACCGCGCCATCGCCTGCGGCCGGGAATACGCCGCGCGCTGCATGCGGGAATACGGCGTGCGGGACTCTGAAGTGATGGCCACCCGCATGGGAATGCAGGTGGATTTCCCCCACATGCCCCAGAACACCGATCGGGTGCTGTTTGCCGAGTTTAAGACGCCCAACCATATCCACGTCTATATGGATGCCGTGGAAAAGGCCGAGGTCCTGCGCGGCGAGCCGGGCGTCAGCCATACGCTGACCAATTATCTTTACATCCCCAAGCTCCTCATCGCCCATGAGCTGTTCCACTGCGTGGAGGAGCGTTACGCCAAGGAAATATGGACCCAGACCTATCGGGTGGAGCTTTGGGCCCCCAAATTCTTACACAACCGTTCCCGGGTGGGGGTCCTCGGCGAAATTGCCGCCATGGCCTTCGCCAAGGAGCTCAACCAGTTGCCCTATTCCCCCTACGTCATGGACGCCTTTTTGGTGTACGGCTATTCGCCCATGGCTGCCAGCGGTCTTTATGAAGAAATGATGACGTTGGCGGGGCGGACCCCCGATGAGCCGGACGGAGCAGAGGGCGCGGCTGGCAATCACCCCGGCGGCCGGGCGGCGGATTCCACCTCCCTGCCCGATCATCCCGTCGGCGATGGAAAGGAAGATTCTTTATGAGTATGCGTGTCCCTTATGAAACCGTGAAGGAAACCATCCGGCAGGCATTCCGCAACCTGGGCCTGAGCGAGGCGCAGGCGGAAGAGTGCGCCAAGATCCATGCCGACAGCAGTCTGGACGGCGTGGAAAGCCACGGGCTCAACCGGGTCCCCCGCTTTGTCGAGTATGTGCAGCGGGGCTGGGTGGATATTCACGCAAAACCCGAGCTGGTGGGTGCCAAAGGCGCCGTGGAAAATTACGACGGCCATCTGGGCATCGGTGTGCTCAACGCCCGCTTCTGCATGGACCGGGCCGTGGCACTGGCCAAAGAGCACGGCATCGGCTGCGTCGCGCTGCGCAACACCACACACTGGATGCGCGGCGGCTCCTATGCCTGGCAGGCCGCCGAGGCCGGTTTCATCGGCATCAGCTGGACCAACACCGAGAGCTGCATGCCCATGTGGGGCTCGAAGGAACCCGGCGTGGGCAACAACCCGTTCTGCGTGGCCATTCCCCGCAAGGACGGCCCCATTGTGCTCGATATGGCCATGAGTCAGTATGCCTACGGCAAGCTGGGCGTCTATCGTCTGGCCGGCAAACAGCTGCCCTACGCTGGCGGCTTCGACGAGGACGGCAACCTGACCACCGACCCCGGTGCCATCGAAAAGAGCCGCCGCATCCTGCCCACCGGCTACTGGAAGGGCTCGAGCATGGCCATCGTGCTGGATCTGGCCGCGGCCGTCATGTCAAACGGCAAAACCGGCACTGATATGGACAGAGAGGCCCGCGGCAGCTGTACCGGCTGCTGCCAGATTTTCATCGCCTACGACCCCTATCTTTTCGGCGACGAAGAGGAAATTCAGCAAAAGCTCAACGCGCGTGTCGCTCTGGCGGACGCAACGGAGCCCGATCATGCGGGCGGTCAGGTGACCTGCCCGGGTGAAAACATGGCACACACCCGTGCCCGCAATCTCAAAGAGGGCGTCGTGGTGGATGAGACGGTCTGGAAACAGGTGCAGGATCTGGCCGCCGGCAAAATGCAGACCAAAGACATCGCCAGTCTCGATTCCGGCATCAAAGCGGATGGGGCGGCAAACGGGAGGTAATCATCTTGAAGGTTATGAAGGTTCTGGAGCCGGGTAAACTGGTTTGCGAAGAGGAACCGGTGCCGAAACTTCAAAACGATACGGATGTGCTCATCCGCGTGAAAGCGGCGGGCATCTGCGGCAGCGACATCGCCATTTACCGGGGCACCAGCCCCGTGGCCACCTACCCCCGCGTCATCGGCCACGAGTTTGCGGGCGAAGTGGTGGAGACGGGCGCCGGCTGCCGGCGTATCCGGTCGGGCGACCATGTGACGGTCAACCCCGTCATCAGTTGCGGCACCTGCCGGGTCTGCCGCAAGGGCCGCGGGAACGTATGCGCCCATCTGCGCGTCATCGGCGTCCATGAGGACGGCGGCTACCGCGAATTCGTGCGCGTGCCCGAATCAAACTGCTTCGCGGTGGAAAAATCCCTCCCCTGGGAACGGGCGGCCCTTATCGAGCCTTACACCGTGGCGGCCCAGGTGGCCCAGCGGGGGGACGTCGAGGCGGGCGACCGGGTGCTTATTCTGGGCGCCGGTCAGATCGCGCTGACTGTGCTGCAGGTGTGCAAGCTGCTGGGCGCCTATTGCATCGTCACCGACCTGGTGGACGAACGGCTGGAAAAGGCCCGCTCCTTCGGGGCGGACAAAACCATCAATACCTCTCGGGAGGATATCCATGAAGCCGTGGCCTCCGTGACCGAGGGCATCGGGGCCGACATCGCCGTGGATGCCGCCTGCGTGGGTGTGACTCTTAAGCAGGCGGTGGAATGCGTACGCCCGGCCGGCGTCGTGGTGACCATGGGCTTCGCCGACCGGCCGGTGCCGGCCACCGAGCTGCAGATCACCAAAAACGAGTTGGAAATTCGCGGCAGCCGCCTCAACTGCAACCAGTTCCCCCGGGTGATCGACTGGGTGCAGAGCGGCAAGCTTGACCCCACCCGCATCGTCACCGATCACATCCCCTTCACCGACGTGCTGCACGGCATCGAAAAGATCAAGCAGGACCCGGAGCACACGATGAAAGTCGTGCTCACGTTCTGACTTTTCGCCCCGCACATATGTAACAAACTATCACCGATTGCAGAAGGAGTGTCACTCATATGATCAGTTCTTCGATTCAACTGGCTGAAAAATACGACTATCTGGATGGAAAATTTCGCAAGGCTTACAAATGGCTGCGGGAAACCGACCTTGCCCGCACGCCCGCCGGCAGTTACCCCATCGACGGCGACACCGTGGTGGCCAGCGTCCAGGAATACGACACCACTCCGGCCGCGCAGAATGTGTTTGAGACCCATGACGCGCATTTCGATATCCAGTATGTGATTTCCGGCAAGGAATATTTCGGCGTGTGCCCGCGCAAGGGCCTCAGGCTCAAGGAGGACATGCCCGCCCGGGATATGAAGACCTATGAGGAGCCCACCCGCAGCAGCACGGTGCTGCTGGAAGCCGGCGATCTCATTATCGTCCCGCCGGAAGATGCCCACAAGCCCCGCTGCGCCGTCGACGCGCCGGAATTTGTGCGCAAAGTCGTGGTGAAAGTCCGCGTCTGACCCATCGCATTCATTTGCCGTCTTTTCGGAAAGGATCGTCGGAATTCATGAAAGCCATTAAACTCGCCAAGCCCTGGGATGTCGCCTGCGTCGAGCAGGAAAAGCCGACCCCCGGCCCCGGGCAGGCGCTGATCCGTGTCATCGCGGCCGGCATCTGCGGCAGCGACATCGCGGCCTATCGGGGCGTTAACAATCTGGTCAGCTATCCCCGGGTCATCGGCCACGAACTGGCCGGCATCGTCGAATCCATCCCGACCGACAACAAGCGGGGTATCCGCGTGGGCGACCGCGTGGTGGTGGACCCGTATCTTTACTGCGGTCACTGCTACCCCTGCCGCATCGGCCGCACCAACTGCTGCACCGACCTGAAGGTGCTCGGCGTACATGTGGACGGCGGCATGGCCGAATATTTCTGCCACCCCGCCGATATGCTGATCCCCGTGCCCAAGGGCATGTCGTGGGAACTGGCGGCCATGGCCGAGCCGCTCACCATCAGCCTGCACGGCATCCACCGCGGCGGGCTCAAGACCGGCGAGACCTGCGCCATCATCGGCGCCGGCCCCATCGGGCTGGTGGCCGCACTGGTGGCCAAAGCCTACGGCGCTCACCCCATTCTGATCGATCTGGTGGAAAAGCGGCTGGAATTTGCCAAATCTCTCGGCGTGGAATATGTCGTCAATTCGGGCAAAGAGGATGCCGCTGCCCGCGTGAAAGAAATCACCGGCGGTGACATGGCACAGCTTGTGATGGAATGCTCCGGTGCCAACGGCGCCATCCGTTCCACCCTCGACCTCGCCTCCTATGCCGGCCGCATCACGTTCACCGGCTGGCCCAAGAAAGAAACCAGCCTGCCCACCGACCTTTTCACCAAAAAGGAGCTGGATCTGCGCGGTGCGCGCACCAGCGCCGGGGAATTCGACGAAGCCCTGGAACTGATGGCCGCCAAGCGGGTGGATATGATGCAGATTCTCACCAAGACCGTGCCGATGGACGAAGCGGCCCCCACCCTCGTCGACATCGAGAAAAACCCCGGCGACTATATGAAAGTCGTCGTGCGCGTGGATCAATAAGCCGGCAAGCGATTGCCCTTTACAGCCGTTCCGAGGTGCACAAAATTAATCCGGTTTCATTTTGCAGCACCTGCGAAAAGCCCTTACAGGCGTCCCGCCTGTAAGGGCTTTTCGCGCTTTCCCAGACGGATCTGGAACAGCAGGGCCCGCCGCAAAAAAACGCACCTTTATACGTTTGGGCGGCAGGCCGGTCTGGAGCGGGCCGAAAGACAGTTCCTCCCGCACCGTGCCGCAAAAGAGCTGCGAGTCCGTATTTTGAAACACAACCCCACCCGCCGGTGGTGGTAGGCGCGCGCCGTCTTGCCTGTAAAGGCATTTCCCTTTATATGGAAATACCCATAAAGGGGAGTCCCCTTCATGGGTATTTCCACAGACCGATTGCAGCGATCTAACTATTCGGCATCAAGCAGCGGGCCTTCACGACCCGTATTGTCTATATAATAGCATTTTCAGCGGGTAAAACCAAAGTCTTACCGATGGTGTCGGCGCACGGCTGTGGGGCTGGCATATGCTACTGGGTCAGCGCCTTACCGTACTGGTTGCCGATAAGCATGTCATATTCAAGCAGCCACTGCTTGTTCCAGTCATCCTGCGCGCCGGCGGGCATTTTCATAGTGGCGTTGCCGTTGCCGTCGATATACACGCCCGTGGCGTAGCCGCGGTAGGTCTGATACTGCTCGCCCAGATAATCGAAATAAAGCGGCCGGGGCAGATTGAACATGCGCGTCATATAGGCGGAAAGCTGATACATGCTCATATTGGCCGTCTGGTGGGGCAGATTGGCGTAATTGCTCCAGATAATGTAGGGGGTGGAATGGAGCTTGCGCACGTTTTCCGCATTTTCGGAATTACCCTGGATCAACCCGCCGGTCTTGAGAGTATTCTGGTCGAGGGCCGGCAGATGGTCGCCGTAAAAGACGATGATGGTGGGGTCGCTGACGGAGGAAAAATAGTCAACGAGATATTTCAGCGCCGAGTCGGCATCCCGTACGCCGGTGGCATAGGTGGTGATGACGCCCTTTGTATAATCGGTCAGGCCCGGGGCGGAGGTGAGCGTCACCCGCTCGCTTTCGGGATAATCGTCCAGCCCCCAAGCGTAATGGTTCTGCATGGTGATGGTCATGTTGAAAAACGGCTTGCCGGTACTCTTATTCTGCTGGTACTGGCTGACGATCATCTTCATGGCTTCCATGTCGGAAATGAAGTCGCGCTTGCGCTCGGGGTTGACAAAGTCATTCTGCGAAATAAACGAATCGAAACCGATATTGGGGAAAACACGGCTTCTGTCCCAGAATTCCGGGTCGAATGGGTGGACGGCCACGGTCGAATACCCCAGATTTTTCAGATACGACGCATAAGAAAAAGTCGATGTCTTGAAATACTGCTCATAGGGCACGCTGCCGGTGGGCAGATAGGAATAGGAAAAGCCCGTGAGCACCTCCATCTCGGAATTGCAGGTGCCGCCGCCAAACATGGGCGTGAGTGCGTAACCCGACAACGCGGTCTGCTGCAGCGAGTGAATGGTGGGCATGATGTCTTCGCTGAACTGGATATTCTGGAAAAGCGACAAGTCGCACAGTGCCTCGCTCTGGATATAGATGATATTCGGCTTCTGCACGGTGGCCGTCTTGGTCAGCGTGGAAGCGGACGCCGCCTGCTTTTTAATGGTGGAAACCGCCGCATTCACCGACTGGCTGCTGTAATTGGAAGGCGCCTGCACCGAGCGGTGGCTGAAATTGTTGAGGAAGGAAAATACCACGCCGTTTTCCTTGTAATTGTCGATCTGGTTCCACTGGATCTCAGTGATGTTGTGCTTTTCAAGAAAATTCACATTCATAAACACGCAGCCCATCATCACCGGCAGGCTCCCGGCCACCAGAGCCGCCACGCCGACGCGCACCGCCAGCCTCATGCGGATAGGTCGCAGACGCTTATGAAAAATCAGCAGCAGCACGAAACACACCGCCACAAAGACGATGCTCAGCACGACCTGCGGCGTGATGACCACATGGGAGCGGTCGGCGATCTCGGAAGCGTCTTTAATCACCGTCAGATCCCACGGCAAAAACGGTTCGCTGCGGGTGCTGGCCTTGATGTAATTGGCGATGCCAAGCGACACCAGCAGCGCCCCGCTCAGGGCCACCGCGATGCTCAGCTGCCGGAAAATATAATACACCAGCAGAGTGATCAGGAACACAAACAGCGTCTGGTACCAGAACTGCACGGGATGCTGATATGTAAATTTAAGAGTATCCACCACATTCTGGCGGAAGACCCATTCCACCTGCAGAATCAGCAGAATCGAATAGACAAACAGCAGTAAAATCTGCGTCAGCTCCGGGAGCATCCGTTCCCGACGCATCAGATGCTTCAAGTTCCCGCCCTCTTTCCATCAAATTCTCCGGTTTTGGTACCCGAATCGGTATCTTTCAAAACAGCGAATCCATTATACTATCATTCCGCCGGAATTTCCAGAGCGAAATTGTGAATTCACACACAAAGCGCCACATAAATTCTGGAAACGGTGTGTGGCAAAACGAATGAAAACTCATTTGCCATACCCGCACCGGCACTTATCGGCATTCCACCTGTATTTTACGGCCGGGACGGCCGCTAAGCCACGCTTTTGCCTTTCAAATTGCCCTTGCACTTTGCCGCCGGCACCGGGCAGGGTGTATAATAGAAATCGCTGCAAGCGGGAAACGGAGGCGTCCGGCGGTTGGAAAAAAGTTTTCGCATTTCGGTGCGCACACTGGTGGAACTGGTGCTGCGCGCCGGCGACATCGACACCCGCATCGCCGGCTCCGAGCGCATGCTCGAAGGCGCCCAGGCCCATCGCCGGGTGCAGCGGGAGGCCGGCGCCGGCTACGAGGCCGAAGTCACGCTGTCGGGCACCTTCCCCTCCCACGGCTTCACCGTCACGCTGGAAGGCCGGGCCGACGGTGTCATCCGCACGGCCGAGGGCGTGACGGTGGATGAGATCAAATCCGTCACCCTGCCGCTGGATTCCATCGGGGAAGACTTCAACCCGCTCCATTGGGCGCAGGCCGCGTGCTATGCCTTCCTGTTGGCGCGCAAAGAGGCGCTGCCCCGGGTCACCGTGCGGCTGACCTACTGTTCTGCCGACGGGGCCAGCCTGCGCCATTTCAGCCGGGATTACACGGCCGAGGAGTTGGACGGCTTTGTCGACGGGCTGCTGGCCCGCTACGCCGAGTGGGCGGAGTATGAGAGTTCCCGCGTCGCGCGGCGGGATACGGCCCTGCGGGCGCTGCCGTTCCCCTTCCCCGCCTTCCGGCCGGGGCAGCGGCCCTTTGCCGCGGCGGTCTACCGCACCATTGCGGGGCGACGCACGCTTTTCGCCCAGGCGCCCACCGGCATCGGCAAGACAGTTTCCACGCTTTTCCCCGCCGTCAAGGCCCTCGGCGAGGGCAAGGCGCAGAAAATATTCTATCTCACGGCCAAAACCGTCACCCGCGGCGTGGCCGAGGATGCTCTGCGCCGCATGGAGGGGCTGCGTCCCGACTTCAAATCCGTCACGCTCACGGCCAAGGATAAAATATGCCCCCACCCCGACGCGGGCTGCAACCCCGACGACTGCGAGCTGGCAAAAGGCCATTACGACCGGCTCGGCGACGGCCTCAAAGATATCCTCGCCCGTGAAAGTCTGATGGACCGCGAAACCGTGACGCGCTACGCCGCCGCCCACCGGCTGTGCCCCTTCGAATTCGGGCTGGATCTTTCGCAGTGGTGCGACTGCATCATCTGCGACTATAACTATGTCTTCGACCCCATCGTCTGCCTGCGCCGCTATTTTCAGGATACGTCCGGCGACTATGTCTTTCTGGTGGACGAAGCCCACAATCTGCCCGACCGCGCGCGGGAAATGTACTCGGCCGAGCTTTCCAAGTCGGCTTTTCTCGCCGTGCGGCGGATTTTCCGCGACCGGGACAAAAGCGTTTTTCGCGCCGCGGGGGAGGTCAATTCCCGCATGCTGGCCCTGCGGCGGGAATGTGCCGAGGCGCCCGACGGGCACACCCTCGCCCGAGCGGAGGAGGACACCGCCTTGGAGCTGTGCGTGGGCAATTTCGTGCGGCAGGCGGGACGCTGGCTGCGCGGCCACCCGAAGGAAAAAGCGGAAGAACTGCTCACGCTCTATTTCGACTGCCTGTCGTTTCTCAAAATTGCCGGCTTCTACGGCGAAGAATATGTGACCCATATCGTCGCCGAGGGAAGCGAGGTCACGCTGCGGCTGTGCTGCCTCGACCCGGCCGCGCAGCTGGCCGACACACTGCGCAAAGGCGCGGCCGCGGTCTTTTTTTCCGCCACCCTGTCGCCGCTCGCCTTTTTCCGGCGCATCCTCGGCGGGGCTCCGGGCAGCCCCCTGCTGGAGCTGCCCTCACCCTTCGACCCCGGACATCTGTGCCGGATGACGGCCGACCGGGTCTCCACCCGCTACCGCCACCGGGCCCAGAGCCGCGGCACGGTGGCCCGGCTGCTGGCGGCGCTGGTGGGGGCCCGCCGGGGCAATTACCTGATATTCTTTCCTTCCTATCTATATATGGAGTCTGTGCTGGAGCTTTTTCCCCCGCTGTGCCCGGGGGCGGAAATCATCCGCCAGACCCCCGAAATGGACGATGCCTCCCGGGAGGCATTCCTCCGCGGCTTTCAACCCGGGGCGCAGCGGACCCTTGTGGGCTTCTGCGTCATGGGCGGAGTGTTTTCGGAAGGCATCGACCTGCCCGGCGACCGGCTCATCGGCGTCGCCGTGGTGGGCGTGGGGCTGCCCCAGATAAACGCGCTACAGGATCTCATCCGCTCCTATTACAACGCGCACGGCGGCCACGGCTATGAATATGTCTATATGTACCCCGGCATGAATAAGGTGCTCCAGGCGGCCGGGCGGGTCATCCGGTCGGAGGATGACCGGGGTGCCGTGCTGCTCATCGACGACCGCTTCACCAACCGGGAATACCGCGCGCTTTTCCCCGCCCACTGGGCTCATTTTCACCGCGTGGGCAGTCCGGAGGATGTGCAGCGTACGCTCGCCGCCTTCTGGTCCGCCGAGCCGGAGGCTCCGGCGCCCGACGATAAAGCTCACCCGGCCGAATAACGGCGGGTGGGCTTTATGATACCATTCATGCCCCGGCAAACCGCCCCAGCGGCACATCGGCCACCGGGTAGCGCCGCCGCTCGCGATCGACATAATGCCACCACTCGGTATCCAGCGTGTCGAAGCCGTTTTCCACCATGCCCTGGGTGAGCAGGGCGAGGTTTGCCGCCGCCTCGGCCGACATATCCGGGTTGTCACGGCAGGCCGACCGGTTGAAGCTGTCAAAGGCCGACGGCATCGCAAGCTCTCGGCCGCCCGGCCCCACCAGTGTCACATCCACCGCGCAGCCCCGGTTATGGATAGAGCCGCCCGTGACAGGGTTGGCCACAAACCGGTTGTCGGGCAGTATATGCCAGAAAAGCTCCTGCACCGCCAACGGGCGGTACGCATCCCATATCTTTAGCCGGCACCCGTGCCGGCGGAAAAAGGCGTTGGCCCGCACGAGTTTTTCCGCCGTGCCCCGGCGCAGTACGCATACCGCTTCGGGGTAAATCTGCCGGCGGGTGAAATTATTCGCCGTCGCATAGCGCAGGTCGACGGCTATGCTGGCGTCGAGATCCGTCACCCGCACAAAGCCCTCCGCATCCGCCCGCGACGGCTCCCCTGCGGCCGATGAAATCCGCTGATTTTCCACACTCTCATCCCCGTCCCCCTATCATAGAGGAAGGGCGGGCGGATGTCAACCGCTCACAGCTCCCGGCATAGCAGCCCGTCGAAATCGGCATAGGGCACCACAAAAGACAGAATGCCCGCCGCATGCGGCGCGATGGAAACCTGGGGGAAAAATATGGCGAAGCCGCCGGGCGTGAGATAGCAGCGGCACGGGTCGAAAAAGCGGCGCACGGCCGCCTGATAGCCGTCGAAAAAGATGTCGTTGCCCTGGGCGATCTGCGCGTTGATCTGCGCATAGATGCCGTTGAGAAATATATCCCGCCAGCCAGCCCCGCGGAAAAAACCGTCGAGCCGCATGCGGCAGCAGCCGGCCAGATTCCATATTTCCGCCCGGCGCACGGTCGTCCCGTGTGCACCGCCTGTATATTCGTAGCAGTCGGTGAAAAGGCTCAGATAATTGCCCGCGTTATAGGTGACGGTGAAATCGGCATGGAGGTCGGAGGGGTGAAACGGATACCCCTGCCGCACGCTTTCGCGCCAGCGGGCGGTCGCCGCGCGAAACATCGTGCAGCAGCCGTGGGCATATGTCCGCCGGGCGTTTTCCTGATACCACCCGCTGATCGCCACCCCCGACGCCGGGATGGGATTGACCGCCACCTGCGGGTAGGCAATATCCACCGTGACCACGGTGTTGCCCCGGTATTCCGGTGATGCCCTCATCGTGTTTTTTCCCACCGACGCCTGTGCCGTCGTACCGCTCGACGCCGTACCTCCCATGCCGCCACTCCCTTTTTCGCACCACCGTGTGATAATACGAACGTACGCAACCGGCATATGTATATTGACGCATATATAATATATATGCGCTCCGCGGCCGCGGATGCCGGGCGGCGGCATATTCCCACCATTCTTCCGCAAAGCGGGAAATTCCGACCGGATTCTGCGGATTTTTCTCCCGGCTTCGGGTAAAATAAGAGAAAATCTATCCGGCGCGGCAGGCATATTTTCCCTGGTCTGGATGTGGGGTATATCACCGGATTTCGTACTTCGGGTGGGAGGCGGCACTTATGCAATTTTTCGGGCACAAGGTGCGGGCGTTGCCGGGCATCCTGGCGCTGCTGACGGCGGGCCTGTTGATTTTCCCGGTCGGGCAGACGTTGTGGCACAGCCGGGCGGGCCGGGTCAAGCCGGCCATGGCCGCTTCCTCCGACGAGCCCGCCGGCCAATCCGCCGACTCGCTGCTGATACTGGTCAATGCCGCCCACCCGCTGGCGACGAATTTCACGCCGACGCTTGCCTCGGTGAATATCGCCTATTTCTGCGACCCCGGCAAGGATAACCGGATGGACAGCCGCGCCGGACCTTATGCGGAACGGCTGGTGCAGGATTCCCGCGCGGCGGGTGCCAGCGTGGTGCTGGTTTCGGCCTACCGCTCTCACACCTATCAGATTGAAAATTTCGACCGGAGCGTCAGCCGGCTGATGGCGCAGGGGCAGACCGCCTCCGCCGCCAGCGCCGTGACGGCCGAATCCATCGCCGTGCCCGGCACCAGCGAGCACGAAACGGGGCTGGCGATGGATGTATGCAGTGCCGGGTGGTTCGTGAGCCACACCGACCTCACCGCCGATTTCGACCAGACCGCCGCCTTCCGCTGGCTGTCGGTCCACGCGGCGGATTACGGATTTATACTGCGCTACCCAAAGGATAAGACCGATGTCACCGGCATCACTTACGAGCCGTGGCACTACCGCTTCGTGGGGCCGGAAAATGCGCAGAAAATTGTAAAGAGCGGCCTGTGTCTGGAAAAATATCTGGCCTGCGGCGGCCACTGAACGGGAAAAACTCGCACCGGAAATTGTCAGCCAGCCCCCGGTATGGTATAATAGGGCCGTCTACATACTTACGCAATACTCACGCGGAATTTACTGACCGGGAGCCGACTGTCGCCGGCATCGGGTGGCTTTTTATGGATCTGTTTCTGCCCCGTCTGTCTTTTTTGCGCCCGGAGCCGGAATACCGGAGTCTGGACGGTGTGGATCGAGCCGTGCTTTACCACACGTTTTCCGCCGCTTTTTCCGACTATTCCATTCGCATCCGGCTCTCCTACGGACGCTTCAGCGAAATGCTCGACACCAACTGTTTTGTGCCGGAGCTTTCTGCCGGGGCTTTCTGCGGCCGGCGGATGGTGGGGGTCGTGCTCAACGGCCTGCGCCCCTATGAGGGGGAGCTGACGGCCTATGACTGCGGCACGGGCGTGATTCCGCGGCTGCGCAATCAGGGCATTGCACGGCAGATGCTCGACTCGCTTTTCGGGCGGCTGCGGCAGGTCGGAGCCACGCGCTATCTGCTCGAGGTGTTGTGCCGCAACGAGCCGGCGGTGCATCTTTACCGGCAGATGGGGTTTTGCCCGACGCGGGAATTCGCCTGTTTCCGGGCGCCCCGCTCGCACCCGGTGTTCCACACTCCGGCGGCGGTGACGCGCCTGCCGGTGCGGGAGTTGCTGGCCGATTCCCGCTGCCGCCGCTTTTACGACTTCGCTCCGGCATGGCAGAATTCGGCCGAGCAGATCGCCTCGCTGCCCGGCTGCCTCGCCTGGGCGTCGACGGCACAGGGGGCCCTTCGCGGTTTTGGCATCCTCAACCCCCGCAACGGGGTGGTGCATGTGCTGGCCGTGGCGCCGGATGCCCGCCGGCAGGGCGTCGGCTCTTCCCTGATGGCCGCCATGTGCTCCGCCGCCGAAGGCGGAATGCTGTCGGTGCTCAATGTGGATACCCGCTGTGTGGACATGCTCTGTTTTTTGGAAAGTTACGGTTTTTCCCGTACGGCCGGGCAATACGAAATGATACGCAAACTGTAAGGCCGGATAAAGGAGCCCCATGGAAGTCATCATCGAAGCCCTCAAGCACGCCATCCTGTTCCTGCACGGCCCCACCATGCGGCGGCTGGCCGTTTTTGCCGTCATGGGGTGGTGTCTCTATCTGCTGCGCGACTTCATGACCGTGCTGCTGCTCACGTTTATTTTCATCTATATTTTCAACGGCATCAACAATTTCATCTACCGCCATATGCGGCCGGTGATGCCCATCAGCCGCACCATCATCACCGCCGCGCTGTACGTGCTCTTTCTGGGTCTGCTGGTGCTGGCCGGCTATGCCTTCGTGCCGATGCTGGTTGGCCAGAGCCGCAGCCTTGTGTCGAAATTTTCGGTCTATATGGCCGACATCCGCAAAAATCAGGCGGGGAACGGCTGGCTGTCGCAGCTGGTCAATTACGCCGTCGGAAAAATCGACGTGTCGAAATATGTCCAGAGCGGCAGCAACCTGCTGCTGGGCACGCTCACCAACATCGGCACGACCGGCGTCAACGTGCTCATGTCGCTGATCCTCAGCCTCTTTTTCATGCTGGAAAAGAGCCGGATCAAAAAATTCCTGCAGCGTTTCCGCCACAGCCGTATCGCTTTCGTATGCGACGACGTACAGTTTTTCTTCACGAAATTCATGAATTCCTTCGGCAAGGTCATCCAGACGCAGCTGCTCATCTCGTTCATCAACGCCTGCCTTTCCGCCGTGATGCTGCTGGCGCTGGGGTTCCCCTATGTGGCCGGCCTGAGCCTGATGATCTTCATTCTGGGTCTGGTGCCGGTGGTCGGGGTATTCATTTCACTGGTGCCGCTTTCCATCGTCGGCTACAGCACCGGAGGCTTCACGCGGGTGCTCTATGTGCTCATCCTTGTCGCAGTGCTTCATACGCTGGAAAGTTACGTCCTCAACCCCAAACTCATGTCACAGAAAACCAAGATGCCGGTGTTTTTCACCTTCCTCGTGCTGCTGCTTTCGGAACACTTTATGGGCGTCTGGGGTCTGGTCATCGGCCTGCCGCTGACGATGTTCCTGCTGGATGTGATCGGCGTGATCCCGGAAGCGCCGGAAAATGCCGCCCCTGTGGGGAACCCGCCGGAGTCCCTGCAGAGCCACTGAATCTATACACACGGCCGCCGGGGAATGGAACAGGAGAATCTGCATGAAATATGGGCTGATAGCCGCGGGCGTTTTGCTTTTTATCGTGGCAGCCATCGTGCTGTCGGCCGTGCTGGAGCGCCGCAAACTGCGCCGGTGGCTGGCGGCGTCCTTCGGCCGCCCGCCCCAGCGCAAATACTCCGAGGAACTGTGGGGGAGCCTCGACGCCGCCTGGGGCTATGCCCGGGAGTCGGACGAGCCGGCGGTGGACCGCCTGACTTGGGATGATCTCGACATGGACGCCGTCTTTGCCCGGCTCAACGCCACCGCCTCCAGTGTGGGGGAAGAGACCCTTTACGCCGCGCTGCACCGGCAGCACTTTGACCGGGAGGGGCTCGCCCATTTCGAGCGGGCGGTCGGCTTTTTCACCGACCACCCGGATGTGCGTCTGAAGGCGCAGGTCGCTCTGGCGGAGCTCGGCCGTGTCACGGGCAACGGCATACTGAAATTTTTCCGCGACCCGGCGGGGCAGCGGCTGCGCCGCGCCTGGCTTTTCCCTCTGCTGACCGCCGCGGCGGTGGCGTCGCTGCTGTCGCTGATCCCGTTGCATGCCTCCGGCGCCGTGTGCATCGTCGCCGTAACGATGATCAATATCGTCGTCTATTACCGCACCAAGGGCGAGCTGGATGCGGAGCTGACCTCCGTGCGCTACATCGCGTCGCTGGTGGGCTGCGCCCGGCGGCTGGCCCGGCTGGATGACGAGGCACTGCGCCCCTTCACAGGGCGGCTTGCCGCCCTGAGCGCGCCGCTGGGCCGGGTCGGGCGCATGGCCGGCATGGCCATCGGCTCCTCCACCTCGGGCATGGATTTTCTTTCGGAATATATCCGCATTTTCTTTATGCTCGACTTTACGGCGTATCATTCCATGCTCTCGGCTATCCGGAAACACAGTGGGGAGTGCCTGGAGCTTTACCGGATGGTGGGGATGCTGGACGCGGCCATTTCCGTGGCCTCCTACCGCAAAAGCGTGCCGGTCTGGTGCCAGCCGGAATTCACCGGCGGGGAAGCCGTCGAGCTTGTGGGCGTGGTGCATCCGCTGCTGGCCCACCCGGTGCCCACCACGGTGACGCTGCGACGCAGTGCCCTCATCACCGGCTCCAACGCGTCGGGCAAATCCACCTTCGTCAAGGCCGTAGCCGTCAACACGCTGCTGGCTCAGACCATCCACACATGTCTGGCCCGGTCTTTCCATCTGCAACCGGCGTTCGTCGTCACCTCCATGGCCGTGCGTGACAGTCTGGAAACCGGCGAGAGCTATTACATTGCCGAAATCAAATCGCTCAAACGCATCCTCGACCGGCTGGAAAGCGGCACCCGCTGTCTGTGCCTGATCGATGAGATCCTGCGGGGCACCAACACCGTCGAGCGCATCGCCGCTTCGGCCGCCGTGCTCGGCTACTTAAGCGGGCGCAACTGTCTGGCGCTCGTCGCCACCCACGATATCGAGCTGACAGAAATCACCGGCGATCGGTTTGACAATTATCACTTTCAGGAGCAGGTGGACGAGGACGGCGTGCATTTCGACTACCTCATCCGGGAGGGGCGCGCCACCACCCAGAATGCCATCCGTCTGCTGGATGTGATGGAGTACCCGCCCGCCATCGTCCATACCGCCCGGGAACTGGCCGATGGTTTCCTACAAAACCGCTCGTGGGGCAAGCTGCCGTAAAAAAACCGCCGCTCGTCTCGAAGCGGCGGTCTTTACAGAGCCGGTTGCACACGCGGGTACTTTTCCACCGTCCGGCCGGACTTGGTGAAAAAGTACCCGCTTTATTCGCTGCTTTTCAGGGAACCGACCATGTCGATGCGCCGGATGCGCCGCATCATGCCGATATTCACCAGCATCGAGAAGCCCAGCGTCAGCAGCACCGAAAAGAGATAGCTGCTCCACAGAATACGCCGGCCGAACATCACCAGGTCCACTTCCACGGTGGTGATGACATACCGTTCGAGAAATATGCCGCCCAGCAGCCCCAGCACAGTGCCGATGACGGTCAGCGCGACGTTTTCGCGCCCGATATAGGCGGCCGTTTCCAGCGGGTAAAAGCCCAGCACCCGCAGCGTGGCCAGTTCCCGCTCCCGCTCGTCGATGGTGATGCTGGTCAGGCTGACAAGCACCACCATTGCCAGCGCCGCCGCCGACAGGATGAGCACCAGTACCACCGTATTGAGCGCCCGGATCATTTTCTGGAAGGTGCTGCGCAGCGCGGCGCTTTGCACCACCGCCGTGACAGAGCTCATTTTCATCAGCCCCGAAGCCAACGCCCCGGCCCGGGCGGGCTGCGCCAGCCTCACCATCAGCTGGTTGGGCGCGCTGTCGCGGCCGAAAAGCTGCCGGTAAAGCCCCGGTGTCATATAGACGTAATGGTAGACATAGTTCTCGGCGATGCCGCCCACGTTGACCGTGACCTCCCTGCCGGAGCTGTCACGCAGGCGGAAGGTGCCGCCCACCCGCAGCGAAAGCGTCGAGGCCAGCTTCTCGGAAATCACCACGGTGGAATCAGTGGGGGCGAGCGAGCGCCGGCCGACCCGCTCATGCAGACGGATAAACTGCGGCAGCCGGGCGGTATCCTGCGGCACCACCAGATAGACGGATTTATCGCGGGAACCGTGCAGCGCATCCAGCGATTCCTGCTGCACGGCCAGCGACTTACCTCCCTCGGCCGACACGGCATCGGCCACGCCGCCGATATCGGCGGCGGAGGCACCGTCTTTAAGCTCCGCCATCAGGTCATAGACCCGGATATCGCCGTATTGCCGCCCCACGATGTCGGAAATGGAGTCTTTTAGTCCGAAGCCCGTGAGCAGCAGCGCGGTGCAGCCCGCCACGCCGGCCACGGTCATGGCCATGCGCTTTTTGTAACGGAAAAGATTGCGGCAGGCCACCTTGCGGGAGAAATTCAGCCGGTTCCACAACGGAGTCATGCGTTCGAGCAAGATCCGTCGGCCGGCCCGGGGCGCACGGGGGCGCATCAGCGCAGCCGGGCGCTCCCGCAGCGAGCGCAGGCACACCAGCCACGCCGGCACCGCCGCGCAGAAAACCGCCGCCGCGGTGGAAATCGCCGCGTAGGTCGGGTTGAAGGCAATGCGGATATCCGGCATGGTATAAAGGATGCGGTAGGCCCGGAAAATCACCCATGGGAAGAGCCGGAAGCCGCCGGCCAGCCCGGCGGCGCTGCCCAGCAGCGACGCCGCCACCGCGAAAAAGAGGTAGCGGGAGGCGATGCGCCCCCGCCCATAGCCCAGCGCCTTCATGGTGCCCACGGCGGTGCGGTCCTCTTCCACAAGCCGCGTCATGGCGGTCAGGCTCACCAGCGCCGCCACCAGGAAAAAGATCAGTGGGAAAGTCACGCTCAGCGCCGCAATGCGGTCAGCGTCCTGCTTGAAGCTGACAAATCCCGCGTTGGTATGGATATCGAGCACATACCACTGGGGCACTTTCAGCGCGGCGAGCGTCTGTTCCCCATCCGCGATGGCTCTTTCGGCGGCTTCGATCTGCGGTTGGGCCTGGGCTTTCTGATTTTCGTATTCCGTCTCGCCCCGCGCAAGTGCCTGCTCGGCGGCGGCAAGCCTGCTTCGCTGAGCGGCAAGCTGGGTCTGCCCCTGCTGTCTCTGTGCCGTGAATGCGGCGGTCTGCTGCGCAAGCTGCGATCGGCCCGCGTCCAGCTGCGCCCCGGCGGCGGTGAGCTCCGCCTGCCCCTGGGCAAGCTGCGCGGCGGCGGCTTCCACCTGCCGCTGGGGGCCGATGAGTGCCGAGAGCGCCGCAATCTGCCCGGCAAGCTGTTGCGCCTGAGACGATGCGGCCGGCAGAGCGCTCTGGGCCTGTTTGAGCTGTGTGAGCTGATCGGCAAGCTGCGCGGCGGTGAGACCACCCAGCCCCACCGCCGCTTTCTGCCGCTCCAGCGCGGCCGAGGACGCCTGATATTCCGCCTGTGCCTTGGCGAAGTCGGCCTGCTTTTGGGCATAGTCGGCCTGCCCCTGCGTGAGCTGCGTCTGGGCGGCGGCAAGCTTCTGCCGGGCCGCGGCGACGGCCGTGTCATATTCGCGCTGCGCCTGAGCCAAGCGAGTCTGACCCTCGGCAATCTGCCCCCGCGCCTGCTCGAGCTGCGCGGCGGCATCCGCCAACCGCTGCCGGGCGTCGGCCAGTTTGGCCTTTGCGTCGGCCACCTGTTTTTGGCCGTCCTGCTGCCACTGGTCGTAACGGGTCTGGGAGCGGATCTTGCCCACTTGATCGAGCGCCCGGCTCACCGGCCGCAGCAGGCTGTCGTAGCGGTCGGAAAAGCGGGAAATGCCCGACGGGTTGCGCACCGTCACGTCGAGCTCGGTGTACACCGGAAGCGAAAAAGTGCGGCTGTCGAGCAGCAGATAGGCGTCCACCGCCCCGGTGCCAATGGTGCTGGTGCCGCGGTCGTAGGAAATATAGAGCGACGAATCCGCCACCCCCACCACACGGAGGGCAGAGGTCGTCAGCGTACCGGAAAAATCGCCGCCGCTGCCGGCGGTGACGGTCACTTCATCGCCCACGCGGCAGCCCGACGCCCGGATAAACCGCGGGTCGGCCAGGCACTCGCCCGGGGCGTCGGGCATGCGCCCGCTCCGCAGCGCGGGGCGGTTGACCGCGCCGGAGCCGGCTTGCTGCGACAGCAGCTTGACGGTGAGCCGCGTGCCCGACCGGTTCACGATGGCATCCGCCGAATAAGCAGGCGTCACCACCGACACACCCTTGGTCCGGCGGACGGCATCCACATCCGCGTCCGTGAAGCCGGCCGTGGAAACCAGCCGGAAATCCATCAGCCGGGTCTTGTCAAAATAGGCTTCGGCCGTGGCACGCATATCGGGCGCGGTGGCACGCAGCCCGGCAAAAAACGCCACACCCAGCGTTGTGATGGCAAAAATGGCAAGGAAACGGGTCCAGCTGCTGCGGATCATCCGCAGACTGCCGCGGAAAAACACATGCTTCACGCCCGCTTCCTCCTTCCCGTCTTCAGGTCCCGGCCACCGGGCGGCTGCCGCGCCGCGCGCCGGCCGGGCTCTGCGCCAGATAGGCGTCGATCAGCTCGGCAGCCTCCCGGTAACGTTCCCCCGCCGCCCGCCCGGCAGCGGATTCAAAATAATCCCGTTCCCGGATCTTTTCCTGCAGTTTGGCGGCCCGGCGCAAGGAGGCCAGCAGCACATCCCCGCATAAAGCCGTGCATCGGCCCTCCCGCGCGGCGCGGACCGTATCGGCCAGCCCGCAGAAGGCCTGCTCCACCTGAGCGTATTCCTCCCGCACCGACTCGTCGAAACGCCGCACGAGGGACTGGTCGTCCTCCCGGCGCAAAAACTGCATGCTCGCCAGCGTCGCGTGCCCACCGAAGCGCAGAATGTCGGCCCGCAGTTTTTCCAGCCGCTCGGCCACTGCCGGTCTCTGTGGCAGCAGCGCCACCCCCGACTCGAAATAGACGGCCCCGAAATCCTTCAGTTTCCGCCACACATAGACCCGGTTGCGGGAAGGCAGCGCCGCAAGCCGGTAACCCAAGGCGATCCAGGTCATTGGCTGTGCCATATCCGCGTGTACCCCCAGAATATGCGGCGGGGCGATTGCCCGCCCCACCGCTTGATTTTGTCAGACCCCGCCCGGTATCCGCCGCTTTTATACGGCGGGCAAGGCATATGTAATAGATGTTACAATAGTATCACTTGGCACGCCCGTTGTCAACGCGGCGGCATACAGGAGCGCCCCCGCGGCGCGCCGGGCG
>JAEWAE010000069.1 GCA_023391835.1 Bacillota bacterium
CCTGCAAACTTTGGGTTTGCAGGTGCCCCTTTGAGCATGCCGTCGGCCTCGCGGGGAAAAGAGACGGCGGCCGTGCCAAATCGACATGTTTTTGCGTCAGACAGGCATATAATAGCGGCAAGGGGACCACACCCCGCAGACCGAGGTGCCGCCATGAAGCAGGTTGTTTATGTCGATGTGCTGTTTGCCGTCAACCTCATCCTCAATTATTTTATTCTGCTGGCGGTGGCCGGTGCGCTGCGGCGCAGGGAGCGTCGGCTGCGGCTGCTGGCCGGGGCGGCTCTGGGGGCCATCTATTCGCTTTTTATCTTTTTCCCCCAGGTCGGTTTCCTCTATTCCGTCGCCGGCAAGCTGTGCCTTTCTGCTGCCATGGTGGGGATAGCCTACCGCTGGACGGGGGCGCGGGATGCGCTGCGGCTACTGGTGACCTTTTATTTGAGCAGCCTGCTGCTGGGAGGAGGGCTGTTTGCCCTGTGGTATTTCCTGTCACCGCCGGGGCTGCTGGTGCGCAACGGAGTAGTGTACCTCGACATCCCACCCGTACCGCTGATCCTTTCCGCCGCTGCATTCTACATATTTTTCACGCTGGCGTCGCGTTTGTTCCGACACGGAGGTGGGCGGCTCTATGACATGGAGCTGCATTGCGGTGGGGCTTCGGCGCGGATGCGGGCGCTGCTCGATACGGGCAACGGCCTCACAGACATGCTCACCGGCGCGCCGGTGGTGGTGGCAGAATACCCGGCGGTGGAAAAGCTGCTGCCGCTTTCCCTGCGTGCGGCGGTGAAACGGGGCGGCATCGGCGGCGCCGATTCCCCCTGGGCGGGGCGGATGCGGCTGATACCCTATGGCACGGTCAGCGGCAAAAGCGAGCTGCTGCCGGCGTTCCGCCCCGATCGGCTGGAAATCATGGCTCCCGGCGAAAAGTGGGAGACCACGGACGTGCTGGTGGCTGTCTGCCCCCGCCGGCTCAGCCCGGGCGGGAGCTATCAGGCGCTGCTGAGCCCCCTGCTGACACAGGCAGGCGGTCGGGTGCCGGATGCGGTACGGCCCGGACGATGAAAGCGGACATATTGCCGTGCGGGCGTTTCTGCGTCCGGCGGAGTGGAATCGGGAGATGAGTCTGTTGTCCCTTCGCATTGCGGTTACGGATTTCATGCGCCGGCTGGCGGGTCGGCTGCTGGCCGCGCTCGGGGCCGGGGGCCGGGTATACTACATAAACGGCCCGGAAACGCTGCCGCCTCCGCTCAACCAGCAGCAGGAGGCGGAATGCCTTAAGTCGCTAACCCAGGGCGACCCCGAGGCGCGCAACAGCCTGATTGTGCACAATCTGAGGCTGGTGGTGTATATCGCCAAGAAGTTTGAAAGCACCGGGATCGGCGTGGAGGATCTGATTTCCATCGGCACTATCGGGCTGATTAAGGCGGTGAATACCTTTTGCCCCGCCCGGAACATCAAGCTCGCGACCTATGCCTCCCGCTGCATCGAAAATGAAATCCTCATGTATCTGCGCAAAAGTGTAAATTTGAAAAACGAAGTCTCGATCGACGAGCCGCTGAATATCGACTGGGACGGCAACGAGCTTCTGCTGTCGGATGTGCTTGGCACCGACACCGACGTGGTACATCACAATTTGGAACGGGACGTAGAGCGTGACCTGCTGCGCACGGCCATTGCCCATCTTTCCAAGCGGGAGCGCACCATTATGGAAATGCGCTTCGGTCTGGCGGACGGGGTGGAGCGCACACAGAAGGAAGTGGCCGACATGCTGGGTATCTCGCAGTCGTATATTTCCCGGCTGGAAAAGCGGATTATCCTGCGGCTGAAAAAAGAAATCGAGCGGGTCGGCTGACCCGCATGTAAAAATATTTCCAAAAAATCGGCGAAAAACCGCCGGAATCCCTCTTGCATTTCGCCACGGGCGACAGTATGAAATACCCACAACCCGGTAATACTGGAAATGAAAATGAAACACCAGTTACCGGGAGGGGCCAATATGCAGATCAACAAAGTGGAAATCTGCGGTGTCAATACGGCCAAGCTAAAGGTACTGACCGAGGCGGAAAAGACCGAATTGCTCAAACGGGTCAAGGCCGGCGATGCCGGCGCACGCGAAAAGCTCATCAACGGCAACCTGCGGCTGGTGCTCAGCGTCATCCAGCGGTTCACCAACCGGGGGGAAAACCTCGACGATCTGTTTCAGGTGGGCTGCATCGGGCTGATAAAATCCATCGACAATTTCGATATTTCCCAGAACGTGCGGTTTTCCACATATGCGGTGCCGATGATCATCGGGGAGATCCGCCGCTATCTGCGGGATAACAACCCCATCCGGGTCAGCCGCTCCATGCGGGATATCGCCTATCGGGCCATGCAGATCAAGGAAAAGCTGACCGCCCAGAAACAGCGCGAGCCCACCATCGAGGAGCTTGCCAAAGAGATGGATATGCCCAGGGAGGAAATCGTGCTGGCGCTGGAGTCGGTGGTGGAGCCGGTGTCGCTTTACGAGCCGGTCTATTCCGACGGAGGGGACACCATCTATGTGATGGATCAGGTCGGCGATAAAAACATGGACGACGACTGGCTCGACGAAATCACTCTGCGCGAAGCCATCAAACGGCTCAGCGACCGGGAAAAGAAAATCCTTTCGCTGCGTTTTTTCGAGGGGCACACCCAGATGGAGGTGGCCGCGGAAATCGGCATTTCTCAGGCACAGGTCTCCCGGCTGGAAAAAGGGGCCCTTTCCAAAATCAAAAAGCAGATCTGACAGGCGGCGGCGACAAAAGAGCCGCCGCCGGCAGGCATATCGGTTCCCCCCGCCGAATACCATTGAACGGCGGAGAAAGGGGGAGACATCATGTGCAGCGTGGAGGAGCTGGCGTGTAAGGATGTCATCAACATAAACGACGGAGGCCGCCTGGGCTTCGTGGACGATGTGGAAATCGACCTGGACGACGGGAAGGTCAAGTCGCTGATCGTATATGGCAGACGGAAGTTTTTCGGGCTGATGGGGCGGGAGGACGACCTGGTGATCCCATGGGAAAGCATCCAGAAAATCGGGGAAGACATCATCCTGGTGTGCTGTGAGCCCACCTGCCGTCCGCCCTGCCGTCCGGCGGGCAAAGGGGGATTTTTCGGCTTCCTTTCCCACTGACGGAGGCGGAGGCTTATTCGGGCGGCGGGCCGCCGAAGCCGGATGATGAGTGGGAAAGTGGGAACCTATCCGTCGGTCGCCACTGAGAGCCGCCGCAAAAGAAATATTGCGGTGGCTCCTGCCGACCCGGGGTTGCAAAGCCTGTGCCAATGTGGTAAAATTATAAGGCTAAACTACTACACACGCGCGGATTCTGCCGGTCAGGTGCACCGGAGCCGGGTTGCCGGCGGCCGATGTTTGCCGGGGTTGCAGACCGTGCGGCGGTCAAAACCGAAGGAGGAAAAATTATGTCATCTGTCGTCACTATGAAACAGCTCCTGGAGGCCGGCGTCCATTTCGGCCATCAGACCAGAAGATGGAACCCGAAAATGGCTCCGTATATCTTCACCGAGCGCAACGGCATCTATATCATCGACCTGCAGAAAACCGTCCGCAAGCTGGAAGAAGCCTATATGTTCGTGCGGGATCTTTCCCAGAACGGCGACAACATCCTGTTTGTCGGCACCAAAAAGCAGGCCCAGGAATCCATCCGTGACGAAGCGACCCGTTCGGGTGCTTTTTATGTCAATTCCCGCTGGCCGGGCGGCATGCTCACCAACTTCCGCACTATCCGGCGCCGCATCGACCGTCTGGCCCAGCTGCGTAAGATGGAAGAGGACGGCACGTTTGATCTGCTGCCCAAGAAGGAAGTCGCCAAGCTCCGCAAGGAGATCGACGAGCTGGAAAAGCTCTTCGGCGGCATCAAAGATATGAAAAAACTGCCGGCGGCGCTCTTTATCGTCGATCCGCGCAAGGAACGCATTGCGGTTTCCGAAGCCCGCAAGCTGCATATTCCCATCGTGGCCATCGTCGACACCAACTGCGACCCGGATGAAATTAACTATGTGGTCCCCGGCAACGACGACGCCATCCGTGCCGTGAAGCTCATTTCCGGCATCATGGCGAATGCTCTGCTCGAGGGCAAACAGGGCGAGCAGACCGAAGAAGCCGAGCAGGCGAAGGTCGAAGAGCCCGCGGCGGCAAAAGCGGCTGAATAATTTTCGAATCCCGATGCCCGCGCCGTCCGATTGACGCGGGCATTCGTGAGCCATCAGACGGAATCCGACAAGGAGGATGTGCAAATGAATTTTACAGCGAAGGACGTAGTCGCGCTGCGTGAAAAGACCGGCTGCGGCATGATGGACTGCAAAAAGGCGCTGGTGAGCGCCGACGGCGATATGGATAAGGCCGTGGAGCTGCTGCGGGAAAAGGGCCTGGCCACCGCGGCGAAAAAGGCCGGCCGCATTGCCTCCGACGGTGTGGTCTGCGCCGAAATCGACGGGGCGACCAAGACCGGCGTGGTGGTGGAGGTCAATTCCGAAACCGACTTCGTGGCGAAAAACGCGAGCTTCCAGGAGTTCGTGAAGGTTGTGGCCGACACGATTCTTAAGCAGAACCCCGCCGACGTGGACGCTCTGATGGCCCTCAAGCCGGAAGGCTCCGCGCTGACCGTCGCGGATCTGGAAAAAGAAAAGGTGCAGACCATCGGCGAAAATATCAAGGTGCGCCGCTTCACCCGCATGGAGGGCGACCTTGTCTCGTATGTGCACGGCGGCGGCCGCATCGGCGTGATGGTGAAATTCGACACCGACGTGGCGGATAAACCCGAATTCGCGGTTTACGGCAAAGACGTGGCGATGCAGATCGCCGCGATGAACCCCCAGTATCTCGATCGCAGCGTCGTGCCGGCGGCTGTGCTGGATGAGGAAAAGAAAGTGCTGCTCGCCCAGGCGATAAACGAGGGCAAACCGGAAAACATCGCTCAGAAAATGGTGATGGGCCGGGTCAACAAGTTTTATAAGGAAAACTGTCTGGTGGATCAGGAATTCGTCAAGGACGCGAGCCTGACCGTAGCGAAATACACCGATCAGTGCGCCAAGCAGCTGGGCGGCAAGATCCGCATCGTCTCTTTCGTGCGGTACGAAAAGGGCGAGGGTCTGGAAAAGCGCAGCGACAATCTGGCGGACGAAGTCGCCAAAATGGTGAAGTAAGATTCCCTATGACTACAATCGAATGAGGGCCGGCCTTTTGCCGGGGAAAGAGCCGTCCCAGCGACGGCTCTTCTGCTAGGCGACGGTGGATTTTGTTCACAATTTAGGGGTTTACAGCCAATGGGAATTAGGGTAAAATAAAATTGCAGCCGTTGAGAGACGGCATAAACCGCAATGCGTACGGAGGATACCATGCAGCCTCGATATAAACGGGTTCTTTTGAAAATCAGCGGCGAAGCTCTCGCAGGGGACAAGCACATCGGCCTGGATTACGATGTGGTGCGCACCATTTGCGAAAGCGTGAAGGAAAGCTGGAAACTCGGCGTGCAGATCGCCGTCGTCGTGGGCGGGGGCAATTTCTGGCGCGGGCGCAGCAACCAGCAGATGGACCGTACCCGGGCCGACCATGTGGGCATGCTGGCGACGGTGATGAACGCGCTGACCCTGGCGGATGCTCTGGAGCAGATGGACGTGCCGGTGCGGGTGCAAACCGCCATCGAGATGCGCCAGATCGCCGAGCCGTATATTCGTAACCGGGCCGTGCGCCATCTGGAAAAGGGCCGGATCGTGGTTTTCGGCTGCGGCACAGGCAATCCGTTCTTTTCCACCGACACGGCCGCGGCGCTGCGCGCGGCGGAGATCGACGCCGACATCATACTCAAGGCGACGATGGTGGACGGTGTGTACGACTGCGACCCCGCCAAAAACGCCAACGCCGTCAAATTCGACACCGTTTCGTATATCGATGTGTTGAGCAAGGGCCTGGGCATCATGGACAGCACGGCCGCTTCGCTGTGCATGGACAACCAGATCCCGATCCTTGTGTTCAGCCTGAGCGATCCGCACAATATAGTCCGCGCCGTCATGGGCGAAAACATCGGCACCATCGTCCATCGGGGCTGATGGGCCGCCTCAAGGGGAAAGGGAGGCTTTTGTATGTCACAAGATACAGTGCATGAACAGAAAATGCAGAAAACGGTCGACGCCATGCTCAATGCGTTCGCGGCCATCCGGGCAGGGCGCGCCAATCCGGCCATCCTCAACCGCGTACGGGTGGATTATTATGGCACGCCGACGCCCGTCAATCAGATGGCGGCGATTTCGGTCCAGGAGGCACGCATCCTGGTGATCCAGCCGTGGGATATTTCGACGCTGAAAAACATCGACAAGGCGATCCAGGCCGCCAATTTGGGGCTGAACCCCACAAACGACGGCAGGGTGCTGCGCATCGCATTCCCCCCGCTCACAGAGGAGCGCCGGAAGGAACTGGTGAAAATGGTGCGTAAAGAGTCGGAGGAAGCCCGCGTGGCGATCCGCGCCATCCGCCGCGACGCCATGGAAGAATATAAAAAGATGCAGAAACAGTCGCAGATGACCGAGGACGATCTCAAGGACGCCGAGAAGGATATGCAGAACATGACCGATAAATTCTGCAAGCAGATCGACGGGCTTGCCGAGACAAAAGAGAAGGAAATCATGTCGGTCTGACCATATTCCCGGTTAAGTCCGCACGGCGGCCGGGACCGGCCGTATGCCCCTCGTCCCGAGGGGCATTTTATATATGGATTCCCGGCGGGAAGGAAAGAGCCCACTTGTTTATGCGACTGTTTCACAGCCAAAAGACCGCGCCGCACCAGCAGCGAGTGCTGCCGGCGCATATCGCCATCATCATGGACGGCAACGGCCGCTGGGCCAAGCGGCGGGGTCTCCCGCGGTCGGCGGGGCACTCGGCCGGGGCGGCGGGGTTTCGTTCGCTGGCGCTTTACTGTAACCGCATCGGTCTGAAATATCTGACCGTTTACGCCTTTTCCACTGAAAACTGGAAACGCCCGGCCGCCGAGGTGGAGGCCATCATGAATTTGCTGCGGGAGTACCTACGCGACTCACTGGTGCGGTTTAAGGGTGAAAATATCCGCACGCGCTTCATCGGCGATATGACGCCGCTGGCGGACGACCTGAAAGCTCTCATCCGTGAAACGCAGGAGGATTCGCAAAACGCCACCGGCCTGACGCTCAACATCGCCCTCAATTACGGCGGGCGGCAGGAAATCACGGCCGCGGCCCGGCAACTCGCCCGGCAGGCCGTGGCAGGGCAGATCCGCCCGGAGGATATCGACGAGGCGGCCGTGGCCGCCTGCATGGATACCGCAGGCCAGCCCGACCCCGACCTCATTATCCGGCCCAGCGGCGAGATGCGCATTTCCAATTTTCTGCTCTGGCAGTCGGCCTATGCGGAATACTGGTTTTCCGACATGCTGTGGCCCGATTTCGGCCCTAAAGAGCTCGAACGCGCCATCGACGACTTTAACCGGCGGGACCGCCGCTATGGGGGATTGTGATGAGACAGCGTCTGCTTTCCGCGGCGATCGGCATCCCGATTGCCATTATCGTACTGTTCTTTTATCAGACGGTGCTGCTCAACGCGGCCATCGCGCTGGTCACCCTGACGGCCGTATATGAGGTGCTGGTGGCGACCAAATATCTCAATAACCGCGGGCTGGCGCTGATCTGTTTTTTTTATGCGGCCTACGTGCCGTTTGCCCACATGTTTCATGTGTATTATCTGGGGCAGACGTTCAGCTTTTTGTTTATGCTGACGCTGCTGATTTTTCTGCTGTTCACCCACCGCACGGTGCGGCTGGAGCAGATCGGCACGGCGTTCATGTTGACGCTGCTGCTGACGTTCGCGTTTTCGTGCATCGTATTCCTGCGCGACATCTATATCAAGAGCGGGCCCGTGGAGCTTGGCTGTTATTATATCGTGCTGGTGTTTTTGGGCGCGTGGATCACCGACGCGGGGGCGTATTTCATCGGCCGGCTGTTGGGCCGGCATAAGCTGGCCCCCGACATCAGCCCCAAAAAGACCATCGAGGGCGCGGTGGGCGGCGTGGTGTGCACGGTGGCGGCCTTTTTGGCGTCGGCCCCGGTTTACGGCGCCTATGTGCGCGCCCATGGGCAGACGGTGACGTTCGATATGCCTCACCTGGTGATCGTGGCGCTGCTGTGCGCGGTCATGGCCGTACTGGGCGACCTGGCGGCCTCGGTCATCAAGCGGCAGTGCAACATCAAGGATTTCGGCAACATCCTGCCGGGGCACGGCGGGGTGCTCGACCGGTTTGACAGCATCATGTTTGTGGCGCCCACGTTGCTGATTTTTTTGCAGCACTGGTCCATTATCCGCTGAGGGAAAATCGGCGGGAGGGAGCGGCCGGAGCGCATAATTGCGGCCGGAGCGGCCTATATTGGTAATATGCGCCGCGGGCCGGGTCATCCGGGAGGTTTATGTGAAGATCGGTAAAATTTCCGTACTGGGCTCCACCGGTTCCATCGGCACCCAGACACTCGATGTAGCCCGGCGGCTGGGGCTGGAAATCACAGCGCTGGCGGCGGGCAAAAATATCGGCCGGCTGGAAGAACAGATCCGTCAGTTCCATCCACGACTGGCGGCGGTAGCCGACGAACGGGCCGCGGCGGAGCTGAAAACACGCGTGGCGGACACGGGCACCCGCATTTTGGCCGGGGCCGACGGTGTGGCGGAGGCTGCAGCCGACCCGGCACCCGACGCCGTGCTCAACGCCATCGTGGGCCTGAACGGACTGCGTTCCACGCTGGCTGCCATTGAGGCAGGCAAAACACTGGCTCTGGCCAACAAGGAATCGCTCGTGACGGCGGGCGCGATCGTCATGGCCCGCGCACGGGAGCGCGGCGTGACCATCCTGCCGGTGGACAGCGAGCATTCGGCAATTTTTCAGTGCCTGCAGGGTTGTGCCGACAGCGGGCGGGAGCTTCGCAAGATCATCCTCACCGCGTCGGGCGGGCCGTTTTTCGGCCGCAGCCGCGATGAGCTGCGGGATGTGACGCCCGAGCAGGCGCTGAGGCACCCCACCTGGTCGATGGGGGCAAAAATCACCATCGACAGCGCCACCCTGATGAATAAGGGCATGGAGCTGATCGAAGCCGCGTGGCTTTTCGGAGTGGAGCCGGAGCGGGTGCAGATCGTGGTGCAGCGGGAAAGCGTGATCCATTCGGCGGTGGAGCTGAGCGACCACGCGGTCATCGCGCAGTTGGGGGTGCCCGACATGCGGCTGCCCATCCAATATGCGCTCACATGGCCCGAGCGGCGGCCTTCGCCCGCGGCGGAGCTGGATTTTTATGCATTGGGGAGCCTGCACTTTGCCCGGCCGGACGAAGTGGCTTTCCCCTGTCTCAAAGCCTGCCGGCAGGCCATCCGCCGCGGAGGGCTGGCACCGGCGGCCGTGAATGGCGCCAACGAACAGGCGGTTGCGCTGTTTTTACAAAAGCGCATCGGCTTCAACGACATCGGCGATCTGGTGAGCGCCGCGGGGGAGAGACAGCCCGTGTCGGGCCCCTTCACCGTGGATGACGTTTTCGCCGCCGACCGGTCGGCACGGGAATTTGTCAAATGGTCGGCCGCCGGCTGAAAGAGCCGGTCGCCGTGGGGTATTCTTAGGAGCTGAGATATGAAAACGCTTCTCGATATTATCGTGGCCATCGTCGTATTCGGTGTGCTCATTTTCGTGCACGAATTCGGCCATTTCATCACCGCCAAGCTGTGCGGCGTCAAAGTCAACGAATTTGCGCTGGGCATGGGCCCGGCCGTTTTCAAATACCGCAAGGGTGAGACACAGTATTCGTTGCGGTGCCTGCCCATCGGCGGCTACTGCGCCATGGAGGGCGAGGACGGCGAGAGCGGCGACAACCGTGCCTTTAACCGCAAGCCGGTCTGGCAGCGCATTCTCGTGCTGGTGGCCGGGGCGTTCATGAATATACTGGTGGGCTTCCTGATTATTCTGGGCATCACCATTTCGTCGGGCGCCATCGCCTCCACCACCGTGGCGAAGTTTGAGGACGCCGCCACCAGCAACGCCACGGGCGGGCTGCAGGCGGGCGACCGCATCGTCGAGATAAACGGCTCGAAAATCCACATTGCTTCCGACATCACCTTCGGCCTGTTGGAAAGCCGGGGCAATCAGGCGGATATCGACGTGATCCGCAGCGGCAAGCGGTTGAGCCTGAAAAACGTCAGTTTCCCCATGGTGAGCGACGGCAACGGCGGCAAGGTGATGCAGCGGGATTTCTGGGTCTACGCGGCTAAGAAGACCCCGGCGACCATTTTGCACGAGTCGTATTACTGGACGATCTCGATGGTAAAGCTGGTGTGGGTGACCATCGTGCAGATGGTACAGGGCCGCTATGGCATCAACGACCTGGCCGGGCCGGTGGGCACCACGGTGGCCATGGGCGATGCGGCCTCCCAGAGTCTGGGGACGCTGCTGTATATGGTGGCGATGATCGCCGTCAACCTTGGGGTGGTCAATCTTTTCCCGCTGCCGGCGCTGGACGGCGGGCGGCTGCTGTTTGTCATCATCGAGGGCATCCGCGGCAAACCGGTGAAGCCGCAGTACGAAGGATATGTGCATTTCGCGGGCTTTGTGCTGCTGATGCTTCTGATGGTCGTCGTGACCTATAACGACATCGCCCGCCTGATCACGGAGCATTTCAAATAGGGGAGCGGGACGGAACTATGGCGGAACACAGAAAAAGTCGGCTGGTGCGGGCGGGCCGTGTGCCCATCGGCGGCGGCAGCCCGGTGACGGTGCAGTCGATGCTCAGCATCCCTTCCACCGACGTGGCGGGCAACGTGGAGCAGGCAAAACGGCTTGAAAAAGCCGGGTGCGAGATTTTGCGGGTGGCCGTGCCGGATGAGGCCGCGCTGGGGCTGATCCCGGCCCTCAAGGCAGCGGTGCAAATCCCGCTGGTGGCAGATATTCACTTCGACTGGCGGCTGGCCCTGGGGGCCGTGAAGGCGGGCATCGACAAGATTCGTCTGAACCCGGGCAACATCGGCGGCCCGGAGCGGGTGCGGGCCGTGGCGGCCGCCTGCGGCGAGCGGCACATCCCCATCCGAATCGGGGTCAATTCCGGCTCGGTGGAACGGGGGCTTTTGCAGAAGTACGGCGGCCCGACGCCCGAGGCGCTGACGGAAAGCGCCTTTTCCCATGTCAAACTGCTGGAAGACTGCGGCTTTTACGACATTGTGGTGTCGCTCAAGGCATCGGATGTGCCCACGATGATCGCGGCCTATGAGCTCATGGCGCGGCGGTGCGACTACCCGCTGCACCTGGGGGTCACCGAAGCGGGCACCGAGCGCATGGGGGTCGTTAAATCCGCCGTGGGCATCGGCTCGCTGCTCACCCGAGGCATCGGCGACACCATCCGTGTGTCGCTGACGGCCGACCCGGAACGGGAGGTGGCCGCGGCCTATGATATACTCGAGGCCGCCGGGCTGCGCCGGGGCCGGCCGGAGCTGATTTGCTGCCCCACCTGCGGGCGCACACGCATCGACCTCATCGGTCTGGCCGGTCAGGTGGAAAAGCGGCTGGCCGGCATCCGGCAGCCGCTGAAAGTGGCCGTGATGGGCTGCGCGGTCAACGGCCCGGGGGAGGCCCGGGAGGCCGACATCGGCATCGCGGGCGGCGACGGCGAAGGGCTGATTTTTAAAAAAGGACGCATCCTGCGCAAAGTGCCCGAGGATCGGCTGCTGGATGAACTGATGAAGGAAGTCGACGCACTGCTGCGGGAAAAGGAAACCGCCGCGCCGGAATCATGAGAATGGCCGTTTCCGCTTTGTGCCGTACATACGCGCAGCGGATTTTCAAGATAAAACGGTGCCGAACAGGGATACTCCGAAAATGAAGGGTACATAATGGCTACACTCACTTCGATATTTTCCCGCTGTCAGACGGGGGACGAAAACAGAAAACGGTTTGAAGAAGCGCAGATCCTCGACATCGCCATGTCGCGGGAGGGACGGGAATTCCGGGTGATCGCGGAATTCCCGTCACTGGTGACTTTCCGGGCGATACGGGATTTTGAAAAGAGCGCCGAGGAAGCCTACCGCCTCAGCGCGGTGCATATCACGCCGCAGTATGCCGCGGAGCTTTTTGACATCGGGTATTTCCCCGAAATCGTCGCCATGCTGCGCGACCGCATCGCGGTGGTCAACGGGTTTCTCGACAACTGCAGCCCGGTGCTCCAGGGCGACACGCTCACGATCACCCTTTTCAGCGGGGGCATGGATATTCTGCAAAGCGTCCACTGTGATCGGGAATTGGCCCAGCTCATCGGCGAAATGTTTGGCGTCAGGCTGAAAATCGAGTTGATCGAGGACAAGAAGGACCTGGGGCCCCGGCCGGAGAAAAAAGAGGAGCCGATCCCCTTCCGGGATGAGGATGCGCCGCCGGAGACGGATATGCCTTTTGCCCCGGACACGGGGGTGCCTGAGTCGGAGCGCTCCCGCGCGGAAAGCGCGGCCTCCGGCCCCGAGGTCGTGCGCCAGCGCCCGGTGCGCCGTGCCGCCCACGCGGCCGACCTGCCCATCGACCTTTCCCACCCGGAATGCATCTACGGCCGGCCGGTGCGCCGCGCGCTGCAAACTCTCGACTCGGTGCGGGAAGATTCCGGCAAGGTGACCGTCTGGGGGGATGTGTTCGGTTTCGAAGCGAGGGAAACCCGCGACGGTTCCAAAAACATCGTCTCATTCAACATCACCGACTACACCGCCTCCAACACCGTGAAGGTCATCACCGAAAAGAAAAAGGCGGAGCCCATCCTGGCCGGGGTGAAAAACGGCTGCACCGTGTTGGTCAGCGGCGAGGCGAGCTTTGATAAATACGACCACGAAATCACCATCCGGGCCTATGATATTTCAAAGGTCAAAAAGTATGAAAAGACCGACGACGCCCCCGAAAAGCGGGTGGAACTGCATCTGCACACCACCATGTCGGCCATGGACGGCATGACGCCGGTGGCCGAGTATGTAAGGCGTGCGGCCAAATGGGGCCACAAGGCCATCGCCATCACCGACCACGGCGTGGCGCAGGCCTACCCCGACGCCATGAATGCCAAAGAGAGCCTCGAAAAGGACGGCACTCACATCAAGATCCTCTATGGCATCGAAGATTATTTTGTAGATGACACCACACCGGCGGCTTTCGGCGAGACGGACATGCCCTTCGACGGGGATTTCGTGGTATTCGACATTGAAACCACGGGCCTCAACCAGCAAAACGACCGCATCACCGAAATCGGAGCCGTGAAAGTGAAAAACGGGGAAATCGGCGAAGAATTCGACACTTTTGTCAACCCCGGCCGGCCCATCCCGGCAAAGATCACCGAGCTGACCGGCATCCGGGACGACATGGTGGCCGGCGCGCCGGATGAGGCCGAGGCCCTGCGGCAATTCACGGCCTTCTGCGGCGACGCGGTGCTGGTGGCGCACAACGGCGGATTCGACACCGGATTCTGCCGCGCGGCGGGCCAGCGCAGCGGGGTGCCCTTTTCCTACACTTACATCGACACAGTGCCCATCTGCCGGGCACTTTACCCGGGCATCAAAAACTATAAGCTCGATACGGTGGCGAATTACCTCAAGCTGCCGCCCTTCCACCATCACCGGGCCTGCGACGACGCCCGGGTGCTGGCGGATATTTTCCTGGTGCTGACCGGTAAAATGCAGGAGGATAAAAGCATCCGCTCGGTGGGGGCCATCAACGGCGCGCTGGGCGGCGTGGATGTGAAAAAGCTGCCCTCCTGGCACCAGATCCTGCTCGTGCGCAACAAAAAAGGGCTCAAAAACCTCTATAAGCTCATCTCAAAATCGCAGCTCGATTATTTCTACAAGCACCCGCGCATTCCGCGCAGCGAGCTGATGCGGCTGCGCGAGGGTCTGCTGGTGGGCAGCGCCTGCGAGGCGGGGGAGCTTTACCGCGCCGTGCTCGACGGCAAGCCCTGGGCGGAGCTCAAGAAGATCGCGGGCTTTTACGACTTCCTCGAGATACAGCCCCTGTGCAACAATTCCTTCCTAGTGCGTGAGAGGCGGGTGAAGGATGAGGAAGCCCTCAAGGACATCAACCGCACCATCGTGAAGCTTGCCGACGAGCTGCATATCCCGGTGGTGGCCACGGGGGACGTGCATTTTATCGACGAGAAAGACGGCATTTTCCGTCAGATCCTCATGGCGGGGCTGGGTTTCCACGACACCGAGCACCAGCCGCCCCTTTATTTCCGCACCACCGACGAAATGCTCAGAGAATTCGACTATTTCGGCGACCGGGCGAAAGAGCTGGTCATCGACAACCCGAACCGCATCGCCGACATGGTGGACGACGACATCCGACCTATTCCCAAGGGCACCTATCCGCCTTCGCTCGACGGTGCCGACGACGAGCTGCAGCGCATCACATGGGGCCGGGCCCACGAGGTTTACGGCGACCCTCTGCCTCCGGTCGTCGAGGAGCGCCTGCACAAGGAGCTTGACTCCATTGTCAAGCACGGATTCGCTGTGCTTTACATGATCGCCCAGAAACTGGTGGCCAAATCCGAGGGCGACGGCTATCTGGTGGGCTCCCGCGGCTCGGTGGGGTCGTCTTTCGTGGCGACCATGTCTGGCATCACCGAGGTGAATCCGCTGCCACCCCACTATATCTGCCCCAAGTGCCGCTACAGCGAATTCATCACCGACGGCAGCATCGGGTCGGGTTTCGACCTGCCGCCGAAAAAGTGCCCCGACTGCGGCGCGGAGCTGAACCGCGACGGGCACGATATTCCTTTCGAGACCTTTCTGGGTTTCGACGGTGACAAGTCGCCGGATATCGACCTGAATTTTTCGGGCGAGTATCAGCCCCAGGCCCATAAATACACCGAGGAGCTTTTCGGTGCGGGGCATGTGTTCCGGGCCGGCACGATTTCGTCGGTGGCGGAAAAGACCGCCTACGGCTTCGTGAAAAAGTATCTGGAGGAGCGGGGGCTTGTGGTGCACCGGGCCGAGGAGGAGCGGCTGGCGCTGGGCTGCACCGGCGTCAAGCGCACCACAGGCCAGCACCCGGGCGGCATGATCGTCGTGCCGCGGGATTACGACGTCTATGATTTCACGCCGGTGCAGCACCCGGCGGATGACCCGAATTCCGACACGGTCACCACCCACTTCGACTTCAACTGCCTGCACGACACCATCCTCAAACTTGACATACTCGGCCATGATGTGCCGACGCTCTATAAGCATCTGGAGGATATGACCGGCATCCCGGTGATGTCGGTGCCCATGAGCGACCCCCAGGTGATGGAGCTTTTCACCTCCACCAAGCCGCTGGGCGTGAAGCCGGAGGATATCGACAGCGAGACGGGTACGCTGAGCCTGCCGGAAATGGGCACGAAATTCGTGCGCCAGATGCTGGTGGACGCCCAGCCCCATACCTTCGCCGACCTTCTGCAGATTTCAGGCCTTTCCCACGGCACGGACGTGTGGCTCAATAACGCGCAGGACCTCATTAAAAACGGCACCTGCGACATTTCACAGGTCATCGGTACACGTGACAGCATCATGCTGTATCTGCTCCACAAGGGGCTCGAGCCGAAAATGGCCTTTAAGATCATGGAAATCGTGCGCCACGGCCGGGCGCCCAAACAGCTCACCGACGAGCTCAAGGGCCAGATGCGTGCCCATGATGTGCCGGAGTGGTATATCGACTCGTGCATGAAGATCAAATATATGTTCCCGAAAGCCCACGCGGCCGCTTACGTCATTGCGGCCATCCGGCTTGGATGGTATAAGGTGCATAAGCCGCTGGAATACTACGCGGCGTTTTTCAGCGTGCGGGGCGGGGATTTCGACGCGGCGCTGATGTCCGGCGGGCCGGACCGTATCCAGCCGAAGATGCGCGAAATCGAACTCAAGGGGCGCGATGCCTCCCAGAAAGAGAACGATTTGTATAGTACGCTTGAAATAGTCCGGGAAGTATATGCCCGCGGATTCGAGTTTTTACCCGTGGATATCTATAAATCCGACCCGGTGCGCTTTTTGCCGGAAGACGGCAAGCTGCGTCCGCCGCTGACCAGCGTCAAGGGCCTGGGCGAGTCGGTGGCCCGCACAGTTGCCGCCGCGCGGGAAAAAAGCGCGTTTTTGTCGGTGGACGATCTCCAGAGCCGGGGCGGCGTTTCCAAAACGGTGGTGGAGACTCTCGACGGTTTCGGTGCGCTGGCGGGTATGCCGCGCACCAGTCAGCTCACGTTTTTCTGAAAAACGCTGCGGAAAGCGGCCGACGGAGGGAATCGAAATGGCACAAAAGACAACGGTACACGGCATCCATCATGTGTGCATGCGGGTGGCGGATATCGGGCAGGCGGTGGATTTTTACACCCGGTGGATGGGCTATACCGTGCGTTTCCGCTGGGAGGGCGGCGCCATGCTGCGGGCTGCCGACGGCACCTGCCTGGAGATATTTCCGGAAAAAGCGGGAAAAGGCTACGAACATGTGGCCTATTGCAGCGGGGATGTGGACGCGGATTACCGCACGGCGCTGGATGCCGGCGGCGAAGCGGTGACCCCGCCCAAGAATGTGACGGTGGCGGGCGTGCTGCCCGCGCGCATCGCGTTTTTCCGCGACCCCTGCGGCAGTCTGGTCGAGCTGTTTGAAGAAAAGAAAAAGTGACTGTCCCGAAATCAAAAACCGCGGCGGAGCTTGACTCCGCCGCGGTTTTTCGCATGCGCAAATTACATGGCCGGAAAAATCCGGTCGTCATCGCAGAAAATTTCCGCCGCGCCCATGTCGGCCCGACTGCGCACGGCGGCCTTGCGGTAAGCGGCGAGCCGGCGTGCCACTGCCAAATCGGCCTCCCGCGGCGGGAGGAGCGCGTATTCCGCCAGACGGCGGACGGCGGCCTCATGGGAAAGGCCGCATGCGGCGGCGAGGCTCCCCGGCTCCGTCAGGCCGCACAGACGGATAGCTGCCGCCGGGGCCAGCACACAGCCGGCGAAAAAGCTCGCTTCCGTCTCCAGTTCCGGGTCGGCCGGCTCCCACGGCAGGGCATAATCTGGCCGGCGCAGATGCTCGAGGACGATATGGCCGATCTCGTGCATGAGTGTGAAGCGGACCCGCCCGGCGGTCATGGCGTCGTTGCAGGCGATGCAGCAGTTGCGGCCGTTAAAAACGGTGAAACCGTCCCGGCTGCAGCAGGCGCGGGTCAGGTCCCCGACGGTGAGGCCATGCAGCTCGGCCAGGCGGCGGTAGGTCACAAGCCCCCAGCGGTTGCGGGCGACGAGCCGCCGCGGGCTCACGGGCAGTCTGTCCAGTTCCTGCTGTACCCAGAAAAGGCAGGCCCGGTCGTGAATCTCCTGCCGGCGGGCATCCGTCATGGGCGGTTCATCTCCTCGTCGGCAATGTCGGACATGGTGCGGATGATGCGGATGAGGGCGCTGCGTTGGGCGGGCGGCAGTTTCTGCATATTGCGGGCCACCAGACGGATCTCGGGGTCGAGACCGTCGGGTTCCTCCTGCCAGCCCATCAGGTCGGCGGGGGTGGTCCGCAGCACCTTCGCCAGCTTTTCGACGGTTTCGAGGGGGATGCGGCGGGTGTCGCCCCGTTCATAGCGCAGCACAGTGGAACGGTGGACTCCCAGCCGCTCGGCGACGGCCTCCAGTGTGAGGCCCAGTTCCTCGCGCCGGGCGCGGATGCGGCTGCCAATACTCATATTTGATGTGCTCCTTTCGGCCGGGCCCATGGGGCGGTCTGATAGATTCAGTATATCCTTTTGTTGCGTAAATAGCAACATATTTTAAAAAATGTTGCGAAACATGCTTGACTCGTACAAAGGAACGATGGTATCCTTATTTTGCTCTTAAGCGCGGCATCCGGGCGAAGCGGACAGGCCGGGGCACCGATCGGAGCCGGCTGCGGCCCGCTATGCCCCGAATGTTGCAAAATGAGCAACAGGAGGACGCATGAATCGCACGGATCTGTTTTTCCGGCTGGCGCAGCTGCGCTGGCTGGAACCCGCGGAGGGCAGAAAAGTCGCCGGGCCCGGGACGGACGGAGCGGATATTGGGGAGGAGGATACGGATGGGGCGAACGCTGGATGCGAGCCGAAAAGAATTGGCGGAGCGGAGCCTGGGTCTGGTGGAAGAAGTGCTGAGCCGGGCGGGGCTCCGGGCGGATGAGGACGCACGGGGGGCGGGCAGCCTGGGCCTTTGCCGGGCCGCGGCGCTCTGGGAGCCGGACGGCGGGGAATTCGCCGCCTTTGCCCGCCGCAGGATCGCGGAAGAGATCGACGCATGGCGACGCAGTTCCCTCCCCCTTGCCGGGGCGGTGCCTTTCCGGGAACCGGCTGTAGAGGACCCAGGCTACCGTCTGGCGGAGGCACGCATGACGCTTGCCGCCGCAGATGCCGCGCTGCCGGGTCTTGTGGGTGCGCGGCCGGCTCTGGCTGGCCGGATGGCGCTGCGGGGCGCCGATGTGCGGGCCGTTGCCGTGCGGCTGGGGATGAGCCGGCAGTCGGCCCGGCGGGCGCTGTGCCGGTGTGCCCGGGCGCTTCGCCGATGGGAGGACAGAGGGACACACCGGATGCGCGAAGGAGGAAGGCCGGATGGAAGAGATCCGCTGGATTGAGACACCGCCCTGCCGCAGTTGTGTGCCGCAGCCGGAATTCCGCAGGCGTTACGCCTGCCTGGGCTGCGAAAAGCTGCGGCCGCGGCCGGAAAAGCGACGGCGGAAGGCCGATCACCCAACGGCATCCGCCCAAAGACGGTATGACCCGCGGGAGGCGGTGCGGATTTGTGCGATGCGGGCGGCGGGGCGCTCCTATGGTGAGATTGCGGCGTCTCTCTCGCTGCCCCGTTCCACCGTGCAGGGCATCGTGGCCCGTGCCGCCAGGGGGAACGGATGAAGGCGCGGGGGAGCCCTTCCCTGCGGGAACTGCGCCGGCGGGTGGATGCCTATTTTGCGGGGGAGGAGACCGTGCGCAGCCCGGCGGGGCTGGCGCTGGCCGTCGGGCTCGACGCCGACACGCTGGAAGCCATGCGGGAAGCCGACGACAACACGGGCCGCCTGCTGCGGCTGGCCATGACCCGGCTGGAAAAGGAAATCGTGGAAAACGGTCTGCGCGGCAAATGCAGCGCCACCATGACGACCTTTTTGCTCAAGACCCGGTTTGGCTACCGGGAAAAGGGCGCGCCGCCCAAAGAGGGGGAGGCCCCGGTGGAGCTGCCGGAGGAGCTGAAAAAATATGCGGTCTGAAAAGGCCCGCCCTCCGCCTGCCGGACCGAAACGAGGGCGGAAATGAGCGAGAATGTTTCCAGACGAAAACGCGGGTGCACACTGCGGCTGCCGGGCGAGCCGAGTGAGCGGCAGCGGGAATTCCTGCGGGCCGGGCAGCGCTACGTCGCCTACGGCGGGGCGCGGGGCGGGGGCAAATCCTGGGCGCTGCGGCGCAAATGTGTCATTCTGGCGCTGGGGTTCCCGGGCATCCGCATTCTGCTGCTGCGGCGCACGCTGCAGGAACTGCGCGAAAACCACACGCTGCCGCTGCGGGCGGAACTGGGCCGGGCGGTGCGTTACAGCGCCGAGCAGAAAGCCTTTATTTTTCCCGGCGGGAGCCGGCTCAAGCTCGGCTACTGCGACGCCGACTCGGATGTGACCCAATATCAGGGGCAGGAATACGACGTGATCGCCATGGATGAGGGGACACAATTCACCGAGTACCAGTTCGAATGTCTCAAGGCATGTCTGCGCGGCGGGCGGCCGGGCTGCCCCAAGCGGTTTTATATCACCTGCAATCCCGGCGGCGTGGGGCACGCCTGGGTCAAGCGGCTATTTATCGACCGGCAGTACCGGGCGGGCGAGCGTGCGGCGGATTACGCCTTTATCCCCGCGCGGGTGACGGACAACGACTATCTGATGCGCGTCAACCCCGATTATCTGCTCCAACTGGAAAGCCTGCCGGAAAAGCTTAAAAAAGCGTGGCTCTACGGCGAGTGGGATGCCTTTGACGGGCAGTTTTTCCCGGAATTTTCACGGGAAATCCACGTCTGCACGCCGTTCCCTATCCCGGCCCAGTGGCAGCGGTATTATGTCAACGATTATGGGCTGGATATGCTGGCCGGGCTGTGGATCGCCGTTTCGCCGGAAGGGGACGCCTATGTCTACCGGGAAATCTACCGTTCCGGGCTGGTGGCAAGCGAGGCGGCCCGGGCGGCACTCGGGTGCGAAGAGCCGGGTGAGCGCATCGAGGTGCGGCTTGCGCCGCCCGATCTGTGGGGCCGAAGCCGTGACAGCGGGCTGACGGTGGTGGAGCTTTTCGCCCGGGAGGGAATCGTCTTTTGCCGGGCGGACAACGACCGGGTGCAGGGCTGGATGGCGCTGCGGGAATGGCTCCGGCCCCGGGAAGGAACGGACGGGCGCAAAAGCGCGCGGCTGCGGATTTTTGCCAACTGCGTCAATCTCATCCGCACGTTGCCGCTGCTGCAATTCGACCGCCGCAACCCCAACGACTGCGCGGGCGAGCCCCACGAGCTGACCCATGCACCCGACGCACTGCGTTACTTCGCCGCCATGCGGCGGGCCCCGTGGGGAGGGCAGGACGACGTGCAGACGGCGCGCGGCGGGGTGCCGGAGGAATATCTGCACATTTACGACTGACCGTGAGGGGATGAAAAAATGGTGCAATTGGCAGTGGGAGCCGCCTCGGGGGCGCTGGTATGCCTTTTCGGCATGTGGGCGTTCCTGCGGGGGCAGACGGCCGGGATGGACGCCGCCGCCGGTGTGCGGCCGCGCCTGACGCAGCGGCGGAGCGGGCGGGAGTCGGACGATCTGACCGATCAGGTGAAGGCGCTTTTCGCCCAGCCGGAAGAGACGCCGATAAAACGGGGGGATGAAGTTTGAACAGGACAGACCGGGCGGGGCCCGGAGAAAGGGGGCCGCAGGCGTGACGGCGGAGGAGGTCTGGGCCCGCTATCAGGCGGGCATCCGATTCAAGTGCGACATCGGGCTTTACGATACGGTGACACGCAACGAGCGTTTTTTTGCCGGTGACCAGTGGGCGGGCGTGCGTGCGCCCGATCTGCCAAAGCCCGTGGTCAATTTCATCAAGCGGGCCTGCCAGCAGCGCATCGGCGAGGTGCGCGTCAACCCCCTGCGGGTGATCTTTACGGCGGAAGAATACCCGGCGCAGCAGACGGGGGACGATCCCCCGGCCGACGATGGGGCGGCGCGGCTGCTAAACTCGCTTTTTCGCGCCGACTGGGAGCGGCTCAAAATGGATGCGCTCAGCCTCGACGGTCTGCAGGACGCCTGCATCAGCGGCGACTGCATCCTTTACACCTATTGGGACGCGGGGGCCGACACCGGGCAGGCCGCCCGGGGGCAGGCGGAAGCGGAGCTTGTCGACAACGTGAACTATTACCCCGGCGACCCCAACGACCGGCGGGTGCAGACCCAGCCCTATATCATCCTGGCCCGGCGGGAAGCGGCGGCGGACGTGGCGGCTCAGGCGGAACAAAACGGCATGCCGCCGCCGGAGCGGGACATGATCGCCCCCGACCGCGATGTGTGGACCCAGAGCGGCGATATGGCCGCCTATGAGCTGGCGGACCCGGCGCAGCGCAAATGCGTCACGCTGCTGCTGCTGCGCCGGGATGCGGCCACTGGGCATATTTTCGCCCAGAAATCCGTGCGCGGCGCCGTTGTGCGTCCCGAATGGGACACGGGGCTGAGCCGTTACCCGCTGGCCATGATGAATTGGGAGCTGCGCAAAAACTGCTGTCACGGCTGTGCTGAAATCACGGGTTTGGTGCCCGTGCAGCGGTATGTCAACCAGATGTACGCCATGGCGATGCTTTTCACCATGCAGTCGGCCTGCCCGAAGCCGCTTTTTAACCAGAGCATGATCCGGGCGTGGAGCACGGCCGTGGGGGAAGCAGTGCCGGTGAACGGGGATGTGAACGCGGCGGCGCGCTACATGGAGCCGCCGAAGATCGCCTCCGATGCCTTCACGCTGCCCGAAACACTCATTCGCCGCACAATGGAAATGCTCGGGGTTTCCGACATCGAGCTTGGCAATATCACGCCCACCAACACAAGCGCCCTGGCGCTGGCCCGCAATGCCTCGACCATCCCCGTCGAGTCCATCCGTACGCGGTTTTACACCATGATGGAGGACTTTGCGCGCAACTGGCTGGATATGCAGTTTGCCTGCTGCACGGTGCCCCGGTGGCGGATGGTGGGCGAGGGCGGCGAGAGACGGCGGGTGGTCTTCGACGCCGCGGCGCTGCGACGGCGGCTGTGGTCGGTGACGGTGGAAGTGGGGCAGGGTGAGCTCTGGAGTGAGGCGGCGTCGGTGCAGACCCTCACGAAGCTTTTCGACGCGGGGGCCATCACGGCCGCCCAGTATATCGAGCGGCTGCCGGAGGGGTATATTCCCCGGCGGGCCGCCATGCTCGGGGAAATGCGCCCCCGGGCCCGGACGGAAAAGGAGTGACCGGAAATGACGGACGAAGAAAAGACCGCATCGGCGCAGGAAGCGCCGGATGAGACGCAGGCCGCCGTACAGACGGAAATTTCGCAGGCGGCGCCACCGCCGGATGCCACGGCGGAGATCGACGCGGCGGCAGACACCGGGCCGAAAACCGCGGTGGAGGATGCCCGGCTGCGGGCCGAATATCCGGAGGCGGCGGAAAAAGGCATGGCCGGTCTGCCGGAGGACATCGCACGCATGTGTGGGCAGGAGGGACTGAGCCTGCTCGCGGGCTACCGGCTGGCGGATCTGCGCCGCACCCGGGCGCGCTGCGACGAGCTGGCCGAGCGCTGCCGGGCGGCGGAGGAAAACCGGCGCAACGCCCTTGCCTCCACCGGCAGTCTGGCAGGCGGCGAGGCAGTGGAACGGGATGACTGCGGCCCCGGCGAATGGGACCGTCTGCCCCCCGCGCTGCAGCGTAAATTCATCCAGAGCGGGCGAGTGTTCGAATTCATGAAGCGGTGGGGCAAAAACGGCTGACGCGGCGGGGCATCCGCCCCGGCGTGCCGGAAGGAAACGGTTTGAAAGCCATGGCTTTCAAACGAGAGCGAAAGGACGGTCGAACCTATGAGTTTTGCCAATTTCAAACCGGAAATCTGGTCCACCAAGCTGCTGATGGACCGCGAGGCCAAAGTGGTGGGGGTGCAGAACAGCTGGCGGCTGTTTGAGGGCGACATCCGCAAATCCGGCGACCGGGTGCATATCCAGGGGCTGGCGGGTGCGAGCATCAAGGATCTGCCCACCGACGGCGTCATCGACGACCCGGAAAGCATCGAGGACGAGAGCCTGGAGCTTTTCATCGACCAGAAAAAGTACATCAATTTCCGTCTCGACGACATCGACCGGGTGCAGACCCAGTCTGACGCCATGCAGGCCATCATTGCCAAGACCTCAAACAATCTGGCGAAGATGCAGGACGATTATATCTATTCGATCGCCCGGTCGACGGCGGGCAAACTCATCGACGCCACCGGCACGGGGAATGAAATGACTTCGCACAACGTGCTCTCGTACCTCAGCGACGCGCTGGCGTTCATCCGGTCGGGCCATGTGTATGACAACGGGGATATCTTTTTCGAGGTGCACCCCTATGTCTTCCAGAAGCTGCAGCTGGCCTTCGCGTCGCTGGGGCAGCAGGGTGGCGACAGCTACCGCAACGGGTTTCGCGGGCCGCTGTTCGGGTGCATGGTGTATGAGAGCAACAGCATCCCCGTCACCGACGCGGCGGGCAACACCGTGGCGGCCGGCTCGGCGGGCGCGGTGTATCACAATATCATCCGCACCGACGAGGCCATCGCTTTCGCCGAACAGAAAAGTATCGACTTCAAGGCCTATGAGATCGAGAAGGGCTTCGGCGAGGGCATCAAAGGCTTTACCCTTTACGGCGCCAAAACGGTCAAGCCGGGGGAGCTGGTTTGCCTGAAGGCGAAGATCGGCAACGAGTAAGCACGCGACGCGGTAAAGCCGGGCGGCGTATCGCCGCCCGGCCCCTGTGTGAAAGGAAGTGCCCTATGGCGGAAATTCTTAAAACTTCCGTGGCTTTCGGCGCGGTGAGCGCGCAGCTGACTTTCACGGCCCTGACCGGGCAGGATTTTTTCAAACTTGATAACGCGGACGGGCGGGTCACGCTGCTGATCCGCAATGCCAACACCCAGGGTGCCACGGTGACGCTGTGCGCCGGGGACGGGCAACTGGCCGCACTGGGCGACGTGGCCGTGGCAGTGCCCGGGGCCCAGACGGTGGCGGTGCCGCTTGCCCGCGTGGATTCGGCCCGGGTGAAATGGCTCGGCGGCGACAGCCGCGGCACGGTGCAGCTGCGTGCGGCGGCGGACGCGGGCGGCACCGTCGGCGCGGTGAGCGCGGCCGTGTTGTCAGTGGAATGAAGAATTTATAAGGGATGCGGGAGTGGCCTGCCGGCTGCCGGCGGGCCCACCCTCCGCTCTTTTGCAGGCGGGCCAAAAAAAGGAGGTGCGCGATGCAGGCAAAAGCGATTGTGGAACAGGCACTGCGGCTGACGGCCCATGTGAATGCCGCCGGCGCGGTGGAGCCGGGGCGGGAGAGCCGCTATTACGGGTTGGCCCCGGCCATTCTCACCATCCTGCTCACGGAACTTGCCCAGGTGACGGGCGCGGACGCGCCCCAGCCGCTGCGGAGTCTGACCCAGGAACTGCCGGTGGACGACGGCACGGCCCAGCGAGTGCTGCCGGCGGGGCTTGCCATGTATTTTGCCCTCACCGATCGGGATGCCGACCAGTATAACCATTTTTCCCAGCTTTATTACGACCGGCTGCTGCCCTCGGCGCGGCCGGACAGTTTCCCGCTGACGGACGTCTACGGCGCGGCGGGGGATCCCACCATGCAGTGACTGGGGGATGGAGGAGGGGCGTGAAATGATTTCAGACGGGCAGAGAGGGAGGCGGGCCGCATGAAGAGCACCCATTATCGGATGACCCCCGCCGGCGAGGCCGGGATGCATATCGTGCCGGCCGGTGGGGTGTGCCTGAGCCGGCCGGCGAACGACATCGGGGATGACCAGTCGCCGGATATGTGGAACATGTGGCACGACGGGCGCTCGCTGACTCTGCGACCGGGTCTGCGCCGCAGCCTGGAGCAAGCCTACGGCGCCATTGCGGCGGTGTGCCCCGCGGACGGACGCACGCTGCTGCTCAAACGCATCACCTGCGCCGGCCAGGTGGTTTCGGAAAAGCACGGCATCTATATCGCCACCGGCCGGGCGGTGCTTGCGTGGGACGGCACGACGCTCGAGAGGCTGCCCTCCTATCTGAGCTATCTCGACGGCGGCTGGCAGCGGGGCTATGACGACCTGGCAATCAGCCAATGCGTGATGCTGGCCTCGGGGGATTACTGCGAAAGCGAGACCGACTCGGCCGGCCGGCTTTGGGAGGCAGCGGGCGACAGCGTCTATCTTTTCGGCAGCGGCTATTTTCTCACGCTGGCGCCACAGTTATACGTCTGGCCTGTTTCGGCGGCGGATCTGGAAGTGACCGCCGATTACACGGCGTCTTATCGGGTGCCCTATGTGCCCACCGTGACGGTGGAAACCGCGCCCACCGGGTCGGGCAAAACGGGGGAGGCTCTGAATTTCCTGACCGGGCGGGTGCGCCAGAGCTACACGGCCGACTCGGCCTCCACCGTCTATCGGCTGACCATGGGGACGCTGGACGATTCGGAAGTGACGGTGGAATACGATGACCCGGTGAGCGGCGAAAGTCATGTCTTCTGGTTCCCGGAAGGTTTCCCCGCCGACACCGAGGACGGCATCACCGCCGAACTGGACCGCACGGCGGGCACCGTCACATTCAGCACGGCGCCTCTGGGCAAGACCGGCGTCACAAATAACGTGCGTATCACCTACGGCCGGACGGATACCGCCGAAAATCCCGTATTCGCCTGCACGGCGGGCAGTTGGTACGGCGGCGTGGCGGGGCAGGGAGGCGGCAACCGTATTTTCCTGTCGGGCAACCCGGCCCACCGGAGCCTCGTGTATTACTGCGCGCCCGACAACCCCGGCTATTTCCCCCGCGACGCGGTGATCGCCGTGGGCGAGCCGGCCGACGCGGTGACCGCCTTCGGGCGGCAGTTCAACATCCTGGTCATCTTTAAGGAACACGGCGTCTACTCGCTCGCCGGGGCGGACGACGGGAGCTTCACGGTGAATCTGGTGCACAGCGGCAACGGCTGCGACATGCCCGGCAGCGTGCAGCGCATCCGCAACGAGCTGGTGTGGGGCAATTCCCGCGAGGGGCTTTTCCTGCTTCATTCCACCCAGATCAAGGATGAACGCACAGTCGTGGGGATTTCGGGCAACATCGGCCCGCTGCTGCTGGCCCAGAGTCCGGACAGCCTCGCGGCGGCCGGCTCGCTGGATGACGGTGGCAATTATTATCTGGTGGTCGGCCCGAACGTGTTTGTCTGGCAGTACGGCGACCTGTCGGCCCAAAACGGCCGGCTGGTGCAGGCACAGCCGCTTTATCGCTTTGCCGTGTGGAATATGCCCTTCGCCTTGGGCACGCCTTTCCGATGGGGGAGCGGGCTGTGCGCCGCAGACAGCGGCGGCACCGTCTGGCGGCTGGATGAAACGGTCGGGGACGACGACGGGACCTGGTTCGACGCCGGCTGGCGCTCCAAAGCCTTCGACCTGGGGGCGCCGGAGCGGCTCAAAAGCCTGACCGGGCTGTGGGCGGAGGTGGAAAGCGACGGCCCTCTCCAGGTAGAAATCGGCTGCGCTGTGCCGGGCGGGGAGGAGTGCCGCGCTCTGTGGGTCGGGCCGGAAGACGGCGGCTTATACCGCGTCGGTCTGCCCCGTGTGCAGGGCCGGACGCTGCAGGTCACCGTCCGGCGATGCCGGGAGGAAACGGGCCGCTTCGGCATCCGAGGGTTGGAGCTGCACGCACTTCCCGGCCCGCCGGTGTGACCGTGGGGCAGAGAGGAGAATGTGCATATGCCCGTAAAACGAAAGACCATCTGCCTGACGGTGGCGGGCAACAGCCTGACGGCCGCCGACGCTGCCACCGGCCAGCCGACCACCGACGCCGGTGTGCAGGGTGAAAACGAGGCGGTGTGGCTTCATGCCGATGTGCCTGCCGACTGGCAGGACCTGACCGTGAAGCTGCGCGTCACGGCCCTCGACGGCACCTATGACGAGAGCGATGCCGCAGTAAACAATGCGGTGGATATGCCCCTGCGGCAGGGGGTGCTGGTGCCCGGGCGGCTGTCGGTGGCACTAGTGGGGCTTACGCCTGACGGCAGCACCGGAAATTATCTGGTGCGCAAGTCGGCGGACTGCCGAATGCTCACGGTGCAGGCGAGCGCCCAGCCCACAGACCCGGCGGCGGAGCAGTATCCACAGGCTTTCGAGTCACTCAAATATGAGGTGCAGGGCGAGTGCATCCACACCGTCGTGGGGGCGGGCGCGGCGCAGGTCACGCGGCTGGACGGGCAGACCGTGCAGGTCGGCTTCACCAGCGCGGGCAGCGGCGACATGCTGGCGGCTAAATATGCCAACGGCAGCGGCGCGGCAAATACCAATACGGTGGATCACGCGCAAGCGGCGGATAGTGTCACGCCGGGCGGCCTGCTGCAAGGCGGATGGATGTGGCTGCCCGCCTGTACTTTTGCGAGTGCGACGTCTTTTACCATCGCGCAGGATTTTTACTCCGTTATAACGCCCGGCGACAAGATCCGGCTTGTGCAGTCCGGCGCAACAAAATATTTCTACGTTGCCGGCGTTTCTGTCGTCGGAAACACCACCACCGTGAACGTTGCCGGCGGGTCGGATTACACGCTGGCCAATGCGGCCATTACCTCGCCCTGTTTGAGCCACGCAGCATCGCCGGATAGATTCCCCGATTGGTTTAATTGGGCGCCCACGCTGGGCGCATCAGGCTCCATGACCGTTTCCGCAGTGACTGTCGAGCAGGCCAAATTCAAGATGAATGGCCGGGAGGTGGTCATATCCATGCACGCCTCCTTCACGCTGGGAGGAACGGCCTCAAACACGGTCACGGTGACGCTTCCAATAAATTCATCCTATGGCTACGCTTGCGTGTCTGCTTCGGTGTTCGACACAACTGCATTCGGCGGAGGCGTTGCAATCCTGCCGGCATCCGCCTCCAGTACCTTATCGGTGCGAAAGCCCGATGCATCGGTTTTCACGATTGGCCCCGCAAAGCAGGTGTTTCTTGGCGGCAGTTATCCGATTTAAGGAGGATGACACGCAAGACCATATCGGCAGACCGCCGCCCGCGGGGGCAAGTGATTTTTGAACGACATAAAAATGGAGAAATCAAAATGAAAATCCGCGACATTTCCCATCATGACACTACGCCCAATCTTTCCGACTATGACGGCGTGCTCATCAAGGCGACCGAGGGCGTCGGATACGTCGACCCGGCGCTGGATGCGCACGTGGCGGCCACCAAAGCCGCCGGCAAGCCATGGGGACTGTATCACTATCTGTCTTTCCAGTCGGACGTGGCCGACCAGGTGGCGGCTTTCAAGGTCCAGCTCGACCGGCTGACCGGCTGGACGCTGCGCCCGGCGCTGGACGTGGAATTCGATGGCCGTATCAACCAGACCCTGCCGGCGGATATTTCCGCCCGGCTGCAGGCGTTTGCCGACGCTATCCCCGAAGTTATGCTTTACGCCAACCCGGACATGCTCGGGCATCTCGATGCCGCCGTGGCCGGGAAGCTGCCCTTGTGGCAGGCGGAATATAGTCCGGTGCCGCGGGACGTGGCGGGCTACACCCGTATCGGCTGGCAGTACCGGGGCGACCCGGACGAGAGCACCTTCACCGATGCCGTTGTCCTGATGGGAGGCACGGCGGCCCCTGCCACTTCTGTCGCCGCACCGCAGCCCGCGGCACCGGTGGACGACGGCAGCCGCCCGGCGCCGGATTTTCCGCTGCCGTCGGGGAGCTATTTCGGGCCGCGCTCCGGCCCGGCATGCAGCGTCAGCGGCTATTACTCCCATCGGGATGACCTGCGCCGCTGGCAGCAGCAAATGGCCGGCCGGGGGTGGGCAATCACCGCCGACGGGCTGTATGGGGATCAGACGGCGGGTGTCGCGCGCAAATTCCAAGGGGAAAAGGGCCTGCGTGTGGACGGCCTTATCGGGCCGGATACCTGGGCGGCGGCGTGGACGGCACCCATTACGCACTGACGGCGATAAGGGGAGAGGGAGAGCGGGATGGAACAGACGGTGGGGACGCTGACGGTGCGGGTGGATAAGCTCGAGCGGGATTCGGCCGATCTTTTCAGCCGCATGAACGCCACTTCGGTCGCTCAGGCGGCCATATCGGAAAAACTCAGCAGCATGTTGGTGACGCTGGGCGAAGTCAAGCAGGCGGTGAGCAATCTGCAGGGCATGCCGGCCCGCCGGTGGGAATGGCTGCTCCGGGCGGCTCTGACGGCGCTGGTGTCGGCGGCGTGCGGCTATTTCCTGGCAAGGCTCGGCTGAGACGCAGAAATTTAAAGGAGGAACCGCAATGGATTGGAAACGGAAACTGGCTTCGCGCAAATTTTGGGTGTGTGTCTGCGGCTTTGTGACCGCCATGATGACGGCCTGCCGCATGAGCGGAGAGGCCGCCCGCGTGACGGCGGTCGTCATGGCATTCGGCACGCTCATCAGCTATATTCTGGCGGAAGGCTCGGTGGACGCCGCCGCAGCGGATAACGCCGCAGCGGATACCGCTTCGGCAGATACTTCCGCAGCCGGGTCGGCGGCACAGACCCAGACCGGCGGCACGGCCGCCGCGGCACAGAAGGAAGGAAAATGATTGCCTCTGTTTTGAGGCAAAAGCCCTTGCAGGCGTCGAAACTGCAAGGGCTTTTGCTTTACCGGAAGCTCCCGCCGCTTCCGGTCAGACACAGCCGGAGTTTCCCGTAATGCCGCACGGCCGGATGCGTCTTTTGGCCAACGGCGGTATGGAAAAAATCTGTCTTTCCCCACGCACCGGAATGTGATACCATGGATACGGCGGCTCGGCCGCCTGCGGCAATTCCGAAAAAGACTGCAAATTTAAATTTTCTGTGAGTCGGCCGGAGCCGGGCATACGGAAATGATACGGTTGCATCTTGCTTGGAAACGCGGCGAGAGAGCGGGAAAGGGTGTTTCCATGGAAACAATTTTACAGATTGTGACGCTGATATGCGCCGCCAGCGCGCTGGTGTGCGCGCTGCTGGCGCTGCGGCGAGGGCAGACCGGCATTTTGCCTTTTGAGCGGCTGCGGCGGGAAATCCTCGACGAGAGCCGCAATTCCCGGCAGGAAACGGTGCAGTCGGTGGGCGAAAACGTGCGCAGCCTCGGCGAAGTGCTGGCCCGGGCGCAGACGCTGGCCGCCCAGGCGGAGGACCGGCGCATCGCGCAGCTCAGCGACCAGCTCACCCAGAGGCAGGAAACGCTCCAGCGAACCGTGAGCGATTTGATGAAAAATGTGGATAAGCGGCTGGCCGACGCCTCGGCGCAGGAGGAAATGAAGCTCGACAACATCCGTACCACGGTGGAGCACCGGCTGGAGTCGCTGCAGGAAGACAACGGCAAACGGCTCGACGAGATGCGCGCCACGGTGGACGAAAAGCTGCAAAAGACGCTCAACGAGCGCATCGGCCAGTCGTTTCAGCTGGTGAGCAAGCAGCTCGAACAGGTTTCCAACGGCTTGGGCGAGATGAAGGCACTGGCCGAGGGCGTGGGCGATCTCAAAAAGGTGTTGGGCAACGTTAAGACCCGCGGCGTGCTGGGCGAGGTGCAGCTGGGGGCAATCCTCGGCCAGATTTTGTCGCCGGAACAGTACGGCACCAACGTGGTGACCAAGGCGGGCAGCCGCGACCCGGTGGAGTATGCCGTGAAGCTGCCGGGCAGCGACGAGGGCACCGTCTGGCTGCCCGTGGATGCGAAATTCCCGGCGGACGCCTATTCCGACCTGTGCGATGCCTACGAGACGGGCGACAAGACGGCCGTCGCCCAGGCGGGCGCGGTGCTCGAGAGCCGCATCAAGCGTTTCGCCAAGGATATCCGTGACAAATACCTCGACCCGCCGGCCACCACCGAATTCGGCGTGATGTTCCTGCCCTTCGAAGGGCTCTATGCCGAAGTGGTGCGCCGCGGTCTGCTGGAAACCCTCCAGCGGGATTACAAGGTGACGGTCGCGGGGCCCACCACCATGGCGGCGCTGCTCAACAGCCTGCAGATGGGTTTCCGCACGTTGGCCATCCAGAAACGTTCGGGCGAGGTGTGGCAGCTGCTCGGCGCCGTCAAGACGGAATTCGGCAAATTCGGCGACGTGCTCACGACGGCCCAGGCCCGGCTCGAGCAGACAAACCGCGAGCTCGACAAACTTGTGGGCGTGCGCACGCGTCAGATCCAGCGGCGGCTGGCGGGAGTGCAGACGCTGCCAGAGGCTCAAAGCACCGCGCTGCTCGACGCGGCGGGGGACGACGCCTCCGCCGGAGGGGACGAATAAGATAAAAAAATTCCGGACCGCAGGGCCCGGAATTTTTTTATGGCGGCAAGTGAGCGGGAAAAGACGGTTCAGGCTTCGAGATATCGCTTGAGGGGCTTGTAAATGAGCACCGCGACGATAAGGCAGATGGCGAAATCCGGCAGCAGGAAGGAGCCGTTGTAGGCCAGCGAATAGAGCCAGACGTGGCCCCGCCAGCTTTTGGGCAGCCAGGAAGCATAAGCGGTGCCGCCCGCGACGACATGGGAAACAAAACGCAGCACCACGGCCGTGACCATGCCGAGTATGTAGCGAGCAAAGCCCCTGCCGTAGACCCCCGCCAGCCCCAGCACGGAAAAGGCAATGAGATAGTCGAAGATGAACGACACGGCCAGCGCCGTAGGGCTAAGCCCCCAACCCAGCGCCTTGCCCAGATCCAGCAGCAGTTGGACGGCGGCATACACAAACCCGGTGAGCAGGCCCCACCGCGGGCCGTAGCGGTAGCCGATGAGCATCACCGGCAGCATGCTGCACAGCGTTACCGAGCCGCCCAGCGGCAGCTCAAACAGCTTGACCAGGCTGAGCACGGTGGCCAGTGCCACCATGACGGCGCTGATTACCAGCCGGAAAGTTTTTTCGCTCATCCCGGCGGTGCGAGTGGAATTTTCCATCACGTTGAGTCCTCCTCAAAATAAAAACCGCGCCGGAAACCGGCGCGGTGATTGGCAAAAATGCGAAATTCCTACGCCGGTATTATCCGGATCAGGTTCCCGGGTTAGGAATATCGTCGGATTCCCTCTCAGCCGAAGTCATTCAGCACCCCTTAAATTTGCTCCAATTATACACCCGGCCATAGAAGGTGTCAACCGTCGCGGCTGGGCTTCTTGTATTTTCCGGTGTAATCGCGTATAATAGACACAAATCCACGGCGGTGTGCGGCGTTTTCCGCCGTAATTTTTCAGTGGCGGGAGGTCTTGCGGGTGCCGTTCAACGTCAGCAATGCCGTCAATCAGATCATCTATTATCTGGTGTCGCTGCTTTACACCGTGCCGGTGCTGCTTATCGCGTTCCCCGTACACGAGTGCGCCCACGGGTGGGTGGCCTACCGTCTGGGCGACGACACGGCCAAGCGGGCCGGGCGGCTGACGCTCAATCCGTTTAAGCATCTTGATTTCTGGGGCACGGTATGTCTGATCGTCGCGCGTTTCGGCTGGGCCAAGCCCGTGCCGGTCAACCCCTATAATTTCCGTGACCGCAAGGCCGGCATGGCCCTCACTTCGCTGGCCGGGCCGTTTTCCAACCTTATCATGGCGTTTCTGTCGCTGGCGCTGCTCAAGCTTTTCGGCTTCGTCACGGGGGTACCTGCGCTGCTGTCGACCATTGTCACCAATCTGCTGGTCGTGTCGGCGGAAATCAACGCCGGGCTTTTTGTCTTTAACCTTATCCCCGTCCCGCCGCTGGACGGCTCGCGCATCCTCGCCATTTTCTTGCCCGAACGGGCGGAGGAAGCCTTTTACCGCTACGGCTCGCTGCCGGCCATGCTGCTGGTCTTTATTTTCTGGCGGTATATTTCCACGCCCATCAACAATATGGTGACGAATGTCCTCACCCATATGACTACGCTGCTCCGTTTCTGAGCTCCGTCGGCCTGCATATTGGGAGAAGAATATGGAAACACTGACTTTTAAGCTGCCGATATTCGAGGGGCCTATCGACACGCTGCTATATCTGATTTCCAAAAATAAGCTTTCCATCACCGACATCCCCATCGCCGAGCTGCTCGACCAGTATCTCGGCTATCTGCACGGCATGCGGGAGCTGAGCCTGGATATTTCGAGCGAATTCCTCGACATGGCGTCACGGCTGGTGCAGATCAAGACCGCCATGCTCCTGCCCCGGCCGGAGGAAGAGCCTGACCCCCGGGAAGAGCTGGTGGCGAGCCTGATGGAATATCAGACCTGCAAGACCATGGCCGAGGCGCTGCGTGCCCGCAGCCTGGGGTTCGACCGTTTTGTGCGGGCGCCGGCCGCGGTGGAAATCGACCCCACCTACCGCCGTCACCACGACCCGGCCGAGCTGCGGGAGGCTTACGCCGCCATGGAAGGCCGGCTGCGGCGCCGGCAGCCCCCCGAGCCTTCGGAATTCAGCCGTCTGGTGACCGCGCGGGTGGTGTCGGTGGCCTCCCGGGTCATCCACGTCATCCGCCGTCTGCTCCGGGGCGGCACCCGCCGGTTTGCGGAGCTTTTCGACGATTCGGGCGACCGCAGCGAGGCGGTGGCGACTTTTCTCGCCGTACTGGAACTTGTCAAATCCGGCCGGCTCCGCGTCGAGGACACGGAGCACGGTGAAATTGTCAAAATGGCGGAAAGGTGACGCAGAATGGAAGTCAAAACCGCACAGGCCGCCATGGAGGCCATTCTCTTTGCAAGCGGCGACCCGGTGCCTGCCGAGCGGCTGGCCGCCGTGCTGGCAATCGACCGCAAGACGGTGGACAGACTGCTCAAAGTGCTCGAGCAGAAATGGAACAGCGGCGGCGGCATCCGGCTCATCCGCATGGGCGACGCCTGGCAGATGACCACCCGAGAAGAATTCTCCTCCTATGTGCGCAGTGCGCTGGATATGCGGCGCAACACGCCGCTTTCCCAGGCCGCGATGGAGGTGCTGGCCGTGGTGGCCTACCACCAGCCGGTGACCCGCGGCTATATCGACGAGGTGCGGGGGGTCGACTGCTCCGGCACGGTCTCTTCCCTGGCGGAAAAGGGCCTCATCGCCGAGTGCGGCCGGCTCGACGTGCCCGGGCGGCCTATCCTTTACGGCACGACGGCGGATTTCCTGCGCTGTTTCGGCCTGTCGTCGCTCGACGAGCTCCCGCCCATCGCGGAAGCCCAATCGGCCTCGTGACGGAGGTGGCGTCATGCCCGTGCCGCTGATCGTCGTGGCCGCCGTACTGCTTGTGCTGACGGCGCTGGGGCTGCTGCGGGTACGCCTGACGGCCCGTTACGACGGGGAACTGCATCTGGCCGTGGGCTACGCGTTCCTTACAATACGGCTCGGCGGTCCTCCCCGCCGGGAAAAGCCCGCAAAAAAGAAAAAGGAGCCGGAGGAAAAGAAAAAGCCGGATATCCGGCAGTTCCTCAAGCTTTTCCGGCAATTCGCCGGGTCGCTCAAAAGGGCTGCGGCGGCATTCCTGCGCCGGCTGCGCATCGACCGGCTGGCGGTGGATCTTTCCGTCTGCGGGGGGGACGCCGCCGACACGGCCATTCTCTACGGCGAAGCCTGCGCGGCCGTCTATGGGAGCCTGGGCGTCATTGCGAGCCTGATCCCCGTGCGGCGGCACGACATCGCCGTCCGCCCGCTGTTTGCGGGGGGCGACAGCCGCATCGAAGCCGAGTGTATTCTGAGCATCCGGCTGGGGGCGCTGCTCTGGGCGGCGCTGAGCCAGTCGGTGCTGTTTCTTGTCACGTTTTTGCGCGGCGCCATGGCCGCGAGGAAAACGGCCGCAGCCGCGGCCGCCAATCAAAAGGAAGGTGTCACACATGAATGAGCATCCGATTCAAGGCTTGATGGATACTACGCTCCAGCATATTCGCGAAATGGTGGACGCCAACACGATCATCGGCGACCAGATCACCACGGGGGACGGCACCGTCATCATCCCCGTTTCCAAAGTTTCGGTGGGTTTCGCCTCGGGCGGCTCCGATCTGCCCAACAAAATCGACAAGGAATATTTCGGCGGGGGCGGCGGCGCCGGTGCGAGCATCAGCCCCATCGCTTTCATCGTGGTAAACGGCGGGCAGGTCAAGCTGCTGCAGATTACCCCGAATTCTTCTTCGGCGGATAACGCCATCAGCATGATCCCCGAGCTCATCGACAAGATCACCGGCCTTTTCAGCAAGGAAAAGAAAAAGGAAAAAGAGAAAAACGGCGCGAAGACGCCCCCGAAGGCAACTCCATGCAGCTGCGCGGCTCCTGCAAAGGACGACGCAGACGACGTGTCGCCGGAGGATGTTTCCGCCGCGGGCACGCCCGAGGGTGAGGCCGGCGGGCCGAATCCGACCCCTGGCCAGCAACCCGAAGCCACCATCTGACCGCTCCGGGTAGTCTGACCGCCCGCCCCGCCGCATAGGTATGATATGGCGGGTCCCGGCACCGCCGGGCCCGGTGTATCATCGGCTCCGCCGGAGCGGGGCCGCGCGGGGTGGTCTTATCGTGAAAAAACTGGCGGCTTTTCTCGTTGTGTGGCTGTGTCTTTCCGTGCCGATGACGGCAGGGGCGGTGTCAGCCAGAGCCTGGGCCGTGGTGGAGCAGTCCTCCGGCCGGCTTGTGGCGGGGTCGAATGTGAGCCGGCGCCTGCCCATGGCGTCGACCACCAAAATCATGACGGCGCTGCTGGCCGTGGAATCCGGCCGGCTCGACGAAACCATCACCGTGCCGCCCGAGGCCGTCAACGTGGAGGGCACCTCCATGGGTCTGCAGCCGGGGGAAACCATCCCCCTGCGCGACGTGGTCTACGGCCTGATGCTTGAGTCGGGCAACGACGCGGCCAACACCATCGCCATGACCCTCGACGGCTCGCTGGAAAGCTTTGCTGCCCACATGAACCGCAAAGCCGCCCAGTTGGGGCTTCAGGATACGCATTTTATGAATCCCTCCGGTCTGGACGCTTCGGGGCATTACACCACGGCGCTGGATTTGGCCCGGCTGGGCGCCATCGCTATGAAAAACACCGATTTCCGCCAGATCGCCGGCACCAAGCGCATCTCGGTCAGTTACGAGGGCAACCCGCACGGCCGCACACTTGTCAATCACAATCGGCTGCTGGGCAGCCTCGACGGCGTCACGGGCATCAAGACCGGCTACACCAAAATGGCGCTGCGGTGCCTGGTGACCAGCGCTACGCGGGGCGGCGTGACGCTGGTGGTGGCGACGCTCAACGACCCCAACGACTGGGACGACCACACATCCCTGCTGGCCGACGGCTTCGCCCAGCTGCACCCGCAGCAGGTGAATGTAAAAGGGCCCGCGGCGCTCAGCGTCGTGGGCGGCACCAGGGCCAAGGTCGCGCTGGAACTGCCTGCCGCTCTCACCGCCGCCCTGCGGGACGGCGAGACCGCCCGGGCCAAGGTGGAAATCGACCTGCCCCGCTTTGTCTACGCTCCCGTGAGTGTGGGGCAGGAGCTGGGGGAGGCCGTGTGCCGGGTCGACGGCGTGAAAGTGGCGGCCGCTCCCATCTGTGCGAAGGCGGACGTACCGCTTTCGCCGAAACCCGCGGGCCTTTGGGCCCGGTTTGCAAATTTCTGGCGGTCGCTCTTCGCCCGCCGCTGACATAGCGCAGCAGAAAGGAACGGAACGAATTTGGAAAGCCATAGCGCCAAACATACGCCCGAGCGGCTTCAGAAATATCTGTCGGAATGCGGAGTCGCTTCCCGCCGCAAGGCCGAGGAACTCATCGCCGCCGGCCGGGTGCAGGTCAACGGGAGGCCGGCCGCCATCGGCCAGAGCATCGCGCGGGGCAAGGATAAGATCCTGCTCGACGGCAAGCCCGTGCGGGCCCCCCACGCCCGGCTCTATCTCGCACTCAATAAGCCGCGGGGCTACGTCACGACGCTCCACGACGAGCTGGGGCGCAAATGCGTCACCGAGCTGCTCCGGTGGGTGCCGGTGCGCGTTTATCCCGTCGGGCGGCTCGACCGGGATTCCGAAGGGCTGCTGCTTTTCACCGACGACGGCGAATTCGCAAACTTCATGATGCACCCGCGGCACCATGTGGCGAAAGTATATCATGTGTCGGTGCGCCCCGGCGTCACCGAGGCGCAGCAGCGCCGGATGGCCGAGGGGATCGAGCTGGACGGCCGCCCCACCGCGCCCGCCGAGGTGCGTCTTTTAAACGGTGACGCCACCCGCTCGACGCTGGAAGTCACAATTTACGAGGGCCGCAACCGGCAGGTGCGCCGCATGTGCGAAGCACTGGGGCTCGAGGTGGCGCGGCTTGCCCGCGTGGGGGTGGGGAACTTAAGGCTCGGCTCCCTGCGCCCGGGCGAGTGGCGGGAACTTGCCCCTGCCGAAGTGGGCTCGCTGATGCGGCTGTCGGGCATGGTCGCCCCGGGGGACGGAGGTTGACAATTCCCCCGTAAAACTGATACAATAAAAGAATGGTATAATAGGGCGGCAAGCTCCGGCCTGCCGCCGATTTCCGACTGAAGAAGGTTTTGGCATGTTGCGGAGTATGACCGGTTACGGCCGCGCCCAGCAAACGGTGGACGGCTATAATATACTGGTCGAGATTAAGTCGGTCAACCACCGCTTTTTTGAGTTTTCCGCGCGGGTGCCCCGCCTGTATGGCTATATTGAAGACAAACTCAAGGCGCTGATCCAGACGGAGGTTTCCCGCGGTAAGCTGGATGTGTTCGTTACAGTGGAGCCGGCGGATGGGGTCGATTCCGGCGTGATGCTTAACGTGCGCACCGCCGCGGGCTACATAGAGGCCCTGCGGGAGCTTTCCGCCCGGTTTGGGCTGAAAGACGACGTCACGGTGTCGAGCGTGGCCCGGTTTGCGGATGTTTTTACGGTCACCCACCCGCCCGAGGATGAGCAGAAGGTCTGGAACGCCGTGCTGCCGGTGGCAAAGCGGGCCCTTAACGGGCTGGTGGCCATGCGGTGCGCGGAGGGGCAGAGGCTGTGCGCCGACATACTTGCCCGCGCCCGGACGATCCGGGAGCTTGTCGCCCGCGTGGAGCACCGCTCCCCCCAAACGGTGGAAGAATACCGCTGCCGGCTCACCGCCCATATGCGGGAAGTGCTTGCCGACTCGGCGGTGGATGAGAACCGTATCCTTGCCGAAGCGGCCATTTACGCCGACAAGGTCTCGGTCACCGAGGAAACCGTGCGGCTGGGCAGCCACCTCGCCCAGATGGAAACTATGATCGGCGGCGGGGAAGCCGCCGGGCGCAAGCTGGATTTCCTGATGCAGGAAATGAACCGCGAGGCCAACACCATCGGTTCCAAGGCCTGCGACGGGGAAATGGCCGGCATCGTGGTCGACATAAAGGCGGAGCTGGAAAAAATCCGCGAACAGATCCAGAATATCGAATGACCCGCCGGACGCGGCATCCTGCGGAAAGACGGAGGAAATTATGAGACTGATCAACATCGGCTTCGGCAACATGGTGTCGGCCAACCGGCTGGTCGCCATTGTCAGCCCGGAGTCCGCTCCGGTCAAGCGCATCATTCAGGATGCGCGCAAACGGGGTTCGCTCATCGATGCCACCTACGGGCGGCGTACCAGGGCCGTCATCATCACCGACAGCGACCACGTGATCCTTTCCGCCGTGCAGCCGGAAACGGTGGCCAACCGTCTTTCCGACCATGACGAGGATGAGGACGAGGCAGACGAGGAAGAGGGCCTGGATGAAAATGCCTGAACGCGGGCTTTTGATCGTGGTGTCCGGCCCCTCCGGTTCGGGCAAAGGCACCGTGCTGGCCAAGGTTTTCGCCCGGCGGCAGCGCATTTTCTATTCGGTTTCCGCCACGACCCGGGCGCCGCGGCCCGGCGAGGTGGACGGCAAAAACTATTATTTTCTCACCCGGCAGGAGTTTGAAAACCGCATCGCCCGCGGCGACATGCTCGAGCATGCGGAGTACTGCCGCAATTATTACGGCACGCCGCGCACCGCGGTGGAAGAGCGGCTCCGTCAGGGCTGCGACGTAGTGCTGGAAATCGAGCTGCGGGGCGCCATGCAGGTGAAGGCGGCCTGCCCCGACGCGGTGATGATCTTTATCATGCCCCCTTCCCGCGCGGAGCTGGAGCGGCGGCTGCGGGGCCGCGGCACCGAAAATGAGGAAAAGATCCAAAACCGTCTGCGCACGGCCGACGAAGAGATGGCCAGTGCTTCCCGGTACGACTACATAGTCGTCAACGCGCAGGTCGCGGAGGCGGCTGATACCATAGACTGCATCATTACGGCGGAAAAACACAGATCGTCACGATTTAACGGGGGGAACCTGAATGCTTAAACTTTCGGTCAACGACATCGTCAAGCACAACGAAAACTGCTATTCCTTTGTCATCGCGGTGGCCAAGCGCGCGCGTGAGATTTCCGAGGAAGCGGAGGAAGAGGACGTGCTGCTCGACGAACAGCCGGTGCAGATGGCCGTGAAGGAATTCGTCGAGGGCAAGTTCCATATCCGCGAAGGGTCGGAGGTCGCATCCAGCGGCGAGGATGCGCCGAGGACCGACGCGGCTGCTCCGAACGCCGATCAAAAGGCCCCGGCCGACGGAGCCGACGATACCGGCGCGGCGGGCTGACCGGGCCCTGTTTTCCGCAGCGGGAGGGGGACGCGATGACGGAGCAGCCGGGGGCCCTTGTGGCCGTGGAAGGCGTCGCCTATCATTTCGACAAACCCTACGGTTACCGCATCCCGGCCGGGATGGCCGAGGCGCAGCCGGGGGCGCGGGTGGTGGTCCCTTTCGGCCGGGGCGACCGTGCCCGGCAGGGCGTCGTCCTGTCGCTTGTCCCATCCGCGGGGGCCGGTGAAAAGCCGCTGCTGGAACTGCTCGACCCTCGGCCTCTGATACCGTCCGAGCTGCTGGATCTGGCCCGCTGGATCGCAGCCCGGACGTTCTGCACCCTTTACGAGGCGCTGCGGCTTATGCTTCCGCCCGGGCTGAATGTGGAGCTCGACCGGGAATATGCCGTCGACGCCTCTCTGCCGGAGGACGCGTTTTCCCTGCTCAGCGGGGATGAGGCCCGGGCGGTGGCGCTGCTGCGCCGCGGGCCGATGACCCGCAGCCGGCTGCTGCGGCAGCTTGCGCTCGACGCCGACAGCGGCATGCCCGATGAGCTGGTGCGCCGCGGGCTGCTGAAATCCGGCGCGCTGGCCAGGGAGCACGGCGGGGGCCGGCAGGTGCGGCTTGCCCGACTCGGAGTTTCCCGTTCTCAGGCGGAAGCTTTGCTCGCCGACGGACGCCTGACTCCCAAACAGGGCGCCGTGCTCCGCACGGTGATGGAACGCGGCGAGCTGGCGCTCAAGGAGATCGCTTATTTTTCCGGCGCGGGCCCAGGCGTGTCGGCGGCCCTAGTCAAAAAGGGCGTGCTGGAGTTTGTCGAGCGGCGGGTGCTCCCCGAGCGGGAGGCTCCGCCCGCCGGCGGGGAAGAGCCCGCGCCGGAGCTTTCGCCGGCACAGCGGGCGGCCTGCGACACGCTTTATGCCCGCTGCCGCGGCGGCGAGCCGGGGGCTACGCTGCTTTACGGCGTGACCGGCAGCGGCAAGACGCTGGTGTTTCTTGAGCTCATCGGGCGGCTGCGGGCCGACGGGAAGGGCGTCATCGTGCTCGTGCCCGAGATCGCCCTCACGCCCCAGACGGTGCGGCGCTTCACCGCGCGTTTCGGCGCCGACGTGGCGGTGCTGCACAGCGGTCTTTCCGACGGGGAGCGGCTGGCGGCATGGCGGCGGGTGCGCGAGGGGCAGGCCCATATCGTGGTGGGTACCCGCTCGGCGGTATTCGCCCCGGTGCGGAATCTGGGCCTCATCATCCTCGACGAGGAGCAGGAGCACACCTATAAATCCGAGTCGGCGCCGCGCTACCACGCCAGGGATGTGGCCCGTTACCGCTGCGCCCACAGCGGAGCCCAGCTGCTGCTTGGCTCCGCCACCCCGGCGGTGGAGACTGCCTACGCCGCCCGCACCGGCCGCTACGGCTTGGTGGAGCTGCCGCAGCGTTACGGCGGCGCCCGTCTGCCGCAGGTCATTCTTGTGGATATGAAACAGGAGCTGGCCGCCGGCAACGATTCGCAGGTGAGCCGCCGGTTGCAGGCGGAGCTGGAGGCCAATACCGCGCGGGGGGAACAGTCCATCCTGCTGCTCAACCGCCGGGGGTACAATACCTTCGTCAGCTGTGCCGACTGCGGCCATGTGCTTACCTGCCCCAACTGCAGCATTTCGCTGACCTATCACGCCGATAACGGCCGGCTGATGTGCCACTACTGCGGCTACAGCTCCCCCCCTGTGCAAAGCTGCCCGGTGTGCGGGGGGCATCATCTGCGCTATGCCGGCACCGGCACCCAGCGGGCGGAGGAGACTCTCGCCCGCCTGCTGCCGGGGGCGCGTATCCTGCGCATGGATACCGACACCACTTCGGCGCGGCAATCCCATGATCGTATCCTGCGGCGCTTTTCAGAGGGGAAATACGACATCCTTGTGGGCACCCAGATGGTGGCCAAGGGGCTGGATTTCCCCAACGTGACGCTGGTGGGGGTGCTGTCGGCCGACCAGTCGCTCTATCTGGATGATTTCCGTGCCGGGGAGCGCACTTTTTCGCTGCTTACCCAGGTGGTGGGGCGCTCGGGCCGGGGCAGTCTATCCGGCCGGGCCGTCATCCAGACCTTCACGCCGGAAAACGACGTCATCCGTCTGGCGGCAAGGCAGGATTACGACGCCTTTTACCAGGCGGAAATCGAGCTGCGCCGGTCGCTGCTGTATCCGCCCTTCTGCGACATATGCGAGATCGGTTTTTCCGCCCCGCAGGAAAGCCGCGCCCGGGAATTGGCCGGGTGGTTTTACAGCCGCCTGACCGAGGAAGCCGGGCGTCACCCCGACATGCCGCTACGGCTGATGCCCCCCGTCCCGGCGGCCGTGAGCCGTGTGGGCGGGCGGTTCCGTTACAAGATCCTGTTCAAGTGCCGCAACGACAAAGCGCTGCGTGCCATGGTGGCCGCTCTGCTGCGGGAATGCGGCGCCGACCGCCGCAGCCGTTCCTGCGCCGTCTTTGCCGACATAAACCCTCTTTCCGCCGTCTGAATGCATGGGGAGACTGCTTGTGTGCAAAACCGCATTTTGTCCCCATGACGCGGGAACTGTACCGCCGGCTTTGCCGCGGGTTTCAGGATGGCCCGAATCCCTGAATGAAATATTTCCATAAGTATCGCATCACGCCCGGAGCCCTGCGGCCCGCGCGCGGTGGCATCGATTCAATCCGGCGGCCCGCCTGTGCGGCGGGCCCGGCGAAAGGAAGGAAGCTCTATGGCAATCCGTAATATCATCAAAGTAGGCGACGAAACCCTGCGCAAAAAGAGCCGCCCCGTCACTGTGTTTGACGCCAGGCTGCGTCAGATGCTCGACGACATGACGGAAACTCTCAAACAGGCCGACGGCGTCGGGCTGGCCGCGCCGCAGATCGGCGTGCTCCGGCGGGTGGTGGTCGTCCTCGACGACGGGGAATACGTCCGCCTGGTCAACCCGGAAGTCATCGAGGCCCACGGCGAGCAGGAGGATGTGGAAGGCTGCCTTTCCATCCCCGGCAAATGGGGCATCACCAAGCGGCCGGAAACGGTCGTCGTGCGCGCGCAGGACGATCAGGGCCGCACCTTTACCCGCAAGGGCTCGGGGCTGACGGCGCGGGCCTATTGCCACGAGATCGACCATCTGGACGGCGTGCTTTTCACCGACCATGTGCTGCGCATGCTCACCCCGGAGGAGCTCAATCGGAAGTAAGCCGTGTCCGAATGCTTCGGACAGGCGATTTTTGGCGGAGGCGACGATCAGATGAGGATACTTTTCATGGGTACGCCCGATTTTGCGGTGCCGTGCCTGCAGAGGCTTCTGGAGGACGGACACGAGATCTGCGGGGTGTTCACCAAGCCGGATAAGCCCCGGGGCCGCGGCTATGCCGTGACGCCGCCGCCGGTGGCCGTCGCCGCCGCAAAGGCGAATATCCCGGTGTTTCAGCCCGCCACGCTGCGGGATGAGTCGGTGGCTGCCCAGGTCGCACAGCTGCGGCCCGACGCCGTCGTGGTCGTGGCCTACGGCAAGATTCTGCCCGAAGCCATTTTGAATATCCCGCCGCTGGGGTGCGTCAACGTGCACGCGTCGCTGCTGCCCCGCTACCGGGGGGCGGCGCCCATGCAGTGGGCCATCCTTAATGGCGAGACCGTCACCGGCGTGACCACCATGTTTATGGCCAAGGGGATGGATACCGGCGACATGATCGATAAGGTCGAAACGCCCATCGGCCCGGATGAGGATTATGGCACACTGTATGCCCGCCTTTCCGTCATGGGGGCGGAGCTGCTCAGCCGCACCATGAGGGAAATCGCCGCCGGCGCCGCCCACCGCGAAAAGCAGGACGATTCGCAGGCGACCTTTGCGCCCATGATCGACAAGGGCGCCTGCCGTCTTGATTTTTCGGCTCCCGCCGCACGGGTGCACGATCGGGTGCGGGCACTGTCGCCCGCACCCGGCGCCCGCACCACCCGCCGGGGCCAGCCGCTCAAAGTCTTTGCCTCCCGGCTGTCGCCGGAGCCGTCTTCCCCCGGCACGCCGGGCGAGCTGCTCCCGGCGCAGGAAGGCGTCGAGGGCATCCCCGTACGCTGTGGGGACGGGCGGGTGCTGTGGCTCACGCAGGTGCAGGGGGCCGGCGGGCGGCGGATGGAGGCCGCGGAATATCTGCGCGGCCATCCCGTCGTGCCGGGTGAAACACTCGGCCGCTGACCCCGTGGGGCGGCCTGACCGGAAACGGCGGCCCGTCTCCCAGCTCATTGGCTGTTGGGAAACGGGCCCGAACGGAGGTTCTTATGTTCGGAAACATGCTGGGCTGGGGTTACGGATACGGGATGGGCAACTATTCCTATTTCTTCTATATGGTGCCGGCGGTCCTTATTTCGATGCTGGCCCAGAGCCATGTGCAGACCACGTTCAGCCGTTACAGCGGGATGATGGGCAGCCGGGGATATACCGGTGCCCAGGCGGCGCGCATGATACTCGACCGCAGCGGCCTGCAAAATGTGCCCGTGGAGCCGATAGCCGGCCGGCTGAGCGACAATTACGACCCGCGCAGCGGCGTGGTGCATCTGTCGGGCGACGTGTTCGGCTCGAATTCCGTGGCGGCCGTGGGTGTGGCGGCCCATGAGTGCGGGCACGCGATCCAGCACAGCGTGGATTACCGGCCGCTGCGCTGGCGCAACGCCATCATTCCGCTGACCCAGTTCGGCTCGTCGGCTTCCGTGTGGCTGGTGCTGCTGGGGCTTGTGATGTCTTTCCGCCTGCTGGCGCTGGCGGGCATCGTGCTGTTTTCCTTTGCGGTGCTTTTCCAACTCGTCACGCTGCCGGTGGAATTCAACGCCAGCGCCCGGGCGCTTCGGGTGCTGAGGGAAGACGCCATCCTCGATGAGGAGGAGCTTGCCGGCGCGCGGCGGGTGCTCGGGGCGGCGGCGCTAACCTATGTGGCGGCCACACTGACGGCCTTCCTCAATCTGGCGTGGCTGCTGTCGCTGTTTGGCAACACCCGGCGGCGGAACTGAGGTGGCGGCCATGGGGAATCAGCTGCAGACACAGCCCTCCGCCCGGCGCACGGCGCTTGAAGTGCTGCTGCGTATGGAAAAGGCCGACGGTTTCAGCAACCTGACGCTGGATGCCGGCCTGCGCCGAAGCCGCCTGCCCCGGCTGGACGCCGACTTTGCCACCGCGCTGGTTTACGGTGTGCTGGAGCACCGCGTCACCATCGACTACTTTCTGGATTGCTTCACGGCCCGGCACGGCCGCATGAAGCCCGCCGTGCGCAATATCCTGCGCCTGGGGGCTTGCCAGCTGCTCTTTATGGATAAGATACCCCCCGGGGCCGCCGTGGATGAGTCGGTGGCCCTCGCGCGGCAGGCCGGCTGCGGCTGGGCCTCCGGCTTTGTCAACGCGGTGCTGCGCGCCATGGCCCGCCGGGCGGATGACCTGCCCTGGCCCGATCGGGCGGCGGATGCGATCCGCTGGCTGTCGGTGCGCTACGCCTGCCCGGAATGGCTGGTGCGCCTGTGGCGCGACGCCTACGGCGCGGACGAAATCGAGCCGCTGCTCGCGGCCATGCAGGAGCGGGCCCCTGCGGCGGCGCGGGTCAACACGCTGCGCACCACCGCCCCGGAACTGTGCGTCACCCTGCGGGAGCAGGGTGTGGAAGCCCGGGTTTCCGACCGGCTGCCCGGTGCGGTGGAGCTTGCCGGCACGTCGGAGCTGCGCCGGCTGCCCGCCTTCGAGGCCGGGCTTTTCTATATGCAGGATTACGCCTCCCAGCTATGCTGTCGGGCGGTGGACCCGCAGCCCGGCGAGACGGTGCTCGACATGTGCGCCGCGCCGGGGGGCAAGAGCTTCACCATGGCGCTGATGATGCAGGGCCGCGGGCTCGTGCGCGCGCTGGAGCTGCACCCGCAGCGGGTGGAACTCATCGCCGAGGGCGCCCGCCGGCTTGGGCTTGCCAATCTGCGCGCGCAGGCGAATGATTCCGCGCGCCCGTGCGACGACCTGGGGCTGGCCGACCGGGTGCTGTGCGACGTGCCCTGCTCGGGTCTGGGCGTCATCCGGCGCAAGCCGGAGATCCGTTTCAAGCGGCCGGAAACATTTGACTACCTGCCGGATTTGCAGTATAGTATACTGTATGAAGGCTCGCGCCATGTCCGCCCGGGCGGAATACTTGTCTATTCCACCTGCACGCTCAATCCGGCGGAAAACGACGCGGTGATCCGGCGCTTTCTCGACGAAAACCCGGATTTCGGGGGGGATGCCCTGCCCGAGCCGATCCCGCGCGCGCGGCCGGCAGGCGGCTGCTCCGTTACGCTGTTCCCTCACAGGGACGGCACCGACGGCTTTTTCATCGCGCGCATGACACGCAAAGGGTAAGGTGCAGATGAGCGGACAGACGGATATCAAGTCGCTGACCCCGGAGGAGCTCGCGGGTTTCCTGCGCGGCTTCGGCCAGCCGGCGTTCCGGGCCAGACAGGTGTTTGCCTGGCTGCACCGGGGCGTCGAGTCGTTTGACGAAATGACCGACCTGCCCCTTTCCCTGCGGCAGAGCCTTGCCGAAAACGCATTCCTCACGGTGCCCTGCGTGGAGCGCCGGCTGGAATCGAAGCTCGACGGCACGGTCAAGTATCTTTACGGCCTGCGGGACGGCGAGGCCATCGAGACGGTGCTCATGCGTTATCACTACGGCGACAGCGTGTGCATTTCCACCGAGGCCGGCTGCCCCATGGGCTGCTCGTTCTGCGCGTCGCCGCTGGCGGGGTTCCGCCGCGGCCTGACCCCGGCCGAGATGCTCGACCAGGTTCTTTTCACCCAGAAAGATACCGGCCGCCGTGTGTCCCATTGTGTGCTGATGGGCATCGGCGAGCCCCTGGATAATTACGACAACGTCGTGAAGTTTCTCCACATCCTTTCCTGCCCGGGCGGGCTCAATCTGAGCCTGCGGCACGTGTCCCTTTCCACCTGCGGGCTGGTGGACCGCATCTACGACCTGATGAAGCTCAAACTCCAGCTCACCCTTTCGGTGTCGCTGCATGCGCCGAACGACCAGTTGCGTTCCCGGCTGATGCCGGTCAACCGCCGCTGGGGCGTCGGGCCGCTGCTGGAGGCCTGCCGGGCTTACACCGAGGCGACGGGGCGGCGCATCTCCTTTGAGTATGCCATGATCGAGAGCGTCAACGACACGCCCGCCTGCGCGAGGGAGCTCGGCTCCCGGCTGCGGGGCATGCTCTGCCATGTCAATCTGATTCCGGTCAACTCTGTCAAAGAGAAGAATTATAGAAAAAGCCCGGAGCCTCGGATGGCTCAGTTTGCGAAGGTTTTGGCCGGATATGGGCTGAATGTCACCGTGCGCCGCACGCTGGGGAGCGACATCAATGCCTCCTGCGGGCAGCTCAGACGCGCGCACGGCGGCAGTGGGGAGGGGACAACCGTTGAATATAGTGGGGAAAACTGACCCCGGAAAGGTCAGAAAGACCAATCAGGACGATTTTTCCTGCGGCACGATGCCCGACGGTAACGTGTGGGCAGTGGTCTGCGACGGCATGGGCGGCGCAAACGGCGGCTCGGTGGCGAGCTCGGTGGCGGTGCAGGTCATTTCGCAGCACATTCAGGCCGGCTATACCGGGCACACCGATATCGCGTCGGTCAAGCAGCTGCTTTACGACGCCATCCGGCAGGCCAACGGCGTCGTATACCAAAAGGCCCAGGAGGATCCGTCCCTGAGCGGTATGGGCACCACCGTCATCGCCTGCGTCGCCACGTCGGAGTGCGTCTATATCGCCCACGCGGGCGACAGCCGGGCGTATCTTATCGCCGGCGGCCGGGCGCTGCAGCTGACCCGCGATCATTCCATCGTGCAGGAAATGCTCGACAGCGGCAAGCTCACTCCGGAAGAGGCCCGCAATCATCCGCAGAAAAACATCATCACCCGCGCCCTGGGCGTGGAAGAACAGTTGGAAATCGACTTTTGCGAGACGATTTTCCCGGAAAAGGCGGGGCTTCTCATCTGCACGGACGGATTGACCAACCTGGTGGACGACGCTGCCATCGTCGGCATGCTGGAAAAGCCCGGGCCGGACGACCCGGTTGCCCGGCTGGTGGAGTTGGCCAACCAGAGCGGCGGCACCGATAATATCACCGTGGTTCTGATCGAGCGGTAATCCGGGGGGTGAATTGTGATGGAAAATATTATTGGTAGAAAACTTGACGGGCGCTATGAGATTCAGGAAATCATCGGTGTCGGCGGCATGGCCATCGTGTATAAGGCCTATGACAGCATCGACGATCGGGTCGTGGCGGTCAAGGTCCTCAAGGATGAATTCCTCGCCAACGAGGATTTCAAGCGACGGTTCAAAAATGAATCCAAGGCCATCTCCGTGCTCTCGCATCCCAATATCGTCAAAGTATACGATGTGAGCTTCGGCGAAAAGATGCAGTATATCGTCATGGAGTACATCGACGGTATCACCCTGAAAGAATATATCGACCAGCAGAAGGTGCTCACGTGGAAAGAGACGGTGCATTTCACCGTCCAGATTCTGCGGGCGCTGGAGCATGCCCACGCCCGTGGCATCGTCCATCGGGATATCAAGCCGCAGAATATCATGATGCTGGAGGACGGCACCATCAAGGTGGCCGATTTCGGCATCGCCCGCATCGTCAACAGCGAGACCCGCACCATCACCGACAAGGCCATCGGGTCGGTGCATTATATCAGCCCCGAGCAGGCCCGCGGCGACAAGACCGACGAGAAATCCGACATCTATTCGGTGGGCGTGATGATGTACGAGATGCTCACCGGCTCGCTGCCCTTTGAGTCGGATAATGCCGTGTCAGTGGCCATTATGCAGATGCAGCAGAGCCCCCGCCGCCCGCGGGAGCTCAATGACAAGATCCCCGAGGGGCTGGAGGATATCACCCTGCGGGCCATGCAAAAAGACCCGGCCGACCGTTACGCGTCGGCGGCGGATATGCTGGCCGACATTGAGCGTTTCAAGAATAACCCGAGCATCCGCTTCGAGTATAAATATTTCGTCGACGAGAGCCCGACCAAATACGTCGATGCCATCAGCAAGGTCAAGGCGGCCGACAGCCCCGCGGCGGAGCCGCAGCCCCGGCGCAAAAAGAAGACCGCCGTCATTCCCAAGCTCACGGCCATCGCGGGCGCGCTGGTGCTGGTGGTGCTCGTGGTGGTGCTCGCCGCTCTCTTTAAATCCGGCTTTTTCGGCGGCCGCACCCAGGATGTGACGGTGCCCGACCTGGTGGGGCAGAATTATAACGACGTGCGCGCCAACCCCACCTATGCCTCCAAATTCAAAATCACCCAGGAGACCACCCTCTACAGCGACACCGTCCCCAAAGATTCCATCATATCGCAAAACCCGGAAAAGGGCGCGGTGGTGAAGAAAAATTCCACCATCAAGGTCAAAGTGAGTCTCGGCCCCAATATGGTGACCATTCCCGACAATATCAACGGCATGGATGCCACATCGGGCGAGCTGGCCCTTAAGCAGTTGGGGCTCCAGGTCTCGGAGTCGACACAGAACAGCGACTCCGTCGCCAAGGGCACCATCATCAGCATCGACCCGCCCAGCGGCACCCAGGTCAAAGCCGGCTCCACCGTGGCCGTGGTCGTCAGCGCCGGGGTCAGTCAGGCCACAGTGCCCGATCTGTCGCAGGTGGCAGAGACCGCCGCCCAGGGCGCCATCGAGAAGGCGGGCCTCAAAGCGGGCAGCATCACAGAGGATTACAGCGACACGGTGGCGGTGGGCAAGCTCATCAAGCAGACGCCGTCTGCTGGTACTATGGCGGATAAAAACACCACCGTTTCGGCCGTTTACAGCAAAGGCCCGCAGCCTGCGTCGTCGACGGCACCTTCCACACCGAGCACAAGCAGTCTGCCGGACGTGACGAGTCAGTTTGATTCGGCGGCGCAGAAGCAGTTGGCGGCATACACGGTGCAGACAATGAGACAGGATGGGTATGCCAGCGGCTATGTATATAAGCAGGACCCCAGTGGAGGCTCACAATTAATTCCTTCAAAATCGACTACGATAACTCTTTACGAAGGAAATGGAAATGCGGATTCTTGGGCAAAATCGCAGAAGCTTTCTGATGTTGTCAGTAAGTTGTCTAGCCGTGGGTTTACTGCGGGTAAGATAGTCGATGCGAGTGGCAATAAAATAGATTCCGCTAATTATAGCAATTATACAGTGACCGACACGACAACGGAAAGTGATGGTGTCACTTTGGACATTACGGCACAGTCAAACGCAACTGGAAAGCCATAATATGTGCACAGGTCTCATCGTCAAAGCCACCGCCGGTTTCTATTATGTGCAGAGCGGGGGCGGCCGGGTGGAGTGCCGCGCAAGGGGGATATTCCGCAGAGAGGGAATATCCCCCCTTGTGGGTGACCGGGTGCGCATCACCGTGCAGGGGGAGCAGGGCACGGTGGAAGAGATACTACCCCGCCGCAACCGGCTTGCCCGCCCCGCCGTCGCCAATGTGACCCGTCTGGTCGTCGTCGCCTCGGCGGCCGACCCGGCCCCGGTGCTTTTTACCCTCGACAAGCTCACGGCCATCGCCGTGCATGCGGGCATCGAGCCGGTGATGGTCTTTTCCAAGTCAGACCTCGGCGCGGCGGAGGATTTCGCGGCCCTTTACCGCCCGGCGGGCTTCGCGGCCTTTGCCGTCAGCAGCCGCACGGGGGCGGGGGTCGAGGCTCTGCGCGCCGCGCTGGGGGCGGGGCTCAATGTTTTCACCGGCAATTCCGGCGTGGGCAAATCGAGCCTGCTCAACTGCCTTTGCCCGGGGCTTGCGCTTGCCACAGGGGCGGTCAGCCGCCGGCTGGGCCGCGGCCGCCACACCACCCGGGTGGTGGAACTTTTCCCGCTGGGGGAGGAGCCAGATGCCTGGGTGGCCGATACGCCGGGCTTTTCGTCGCTTGATATCGAGCAGGGCCAGATCATCCGGCGGGAAGAGCTGCCCGGGGTCTTTCCGGAATTCACGCCCTTTTTGGGCCGGTGCCGGTTTGACGACTGCACCCATGTGTGCGAGCCGGGCTGCGCCGTGCGGGCGGCCGTCGAGCGGGGGGATATTCCCGCCGCCCGCCATGAAAGCTACTGCCGGATGATGGAAGAGGCCCGCGCGCTCAAAGAGTGGGATCTGCCGGAGCAAAAGCCGTGAATCCGGCGGGATGATTGCCTGTGGGGGGTGTGTGTGAGTGGAAAGATGCGTGATCGTGCTGTCGGGCCCCATGGGTGACTACGCGCGGGTGCGGGGGCTTTTTCGCCCGGATGATTTCGTGATATGCGCCGACGGGGGGCTTGTGCACGCCCGGGCGCTGGGCCTCGCCGTGCGGATGCTGGTGGGCGACTTGGATTCGCTGGGCACACCGCCGCCCGACGGGGTGCCGGTGCTGCGTTTCCCGCCCGAAAAAGACGACACCGACACGCTGCTGGCCATCGACTGGGCGCTCGCGCAGGGCCGGCGGGATTTTCTGCTCGTCGGGGGGCTGCGGGGCCGGCTCGACCACACGGTGGCGAATTTTTCGGCGCTGCTGCATCTGTGCCGCGCCGGTGCGCAGGGCTTCATTGCCGACGGCGACAACGAGGCGCACATGCTGCTGAAGGGCACGATGAGTTTCCCCCGTCGGGAGGGCTGGTATATTTCGGCCTTCCCCTTCGAGAGGGAGGCATGCGGCGTCACCGAGCGGGGGCTCAAATACCCGCTGGAAGAGGCCGTGCTCCGCAACGACCGGGTGCTGGGGGTCAGCAACGAATTCACCGACGCCCCGGCGGCGGAAATCACGGTGCGGCAGGGCCCGCTGCTCCTCATCCTGTCAAAAAAAGAAAAATAAAAGCGGGTATGGCAAAAAGCCTTTACAGGCGTTCCGTCTGTATTTTATGGCCGGAATGGCCGTAAAACCGTGCTTTTGGCCTCGTAAATTGCCCGTATGCGATAAAGGCTGTTGCAAAATGTATAGGTATGCATTTTGCAACAGCCCCTTTTTATGCGTCTTTTGCGCACCAAACGCCCGCCCGCACATATACTGGTAGAAAAGGCGGCACTCCGGCTGGGCCGGTGGGCCGTACCGTGCGGCAAACCGCCGTCGGGCGGGAGGAGATGGTAAGGGATGCGCAGAGGTTGCCGGGTCGTCCCGCTGGCGGCCATCTTTTTGGGCATCGGCATATTGGCCACCTGCTTTTTCCCCGCGCAGTGGCTGGTGGTGCTAATTGCACTTGCCATTGTGGTGATCGGCGTGATCGGCCTGCGCTGCTGAAGAAAACCGGAGGGTTGCGATATGAAAGTGGTAGTCTGGAAAAGTCCGCGGTTCCTTCGCGGGCTGCTGCGCGCGATTTTCGGCATCAAAAAGGAAGACTGAGCTTTTCTTACATAGGGCCCCGGGGTGGGGATTGGACGGCTGCCGGCTGGCGGCCGCTTTTTTTTATGCCCGCCCCCACTTCACAACCACCCGGAAAAGCCGGGGGACACAGCCCAAACGCCTGCGAAGGCTCTTTGCGGGCGCGGCGGGATGATTTGTCGCACGACGGCCCCGTCCGGGATTTTGCGGGTTTTGGAATATAGTCCCCCCCGGACAAATATATATGATAATGCGATACGTGCAAAAACCGCATGAAAGGGCGGGGTCGCCCCCGCCGTTTATCGCCGCCTGCGCGACAGCAAAAAAGGAGAGATTCACATGGATCTGACGGTTGCCAGGGAAACCGTGCGCATGTCCCGGCCGGTTTTCGACACTTCCGCCGACCATCCCATGGATTGCGACATCGTGGTGCCGGATTACTGCCCCGACATCGCGCGCGTCCTGCGGACGGAGGCGGCCGCCTCGGTGGATTCCACCACGTTGGATTCCGGCCGCCTGACAGTGACCGGCACATTCAGCATCCGGGTCGTCTATATCCCGGAAAATTCCCGCAACGTGCGCTGCGTGCCGTATGAGACGGCTTTCAGCCACACCTTTGACCTCAAGGACCCCTGCGAACGGGCCTACACCCAGGCGGGCGCCCGAGTGGTCTTTGCCAACTGCCGCCCCGTGGGGCCGCGGCGGCTGCAGATCCGCGCGTCACTCGCCGTGTCGGTCAAGGCCTGGTGCGAGCAGGAAAGCGAATTCCTCACCGGATGCGACAACGGGGAAGTGGAAACGCGGCTGCGCCCGGTGAAGGTGAGCGGCTTTGTGGGCGCCGCGGAGCGGCAGTTCGACGTCAGCGAGGAACTGGAGGTCCCGGCGAACAAACCGCCCGTCTCTGCCGTCATCCACAGCCGGGCGGCCGCGGTGCTTCAGGACTGCAAACTTATCCACAACAAAATCATCGCCAAGGGCGAGGTGCTTCTCAAGACCCTCTACGCCTGCGATTCCGAGGATGACGGGGCCGGCCGGCTCGAAGTGGCCGAACACTCCATCCCCATCAGCCAGATCCTCGACATGGACGGCGTGGAGGAAGACTGTGGCTGCGACGCCGATTTTATCCCCGGCCCCGTGCAGGCGGAAGTGCGGGAAGACGGCAACGGCGAGAACCGCATCCTCACGGTGCATCTGATCGTCACCGCCTCCGCCCGGGCTTACCGCACACAGGAAATCGCCGTGGTCACCGATGCCTTCAGCCCCCGCTACGAGATGCAGATGGAAACCAAGCCTTTCACCGCCACCCATGTGGTGGACCGGCTCCACCTCAACGACATGGTGCGCCAGACGGTCGACCTGCCGGATACGACCCTCAATGCCCTCACCGACTGCGATGCCAGCGCCCAGGTCAAGGAAAACCGCTTCGACGCCGACGGCCTGCACATCACCGGCGACCTGACGCTCACGTTCACCGGCGTCGACGACACGGGGGGGCCTGTTTCCGCCGAACGCACGGTCCCCTTTGAGATGCGGGAAGAATTTAAGGGTGACGGCAGCAGCCCCACCTGCGAGCCGCGGGTCAAGGTGCTCAGCGTCAACGCCGGGCTTTCCGGGCCCAACCGGGTGGATGCGCGCGCAGAATGCGAGGTAAACGCCCTCATTATGGGCACCGAGACCGGCAACTCCGTGTCGGATATGGCCGTCGACGAGGAAAAACCGGCCGAATCGACCCCAGCCCGCACGCTGACGCTCTATTTCGCCGACGAGGGCGAAAGCCTGTGGAATATCGCCAAGCGGTACCGCACCCCGGTGGAGGCGGTCAAGCGGGAAAACGACCTGGAAGACGACACGCTGCCCGCCCGGAGCATGCTGCTCATCCCCCGCGAGCGCGCCCCGCGCGCCGCCAAAAAGGCGGACGGCGCGTGAAAGCTCCCCGGCGGCAATCCGGCTGATTGCGAAAGCAGCATCCGCCGCCAAGGCACAGGCGCAATATCCGGCGGGGCGCGCCCCGCCCGCCCGGGGTCCCGCCGCAATCGGCACATCACGATCCGACAAGGAGGAGAAAGGCATGGACAGCCGCAGCATCTATCAGGATATTGCGCAGCGTACCGACGGCGATATCTATATCGGAGTCGTGGGGCCGGTGCGCACGGGCAAGTCGACCTTCATCAAGCGATTCATGGAAAACCTCGTGCTCCCGAATATCGAGAATACCTATAAGAAGGAGCGCGCCACCGACGAGCTCCCCCAGAGCGCAGCCGGCCGCACCATCATGACCACCGAGCCGAAATTCATCCCCAACGAGGCGGTGGAGGTCACGCTCGGCGACAACGCCAAATTCCGCGTACGCATGATCGACTGCGTGGGCTACATCGTGCCCAGCGCCCTGGGCTATATTGAGAATGACAATCCCCGTATGGTGATGACCCCTTGGTTCGACAAGGAAATTCCCTTCAACATGGCGGCCGAGATCGGCACCCGCAAGGTCATCACCGAGCATTCCACCATCGGGCTGGTGGTCACCACCGACGGCAGCATCGGCGACATCCCCCGCGAAGAATATGCCGAGGCCGAGGAGCGGGTCGTAAACGAGCTCAAGGAAATCCACAAGCCCTTCGTCATCCTGCTCAACTGCGTCGACCCGGCCGCCGACGGGGCCAAGGCCCTGCGGGCCGAGATGGAGCAGAAATACAACGTGCCGGTGATGCCGGTCAACTGCCTGGAGCTGGGCGAAAACGAAATCCGCGGCATCATCGAGACGGTGCTTTTCGAGTTCCCCGTCAAGGAAATCGGCGTCGACCTGCCCGACTGGATCGCCACCCTTGACACCGGCCACTGGCTGCATGCGTCGCTTTACGACAGCATCCGCGCCGCGGCGGGCGACGTGTCCCGTATCCGGGAGGTGCGCAACGTCCTCACGGGCATCCAGAATAACGAGCATGTGCAGGATGTCAAGCTCGATAGCGTCGACCTGGGCCGCGGCACTGCGGGCATCACGCTCAGCGTGCGCCCGGGGCTATTTTACAAGGTGCTGGGCGAGACGACGGGGCTGGAAATCCAGAGCGAGAGCGACCTCATCGAGCAGATCACCGACCTGGCGCAGGCCAAGAGGGAATACGACAAGGTGCGCAACGCGCTAGACGAGGTGCGCGCCACCGGTTACGGCATCGTCATGCCCACCGTCGACGAGCTGACCCTCGAAAAGCCCGAGATCGTCAAGCAGGGCGGCCGCTTCGGGGTGCGGCTCAAGGCGAGCTCCGAATCCATCCACATGCTCAAATGCCACGTGGTCACCGAGGTCAATCCGCTGGTGGGCTCCGAGCGGCAGTCGGAAGAGCTGGTCGACTATCTGCTCAAGGGATTTGAAGACAATCCCGATAAAATATGGGAATCGAACATATTCGGCAAATCGCTCCACGAGCTGGTCACCGAGGGGCTGCACAACAAGCTCTATCACATGCCCGTCGATGCGCGGGAAAAGCTGCAGGAAACTCTCGAACGCATCATCAACGAGGGCTGCGGCGGGCTTATCTGCATCATTCTCTGAGACAGGCGCACATTTAAAAGCCCCGCGATCTTCAGATCGCGGGGCTTTTAAACCGTGCCGACAGGTAAGAGGGCGGTCACACCGCGCGGGTCACCTTGTTGGAGCGAAGGCATCTTGTGCATACGTAAATATGACGAGGAGTACCTTCCACGAGCGCTTTGACACGCATGATGTTCGGCTTGTAGGTCCGGTTGGAACGCCGGTGGGAATGGGAAACCTTAATGCCGAAAGAGACGCCTTTGCCGCAGATATCGCACTTGGCCATCTATCTTTACCTCCTTGCGAATTGTCAAAACTCCATAACATACAGTATCTTATCAGAAACGGGGCATAAATGCAAGCCTTTTCGCAAAATTCGTACTGTGCGGCGGCTGAATCCGGCCCATCGGGCGGCATCGGGGCACAGAGGCCGCGGCGGGGCAAAGCGCACAGCCCCGTCCGCCGCGCGGCCGCCCGAACGGGGGAATTGCACAAATTCCGGCGCGGAGGGGAAAAACCGTTTGAAAGAGGCCCCGTTTTGGCATATAATGAATATTGACCGGCAGGCTCCGTGCCGCCGGATGTGAATCAAAACGGAACAGGGAGGGGATCGGATGGAAAATAAATTCACCGTTCCGCTGTCTAAAATTGTGGCGGAATTTTCGCTTGAGCCCATTTATCTGCCCCAGAACCCCGAAAAGATTCTGGTTTCCAGTGTGGACGTCAACAGGCCGGGCCTGCAGCTCGGCGGTTTTTTCGACTATTTCGACAACGAGCGCATCCAGGTCATCGGGCTGACGGAATTCAGCTTCCTCAAGCGCTTCACCGAGGAAAAACGCCGCAACGCCTTTGCGCGGCTGCTCGAGCATAAGCCCCCGGCTATCGTCATCTGCCGTGAGCAGGAACTTTATGGCGAGATGAACGACCTGGCCAAGAAGTATCAGGTGCCGCTGCTGCGCACGGCCGAGCCCACGTCGAGCTTCATGTCGTCGCTGATTTCCTTCCTCAACGTGGAGCTTGCCCCGCGCATCACGCGCCACGGCGTGTTGGTGGAAGTGTACGGCGAGGGCATCCTGCTGCTGGGTGAGAGCGGCGTGGGCAAAAGCGAGACCGCCATCGAGCTGGTCAAGCGCGGCCACCGGCTCATCGCCGACGACGCGGTGGAAATCCGCCGTGTCAGCAGCAAGACGCTGGTGGGCACGTCGCCCGAAAATATCCGCCACTTTGTGGAGCTGCGGGGCATCGGCATCATCAATGCTCGGCGCATTTTCGGCATGGGCGCCGTTAAAATCACCGAAAAGGTGGATATGGTCATCCACCTGGAGGTCTGGAACAGTTCCAAAGTCTATGACCGCATGGGCATGGATAATGAGCGCACCGAGATTCTGGGCATTTCGGTGCCGTCGCTGACCATACCGGTCAAGCCCGGCCGGAATCTCGCCATCATTATTGAGGTGGCGGCCATGAATAACCGCCAGAAGAAGATGGGCTACAACGCCGCCCAGGAACTGCTGGAAAAGCTGGGATTTACCGAGGACGCCAAAAAAATGGACGACCCCGCGCAGACCACCGAGCCGGACTGGAACGTTTACTGACCCTGCCGCGCTTTCCGGGCGGCCAAACGGAGGAATAACTTTGTCGGAAATCCTGTCAATGGAAACGGATACCCATATGCATACCGTAGCGAGCACTCATGCATACAGCACGGTGGAGGAAATGGCCCGCGGAGCGGCCCGCAAGGGGCTGAAAGCCATCGCCATCACCGATCACGGCCCCGCTCTGCCGGACGGCGCCCATGAGTGGCACTTCAGCAATATGCGCTGTCTGCCGCCGGTGATCGAGGGGGTGCGGGTGCTGCACGGGGCGGAGGCGAACATCGTCGATTTCGACGGCGGGCTCGATCTGCCCGAGAGCCGGCTGCGGGAGCTTGACTGGGTCATTGCTTCCTTTCATGCCCCCGTGCGGGCCCCCGGTACCCCGGAAGAGCACACCCGGGCCTATCTCAGTTTGGCGCAAAATCCGCTGGTGGATGTCATCGGCCACAGCGGCGGCGACGATTACCGTTACGACTATGAAAAAGTGCTGCCGGTTTTCAAGAAAAACCGCAAGCTGGTCGAAATCAACAGTCATTCGTTCGAGGCCCGGCGCGGCAGCAAAGAGAATTGCCGCCGCATTGCCATCGTCTGCCGCGACCTGAAAATCCCGGTCGTGGTCGATTCGGATGCGCACAGCTCCTGGTCGGTGGGCGACCAGCGCGAGGCGTTGGAAATGCTCCGGGAGATCGACTTTCCTCCGGAGCTTATCGTCAACGCACGGCTTGCCACACTGGCTGATTGGATTTATCAGAGCCGGAAGCGGCATATACTATAATCGGGTACAGTTCCGGCGGAGTGCCGGGCAAAAGTCAACAGATCGGCGGCCGGGTCGGCGCGATGGGGCGCCCCGGCCGCTCAGCGGAGGTGACCGCCATGCCGGATTTTTTCCGGTTTGCGGCGTCGTTGGAGCTGCCGGTGCGGGCACAGGAGCCCATGAGCCGGCACACTACATTTCAAATCGGCGGCCCGGCGGAATATTTCGTCGAGCCGCGCACCGTCGGGGAAATGCGGCGGATCATGGCCTTCTGCGCCGGCGGGGGCCTGCCTTTCCTGCCGGTGGGCCGGGGCAGCAATCTGCTGGTGTCGGATGCCGGCATCCGCGGAGTTGTGGCGTCCTGTGCCGGGCTGCGGCAGATACGCTTTGCCGACGCCGGCGACGGCACGGTACGGCTTTTCGCGGGTGCGGGCCTGCCGCTGCGGGAAGCATGCGTGGCCGTGCGGGAACGCTCGTTGACAGGGCTTGAGTTTGCCTACGGCATCCCCGGCTCGGTGGGCGGCGCCGTCTATATGAATGCGGGAGCCTACGGCGGCGAAATGAAAGATGTGGTCGCCTCGGCCTCCTTCGTGGGGCCGGAAACGGCCGGTACGCTCGCGGGTGCGCAGCTGGATTTCGGCTACCGCCACAGCGCCTTCACGGCCGGCGGCCGCACGGTGACCGAGGCGGAGTTCCGTCTGCACCCGGGCGACCGGGAGGCCATTGCCGGCCGCATGGAGGAACTCATGGGCCGGCGGGAGTCGAAGCAGCCGTTGGAGCTGCCCAGTGCGGGCAGCGTGTTCCGCCGGCCGCCGGGGCGCTATGCCGGCACGCTCATCGAGGGCTGCGGGCTCAAGGGGCTGCGCGTGGGCGGCGCGCAGGTCAGCCTCAAACACGCCGGCTTCATCGTCAACACAGGGGGCGCCACCTGCGCGGATGTGCGCGCCCTGGTGGAAAAAATCCGTCAGGAAGTCTTCCGGCAGACGGGAGTCGAGCTGCAGCCGGAAATCAAAATGGTGGGAATCTGACCGGAGGGAGAACGGGGACCATGACTTTTGTGATCGTCACGGGCGTTTCGGGGGCGGGCAAATCCCGGGCCGTCAACGCGCTGGAAGATATCGGCTTTTATTGTGTGGATAATATGCCGCCTGCGCTGATACCGAAATTTGCCGAGCTGTGCCTGCAGACCGACGGCAAAATCCGAAACGTCGCCATCGTCACCGACGTGCGGGGAGGAGATCTGTTCAACAGCCTGTTTGAAGGTCTGGACGGCCTGCGGGCCCAGGGCGGCGATTACAAAATTCTTTTCCTCGACGCCGACGATTCGGTGCTCATCCGCCGGTTTCAGGAAACCCGCCGCAAGCATCCGCTGATGGAGCCGGGCGGTACGGTGGCCGACGCCATCCACCGGGAACGCGAGCAGCTGCGCCCGGCGCGGGAACGCGCAGATTATATCATCGACACCAGCAATATTTCCTCCGCCCAGCTCAAGGAACGCCTCACCGTGCTTTTTATGGGCGACGGCCGTGCCGGCATGATCGTCAACTGCATGTCTTTCGGCTTTAAATACGGCACTCCCAGCGAGAGCGACCTGGTGTTCGACGTGCGGTGCTTCCCAAATCCCTTTTATATTGATAAGCTGCGTCCCCAGACGGGGCTGGATGCGCCGGTGCGGGATTACGTCTTTTCATCCGAAGAGACCCGCACCTTTGTGCACAAGCTGTTTGATATGATCGATTTTCTGCTGCCGCTGTATATGCAGGAGGGCAAAAGCCAACTGGTGGTCGCCATTGGCTGCACCGGCGGGCGGCACCGCTCGGTGGCCATCACCGAGGCGCTGTATAACCACCTCATCGACAAGGGCGTGCGGGTCACCGTCAGCCACCGGGATATCCGCCGGGGATGACGGTTTTGCGGGGAGGGGAGCAGGATGTCGTTTGCCCATGAAGTCCGCAGCGAGCTGTGCGCGTTGGAATGCCCCGCCGCCGGGCGCTCGGCACTGCTTTACGGGCTGCTGCTTTTCGGGCGCAGCTTCGGCCCGGGGGGCATCGCGCTCCAGACCGAGCACCCCGCCATCGCCCCTTTGTGCGCTTCGCTGCTGGAGGAAGAATGCGGCGTGCATGCCGCGGTGCATTCCGACGGCCGCCGGGCTCACATTCTCACGGTGCCGGCCGGCGACACGGCCGGGAAAATTTTCAGCTATTTCGGCTACGGGCCGCGGACGGTGAGCCTGCGCATCAACCTGGGCTTTTTCGACAGCGACCTGTGCACTCCCTACTTCCTGAGGGGCGCGTTTCTTTCCTGCGGGTCGGTGGTGGACCCGGGCAAGGATTACCACCTGGAATTCGTCACGCCACACATGCAGTTGGGCCGCGACCTGACGGCGCTGCTGCGGGATCAGGATTTTCAGCCCAAAATGGCCGCGCGCAAGGGCAACCGCGTCGTCTATTTCAAAGACAGCGGCCAGATCGAGGATGTGCTCACCTATATCGGCGCCGCCCGTCAGTCGCTGGAGCTGATGAACGTCAAAGTGTATAAAGATCTGCGCAACAAGGCCAACCGGGTCACCAACTGCGAGACCGCCAACATCGAAAAAATGGTCAATGCTTCGGCGGAGCAGGTGGAGGCCATCCGCCGGTTGGAAGAGACGGGCCGGCTCCGCCAGCTGCCCGACGATCTGCGCGAGATCGCCTCGCTGCGGCTGGAAAACCCCGACGCGTCGCTGCGGGAGCTGGGCGGCATGCTGCGCGAGCCGCTGAGCCGGTCGGGCGTCAACCACCGGCTCAGCCGGCTGCTGGATCTGGCCCGGCAAAGCGGCGGATGACCGCTTCAGCGGCCGCTTTGCCCGGTGTGCCGGGTGAGAAAGGACCGAAAGGAAATTATGGGCGGGTTTGTCCATCTGCATCTGCATAGTGAATACAGCCTTCTCGACGGCGCCTGCCGCATCCGCGACATCGCGCGCCGCGCCAGGGAGCTGGGGCAGGATGCCGTGGCCGTGACCGACCACGGGGTCATGTACGGCGCGATGGATTTTTATAAGGACGCGCTCAGGCAGGGTGTGCGCCCCATCATCGGGTGCGAAGTCTACACCGCCGCCCGCACGCGCCACGACCGGCTCTATCATCCCGACTCGGAACACGGTCACCTGGTGCTGCTGTGCCGCGACAACACCGGTTACCACAACCTCATCAAGCTGGTTTCCCAGGCGTGGATCGACGGCTTTTACGGCAAGCCCCGGGTGGATTGGGAGCTGCTCGAGCGGTATCACGAGGGCCTGATCGCCCTGTCGGCCTGTCTGTCGGGGGACGTGGCGAAGCGCCTGCTGGCGGGGGATTATGACGGTGCCCGCGATATTGCCCGCCGCTGTGACGCGCTTTTCGGCCGGGGGTATTATTATCTGGAGCTGCAGGATCACGGCCTGCCCGAGCAGAAAAAGATAAACCCCCAGATCATCCGTCTCTCGCGGGAAACCGGCATCCCTCTGGTGGCCACCAACGACGCCCATTATCTCAAAAAAGAGGACGCCCCGCTGCAGCAGGTGCTGCTGTGCATCCAGATGAACCGCACCCTCGACGATCCCGGCAGGATCGGCTTCCCCACCGACGAATTTTACATGAAGTCGGAAGAGGAAATGCGCGCTCTTTTCCCGCAGGCGCCCGAGGCCTGCGACAACACCGTCAAAATCGCCGATATGTGCCACGTGGATTTTCAGTTCGGAAAGACCATTCTTCCGCACTTTGAAGTGCCGAACGGGCAGGACCACGCGGAATACCTGCGCAATATGGCGGTGGCGGGGCTGCATCGGCATTACGGCCCCCAGCCGGAGCAGGCCGTCGTCGACCGGCTCGATTACGAGCTGTCGGTTATCGGCAGCATGGGCTATGTGGATTATTATCTCATCGTCTACGACTTCATCCGCTACGCCCGCAGCGTCGATATCCCCGTCGGGCCGGGCAGAGGCTCCGGCGCCGGCAGCCTGGTGGCCTACTGCGTGGGCATCACCAACATCGACCCGATCCGCTACCATCTGCTTTTCGAGCGGTTCCTCAACCCGGAGCGGGTGAGCATGCCCGACTTCGACGTGGATTTCGACTATGAGCGCCGGCAGGAAGTCATCGACTATGTCGTGCGCAAATACGGCAGCGACCATGTGGCCCAGATCATCACCTTCGGCACGATGGCGGCCCGCGCCGCCATCCGGGATGTGGGCCGGGTGATGAAATTTTCCTATGCCGAGGTGGATAAGGCCGCCAAGCTGGTGCCGTCGGAACTTAACATGACCATCGACAAGGCGCTGACGATGTCCGCCGGACTGAAAAACCTGTATGACACCGACCCGCGCATGCAGAAGCTCATCGACACGGCCCGGGGGCTCGAGGGCATGCCCCGCCACGCCTCCACCCATGCGGCCGGCGTCGTCATCACCCGCGACCCGGTGGATACCTACGTGCCGCTTTCCAAAAACGACGAATCCATCGTCACCCAGTTCACCATGACCACGCTGGAAGAGCTGGGCCTGCTGAAAATGGATTTTCTGGGTCTGCGCAACCTCACCGTCATCCGGGACGCCTGCGACATGGCGCGCGCCCACGGGCAACCGGATTTTCAGATCGAAAAGATCCCGCTGGATGACGAAGAAGTCTACGCCATGCTCACGGCCGGGCACACCGAGGGGGTATTCCAGTTTGAATCCCCGGGCATGAAACAGGTGCTGACGAATCTGCGCCCCGAGAGCATCGAGGATCTCATCGCGGTCATATCGCTTTACCGCCCCGGCCCGATGGAATCCATCCCCAAATACATCGAGAACCGCCATCATCCGGAAAAAATCACCTACCGCACGCCGCTGCTCAAAGATATACTCGACGTCACCTACGGCTGCATCGTCTATCAGGAGCAGGTGATGGAGATCGTGCGCCGCCTGGCGGGCTATTCCTACGGCCGGGCCGACCTGGTGCGCCGCGCCATGGCCAAGAAAAAAAACGCCGTCATGCAGAAGGAGCGGGAGTATTTCATCCACGGCCTCAAACGGGAAGACGGCAGCTTCGAATGTGTCGGCGCGGTGCGCAACGGCGTCGACGAGGCGACGGCCAACGCCATTTTCGACGAAATGGCCTCCTTCGCCTCCTATGCGTTCAATAAATCCCACGCGGCGGCCTATGCGCTGCTGGCCTATCAGACGGCTTATCTCAAGTGTCACTGGCCCCGGGAATACTTTGCGGCCCTGATGACCAGCGTCCTCGACAGCGCCGACAAGCTGGCCGAATATATCGGCGAATGCGGCCGGCTGGGCATCGGCATCCTGCCGCCGGATATCAACGAGAGCCGCGAGGGCTTTTCCGTCAGCGGGACGGGTATCCGCTTCGGGCTGACGGCGGTGAAAAACCTCGGCCGCGGTTTTATCCGGGAAGTGGTGGCCCGGCGGGAAAAAGACGGCCCCTACCGCACGTTTTCCGATTTTGTCACCCGCACCCTCGGCTGCGACCTCAACCGCCGCATGCTCGAGAGCCTTATCAAGTGCGGCGCGTTCGACAGCCTCGGCTACACCCGCCGCCGGCTGATGCTCGGCTTTGAGGATGTGCTGGCGCATGCCGAAAACAAGGCACGGCAGAATCTTTCCGGTCAGATCGATCTGTTTGGCGGCACGGGCGGCGGGATCGAACCCGACGACGAGGGCGCCCTGCTGCCCCCCCAGGCGGAGTTCCCCCAGAAGGAGCGGCTGACGCAGGAAAAAGAAGTGCTCGGCTTTTATATTTCCGCCCACCCGCTGGCCCGTTACCGGGATCTGATCCGCCGCAGCGGTTTCCCCACCATCCGGGAAGTATTAAGCGGGGCACAGGAGGGAAAATATAAGGATGGCTCTGCCGTGACCGTTATGGGAGTTGTGCAGCAAAGACAGGTCAAGGCGACCAAAAACGACAGCACCATGGCCTTCGTGACCCTCGATGACGGCAGCGGTTCCATCGAGACGCTGATTTTCCCACGCACGTTCGCCCAATACGGTCCCCTGCTGGAGCCGGACGCGGCGGTGATCGTCGAGGGGCGCACCAGCGTGCGGGAGGATGAAGCGGTCAAGATCCTGTGCAACCGCGTGCGTCTGCCGCAGGAAACGGAGGAAGCCCCGCCGGCCGTGCAGGGGCCGGTCGTACCGGAGCCCGCCGCGCCGCCCGCCGCCGCCCGGAGCAGCCGGGAGCGGCCGGGGCTGTTTATCCGGGTCCCTTCCAAAGAGGACGACGGCTTCAGGCAGGCCATGCGGGTCATCCGGGTATTCGACGGGCAGCTCCCGGTCTATGTCCGCTTTGAAGACACGGGGAAGCTGATGGCCGCGCCCCGGAACCTGTGGGTCGACATGAACGAAGTGCTGCGCGGAGAGCTTGACCGGATCCTCGGCGAAGAAAACGTCGCGGTGCAGGGCTGGAAATAACGCCGGAAAACGGCGGGGCCGGCGAGAAGCCAGCCCGATGGAGGATCATTGCAATGTGGACAGTCATATACATGGTGCAGACCAAGGCGTCGGTGCTCAAGGTGCAGGAACTGCTGACGGCGGAAAAAGTCGCCGTGCGGGTGCGCCCGGTGGGCGACGGCGGGGAAAGCGGCTTTTTTGAGATCCTGGTGCCCGAGCCGGAGGCCCAGATGGCCCATACTATCCTCATCAAAAACGGATATTGATATTTGCTTGTCAAAACGGGTATTGACCACTTTGTTAAAGCATTGTATAATGTGTACAGCAATTGGATCATGACCCGAGGCGGCACGATGGGGATGGCGCGTCTCTCCGGCGGCGGTCCGTCCGGGCTTTGGGTTCGGTGTTGCCGGAATGGGGGACAGCATATGGCAGAAAAAGAAATCAAAACGATTGGTGTGCTGACCAGCGGCGGGGATTCGCCCGGGATGAATGCAGCCATCCGCGCGATCGTCCGTACAGGCATCGCCAAGGGGCTGCGGGTTTTTGGCATCCGCCGCGGGTATAACGGGCTGATCAACGGCGATATGGTCGAAATGAACCTGCGTAGCGTCTCCGACATCATCCATCGGGGCGGCACGATCCTTTACACGGCGCGGAGCCCGGAATTCCGCACCGAAGAGGGCATGCAGAAGGCCGTGGCCACCTGCCGGCGCATGGGCATCGACGGCATCGCCGTGATCGGCGGCGACGGGTCTTTCCGCGGCGCGACCGACCTTTCCAAGCGGGGCATCCCCTGCGTGGGGCTGCCGGGCACCATCGACAACGATATCGCGGCCAGCGATTATACCATCGGTTTCGACACGGCGGTCAACACCGTGTGCGACATGGTCGACCGGCTGCGCGACACGACCGAATCCCACGACCGCTGCAGCGTGGTGGAAGTCATGGGGCGCAAGGCGGGGTATATCGCCATCCATTCGGCTATCGCGGTGGGCGCCACGGGCGTCATCGTGCCGGAAATTCCCTTTGACATCGAAAAAGAGCTGATCCCGCGGCTGATGAATATCCAGAAGACCGGCAAAAAGCACTTCATCATCATCGTGGCCGAGGGCGTGGGCGACACATATGAGATCGGCAGCTACATCCAGAAGCGCACGGGCATTGAGACCCGCACCACCATCCTTGGGCACGTGCAGCGCGGCGGCTCCCCGACGGTGCGCGATCGGGTGCTGGCCTCCGAAATGGGCTATCACGCCGTCGAGCTCCTCGCCCAGGGTATCGGCAACCGGGTCGTCGTGATCCAGAAGGATGAAATTCGGGATCTGGACATCTACGAATCTCAAAAAATGACCAAGACCTTCGACCGGCGGCTTTACGAGATTTCCAACACCATCAGCATCTGAGCCGGCAGCTTTACGGCACCGGATTGGCTTTACGCGGCGGGGCTGCCGTAAAATGCACGAGTGTGCGTTTTGCGGCAGCTCCGTTTCGGCATACCCGTGGGCCGCGTTGAAATCACCGGGCGCATATGTTATAATTATGCTAAATAGACATACTTTCCGTCGATTCCCGCACGAGTCCAAATGTCCGCATCATTTAACCGATGAAAACCGGTCGCACATGCGGCCGGTTGTGCAAAAAAGGAGACCGCTTATGTATCCCGTTGTTCAGGCAAAACGGCTCAACGACGCCGTCATCCTGCTCGAAGTCAAGGCTCCGCTGATTGCCAAAAAGACGCTGCCGGGCCAGTTTATCATCCTGCGCATCGACGAGCACGGCGAGCGGGTGCCCTTCACGGTGGCCCGCTGCGACAAGGACGCCGGCACGGTCACCATCATCGTTCAGATGGTGGGCAAGACCACGCGGCAGCTTGGCACGCTCAAAGCGGGCGATTCGCTGCTGGATTTCGTCGGCCCTCTGGGCAGGCCCACCGAGCTCGACGGCATCAAGCGGGCGGCCGTGGTGGGCGGCGGTCTCGGCAACGCCATCGCGTGGCCTCAGGCGCAGTATCTGCACACCCACGGCGCCAAGGTCGACATCATCGCCGGTTTCCGCACCAAAGACCTGGTGATCCTCGAAGACGAGCTCAAGGCGAGCTGCGATACGCTCTATCTGTGCACCGACGACGGCAGCTACGGCTACAAGGGCTTCGTGACCAACCGTCTGGAAGAAAACATTCAGGCGGGGGCGCAGTATGACCACGTCATCGCCGTGGGCCCGCTGCCGATGATGAAATTCGTGTCGCGGCTGACGGAAAAATATAATATTCCCACCACCGTGAGCATGAATCCCATCATGGTGGACGGCACCGGCATGTGCGGCGGCTGCCGCATCACCGTGGGTGGGGAAACAAAATTCGCCTGTGTCGACGGGCCGGATTTTGACGGCCATGCGGTGGATTTCGACGAGGCGATTGCCCGTCTGTCGGCCTATAAAGACGACGAAAAACAGGCGATGGATCACTGGTGCCGCCTGACCGGCGAACGCCGGTGACAGGCGCCCGGTTCGCAGCAGAATAATTTGGATGCGGAGGCCCCAAAATGCCCGATATGAAAATGACCAAATATCCGGTGCCGGAGCAGCGGCCGGATGTGCGCAATAAAAATTTCGACGAAGTGACCCTCATGTACCCCGAGGATGTGGCCGTGCAGGAGGCCCAGCGGTGCCTGCACTGCAAAAACCGTCCCTGCGTGAGCGGCTGCCCTGTGAACGTCCAGATCCCCGACTTTATCGCCCAGGTCGCCCGGCATGACTTTGAGGGCGCCTATGAGACCATCGCCCAGACAAGCTCCCTGCCGGCCGTCTGCGGCCGGGTCTGCCCGCAGGAAAGCCAGTGCGAGAGCAAATGCGTGCGCGGCATCAAGGGCGAGCCGGTGGCCATCGGCCGGCTGGAGCGTTTCACGGCCGATACGCACCGCTTTGCCCAGCAGAAGAACCCGACCCCGGTCAAGGTGCCGGCCAGCAACGGTCATAAGGTCGGCGTCATCGGCGCCGGCCCCGCGGGGCTGACCTGCGCGGGCGACCTGCGGCGGCTGGGCTACGACGTGACGGTGTTCGAAGCCTTCCACAAGCCAGGCGGCGTGCTCATTTACGGCATACCGGAATTCCGTCTGCCCAAAGCCATCGTGCTCGACGAGGTCAACAAGCTTAAGGCTCTGGGTGTGAAGGTCGAGACCGACATGGTCATCGGCAGGCTGCTTTCCATCGACGAGCTGATCCATGATTATGGCTTCGAGGCCATCTTTGTGGGCACCGGCGCCGGCCTGCCCCGCTTTATGAATATCCCCGGCGAAAGCTGCATCGGCGTCTATTCGGCCAACGAGTTTCTCACACGTGTCAATCTGATGAAGGCGTACGACAGCTCCTATGACACGCCTATCCGCCATTCCCGCAGCGTGGCGGTGGTGGGCGGCGGCAACGTGGCCATGGACGCGGCCCGCTGCGCGCTTCGGTTGGGCGCCGAGCACGTCTATATCGTCTATCGCCGCAGCGAGGAGGAAATGCCTGCCCGGCGTGAGGAAGTGCATCACGCCAAAGAGGAAGGCATCGAGTTCCATCTGCTCACCAACCCCGTCGCCATCCGCGGCAACGCCAAGGATGTGGTCACCGGTATTGAGTGCGTCAAAATGCAGCTGGGCGAGCCGGATGCTTCCGGCCGCCGCCGCCCGGTGCCCGTCGAGGGCTCCAATTACACGCTGGATGTGGACACGGTCATCATGGCCATCGGCACCACGCCCAACCCGCTGCTGCGCCAGACAACCGAGGGCCTTCAGACTGACCGCCGCGGCTGCCTGATCGTTGACGATAGCCTCAAGACCACCCGCGAGGGCGTCTATGCCGGCGGCGACGCGGTCACCGGCGCGGCCACCGTCATCCTGGCCATGGGCGCGGGCAAAGAGGCGGCCCAATCCATCGACGCCTACATTCAGTCGAAATAGAGCGCCGGTTTATCCGGAGCTTCCCCCAATGGCGGGCCGCGATGCGGTCCGCCATTTTTTCGGCCGGGGCAACGGCGTTACCCGCACAGGGGCGGGTCGTTCGCCACCGAGGCCGCATAGAATGGAAAGGCCGCGTGATTTTTCTTGACAATCCCGCGGGAAGGCGTATGATATGGGATATGAATTTCTGTGGAGCGAAAGATTCGGCTCCGCTGCGGAAGGGGTGAGGCCCGTGGGCGTATAGAATCCGTGTGGGCGGTTAGACTGGAAAGGAGGCGGCCAAAACCGTACAATCAAATAGTTTCAGCGCCTGGACCGTGCCGCATTTGGGCGGCGGCGGTTGACGAGGTGAGGGGAGTATCGAAAGATTCGGCGGATGCCCCTCCGGCCGTGAGTGCTCGGTCGTGAGCCAGCCTGGAAAGAACGCGGGTAACCGCGCAACAGAGGACTGGCGTCAGCGCTATTATTATGCCAATTTGGAGGTTTACATAATATGTGTGGAATTGTGGGATATACCGGCACCCGGGATTCGGCCGGGGTGCTGCTTGACGGTCTGGGGCGGCTCGAATACCGCGGGTACGATTCGGCGGGCATCGCCGTGTTTGAAAACGACGTCGTGAAAATCGTCAAAAGCAAGGGCCGTCTCACCCAGCTGGAATCGAAGCTTGAGAAGGAAGGCACACCCCGCGGCACCTGCGGCATCGGGCACACCCGCTGGGCGACCCACGGCGAGCCGTCGGATGTCAACGCCCATCCCCACCGCTCCGGGCCCGTCACCGTCGTGCACAACGGCATCATCGAAAATTATGTACGCCTGCGGGAATCCCTGCGCAGCCGGGGCTACACGTTTGTTTCCGACACCGACACCGAGGTGGCGGCCAAACTCATCGACTCGCTCTATCACGGCGACCCGGTGAAGGCCATCGGCGACGCGGTCATGCGCATCCGCGGCTCCTATGCCTTCGGCATCCTGTTTGCCGACCACCCGGGCGTCATTTATGCCGTGCGCAAAGACAGCCCGCTCATCGTGGGCGCCGGGGCGGGGGAAAACTTTATCGCGTCGGATATCCCCGCTATCCTCAAATACACCCGGCACTATTACCTGCTGGAAGAAAACGATATTGCCGAGATCAGCCCGGACGCGGTGAAATTCTATACCGTCGACGGGGAACCGCTGCACAAAGAGACTCTCACCGCCACGTGGGACATTTCGGCCGCCGAAAAGGGCGGTTACGAGCATTTCATGCTTAAGGAAATCTTCGAGCAGCCCCGCGCCCTGCGCGACACCATCGCCTCCCGCATCCAGGACGGCCTGCCCATGCTCATCGAGGGCGGCTCCCGCCTGGGCAGCGTGCGCCAGGTGCACATCGTCGCCTGCGGCACGGCCATGCACGCCGGCATGGTGGGCCGCTGCGCCATCGAGCAGCTGGCCCGCGTGCAGACGGACGTGGATATCGCCTCCGAGTTCCGCTACCGCGAGCCTATTCTCCATCGGGATGATCTGGTGGTCATCATTTCCCAGTCGGGCGAGACGGCCGACACCCTCGCGGCGCTGCGGCTGGCGAAATCCCGCGGGGTGCGCACGCTGGCAGTGGTGAATACCGTGGGCTCTTCCATCGCGCGGGAAGCGGACGACGTGATCTATACCTGGGCGGGGCCGGAAATCGCCGTGGCCTCCACCAAGGCCTACTCGGTGCAGCTGGCCGTGATGTATATGCTCGCCGTGCGGCTGGGGCTCGACCGGGGCACCGTCAGCGAGGAGCAGGGCCGCGCCCTGTGCGCCGACATCCTCCGTCTGCCGGATATGGTGGAAAAAGTCCTCGGCCTGAAGGAACGCTGCCAGTATCTTGCGTCGCTTTACCAGAATGCCCAGCACATCTTTTTCATTGGCCGGGGTATGGATTACGCGGCTTCGCTGGAAGGCTCCCTCAAGCTCAAGGAAATTTCCTACATCCACAGCGAGGCCTACGCCGCCGGGGAACTCAAGCACGGCACCATTTCGCTGATCGTACCCGGTATGCCCGTCGTGGCCGTGGCCACGCAGCGCCCGCTGCTGGAAAAGACGGTGAGCAACGTCAAGGAAGTCAAGGCCCGGGGCGCCAACGTGCTGCTGGTCTGCCGCGGCGGTGACGCCGACGCGGAGCTCTGCGCCGATCACACCGTGCGGCTGCCCGACCTGCCCGATTTCCTCATGCCGTCGCTGTCGGTGGTGCCGCTGCAGCTTTTTGCCTACTATATGGCCGTGCTGCGGGGCTGCGACGTCGACAAGCCGCGCAATCTTGCAAAATCCGTCACGGTGGAGTAAACTTATCCTGTCAAGGGGGCGGGTGCTTTCCGGCACCCGCCCGTTTTATGCAACGGAAGGGATGTCTGCGACGGTGCGTTGGGATGGCAAACATTACGATCTGAAACAATGCGGTGCCGTGTTGTTCGACCTGGACGGCACACTCTGGGATTCTTCCGAGGTGGTGGTCCGCGCCTGGCGGGAAGTGCTGCGGGGGCAGGGCCGCGACGTGACGCCGGAGCAGCTGCGCGGCGTGATGGGTCTGCAGCTGCCGGATATCGGGAAAAAGCTTTTCCCCGAAATGGACCCCGACCGCGTTCTGCACACCATGCAGGAATGCTGCCGGCTGGAAAACGAGCTCATCCGGCAGGTGGGCGGCCGGCTTTTCCCCGGCGTGGAGGCGATGCTGCACACTCTCAGCGCGCGCATGCCGTTGGCCGTTGTCAGCAACTGCCAGGAAGGATACATCGAGGCATTTCTCGCATATCACAAGCTGGGGGGCTATATCCGCGATTTCCAGTGGGCAGGCATGCACGGCCGGACCAAGGGTGCCAACATCCGCTCGGTGGTGGCACGCTGCGGCATGCGCAACCCCTGCTATGTGGGCGACACCGCCATGGATGCGGCCGCCAGCGCCGAAGCAGACATCCCATTCATCCACGCGGCCTACGGCTTCGGCAAGGTGGAAGCCTGTGCCGCCAGCCTTGCCCGCCCGGCGGATCTGCCGGGGCTGCTGGGCTGACCCCCATGTGAGCGATCGACACAACGGACGTATCAGACGAAAGAGAGGGATTTATATGCCGTATCAGGCGGAAACAACCCGTTATGACCGCATGGCGTACCGCCGCTGCGGCCGCAGCGGCGTGCGGCTGCCGGCCCTGTCGCTGGGTCTGTGGCACAATTTCGGCGGGGATGACAGCTTTGAAAATCAGCGCCGGCTGCTGCGCCGGGCGTTTGATCTGGGCATCACCCATTTCGACATGGCCAACAATTACGGCCCGCCCGCCGGCTCGGCCGAAAAAAACTTCGGCCGGCTTTTCCGGGAAGATTTCAAGCCCTACCGCGACGAGCTCATTCTTTCATCCAAGGCCGGCTACGGCATGTGGCAGGGGCCTTACGGGGATTGGGGCTCCAAAAAGTATATCGTCGCCAGTTGCGACCAGAGCCTGCGGCGTACGGGGCTTGAGTATTTCGATATTTTTTATCATCACCGCCCCGACCCGGAAACTCCGTTGGAAGAGAGCATGGGCGCCCTCGCCCAGCTGGTGCGGCAGGGCAAGGCCCTGTATGTGGGCATTTCCAATTACCCGGCGGACGAGGCGGCCCGCGCCATCGACATCCTGAAAGGCATGGGCATCCACTGCCTGATCCATCAGCCGCGCTATAATATGCTCGACCGCTGGATCGAGGACGGTCTGCAGGATGTGCTGCAGAGCCATGGGGTCGGCTCCATCGCCTTTTCGCCGCTGGCTCAGGGGCTGCTGGCCGGGCGGTATGCGGGCGGAGTCCCGGAGGATTCCCGTGCCGCCAAGGCCGGCGGGGATTTCCGTCAGCGGCAGCTCACGGATGAGCGGCTGTCGAAGGCGGCCGCCCTGGCGCAGATCGCCGCGGCGCGGGGCCAGACGCTGGCCCAGATGGCGCTGGCGTGGATTCTGCGGGGCGGGCGCGTCACGTCGGTGCTCATCGGTGCGAGCCGGGTCGCCCAGCTCGAAGAGAATGTCCGCGCGCTGGACAATCTGGATTTCACCGACGAGGAGCTTGGACGCATCGACGCGATCACCAAAGGATAATATACGGCCATACCAAAGAGGAGGGACGC
>JAEWAE010000021.1 GCA_023391835.1 Bacillota bacterium
GCCCCGTCGTGAGCGGGGCCGCCGTCAAAAAATAAGGGGGTAAAGGAAGAATCACACTTTGAAAAGAAGGTCAGAGTAGACCGGCACCGGCCAGATGTCGGCGGGGACGATCGGCTCCAAGGTGTCGATGACCGCACGGGTAGCGGCCAGCGCCGTGGTGACGGCGTCGTGATAGGCCAGAGCGCTCGCACGGTTGTCGGCAATGGCACCGGCCTTATCGGCGGCGGCTTCCAGCTTCACCGTTTCGTCGGCCAGCGAATCGGCCAGCTCGGAAACCTTGGTCAGCCGGGCATCCAGCGATTTGCTGGTCACGCCGGCATTCTTGGCACGTGCCAGCTTCGAAGCGTAAGTATAGGCGGCCGGCAGCAGTTGACGGTTGACGATGTCGACCAGCGTCCGCGCCTCAATGTTGATGGTCTTGGAGTATTTTTCCAGCAGAATATCGTAGCGAGAAGAAACCTCCACCGGCGACAGCACATTCTGCCGGCTGAACACGTCGATATTCTTCTGATCCTTCAGCACGTCGATGGCAAGCACCGTGTTGGGGATGTTGGGCAGGCCGCGCTTGGCCGCTTCCGCCACCCACTCGTCGGTATAGTTGTTGCCGTTGAAGATGATCTTCTTGTGCTTCTGGATGATTTCCTTGATGAGGGAAACGGCGTCGACTTCCAGATCTTCCGTCTTTTCCAGCTTGTCGGCAATTTCGGAAAGCGACTGGGCCACGATGGTGTTGAGGGTGTAGCAGGGCTCCGCGATGTTGGCGGAAGAGCCGCACATACGGAACTCAAACTTGTTGCCCGTGAAAGCGAACGGCGAAGTGCGGTTGCGATCGGTCGCGTCCTTGGTGATGGTCGGGATGGAAGAGATGCCGAGGTTTGTCTTGATGCGCTCGATGCTGTCGTAGGTCGACTCGTTCTCGACGGCGTCGATGACCTTTTCCAGCTCCTCGCCGACAAACATCGAAATGATGGCCGGAGGCGCTTCGTTGGCGCCCAGGCGGTGATCGTTGCCCGCACTGGCGACCGAGAGCCGCAGCAAGTCGGAGTATTCATCCACCGCTTTGATCACGGCCGACAAAAACACCAGGAACTGCACGTTCTTGCTTGGGTCCATGCCGGGCTCGAGCAGGTTTTCGCCCTCGTCGGTGGCAATGGACCAGTTGATGTGCTTGCCGCTGCCGTTGACGCCGTCGAACGGCTTCTCGTGCAGCAGAGCGGTGAGCCCGTGCCGCTTGGCGATCTTCTTCATCAGCTCCATGACCAGCTCGTTGTGGTCGGCGGCCATGCTGGCGGGGTCGAATATAATGGCCAGCTCGTGCTGGGCCGGGGCCACCTCGTTGTGCTTGGTGCGGGCGGTGATGCCCAGCTTCCACAGTTCCTGATCCAGATCATGCATGAACTCGGTGATTTTAATGCGCAGGGTGCCGAAGTACTGGTCCTCCATCTCCTGCCCCTTGGGAGGCTTGGAGCCGAAGAGCGTGCGGCCGGTGAGGATCAGGTCGAGGCGCTTTTCATAGTTGGCGCGGTTGACCAGGAAGTATTCCTGCTCCGGGCCGACGGTGGCGGTGACCTTCTTGGCTTTCTCGTTGCCGAAGACTTTCAGCACACGCAGCGCCTGGGCGCTCAGGGCTTCGGTGGAGCGCAGCAGCGGAGTCTTCAGATCCAGCGCTTCGCCGGTATAGGAAAAGAACGCCGTCGGGATGTAAAGGGTGCCTTCCTTGACAAAAGCAGGGGAGGTGCAGTCCCACACCGTGTAGCCTCTGGCCTCGAAGGTAGCGCGCAGGCCGCCGGAGGGGAAGGAGGAGGCGTCGGGCTCGCCCCTGACCAGTTCCTTGCCCGAGAATTCCAGCACCACGTTGCCGTCGCCGGTGGGGGCGATGAAGGAATCGTGCTTCTCGGCGGTGATGCCGGTCAGCGGCTGGAACCAGTGGGTGAAATGGGTGGCACCCTTTTCCACCGCCCACTCTTTCATCGCGGCGGCGACTTCGTCCGCAATGGAAGCGTCGATGGGCAGCCCCGCCTCGATGGTCTTTTTCAAAGCCTTGTAGGTGGTTTTGGACAGACGAGCCCGCATCACGGCGTCGTTGAAGACATACTCCCCGAAAATGGTGGCGGGTGTCTGCAGCGCTTGATTTTCCATTGAAAAACCCCCTTGACGTTTTGAAGGATAAAATAAAGGCGTTCACAACAAAACTGTCGTGAAACGCCTTTGTTTCGCAATTACTCGTTCATTTTACCATGGATCGTCCCGGTTTGCAAGTTCCAAAACGGAAAATTCATTTGGAATCCGGAGACGGAGACTGTGCAAATTCACGGTGTCGTGCAGGATGCCGCATCAGATATCCAGCTCCACCCGGTACTCCGCAAGCCAGGTGTTGAGCTGGAGCAGATAGGCGATGAGCTGGGGCCCGGTCATCAGCTGACCGAACCAGGGGGTCTTGTAGGCCGCGCCGCCAGTATCCACAAGTTCGCGGATCGTCTGCCGGTCCAGCAGCTGCATCACCGGCGCGTGGGGGTCGCGCAGCACCTCTTCCATCATCCGACAGACGATGGCGGTGTATTCCGGATTGTGGGTCTTTGGGTAGGGACTTTTTTTGCGCGTGATGATTTCGGCGGGCAGCAGCCCTTCGCAGGCCCGGCGCAGCAGCCCCTTTTCCCGCCCGCCGGCGAATTTGACGGCCGGGGGAATGTTGAACGCGTACTGCACCAGCCGGTAATCGGCAAAGGGCACCCGTACCTCCAGACTGTTGGACATGGACATACGGTCTTTGCGGTTGAGGAGGTTTACCATGAACCACTTGATGTTGAGATAAAAAAGTTCCCGCATGCGGGCGTCGAGCTTCGGCTCGTTTTCCCCGTGGGGCACCCGGCGCAGAGTGTCGAGATACTGCTGCCGGGTGTACTCGGCCACGGGCAGCGAGCGCAGACCGGGGGCGAGGATGGCCCGCCGGTCATCCACAAACCGCGACCAGGGGAAGGTGTCGGCGTAAATCATTTCCTCATGGGTGTACCAGGGGTAGCCGCCAAAGACCTCATCCGCGCATTCGCCCGACAGGGCCACGACGAAATCGCGGCGGATTTCCCGGCAAAACAGGAAAAGCGACGAGTCGATATCCGCCATGCCGGGCAGATCGCGGGCAAAGACCGCCTGGGTCAGCGCACGGGCCAGGGCCGGGTGGCCCAGCGTCACCACGCGGTGGTCGGTGCCGAGCCAGCGCGCCATCTTTTCGGCCCATTCCGAGTCGGGGGTGGGCTGAAACAGCGACGGCTTGAAATACCGGGCGTTGTCGGCGTAGTCGATGGTGTAGGTGGTGAGCCGCCGGCCGCGGGTCTTGAAATCCGCCGCCGCCACAGCCGAGATCACCGAGGAATCCAGCCCGCCGGAAAGGAAACAGCACAGCGGCACGTCGCCCACCAACTGCCGCCGCACGGCGTCGGTGAGCAGCCCGCGCAGATGCGCGGCGGCTTCATCCTCGGTTTCGGTGAAATCCTCCACCTCCGGGTGCCAGTATTCGGTGAGCGTCTCTTTTCCCGCCCCCACCGTCAGGCAGCAGGCGGGCGGCACTTCCCTCACACCCTTGAAGGTGCCGCTCCCCGGGGCGCTGGCGGGCCCCAGCGCGAAAATTTCGGTCAGCCCGTCCCGGTCGATGACCGGGCGCACGGCCGGATGGGCCAGCAGCGTCTTGAGCTCCGACCCGAAAATCAGCGAGCTGCCCCGCCGCGCGTAAAACAGCGGCTTGACGCCCAATGGGTCCCTCGCCAGGAAAACTTCGCGCCGCAGCGGGTCCCACACCGCGAAGGCAAAGATGCCGTTGAGCCGCCGGAGGCATTCCGCTCCCCAGCATATGTAAGCCGTCAGCAGTACCTCGGTGTCGGAATACGAGTCAAAAGCATAGCCCTTGCCGGCAAGCTCCCGGCGCAGTTCGTCGGTGTTGTAAAGCTCGCCGTTATACACCAGCACATATTCCCGCCCGGCCGCCGTTTTGCGCATGGGCTGGGCACCGCCCGCCGGGTCGACCACGATCAGCCGCCGGTGGCCGAAAAGCACGTGCTCCGACTCGAAATATCCCTCACTGTCGGGGCCGCGCAGCCGCAGCGTGTCGGTCATGCGCCGGATGACGGCGCCGCTTTCCCGCAGGTCTTTTTCAAAATCAATCCATCCCGCGATTCCGCACATTTTCATCCACCCTTTCACAATCAGAATATGGGGAGCGGTGCAGAGTGTGAAAAATCGCGGTGCATAAAAATTCCCCCGGCCGCAGCAGCCGGGGGAATCGAATAAAGAGGGGAATGGGGAAAGTGTGGAAAACCGAATCCGCTTTTCAGCATACCCGCAGGCCGTGAACCGGTCGTGAACAACCCGTAAAAATTCGGTGAATCGCGCGCTACAGCACGTAAAACGCCACGGAAAGCGTGCAGAATACGAGGATCAGGCACTCCTCCGCGCGGGCGGCCAGGCGGGCCGCCGGGTGCCTGCTGCCGCGCAGTGCGGAAAATGAATCGCCTAAAAAGGCGGCGCCCACCACGCAGGTGGGGACGATATAGCGGTAATCCATGGTGCAGGCAAATGGGTATTTGATGTTGAAATATACGAACGACGCCATCATGACGCCCCACAGACCCGTGAACATCCACGCGCCGGGGCTGCGCCGGCGCACTGTCCCGACCACCATGGCCGCCAGCGACCACAGGATGAGCAGCGCGTTTACCGCCACCAGCAGTGTGGCCAGGGCGCGCAGATACCAGCTGTACCAGTATTCGCCGAAAACCGAACACTTGATGGTGTAGATCCAGAGCTGATAATCCGACCGCACCTGACAGTACGGCACCGTAAAGAGCTGGGTGGGTGAAAACAGGCCGAAACGCTGCCACAGCGAGCGGTAGCCGACGTACAGATAAGAATTGACCGACAGCGGCAGCACATAGCCCAGCGGCTGACGGAAAAGAATCCAGTTGCGCACCGGATACCACAGCCCCAGCGGCAGGCATACAGCGCCGAAGGCCGCAAACTGGCCGAAAAGGCGGGGCAGGGAGGGTCGCTTCCCCCGCCGGCGCAGCAGCATCACCAGAAAGGCAGCGGCGGTGATCACGGCCACCAGCGCACCGGAAAATTTGGCGCTCATGGCGCAGCCGATGAGCACAGCCAGCGTGAGGATATGCCGCATGGTGGGCCGATGGTACCACCGGACGGTGTAAAGCAGCGCGGCCATGAAGAAAAAGATCATCAGCATGTCGTTGTTGATGCTCGAGGCCAGTATGAAAAAGGTGGGGTGAAAGGCCAGCAGCGTCATCGCCGCGAGCTTGGTCCGCCGGTCGACCCCCAGCTCCTCAAAAAGCCGCAGGCAGACGATCAGCGTGGCGCACGAGGCAAAGGCCGGTACGAGCTTCGCGCCTTCGAACCACTCGTTGAGCCCCGAGCCGGGCGACAGCACGGAATAGACCCGCACCGCCAGCGCCTCCAGAATATGACTCAGCGGCGGGTGGTAAAACTGCCCGGCGTTGGAATCGGGCAGCCGCAGCTGTGTCAGAATCGTATAAATATAGCGCAGATGGCCGGAATCGTTGAGCGTGTCCACATCGTGGGCACGCACCGAGTAGGAAGTGTACAGCATATATCCGATGCGCATCACAATGCCGCTGCCCACCAGCGCGTGCAGTATCCGCGTGTCGGTGGGGGTGGTGTCCCCGCGCAGCAGCAGCCCGGCGATGATCAGCAGCGCCGCGGCCATCAGCACCCGCACCGCTACTTGATCCAGCGCCACCCGGCCGCCCAGCGCGGCGCTCACCCGCACGACGGGCTCCACAATTAGGAAACTCACCGTCACCACGGCCGCGATGACCGCATAGACCCGCCCGCCGTGCAGCCAGCCTTTCATCGCTTGATTCATGACTGATTCCTCCGTTGCCGCGGGCGTATAAGGGCCGGTTTCGCCGCACGTGATGCGAAACCAGCCGCGCCGTGCAGGATTGCCCTTTGGCGCCAAAGTTGTGGCCGCCGGATTTGAAACCGCCCCGTCGGGGAAATTCCCCGCCCGACGGCCGCAAAATCCGGCTTTATGAGAGGCAGGGGACACGCCCCCGCCCTCCGGTTTTCTTATTATAGCATACAATCCGGCCCGGGGGCATCCCGCCCGCAAAAAAAGCCCGGGCGCTCCCGCGGGAACGCGCCGGGCCGCCCGAGGCGGGGCGATCATTTTTCTTTCAGACGGTTTTGGGCGATCCGTACGGCGCCCGCGACGGTATCATGGCCGCTGAGCGGGCGAAAAGAAGCCGCCGGATAAAGCCGGGTGAACTGCCGGCGGAATTCCTGCGCCACTGGTCGGCTGTGGAGCAGCACGCTGCCCGCTGTCACCAGCGGGAAGGACCCGGCCCCAAAACCGAGACGGCGGGCCACGGCGTCGGCGCACACGGCCATTTCCCGGCCCGCCCGGCACAGAATATCCCCCGCCGTGCGGTCGCCGTCCGAGGCGGCGGTATCCGCAAGCCGGGCCAGCCGCGCGATTTCACGCTTGCCGGTTTCGGGCCGGTAGGCCCAGGCGATGAGCTGCGCGGGCGTCTCAAGCCCCAGCTCCCCGAGCACCAGCGCCGTCAGGGCGGTGGCTCCGGCGCGCCCGTCGGCGCTGCGCGTCACCGCGTGCAGCATCTGCCGGGCAATGTCATAGGCGCTGCCCTCGTCGCCGAGGATATGCCCCCAGCCGCCGGCCCGGGCGGTGGTGCCGTCCGCTCCACGGCCGTAGCAGATCGAGCCGGTGCCCGACTCCGCCACCACACCCACGCCCTCCGGCGCGCCCTGCCACAGCGCGGTGATGCCGTCGTTTGTGACAGTAAGCGGGCAGCGGTAACCCTCGGAAAGGAAAATGTCCCGCAGGATGCCCTGCTCCCGCGCCCGGTCGGCGCCCGCCGCGCCGATGCACAGACTCACGCACTCGTCGGGGGTCGCTTTCAGCTGCGTCTGCGCCTGCCGCAGCAGCCCGACGATGGTGCGCCGCACGGCGTCGGCACCCCGCGCGTTCACGTTGCTGCCTGCTCCCTCGGCCCGGCAGAGTATCCGCCCCTCCGGGTCGGCCGCCGCCAGCACCGTCTTGGTGCCCCCGCCGTCGATGCCGATGATATGTTTCATACGCCACGGGTCCTTTCCGGCCGCCGATAGCCGGCTCACGGCTCCGACGGAAATAAATCATTATTTCACGCAATTATAATACGCGCGCATAAAAATTTCAATACGGCGGCCAAACCGAGCGGCCTTTCGGTGCAGCTTTGGGCAGAATGACCGGAAAGAGGCCGTTTCTTTTGGCCGGGAATGGGATTGAAACCGCGCTGCCTCTGCCCTATAATGGAGGAATAAGGCGACAGCAAAAACAGCGCGGCGGCGCCCGGTGCTCCGGCCCCGGGGTACGCGCGGGAATGGATTGAGGTTCAGGTGGCGGCTAACGACAATATTTTTCTCAAACTTCGCGAGATGCGCGGCACGCTGACCCCGGTGGAGCAGCGGATCGCCGATTATGTGCTGGAACATACCGATCAGATACCCGGTCTTTCCATCCGGGAGCTTGCGTCCCACAGCCAGACCAGCGATGCCTCCGTGCTGCGTTTCTGCCGCACCATGGGCTTCGACGGCTACCGGCAGTTCATCGTGAGCATTTCCACCTCCATCGGCTCGATGACCGACACGGGGGCCGACCAGTATACCGACATCCGGCCGGGGGACGATCTCGCCACCATTATCCACAACGTGTCGCTCAACAACTGCCGTTCCATTGAGGATACCATGCGCGTCATCGGCTCGCAGGAAATTGCCGAGGCGGTGCGCGTGATGAGCCAGGCCCGCAAGATCGAATTTTTCGGCATCGGCGCCTCCGGCCTTGTGTGCATGGATGCCGAGCAGAAATTTATGCGCATCAACAAGGTCTGCCATGCCTGCACCGACGGGCATGCCCAGCTGACGGCCGCGGCCCTGCTGCGGCGCGGCGACGTGGCCGTGCTGTTTTCCAATTCCGGCGACACCGCCGAGATCCTCGACACCCTGAGGGTGGCCCACCGTTCCGGCGCGGCGGTGATTGCCGTCACCCGTTACAGCCGCAGCCCTTTGGCCGAGGGGGCGGATATCCGCCTGTTTATTTCCACACCCGAAATCACCATCCGCAGCGGCGCTATGGGCTCGCGCATCGCCATGCTCAACATCGTCGACATCCTGTTTTCAGCGGTGGCCAGCGAGGAATACGCCAAAGTCAAAAAATATCTGACACTGACCCACGACGTGCTGCTGGATAAGCACCGCAAATAGCGCCTTCCGTCCGACTGGGCGGGAGGCTTTGTCGTACATTTGGATGAAATATTATTTCTAAAATGTTGTAAAATAAATAAAAATTACTCCAAACCATATTGACATCCGCCGGGGAACTCGGTATGCTGAAACTGCATTGTGACACGGTGCAGACCGAAAGGGAGGGGTTATTGCATGCCCGATATGCTGGTGAAACTGTATGACCTGCCCAAGCCCGACGAGGATCAGGCCCCCTGGAAGCGGGCCGGGATCGTCATCAAACGGGCAATGACGCCCGATAAATTTCTGGTGCTGGATTTTGTGCGGCAGAATTTTGCCGAAGCGTGGGCCAGTGAGTGTGACGCCGCCTTTGTCAACAAGCCGGTATCCTGCTTCGTCGCCGTCCGGGAGGGCAAGGTGGTGGGCTTTGCCTGCTACGAGGCCACGTGGAAAGATTATTTCGGCCCAACCGGCGTCGCCAAGGAGTGCCGCGGTATGGGGCTGGGCACGGCGTTGTTGCTGCGCGCGCTGGGCGGGCTGTGGGATATGGGCTATGCCTATGGGATCATCGGCGGCGCGGTGAGTGCCATCCCGTTTTATGAAAAAACGGTGGGGGCCGTCGTCATCCCCGACTCGGTGCCCTCGATTTACCGCGACCGCATCAAATGGAAAGACTGACGGGAGGGGCCGGCCGGGCGGCCGGCCTTTTGCACAGGGGACTGTCCGGGTATGGTGCGGGCGGGGCCGTACGCCGGGTGGTCGGGCTGATGTCGGGCACGTCGGCGGATGGTATCGACGCGGCTCTGGTGGCGATCCGGGGGACGGACCGCCCACAGCTCACGCTGCTCGCCTATGAGGAAATTCCCTATGCCCCCGCCGTGCGGGAGCGGCTCTTTGAGCTTTTCCGCCCGGAGGCGACGGTCGTCGAGCTGGGTTACATGAATTTCCTGCTGGGGGAACTGTTTGCCGGCGCGGCGGCGGATGTCATCCGGCATGCCGGGCTGACGCCCGCCGACGTGGCGCTGATCGGTTCCCACGGCCAGACGGTCCGGCACTCCCCCGAGCCCGACCGGCGGGATGGGTACGCCATCCGCAGTACCGTGCAGATCGGCGAGGGCGCCGTGATTGCCGAGCGCACCGGCATCCCCTGTGTGTCGGATTTCCGAGTGGCCGACATGGCCGCGGGCGGCGAGGGCGCGCCGCTGGTGCCCTTCACCGAGTTCCTGCTTTACCGCCGGGAGGACTGCGGCGTGCTGCTGCAGAATCTGGGCGGCATCGGCAATCTCACCGTGCTGCCTGCCGCCTGCCGGGAAAACGACGTGACGGCCTTCGACACCGGCCCCGGCAATATGCTCATCGACGGGGTCGTGTCGCGGCTCACCGCAGGCGCCCGGGCCATGGATGCCGGCGGGGCCATGGCGGCGGCGGGCCACGTCGACTCCGCGCTGCTGGCATGGCTGCAGCAGGAGCCCTATTACCGGCGACGGCCGCCGAAATCCACCGGTCGGGAGCTTTTCGGAGAAAAGTATGTGGAGGCCATAATGAGCCGGGCTGCCGGGCGGCTGCCGCCTGCCGACATAGTGGCCACCGTCACCTGCCTGACCGCTTGGACGATGGTGGATGCCTATCGGCGCTTTGTCCGGCCTCGGTGCCGGGCCGGGCGGCTGATCGTGGGCGGCGGGGGCAGCTACAATCCTACTCTGCTCGGGTTTATCCGGCGGGAATTTGAGCCCCTCGGCGTGGAGGTGTGCACCCAGGAGGATATGGGCCTGCGCAGCGATGCCAAGGAGGCCGTGGCCTTTGCTCTGCTGGCGGATTGCACGGCTCTGGGGCTGCCGGGCAGTCTGCCGTCGGTCACGGGGGCGCGGCATGCGGCCGTGCTGGGCAAAATCTCATTGCCAGCCGTGGAAAATTGAGCGGCAGCGGGCTTTTTCATCCGCTTCGCTGCGGCGGGTCGTTTGGATGCGTGTCAGAAAAGGAGACGACGGGTATGGTGTGCTGTGGAATTGACCGTCTGGATGAATATGAAGAACTGTTCCGGGGGAAACGGCTGGGGCTCATCACCTCCCCCACGGGGCTGGACGCCGATCTGGTGCCCACCATCGACCGGCTTCACGAGCGGTTCCATCTGACCGCTCTGTTTTCGCCCGAGCACGGGGTGCGCGGCGACGTGGCACCCGGCGGCACGGTGGAAACCTATACCGATCCCTATGTCCATGTGCCGGTTTACAGCATCTACCGCAAGGATTCCCAGCGCCTGACCGACGAAATGCTCCGGGACGTGGATATGGTGGTCTACGACATTCAGGATGTGGGGGCCCGCTTTTATACGTTCGTGTCTACCCTGCTTTACGCCATGGAGGAGTGTGCCCGCACGGGGCGGGAACTGACCGTGCTCGACCGGCCCGACCCGCTGGGCGGGGAAGTGGTCGAGGGCAATATTCTGCGGGAAGAGTTCCGCTCGTTTATCGGCGCGTTCCCTATGTGCAACCGTTATGGGCTGACGGCCGGCGAATTCGCCCGCATGGCCGACGACCGGCTGGGGCTGCATTGCCGACTCCACGTCGTGCCCTGTGCCGATTGGCAGCGGCGCATGCTTTTCCCCGAAACGGGCATGGTTTGGGTGCCGCCGTCGATGAATATTCCCCGCTTTGAGACGGCGATGCTCTACCCGGGCATGTGCCTGACCGAGGGCACCAATCTTTCGGAGGGTAGGGGCACCACCACGCCGTTTGAGATCGTGGGGGCGCCTTTCATCGACGCGCCGGCTCTGGCAAAGGCCATGGAGGCCAAAAAGCTGCCGGGCGTGCGGTTCCGGCCGGTATATTTCCGCCCCACCGCCTCCAAATTCGAGGGGCAGACCTGCGCGGGCGTGCAGGTGCATGTGACAGATCCCGCCGCGCTGCGTGCGGTGGATGTGGGCGTGGAGCTGCTGATGGAAATCCGCCGGCGCTACCCGCAGGATTTTGCCTTCCGCCCCGCTGAAAAAGAGGGTGCCAGACCGGCTATCGACCTGCTCGGCGGCGGGGATGAATTCCGGCAGGCGAGCGACACCAGACAGTTGCTCGAGGCTTGGCACGGGCAGGCCGCCCGTTTTGCACAGGAAAAGAAGCCGTATCACTTATACGATTGAGTTTGCGTGACCGAGGGGGAGTATCCATGGAATCCATGTCTTTGCGCGGCAAAATCGGCCAGATGATGATGGTCGGTTTTCAGGGCACGACCGTGCCCCCGGAATTTGAACGCTTTTTGCGGGATTATCAGGTGGGCAACGTGATCCTGTTCAGCCGCAACATTCAGAATGCCCGCCAGACCCGGGCGCTGTGCGACGACCTGCAGCGCATCGTGCGCGAAGCGACCGGCCACCCGGCCATCATTTCGGTGGATCAGGAGGGCGGCATGGTGTCCCGCATGTGCCCCGACGGCACCAATATCCCGGGCACCATGGCGGAGGCCGCTTCCGGCGACCCGCAAAATGCCTACGAGGCGGGCCTGCTCACCGGGCGGGAACTGCGCGCGCTGGGCATCCGGCTCAATCTGGCGCCGGTGATGGATGTCAACAGCAACCCCGACAACCCGCTTATCGGCGTGCGTTCCTTCGGCGAGACCAGCGAGATCGTCGCGAAATACGGCGTGCAGATGATGAAAGGGTTGCAGGCGGGCGGGGTGCTGACCACGCTCAAGCATTTCCCGGGCCACGGCGACACGGTGGTGGATTCCCATCTGGGCCTGCCGTCGGTCTCGCGTACGGCGGAGCAGTTGGCGGAAAAAGAGCTGGTTCCTTTCAAAACAGCCATCGACGCCGGCGCAGATTTCATTATGACGGCGCACATTCTGTTCCCGAATATCGAGCCCAAGCGGGTGCCGGCGCCCCTTTCCCACCGCATCCTCACGGGCATACTGCGCGAGCAGCTCGGTTTCCGGGGCGTCATCCTGACCGACTGTCTGGAAATGAACGCCATCAAAAATTTTTACGGCACGGCCAACGGCGCGCTGGCAGCTTTCCAGGCCGGAGCGGATATGGTGTGCATCTCTCACCACTTCGACCTGGCGGAGCAGGCCGCCGAGTTAGTGGAGGCCGCCGTGAAGGACGGCCGGCTCGATGAGGCGGTGCTTGACCGGGCGGTGGCACGCATCCGGCCCTATCGGGAACGGGTCAATGCCGGCGAGGACCCGACCCTCGACGTGGTGGGGTGCGATGCCCACAGGCGGACGGCCGCCCGCATCAGCCGCCAGAGCATCACGCTGGTGCGCACCGGCCGCGGCGGCCCCGTCGTGGCGGGTGAGACGGCTTTTGTCGGCCCTTACGGCGTGAGCACCACCCAGGTCTCGGACGATGTTTCCAAGGAATTCAGTTTCCCGGGCGAGATGGCAAAACGGCTGGGCGGTCGTGCCGTCTATATCGGTCAGAATCCGGACGAGTCGGAAATCGACCGCGTGGCCCGGCAGGTCAAAGATTGCCGCACTGTGGTGGTGGGCACGTATAACGGCCATATTTTCCGTGGGCAGATCGCGCTGGCCAACCGCCTTTGCCGGGAACACGATCATGTGATTGCGGTGGCGCTGCGCAACCCCTATGACCTCGGCTTTATCGACCAGTCGGCGGCCGCCGTCGCGGTGTATGAGTATACCCCGCTGGCTTTCGCCGCCCTTGCCCCCGTACTCGGCGGGCAGGCGCAGGCTCCCGGTCGGCTGCCCGTCACGGTGGCCGACCGCACCGGCTTCTGACGGCGGGTATTCAGGCAAAAAAACGCGGCGTCCGGGATTCCCGGGCGCCGCGTCTGTATACGGGGGGATGGCAGCCATTCCATCAAAAAACGAAAAAATTATGTGTCAATCTTTTGCAAAATTGCCATAGTGGGATATGTGAGTTTGTCGGTCATAGTATGCCGGCATGCCGGTTTGCGGTGCGGCCGTCTGTGTAATGCCCGCCTGCGGGGCGCTCTGCCGGGGGCGACGCTCCTGGGAATAGCGGACGTCGTCCATGTTGACAGCCCTGTAAATCCGGCTCATGCAGCGGCTGACTCCCGGGTATTTGAGCTGAGCCATGATGTCCCGGTACTCGTACATTGCAATCACCTTCCTCTCTAATATACGGGCGGGAAGTCCGAAATGTGACAAGCCCGCGCCGCGGGTCGGGGCTGCATGAAGGTGAGGGGGATTACACCTGGGCCTTACGGTATTCGGCCTCCATCCGCTTATTCAGATGATGGAAGGGCTTTTTGAGCACCACCATGCTCAGAAATACGGCAAAAAAGATTCCCAGCGCGGCAATGTTGCGCACCACGGTGCTCCAGTAAGGCCCGGCGATGGCTTCACGGAAGGCGTCGATGGCATAGGTGAAGGGCCAGAGCGGCTCAAGCCGGCCGAAAATGGAGGGGTTTGTCTGGATGGGGTAGATGCCGCCTGCGCCGGCGATCTGGAATACCATAATCACCACGGCGATGGCCTTGCCCACGTTGCCGAAAAGCGACACCAGCGTAAAGATGATGACGGTGAAAGTGACCGAGCAGATCAGGGCCATGCCGTAAAACAGCCCCACATTCACAGGGTGCACCCCCAGCAGAAATATGTCGCCGGTGACGATGATGGGCGACTGGACGGAGGTGATGATCAGAAACAGCAGCATTTTCCCAAAATGCTTCTGGGCCAGATTGAGCGTTTCGCCGCTGGGGAGGTTGCGGCACTCGACGGTGAGCAGCGCGCAGGTGAGCAGCGCGCCCACCCAGATGGCCAGCACTGTGTAAAAGGGCGTGAGCCCCTCGCCGAATGTGCCTACCTGATAAACATTCTCCTGCTTGACCTGGATCGGCGAGGACAGAAAGGCTGACACTTCGTCGGAATTCATGCGCATCAGGTTGAGCAGACTGTCGAGATTTTCCTGGGTGAGCAGGTCGGTCTTATCCTGCAGGGACTGCAGGGTGCCGTCAAGTTCCGCCAGACGGGACTGGACGTCGTTTGCCTCCTTGACCGACAGCTTGCTCGACGAGATGCCGAAATTCGCCAGCACGTTGAGTTCGGGCACCACGGCCTTTGTCAGCGTGAGCAGGTCGCCCAGCTGGTCGAGCCCGCTGCTGCGCGCCTGCGCCACCTGGCTGAAGGCCTGCACGCCGCTTGTGTATACCGAGTTGGAATAGCTCGTGACCGCGGCGGCAAGCTCGCTGCTCAGGGTGGAAAGCTGTGACAGCTGGGTGGAGACATCCTTTTGCGCCGAGCCGGAACGCAGCGCGGACTCGGTGTTTTTGAGCAGGCTTTCCAGTGTGTCGAGCTGGCGGACGGCGGCCTGCATGGCCTGGGAAATACTCGTCAGTGAAGTGTTGGGGAGGGTACCGGCGATGCCGGTGACATTCTGGGAATCGGTCTGCAAAATGTCGCGGGCGGTGTCGCACACCGCAATCGTCTGGTCGAGCACCTGGATCATGCCCGCGGTGTCGGCCGAGCGGTTGAGCGTATCCATCTGCGCGAGCAGCGTCTGGATCTGCCCGTCCAGCGTCTGCACCTGGGTGGCGTCCTCGTTGATCTGACGGCTGGCATCGACGAGGGAGTCCCGCGTATCCTCGGTCAGATTACGGTCGGCCTGCACCACATTCTGCAAAGCGGTGATCTGGTTTGACAGCGTCGGCAGATTGCCCTGCAGCTTTGCCAGATAATTCTGCAGGCTCGCGGCGTCGGCGTTGCTCTGCCGGATGGAACTCTCGACCTTGGCAATATCGCCGCGGGCTTGAGTGAGGGTATCCCGCAGTTGCAAAATATTTGTCTTGTTTTTCTGCACGCTGCTCTCGTTAAGGTTGAGCTCGGAAAGTATCTGCTTGTTGACCACACCCACGAAACTGCTCTTGACCTTTTCCGCGAGCTGGTCCACCGCCACGCTGGTGATTTTGTTGGCGATGGCGTTTTCCTTTTCGCTCACATGGTAGATGATCTGCGGCTTCTGAGGAGCGGCTGTGGTCAGCGTGATGAGCTGCTGGGAAAAATTTGCCGGGATCTCGATCATGGCGTAATATTTGCCCTCATTGAGGCCGTAATCGCCCTGCCACTGGTCGGTGAACACCCAGTGGATGGAGGAATTCTTTTTGAGCTGTGCCACGATGTCGTCCCCGACGTTGACGGTCTTGCTGTCAAACGTGCCGCCTTCGTCCAGATTGACGACCGCCACCGGCAGATTGCCGGTGTTGGCATAAGGGTCCCAGCAGGCCTTGATGTTGATCCAGGCGTAAAGCGACGGCAGCAGGCACAGGCCCACCAAAATAAAAATGGCCGCCGGGTTTTTGACGATACTTTTCAGATCCTGTCGGAGTACGAGAAACACTTTTTTCATAGACTGACTCCCGTGTTATTCGCCGATGCCGGCTTCCCGGAATTTACGATGGAACCGCTGCATGCGGTCATACAGCGGCACGCGCAGGAAATAGCCGAACGCGAAGGACATGGCCTGCATAAGCAGCAGCGCGATGAAATCCACCAGCACCCGCTGAATCTCCGGGCCGCCGATCGATTCCCGCAGCCCCTCCAGACTGTAGGTGAAGGGGAAAAGCGGCTGCAGAATCTGGAAAAACAGCGGGTCCACCTGGATGGGGTAGGAGCCGCCGCTGCCGGCGATCTGCAAAATCAGATAGATGATCGAAACGGCCTTGCCCACGTTGCCGAAAAGTGCCACCAGCGTAAAGGTGATCATGGTGAAGGTGACGGCCGACACCACGGCGACGGCCATCATCAGGGGGAAGCTGACTGTGTAGACTCCGAGTATCAGCTTGTTGCCCAGCGTGATAATCAGCGCCTGTAGCACGGAAAAGCACAAAAAGGTGAGCATCTTGCCGTAAAACTTTTCCCGCAGCCCGATGGATTCGCTGCCCGGAAAATCGGGCGGCTCGGTGCGCAGGATGGCGGTGAGTATCAGCGTGCCCACCCACAGCGCCAGCACCGTATAGATAGGCGACATGGCCGAGCCGTAATTCGGAATGGCATAGATGGCCTCTTCTTTCAGGTCAAAGGGGGAGGATAGATAGCTGCCGATGAGCGTGGGGTCGTTTTGCAGCACGGCGATGATTTTATCGATATCGCTGTCGCTGATCTGGCTGAGCTTGTCGCTGAGCGTGGCGATCATATCCCGGTACTGCACGAGCCGTGTGTGCAGATCGCCGCTGACCTTGGCCGCCAGCGTGCTGCCGTTTGACGCGCCCTGCATCAGATTGTCGATCTGGGTGCTCAGCCCCTGAGCGCCGGTGATGAGGGTGTCGGCGTCCGACAGGGCGGCCGACAGGTTGTCGGCGATAGTGTTGAGAGCCGGCCGCACCTGGGTATCGTATTGCCCCGCGGCGGCGGTCATGCCGCTGACCGCCTGAGCCGACTGCTCGATGAGCTGCTGAAGCGTCTGGCTGTTCAGGGTGTTGGCCTTCTGCATCTGCTGGCTCAGGGTGTCGAGGCTGGTCTTTTCTGCGTCGAGAGAGGTCCGCAGCGTCTGCAGCTCACTGATGAGCTTGGAAACCGAAGCGTTCGGCGAGGACTCGTTGACCGACGTAAGATAGCTCACGAGCGAATCGATGCCGTTGTCGAGCGTCGTGATATCCAGCTCCATTTCGGCAATGGAGGAATTGATCTGATTCTGCGTCATCGTGGCGGAGGAACGGTTAAGCGCGGTGGCCGTGTCGTGGATACGCTGCGATTGGGCCGTGGTGTTGGCAAGGGAGACCGCCATATCGTCCAGCGACTGGTTGAGCGCTGTTTTGGCCGACTGGACGGTCTTTTCATTCTGCCGGTTGGCGGAAAGCAGCTGCTGCAGGCTGGTGTCGGCGTCGGGCATGGCAGCCTGGAGCTGCATGAGAAATTCGCTGAGATTGGCGGAACGTTCGTCCACCGTCTGCAGGGCGGAAAGTATCAGATCCATATTGTTGTGGACGGCAACGATATCCTTCTTGAACGTGAGAATGTCGTCCCGGCTCTGCTCCGCACTTTTGCCCACGCCGTTGAGATAGGAATAAACGGTCTTGTTGACCGTGGCGACAAAGCTGGTGGATATCTGATCCACCAGCGTGTTTTTGGCGGTGTCGGTGATTTTATTGGCCACGGGGTTTACCTTGGTGTTGAGCTTATAGACGATCTGCGGCCGCGTGGGGCTGCTGCCGAGGAAACTGACGAAATCCTTGGAAAAGTCGGATGTGATGCGTATCTCGGCGTAATAGGTACCGTCCACGATGCCCAGGTCCGCATCCTTCGCGCTCACGAAGCTCCACTTGATGTCGTGGTTTTTTTTGAGGTTTTCCACCGTTTCGTCCCCGACATTGATGCTCTTGCCGAGATAGCTCGTGCCCTCGTCGAGATTCACCACGGCCACCGGGATGCTGCTGGTGTGGGTGTAGGGGTTCCAGCAGGCCTTGATGTTGATCCAGGCATACAGAGCGGGCAGCACCGAGATACCCAGGGAGATGATGATGGCGACCGGGTTGATGAAAATGCTTTTGAAATCCCTTCGGGAAACGGTCAGTATTTTTCTTGGATTCACGGGGTTTCTCCTTTGGATGAGATCGGGTCGGATCAAGCGAAAAAGTGGGAAACATAAAACCGCCGGCTCCAGGCGGAAAACCGCGCGAGCCGGCGGACGCCCCATGTCATATTGTATGATATTTGGCCCGCTTTACGCCGGGAAAACCCATCGGGCCGTTTTTGCACAGTCGTATGTTTTATTATACCATAGCTTTCCTCCCCCGGCAACGGCGGGCGCCAGCTTACCGTACCGGATGATTCCAGAGAGCGGATTGTCAACCCGCCCGGGGCGTGTTACAATGTACGCAGATGCAACTCATGGGACGGTTCTCAGAAAGGCAGGAAAAGACATTCATGAATACGAAAAAGTCCGGAAATTATCAGGGCGATATTCACAATGTGGCCTATCGGCAGCCATATCTGGAAAAAGCGGTGACCCGGCGGGATATGGTGGCCGACGCCGGACGGGAAATGGAGTCGCTTGACGGCGAATGGAACTTCTTTATCGACCAGTATGACACATTCCTGCGCGCGCGGTGGTATCAGGCGCCGCTCAAAGACGCCGCGGGCCGCAGCCTGCCGGTGGATTTCGATTTCGACCAGTGGGACCGCATCCGCGTGCCCTCCTGCTGGAACACCCAGGCGCCGGAGTATTTCTATTATGAGGGGACGGCGGTCTATACCCGCACTTTCGAGTATCATCCCCGGGGTGAGAAACATGCGGTGCTCAAAATCGGCGCCGCCAATTACGAGAGCTTCGTCTTCCTCAACGGGCAGTTTGTCGGCTGCCACCGGGGCGGCTCGACACCGGCCTATTTCGACATCACGGCGCAGCTTGCGACCGACAACCGGATTTCCATCGTTGTCAACGACACCCGGCGGCAGGAAAACGTGCCGGCCGAAAACACCGACTGGTTCAATTACGGCGGCATTTTCCGCAGCGTGGAGCTGCTCCGGCTGCCCGAAGTTTTCATCCGGGATTTCCGTCTGACGCTGGTGCCGGGCAGCGGCTTTGGCAAGATCCGTGCGAGCGTGGCGCTGAGCGCGCCGGCGGCGGTGAGCGGGCGGCTGTCGGTGCCGGAACTCGGCGTCGACCGGCCCTTCGAGACGGCCGGCGGCAAATGGGAGGCGGAAATCGACTGCTCCCCCGAGCTGTGGAGCCCGGATCACCCGAAACTTTACGACGTGCGCCTGACGGCGGGGGAGGATGCTCTGACCGACCGCATCGGTTTCCGCGAAATCCGCGTGGAGGGGCTCGACGTACTCCTCAACGGTGAAAAAATCTATCTCAAGGGCATCAGCTGCCATGAAGACAGCGTGTCAAACGGCCGCGCGGTCACCGAGGATGAGATCGTCGAAAACCTGCGCCTTGCAAAGGAGCTGGGCTGCAACTATATGCGGCTGGCTCATTATCCCCACACCGAAAAAGTGGCGCGTACGGCGGACCGCCTGGGTCTGATGCTTTGGGAGGAAATCCCCGTTTACTGGGCCATAGACTTTGAAAATCCCGACACCCTCGCCGACGCGAAAAACCAGCTCGAGGAGCTTATCACCCGTGACTGCAACCGGGCGAGCGTGGTCATCTGGTCGGTGGGCAACGAGAATGCCGACACCGACGCGCGGTTGCATTTTATGAAAACCCTGGCCGAAACGGCTAAGGCGGAGGACCCGACGCGCCTTGTCTCGGCCGCGTGCCTGGTGGATATCGCCGCCAACAAAATTGCCGACCGGCTGGCGGATTTCCTCGACATCATCGGCATCAATGAGTATTACGGCTGGTACAATCCGAATTTCGCACTGCTGCCCGAATGCTTCGCAAACAGCCGGGTGACCAAGCCCGTGGTCATTTCGGAATACGGCGCGGGCGCCCGGGCGGGCTGCCGGGGCACGTCGGACGATCTTTTCACCGAGGATATGCAGAAAGCCGTCTATGAGAAGCAGGTGGCGACTCTCGGAGCCATCCCGGTGGTGCGGGGCATGAGCCCGTGGATTCTGTTCGACTTCCGCTGCCCGCGGCGGCACAACCGCTATCAGCGCGGCTACAATCTCAAGGGGCTGCTTTCGGCGGATAAAAAGACGAAAAAGCTCGCCTTCTACGTGCTCCAGCGGTTTTACGCGACCCGCTGACAGCGCGTCAAGCGTCCTGAAATGTGCACAAGCCCCGGCGGATCAAATCCGCCGGGGCTTTGTCGGCCTTATAAGCGCGGGTGTCTACTCCACCCGACGGCCGGTGATATGGAAATTGCCGAACGGGGTGGCCGCGTCGGCCCGCAGCGTGTCATCCACCACGGTGCCGGAGGCCCGGTAGGGGATGACGCCGAAAGGAGCCTGCAGCCGGCCGGAAAACGAAAACCGGCTGCCGTCGGCCCGGCCGTCCGCAAACGGATTGCGGCGGCCAAGCGCCTCCAGCCATCCGCTGAGGGCACCGTCCGCCCCCGTTGCCAGCCGCACGGTGCCGTACCGGCGGCCGAAGGGTGTGGAAAGAGAAACCGAAAAGGTGCCGTCCATAGCAGTCGCCTCTTCCCCAAAGAAATGGGGTTGTGACAAATGAGCCTTGATGCATTTGCCGCGCCCCGTTTTCCAGTTTATGCGGCGGGGAGGCGGATTGCCAGCGCGCTATTTCGACGAGGCGGGCTGCCCGGCACCCGGCAGGGCGTTGACATAGGCGGTGCCGCCTTCCATTGAGAAAAATCCGGCGTTATAAATGCCGATACACGTGCCTTTGAAAGAGACCCGCGTGCCGGCCGCCAGCCGCGTGAGGGTGCCTCCCTCCGCGTCGACGGCATAGGGGCCCGTGTCGGCGTTGAAACGCAGGCTGTCCAGCGTCACGGAGCGCGTAAGCTTGATGGAACGCCAGGAGGAGCCGCCGAGCGTGCCGGAATATAGCAGCTGGGTGCCGCCGTTTTCCGGTACGGCGAAATAGACCGTGTCATTGACGTCGCTGCCGAGCAGTTTCAGATCCCGGTGGCCCATCACGTCCAGCGGCCGGCTGCTGCCCGCCCGGTACACGGTGCCGTGCTTGGAATCCTCATAGAGAAACGCCGCCTCGTTTTTGAGCACCGCGATGTTGCCGATGGAGCTGGTGACGGTGGAAATCAGTGTGCGGGTCACGTTCACGTCGATCTTGTACACGCGGCTGTCGCTTTTGGAAGTGAATTTCAGATAGGTGAGATTGGTGAGCGTCGACATGCCGAGATCAGCCGAGGTGGTGCCGCTGCGCAGCGGCAGGGTCAGCACCTGTTTTTTTTCGGCGTTGTCGATTTCCGTCTTGACCTTGTCGGAGGTGTTGTAGGAAAACAGCTTTGCGTAGCCGCCGGACGTGCTCTTTTCCACGATCAGGATACGGTCCCGGTCATAGATCCAGCGGTAGGCGAGGATCGACATGCCCGAAGTCTGGGGCACGGCCGTCTTTTTGCCGTCGGTGAGACTGACCACCGTGAGCACGCCGCTTTTCAGATACGAAATATAAGCTCCGTCGTAGGCGCACTGGTAATCGCTCACGCCGGAGCCTGAGTCCACCTTCACCTGCTTGAGCTTCACCGCCGACTGGCTTGTGACTTTTTCGGCCTTATAGCTGCCCGTGTCGGTCAGATAAAACCGGTCGAGGAAGGTGAAGGCCGCCAGTTCCAAAACCAGCAGCACAAGAAACCCCTTGATGAAAAACCGGATGAACCGGTGCTCTTTTCCTTTGTTTGTACCCATTCCCGTTCCTCCGGCCTAACGCTCGGCGTAAATGGCGGTGGCCACCGTCCGCTCGCCCAGCATGTCGCAGGGGTTGTTGACGACGCCGCCGTTATAATACATGGTGGTGGAAGAGCCTCCGTCCAGATTGGTGGCGTTGTAGGCTCCGTAATCGAGCATGATTTTCTGAATATCATGCAGCGTGGCGCCCAGCATATTCAGCCGCCGGCCGTCCAGCGCCAGAAAAAGAATGGAGCCGTCCTTGCGCTGGCCGATGGCAGTGCGGGGGTTCATGCCCTGACCCCCGTCGCCGCTGAAGGCGGCCTGCCCGTTGACCACCAGCGTCGGCCCGTTGGGGAAGGAAAAGGCGTCGCTGACTTTGAGCTTTCCCAGCTCGGCGATGGAATGGGTGCCGACGATGAGCTTACCCTGGGAATCCAGCGCGACAACGTTGACCTTTTTGGCGTCGGTGAAGCCGCTGTCGCGGTAGACGACCTTGCCGCCGGACATCAGGAAATCGGTGGGGTAGGCCCCCGTGCCTGTCCACAGCCCGCCGCCGGAGGAAACGTCGTGAAACCCGCCGCCGTTGATGGCTGCGATGGCGTCGTGGGCTTCGGCGATGGCGCTGGTCGTTTCGCCCTGACGGCCCAGCTTGCTCGAATACCCCACGTGCACTTTCAGGGGGTTACTGATGATCAGCAGGTAGCCTTTGTACTGGGAACCGCTGATTTTATACTCCTGTACGGTGCTGCCGCCGTGGTTTGAGATCGTCACGCCGCTCATATCCTGGGTAAGGTTTTTCGCCGACGTGCCCGAATTCATGATTTTGCTGATTTCGGCGTCGGAAAGAAACATTCTCGCAATGAACTGGTGTTTATAGGTCGCCATGGCTGTGTTGACCACAAACCGCCGCAGCGTCGGGAACGGCCCGTGAAACACCAGCAGACAGCCGGCCAACACGACGGCGACCAGTTCCAGTAAAACGGCCGCCAGCTTCGCCGGCAGCGGAAGCCGCGGCCCCTTCGATTTTTTCTGCATGTCGGCACCTGTGCCTTTCGGAAAAGAAAATACCCGCGCGGTGCGCGGGGCATCTGCGGTTTAGCAGTCTTAGCATGTCCCGCCGGCGGGGAAAATCGGCGGCTGCAAGGCCGCTTTTTTGACGCGGCCCCAATTTGCCCTTTATTATAGCATGCCCGGCGGGCTTTGGCAAACCGGCCCGGACGCGCAGGCTCCGGGCTAAAAAAAGCGCCCCGCAAACGCGGCGCGCTTGGAATGGCGGCAGGAGCCCGGAATGTTACACCGACGCCGTGTCCACCGACGGGCCGGTGAACTGGCTGTTGTAAAGGTCGGCGTAAAAACCGTTCTGTGCCATCAGCTCGGCATGGTTGCCCTGCTCGATGATCCGGCCGTGATTCATCACGAGGATCGTCTTGGCATCCCGAATGGTGGAAAGCCGGTGGGCGATGACGAAATTGGTGCGCCCTTTCATCAGCACGCTCATGGCGTGCTGGATGAGCAGCTCGGTGCGGGTGTCGACCGAGCTGGTGGCCTCGTCGAGGATCAGCACCGCCGGGTCGGCCAGCAGCGCCCGGGCAATGGTCAGCAGCTGCCGCTGGCCCTGGGAAATATTCGACGCTTCCTCGTTGAGCACGGTGCGATAGCCTTCGGGCAGGCTGCGGATGAAATGGTCGGCGTGAGCGGCCCGGGCGGCGGTCACCACTTCGTCGTGGGTGGCGTTTTCCCGCCCGTAGCGGATGTTATCCTCGATGGTGCCGCTGAAAAGCCAAGTGTCCTGCAGCACCATGCCGAAAAGCGTGCGCAGGCCGCCCCGCGGCATGTCACGGATATCGGTGCCGTCAAAGGTGATGGAACCCGACTGGATTTCGTAAAACCGCATCAACAGGTTGACCAGAGTGGTCTTGCCCGCGCCGGTGGGCCCGACGATGGCAATGGTGTCGCCTTTGTGGATATGAAGATTCATGTCCTCGATGAGCGGCGTGTCTTCCAGATAGCGGAAATCCACGTGATCGAAGCACACGTTGCCCTGCGGAGCTTCGGGCACCTTGGCGTCCGGCTTGTCGGGCTGCTCTTCTTCTTCGTCGAGCACTTCAAAGACACGCTCGGCGCACGCCACGGTGGATTGAATGATGTTGGCGATGTTGGCCGTCTGGACGATAGGCATCGAGAACTGGCGCGAATACTGGATGAAGGCGGTGATGTCGCCGATGTCGAGCCAGGTCTTGGTGACGAAAATGCCGCCCACCACCGAAATGAGCACATAGCCCACATTGCTGATGAAATTCATCAGCGGAAACATGACGCCCGACAGGAACTGGGCCTTCCAGCCCGCATTATAGAGCTCGTCGTTATACGACTCGAAGGCGGCAATCGAAGCTTTTTCGCGGCCGAAGGCCTTTACGACCCGGTGCCCGGTGAACATTTCCTCCGTGTGGCCGCTGATCTCACCCAGGTACTTCTGCTGGGCGGCATAAAATTTCTGGGATTTTTTTGCGATCAGCGTGGTGACGATCACGTAAAGCGGCAGCGTGAGCATGACGATCAGCGTCAGGATGGGGCTGATCGTGAGCATCATGACGAGGTAGCCGATCAGCTGTAAAATCGACTGGATCAGCTGGGTCAGGCTCTGCTGCAGCGTGCCGGAAATGGTGTCGATATCGTTGGTCATGCGGCTGAGCACTTCGCCGTTGGTGTGGGAGTCGAAATATCGCAGCGGCAGCCGGGCCAGCTTGTTGTCCACGTCCCGCCGCATGTGATAGACGACCGTCTGTGCCACCGACGACATGATGAACTGCATCACGAAGGTGAAAAGCGAGCTGAGCAGGTACACGCCCAACAGGAGGAGCAGCGTCCTCCCGACGCCCGAGAAATCGATGTGTCCGCCGTTTTTGCGGATGTCGCCGACATACCGCTTGAGGTCGGAGTTTGAAATATTTGTGATTTTTACGTTGGAGGACTTAATGGAAGAGTTGCCCTGCAGCGTGGTCTTGGGCAGCTTTTTCATCCCGTCGAAAAAGGCCTGGGCAATCTTGGCCCGCTCGGCGTAATCGTCGGTGCTCTTGATGCGCGGCTCGGCCGCGAGATTCATAAACGCCGTGAATTGGTCGTCGGTCATGCCCATCTTGTCGAGGAAGGCCTTGCGCACCGCGTCCTTTGCCTGGGTCTCGGCCTGGCTCTTGGCGTCGGCAAGTTTCTGATCCATCGTGCTCTGCTGGGCGGCAAACTGAGAATCGACCATCGCTTTGGCCTGGGTTTCCGCCTGGGCTTTGGCGTCGGCCAGCTTCTGGGCGAGGGTGTCCTTCTGGGCGGCAAACTGAGAATCGACCATTGCTTTGGCCTGGGTATCGGCCTGCGCCTTGGCGTCGGCCAGTTTCTGATCCAGTGTGCTCTGCTGGGCGGCGAACTGGGCGTCCACCGCCGCTTTGGCCTGGGTTTCCGCTTGGGCTTTGGCGTCGGCAAGTTTTGAATTGAACATCGCGTCCACGCCGGCCACAGCGTCTTTATCGGCTTGTTCCAATGCTGCGTTTAGAGTGTCGGAATAGCCGGGCAAAGTGGAATATTGGTCGATCGGCACTCCGGGTGCTTTGGCGGCATAAATCTCGTCTACTGCCGCTTTTGCCGTAGCCTCAGCCTGTGCTTTTGCCTGATTATACGCCTGCTGCTTCTGCTGGGCGGCGGCGACATTGAATTGCTGGGTGGCAGCCGCGTCGGCCTGTGCCATGGCTGTGGCATACGCCTGCTGTTTCTGCTGGGCAACAGTCTCGTTGAATTTCTGAGTGGCCACGGCGTCGGCCTGCTTTACCGCCGCGTCATAGGCCTGCTGCTTCTGCTGGGCGACGGCGGCGTTGAATTGCTGGGTGGCGGCCGCGTCGGCCTGTGCCATGGCCGCAGCGTAGGCTTGCTCCTTTTGCTGGGCGACGGTGTCGCCAAACTGCTTTTCCACCGCCGTGTCGGCCTGCTGCACCGCGGAACTTACGGCGTCGTTATAGGATTTCAGCGCCGTCTGCAAATCCGGCTGGGCCTTGTCTATGCTGTCGACGATGGCCTTGGCCACCAGCCCGTCGGTGAGCTGATTGATGGCGTTGCCGGTGATTTTCGGGCCCAGCACCGTAAAGACGGTGCCCAAAATGGCGAACGCGATGACGACGCTCAGTGCCGTCCGCTGGGGTTTGAGATAGCGCAGCAGCCGCCGCAATGTGCCGCGGAAATCCTTGGCCTTTTCCACCGGCCGTCCCAGGCTGCCGGCGGGGCCGCCGCCATGGCCATGAGAGCCCCGCGGCGTGCGGAATCGGTTCTTTTCTTCACTCATGCCAATTCCTCCTCGGACAGCTGGGACGATACGATTTCCCTGTAAACCTCGCAGCTGCGCATCAGTTCCTTGTGGGTGCCGATCCCGGCCACACCGCCCTCGTCGAGCACGATGATACGGTCGGCATCCATGACGGTGCCCACCCGCTGGGCGACTAGGATCATGGTGGCGTCGGCCGTTTCCTTCTTCAGAGCGGCGCGCAGCCTGGCGTCGGTTTTAAAATCCAGCGCCGAGAAGCTGTCGTCAAACACATAGACTTCCGGCCGGCGCACCAGCGCACGAGCGATGGAAAGCCGCTGCTTCTGCCCGCCCGACAGGTTGAGCCCGCCTTCCGACAGCATCGTGTCGTAGCTCTCGCTCATCCCATCGATGAAGTCGGCCGCTTGGGCTACCTCGGCTGCGTGGCGGATTTCCTCGTCGGTGGCGTCATCCTTGCCGTAACGCAGGTTGTCGGCCACCGTGCCGGTGAAAAGGATGGCTTTTTGGGGCACGAAACCGATTTTGGCGCGCAACTCTTCCTGTGTCATTTCGCGCACATCCACCCCATCCACCAGCACCTGGCCGGCGTCGACGTCGTAAAAGCGGGGAATCAGGTTGACGACGGTGGATTTGCCGCTGCCGGTGCCGCCGATGATGGCCGTGGTCTCGCCCGGCTTCGCGGAAAACGAGATGCCCCGCACGGCCGGCTCTTCCGCACCCTGATAGCGGAACGTGACGTCACGGAATTCCACATAGCCTTTTTCGGCGTCCGCATGTTGCGGAGCGGTGGGGTCCTCTATTTCGGGGTGGGTTTCCAGCACCTCGTTGATGCGGTTGGCCGCCGCCTGGGCCCGGGGGATCATGATGAACATGGCCGTGAACATCAGCAGCGAAATCAGTATCTGCATGGCGTACTGCATGAAGGCGATCAGATTGCCGATGTTGGTGGAGCCGCTGTTGATGCGCATGGCACCGAACCAGAGGATGCTCAGCGTCACCAGATTCATGATGACCATCATTACCGGCGTCATGAAAGCGATGATGCGGTTGACTTTGATGTAAGTATCGGTCAGATCGCGGCTTGCCTCGTCGAAACGCTTGCGCTCATGCTCCACGCGGTTGAAGGCCCGCACCACCCGGATGCCGGTGAGTTTTTCCCGCAGTACCAGGTTGACCCGGTCGATTTTGAGCTGCACGAGTTTGAAAAGCGGAATAGCCTGGGAACCCAGCAGCGCCACCACGCCCGCGATGACCGGCAGCGCCACCGCCAGAATAAGCGTCAGTCCGTGGTCCTCGCGATAAGCCAGCAGCGTGCCGGCCACCGCCGTGATGGGGGCGGACACCATCATGTTGAAAATGAGGATCGTGACGGTCTGGATCTGGATGATGTCGTTGGTCGTGCGGGTGATGAGGGTCGACGCGCCGAAACGGTCGAATTCGTGAAGTGAGAAACCCTCCACCCGGCGGAAAAGCTGGCTGCGCAGCGAGCGCCCCAGACCGATGGCGGTGCGCGAACCGAAGAAGCTCGCCAGCACGGCGCACACTACACCGCCTGCGGCCACCAGCAGCATCCGGCCGCCGGTGCGCCAGATGTAGGGCACATCCTCCTTGAGAATGCCGTAATTGGTGATGTCGGCCATCAGCGTGGGCAGATACAAATTTGCCATCGCCTGCAGAAACTGCAGCACCAGAATGCCGAGTATGAAAAACAAGTAGGGCTTCAGATTGCGGTAGATTTTCAGCATGGAATTCCTCCGTTGCCTGTCGTCAGAGCCGGTCTTTATGCCGGCTTTGCTCGATGATATAGGCGAACGACTCGTTGATCAGCTCGATCAACCGCCGGCTTTTTTCCTCGCCCAGATATTCCACCAGTCCCTTGGTTTTGGCCACGATGAGCAGCCACATGTCATGGATGACGGAGCGCCCCGCATCCAGCAGGCGCACCCGGATAATCCGCCGGTCGCTGGGGTCGATGGTGCGCTCCACCATCTTCCTTTTTTCAAGGCCCGCCAGGATGGGTGTGATGGAGGGGGATTTGACGCGCATTTTCCGACTCAGCTCCGACACGCTCACACCGGTTTTGGCCCCCTCGGGGGTGGTATCCGCCAGCGTCATCAGCAGCATGATTTCGCTGTGCTTGAGCCCGTGGCGAAAACACTCGTGCTCCGGCGGATGATGTTCCAGCCGCAGACGATTGAACTGCACAAACGCGCGCACCAGATTTTCCGACAGGGTTTCCGCTTCCGTCTTTTCAGCCATAGTATCACCGGAATTCATCAAAGATATGGTCGATGCGGATCACAATTGCAATTAGTTAGGCTGCCTATTAATTTGACTGCTTAATTATAAGCTCGCCTATTTATCCTGACAAGAGGTATATAGGGCAAAGCTTACCGGAATACTCGATAATGTTTTATGCAGACTGCCCAATTCCACCCCGCCCATTCCGGACGCTCCGCGCATGAGCGGGAGACGGTCGGAGCCCCGTATATACAATAGGTGTCCCGATCGGTACCGGTGCACCGCCGTGGGGCGCGCGGAACCGGGCCGGAGCGGCTTGACAAATATCAGACGTGGGAATATCATAGCAGAAGAATCCGGCGGCCCGCCGGGCGTAGATTCGCGGGCCGCGGCAAGAGTGATTGGGGGATTTCGTGTGCAGACAATCCGCGACCGCGTGAGCCGTTTCCTGACCTCCGTCGGCATGGATGCCGAGTCCGTCGATATCGGCCGCAACTGCGACCGGTTCATTCACGAAATGGATAGGGGGCTGAAGCTGGAAGGCGGGTCCCTCCAGATGATACCCACCTACATCAGCGCCGAAGGCAGCGCCCGGCAGGATGAGCCGGTCATCGTGCTGGATGCCGGCGGCACCAACCTGCGGGCCGCCGTGGTGCATTTTGACCGGGAGGGCAAGGCCGTCACCGATCAGTTCACCCGCTGCCGCATGCCCGGCACCGACGCACCGGTCGACAGCGACGCGTTTTTCGACCGCATCGCCGAGTTGGTGGAGCCGTTGCTCCCGGCGAGCGACCGCATCGCCTTCTGCTTTTCCTACCCCGCGAAGCCGCGCAAAGATAAGGACGGCGCGGTGATCCTCGTCGGCAAGGAAGTGAAAGTCGAGGGCATTACCGGCAAACTGCTGGGGGTCGAGCTGATCGCGGCGCTGGAACGCCGGGGTGCCCGGCCGCATCACCGGGTCATTGTGCTCAACGACTCGGTGGCCACGCTACTCAGCGGTAAGGCGTTTTTGCACGACCGGGTTTTCGACGGCTACATCGGCTTCATCCTCGGCACCGGCACCAACACCTGCTATATCGAGCAAAATGAGAATATCCGGGCCCTTGAGGCGGATTATCCCGCGGGCTCCATGCTCGTCAACACCGAATCGGGCGGGTACGACGGTTTCCCGCTGCCGGAGCTGGTGCGCCGCTTCGACGCCACCACCAAAAAACCGGGCGAGTATCTCTGTGAAAAAATGATTTCCGGCCGGTATCAGGGCGGCATCGTGCAGACGCTGGTGCAGGCGGCCGCACAGGCCGGACTTTTTTCCCAGCCTTTCACGGCGGCCGTTGCGGGGCTGGAAGACCTTACTTCCTATGAGATCGACCAGTTCCTCTATTACCCCTATGGCGACAACCGTCTGGCGGTGTGCTGCGGGGCGTCGGGCGACGCCGACCGGGAGACTCTCTATTATCTGATCGACGCCGTGTTTGAGCGGGCTGCCCGACTTGTGTGCGTGAATCTCGCCGCGGTGATGCAAAAAACCGACACGGGCGCCGACCCCTGCCGGCCGGTCTGCATTACGGCCGACGGCACGGCATTTTATCATTCCAAACTGTTCCGGGATAAATTGAATTTTTATGTACATAGTTTTATCGAGGGGCAGTTGCATCGCTATTGTGAATTTGTAAAGGTGGATAACGCCACGCTGCTGGGCACCGCCATCGCCGGCCTGCTCAATTGACCGGCGTGTCGGCCCGGGCCGGGGAGGGAAGGCGCGCATGAGCAAACGACCAGTGATCGCCCTGACGGGGGATTTTCGCAAAGAGGAAGCTAGACTGCTGACCGGCTGCCGCACCGTGTGTGTCAACAATGCCTATGCCGAGGCGGTGCTGGCCGCGGGCGGTGTTCCGATCGTCATGCCGGTCAGCGACGACCGGGAATCCGTCGAGCAGACGGTGGCCATGGCCGACGGGCTGCTGGTGACGGGGGGCGGCGACATCAATCCCCTCCTGTTTGGGGAAGAGCCGGTCGAGGCGCAGGGATTCTTTTCCCGCCGGCGGGATTTTCTCGATTTTACCTCCATCCGGTGCGCCATGCGGCTGGGACGGCCTGTGCTGGGCATCTGCCGTGGCGTCCAGTCGCTCAACGTCGTCTGCGGCGGCACGCTTTATCAGGATCTTTCCCTCAAAGAGGGGACGCATGTCAAGCACATGCAGGATTCGGAGCCGGACGGCGCCGGTCATACGGTGGAAATCGACTCTTCCAGCCTCCTGTACGGCATCCTGGGCGGCACGGTGCAGACCAACAGTTTTCACCATCAGGCCGTCAGCCGGGTTGCGCCCGGCTTCGCGGCCACAGGCCGTGCGCGGGACGGCGTGATCGAGCTGATTGAAAAACAGGACGGCGGTTTTGCCATGGGCATCCAGTGGCACCCCGAGCTGATGGCGGCGGGCGGCAGCCGCCCCATGCAGGCGGTGTTCGACCGCTTTGCGGAAGCCTGCCGCACGGGCGGGAGCCGCGGCGAAGCCTGATTTCCGGGAGGAAACGGATATGAAAAAAGTTTTGATGTTTAAAATGAAAGGCTGCCCGTACTGCGCCAAGGCGTTCCGCCTGGTCGACGAGATCCGGGAAAAGGAACCCGAGCTGCGCGACGTGGATATCGAGGTCGTCGACGAAAACGAGCAGCCGGAGCTGGCCGGCAAATACGACTACTGGTATGTGCCGACCTTTTATGTGGATGGGGAAAAACTGCTGGAGGGCGACCCGTCGGCCGAGCAGGTCGAGCGGGTGCTGCGCACGGCGGTGGGGAAATAACACCCCGCCTCGGGAAGGAGTCGCCGGCATGAAAAAGCTGATTCTGGTCACATCCCCGCCGGCCTGCGGCAAAACCTATGTTTCCATGCAGCTGGCGGCGGCACTCACCCATGTGGTGTATCTGGATAAAGACACGCTCATCCCCCTTTCCCGCCAAATTTTTGTGGCGGCGGGGCAGGAGTATAACCGCAGCTCGGATTTCTTTGAAAAAAATATCCGGGATTATGAGTATGAGGCCATCGTCGCCCTGGCGATGGAGGCTCTCAATTACGACGACATCGTGCTGATCAACGCCCCCTTCACCCGTGAGATCCGCGACCTTGCCTATATCGGCCGGCTCAAGGCGCAGCTCGCGCAAAAGGGTGCGACGCTGGTGGTCATCTGGGTGGAAACGTCGGTGGAGGTCTGCCATCAGCGCATGATCGACCGCCATTCCGACCGCGACACCTGGAAACTGGCCCACTGGGACGAATATATCGCCAAATGCGATTTCAGCGTCCCCCGTTCGCTGGATGACCCGGCCGTGCGGGATGACCTGCTGATTTTCCACAATTCTTCCGACACGGAGTTTTCCGACTCCCTTCGACAGACGGTGGAAATTATTGAAGAAACTTCCGGACGCAGGCCCGCTGATAGTTGACAGCGCCGCGCGGCTGTGCTATACTGCTAATGTCTTAATGTATCAATTGAAACCGCCTGCTTTTGTATGTCATCGACGTTTCATGATTACAAAAGCGGGCGGTTTTTATTTGGACAGGCGGAGATACTATAATCAAACGGGAGGCATTATTTATGAACAAAGGCACCATTAAGTGGTTTAATGCGGAAAGAGGCTTCGGCTTCATCGCGAACGACGAGGGCGGCGATGATGTGTTCGTGCATGTCACAGCGGTTGTTACGCCGGGCGTGACGGCGCTGGAAGAGGGCCAGAAGGTCACTTTTGACACCGAAACCGATCCCCGCAAGGGCAAGCTTCGCGCTGTCAACGTCAACGTTGTGGCCTGATTCGCCATCCGCAAATACCGGGCGCCCCGGCCGGAAAAATCCTGCCGGGGCGCTTTTTTGTGCGGGGGGAACCCTCTTGTCCCGCCGGCATACACTGGAATAGACACGGAAAAGGAGGAATCCGATTATGTGGTGCTTCTTGCCGATCCTCGCTCTGATCTGCTGCGGTTGCGGCGGTCACGACCGTCGCGACTGCGGCTGCCGCCGTGAACGGCTCGTGTGTGATCCGGATGCGGAGTTTCCCCCCATGAGACGGCATCGGGGCAACGACTGCGAGCCCTGCAGACCGAAATGCTGTAAATAACGCGGGCTTCGCGGCCGTGTCGCGAAATTCGATTGCGCCGCTTGGGCGGCCGTGCGGGCGGGGCGTCATGACAGACGTCCCGGCACCGCCGGCTTTTCAATACATAATTCCGGCTGGGGCATGACCGGTGGGGAGGGAAACGACATGATGATCCGTCGCCTGGCAGCCGCCTTCGGGGCCGTGCTGGTGCTGACCGCCGTAGGGGCGATGTATGGACTGCGCCACGGGAGTTTTGCCGCGGCCACCGGCATCGACCCGTTGGCCGCCGACGCGGTGCGGGTGAGCGGGCCGGGGAGCGACGGCCGGGTGATTTCTTCCCGGGATGCCGTGCTGGAACTGATGGCCTGTCTGAACGGCGCCACCTATTCCCCCCGGAGCGGGCAGGCGCAAGCGGAAGACGGCTGTCTGACGATGGTTTTCCTGCGGCGGGGGCGGCAGATGGCCGTGCTGCATCTGAGCCACGCACTCGAAGTGGGCGGGCGTACCTATGCCGTCCGGGGGCTCGACGCCGCCCGTCTGCATACGCTGACCGGCACGGTTTGACCGTTCAGATGGATTTGCGGTATTCCGCCGGCGTGCGCCCCGTGGCACTGCGGAAGGCTTTGATGAAATTGCCGGAACCGGAAAACCCCACCTCCGCCGCCACGTCTGCGACCGTGCGGTCGGTGGTCACCAACAGTTCCTTGGCCCGGCTGACCCGCAGGTGCGTCAGGTAGTTGTGGGGGCTGGAGCCAGTCGCGGCGCGGAATCGCCGGATGAAGTGATATTTTGACAGCGCGGCCACGCGGGCGAGGGTTTCCAGCCGCAAAGGCTCCCCCAGATGCTGCTTCATATAAAAGACGGTGCGCTCCACTGCGCCGAAATCCGCCCCGTCCCCCGGCGCGGGGCGGGCGCGGACAAGCCGGCTGTCGATGAGGGCGGTGAGCAGACGCGTGACGTGCAGCGCGGCCGCCGCGTTGGTGCGGATATCCGATAACTCGAAATATTCCCGGCAGCCGGTCATCAGCCCGGCAAAGGCCGCCGGCTCCGACGGGGTCAGCGGCGACACGGCCCCGGGGTTTATCAGGCGGAAATATTCCCGGGCGGCGCGGCCGCTGAAGTGCAGCCAGATACTGTCCCACGGGGCGGTCTGGGTGCGGTAATACTGATATTTTTCGCAGTCGATAAGCACGGCGCTGCCCGGCCGAAGGGTGAATTCCCCGTCCGGGATACGCAGCAGCCCCGTGCCGCCCACCGTGTAAAGCAGATAAAAGGCCCGCCGGCCGCTGCGCTCGGTGAAATAACCGGGCCCGGCAAAAAAGTGGCCGGTTTCGAGCATATAGAAGGGCAGACGGCGAGCCGCCTCGCCCGGGGTCTGCACCAGCCATTCGGAATCCCCCGAAATGTCGAGATTGTAATTGAGCTTCAAGCCTTCCACCCTCCGTCAAGGTATCGGCGCAATTTTTGACTATAGAAAAGCAAGAATCATGCTTGCGGCTGTTTCCACCACCGTTTATAGTATAGTTGAAAAGCAAACGACCGGCAAGCCCGCCGTCTGTAAAACGCAATTTTTGCACGGCGTGCACTTGCCCGGATTTCAGCGGAAAGCGGGGACGGAACATGACAAAGACGGAAGAACGATTCGCGTTGGCGAAAGAGCAGTACGCATCCCTGGGTGTGGATGTGGAAAAGGCGATGGCCGCGGCGGACGCGGTGCCGGTGTCGCTCCATTGCTGGCAGGCCGATGATGTGGGCGGCTTCGAGGGGCAGGGCGAGCTGACCGGCGGCATTCAGGCCACGGGCAATTACCCTGGCAAGGCCCGTACACCGGACGAGGTCCGCTCCGACCTGGAAGAGGCCCTTTCGCTTATCCCGGGCACCTCTAAGATCAACCTGCACGCCAGCTATCTGGTCACCGGCGGGCGGAAAGTCGACCGCGACGCCATCGAGCCGGAGGATTTTTCCTACTGGGCCGACTGGGCGTGCGAAAAGGGCATCGGTCTGGATTTCAACCCCACCTTCTTTTCCCATGAAAAGAGCGGGAGCGGCACCCTCAGCAGCGCCGATCCCGCCATCCGGGAATTTTGGGTCGCGCACGGCATCCGCAGCCGCCGGGTGGGCGAATACTTCGGCCGCCGCACGGGCAAGACCTGCGTGACGAATATCTGGATTCCCGACGGGGCGAAGGAAATCCCCGTCGACACCACGGCCCCGCGGATGCGGCTTATCGACAGCCTCGATACGATTCTGAAAGAAAAAAGCGACCCGAAGTATAACGTCGACGCCGCGGAATCCAAGCTTTTCGGCATCGGCATGGAAGCATACACCGTTGGCTCTCACGAGTTTTACATGGGCTACTGCCTGAGCCGGGGCATTGTGCCCACGCTGGATGCCGGCCATTTTCACCCCACCGAAGTGATTTCGAGCAAAATCACGGCGCTGCTGTGCTTTGCGCCGAAGCTGCTTCTGCACGTCAGCCGCCCTGTGCGGTGGGACAGCGACCACGTCGTGCTTTTTGACGACGAGCTGCGGCAGATTATGCGCGAAGTCGTACGTGCCGATGCGGCGGAGCGGGTCTATCTCGCCACCGATTATTTTGACGCCTCCATCAACCGGGTGGCGGCGCTGGCCATCGGCGCCCGCAACACCCGCAAGGCTCTGCTGGCGGCCTACCTCGAGCCCACGGCCGAGCTGCGCCGCATGGAGCAGGCCGGCGACCGTACCGGCGTCCTCGCCCTGTCACAGGCAGCCCTTACCCTCCCGCTCGGCGCGGTGTGGGAAGAGTACTGCCAGACCCGCGGCGTGCCTGCCGGCATCGACTGCCTGGGCGAAGTGCGCCGTTATGAGCGGGAAGTGCTCGCCAAACGGTCATAAAATCGCGAAAAAATTGCCATTCATATCGCCCGGCCCGACGCATACAATAGGACTGCGCTTCGAAAGAGGCGCGGATACCGAATCTCACATTCCGCCGATGGGATTTGACCCGTCGGGGAATGATCAATGTTTCGGAATTGTCCGGCGGGGAGGTCTGAATCATGCCCAAGAGCTCGATGATGAGCGACCAGCTCAAATTTGAGATTGCCAAGGAACTCGGCGTGGACGACAAGGTATCGCGGGAGGGCTGGGGCGCTGTTTCCAGCCGTGACTGTGGAAATATTGTCAAAAAGGCGATCGAAATCGCGGAACGCAGTGTTCAGCATATGGAATGAGGACCGAAAGCCCCGCGCCGAAAGGCGCGGGGCTCCTGCTGTCCGGGGGTATTGCCGGCCAGACGCTTCAGTAATACACATGCACGAATTTGATGGTGTAAAAGTCGCAGATGAGAATATCGTCCGTTTCCGTCTCGTTGATGATGATGTAGTTGGCGCCCACGCCCAGCAGCGTACCGGTGCGGTCCACCAGCGTGTTGGTGCCGATCAGGAAATCCACCGTCACCTTTTTGCCGATCTGGGTGCGCAGGAAGGCATTCATATACTGCAGGCTTTGGGTCGTCACCGGCATAGGCTGGTTGAGGGCCGTGATGGGCTGCAGATCCGCCGGCGTGAGGCTGGACGGGAGGACTCCTGGCTGCTGCAGAGCGCCGGCCGGCGGCACCATGAGCTGGCCCGACTGGGCCGCCTGCTGCCATGCGGCCTGCTGCTGTTGCCATGTGGGATTCTGGGGCTGGGCCGGCTGGGCCGCACGGGTGGTCTGCTGTGTGCCGGTGTAGCCCGTTGGGTCATAGCCGGTCGTTTGCTGGGGCCATGCCGCCTGTCCCTGCTGCCCGCATCCGGGGCAGTTTTGGCCCGTTATGTAGTCGTTCATTCAGACATCATCCTTTCGGTCAGGTCTGGGCATATTTCTGGGTGGGGATGTAAAAGCAGTGCCGATTGATGCGGTCCTGCACTACGCCGGTGCCGTTGCGGGGGAAAAAGGGGGGACACTGGGGATTGAAGGGGTTGAAATACCACAGCGATTCCAGCAGGACACTGAGGTTGCCGCCGCTCATGGCCCAGTCGGCTATGTCGTAATGGATCTGCTCGGGGTTCATATTATATATGTTCTGAGAATTGTATTGGCCGCCCAGCGTTTCAGCCAGACAGTCGAACTGGCCGGGCTGGTTGATGATGCGGCGGATATCACCCTGGCCCACCCGCTGGTATTCCCCGTAGGGCACCCGGACTCGGTTCATCACCACCGAGGCCACTCCCCGCATGCCGGTGTCGCCCTCACCGCCGGCTTCGCACTGGATCAGACGCGCGAAAAGCTCTCTGTTTGTGAATGGCAAATGGATCACCTTCGGTCGCATAGATTCGGAATGCTGCGGCAGCTCTCCCGTGCCGGAGCGCGTCGGGCCGACTTCGCCCGGCAAGGGCGGAGGTCGTTTCGCAGCCCGTGGGGATTGCCGCAACCACCCGGTTGTCATAAATTGGCTGTCATATCATTATAGCGGGCGGACAGGGGATTGTTACCCCTGCGCCCGCCCCGCGGCCAGCGAAGCCGGGTCGCCGCATATCTCGATGCAGGCAAGGCCGCATGCGGCACGATAGCGGGCGACTCCCCCGTGCCCGGTGACGCACAGCTCCAGCAGTCCGGCAGTGCTTTCCCGCACCTGACGGCTCATGCCGGCGGCGGATGGCGCCGCGAGGGTGCCCTCCGCACCGGGGCGCAGGGTGACTTCCAGACTGCTGCCGGGGGAGGCCACCCGCAGTGTTGCCGCACCGCCCGGCAGTGAGCGCGCCGACACGACCCGTGCACCGGTGTAAGTGACCCATTTCCTCCACCCATCCCGTGTGCGCAGGAAGGCGATCACCCCGCGTACACAGGCTCGGCCCAGCGGCACGGTGGCCGCCGACAGCATGAAGGAAGCCCCGTCATCGAGAAATGCATGGCACCAGACATAGCTGTGGGGGAAGGCGCGCCCCCAGTCTTTTTCCACATACCCCCGGCCGCCGGTTATTTGCCGCGCGCCGTTTTCCCAGCGGAAAAAGCCGTCCGCCCGGCTGTCGGCCAGTACGACGCCGTGGCGGCACTCCACACGGGGCAGCAGCGCGAAGGGTCCCATGACGCCCAGCGTGTAGCGCCGGGGGCAGTAGGGGACGGGGGAGGAAAAGCGGATCTCCGCCTGGATTTCCGGCGTGCAAAGGCGGTAGCCCTCGGCGGTGAAGACGCTGTCGCCCACATGCACCTCCAGCCGGTCGGCGGCACCGGTGAATGCTTCCACCGGGTAGCGCAGATACCGGGTGCCGAAACCGTCCAGCAGTTGGATAAAGCTGTGCGGGTCGTCCGGCTGGCGGCTGATGCCGGGGATGACGCAGAATATTTCCCCCTCCGCTGTCTGTGCCTTGTAATACCAGCCCTCGAAGCCGTCCCGCACGTCCTGCCAGACATCAGGCTGCAATCTCCGTCTCAGGGAATCCAGCATGGAGCGGCCCTCCTTCCGTTTCAGATCGTTTCCTCTGTTAGTATGGACGGCCGCCCGCCCCGGCATGAGCGGATATGCCGCCGCATACCGAAAAAATTTCCATCCGACGCCCAGAATCGACGCCGCGAGGGCAGTCCCCCCGTTGCGCGGACCCGTACACGCGGGGTATAATGGACGGAAAGGCGAAAAGGAGAAAGCGGTATGACACGCAATGCTTTGGCAACCCAATGGATCGCCGAAATGAAATCCCTCGCCCGGCCGGAACATACGGTGTGGGTAACCGGCGAGGGGGCACAGCTCGACGCGCTGCGCCGTGAAGCCTGCGCGAGCGGGGAACTTATCCGGCTCAACCCGCAGAAGCTGCCCGGGTGCTATCTGCACCGTTCGCATCCGAACGATGTGGCCCGCGTGGAGCAGCGCACGTTTATCTGCAGCCGTCGCCGGGCGGATGCGGGCCCCACCAACCACTGGATGGACCCGGAAGAGGCCTATGCGAAGCTGCGCGGGCTGTTTGCCGGCTCAATGAGGGGCCGCACCATGTATGTCATCCCCTACTCGATGGGGCCGGTGGGCTCGCCGTTTGCCAAAACCGGCATCGAGCTGACCGACTCGATCTATGTGGTGCTGAGCATGTGCATCATGACGCGCGTCGGGCAGCCGGTGCTCGACGCGCTGGGCGACGGCGGCGATTTCATGCGCGGCATGCATTCTACGGCTACTCTCGATGCGGAAAATCGCTATATCTGCCATTTTCCGGAGGACAACACCGTATGGAGCATCAACTCGGGTTACGGCGGCAACGCGCTGCTCGGCAAAAAATGTTTCGCGCTGCGCATCGCCTCCTGCCTCGGGCGCCGGGAGGGGTGGATGGCGGAGCATATGCTCATCCTCGGCGTCGAAAATCCCTGGGGTGAAGTGAAATATATCTGTGCGGCCTTCCCGTCGGCATGCGGCAAGACCAATCTCGCTATGCTCATCCCGCCGGAAATTTATCGCCGGCGGGGTTATAAGGTGTGGACGGTGGGCGACGACATCGCGTGGCTGCGCCCCGGGCCGGACGGGCGCCTGTGGGCGCTTAACCCGGAAAACGGTTTTTTCGGCGTGGCGCCAGGCACCGGCGAGCGTTCCAACCCCAACGCGCTGCGCACGACGCAGCGGGATACCATTTTTACCAACGTGGTGCAGGATCTTGACGACGGCACCGTCTGGTGGGAGGGCCTCGACAGCCCCCCGCCGCTTCACGCCCTCGACTGGCGGGGCTTGGCGTGGGACCCTGCGTCGGGTGAAAAGGGAGCTCACCCCAACAGCCGCTTCACGGCGCCGGCCGCGAATTGCCCGAGCCTGAGCCGGGAATTTTATAATCCCATGGGTGTGCCGATCTCGGCCATCGTGTTCGGCGGGCGCCGGGCCAGGACGGCGCCGCTGGTCTATCAGTCGTTCGACTGGGTCCACGGCGTATTCGTGGGCTCGACCATGGCAAGCGAAACCACGGCGGCGGCCGCCGGCCGGGTGGGCGTGGTGCGGCGCGACCCCATGGCCATGCTGCCGTTTTGCGGCTACCACATGGGCGATTACTGGCAGCACTGGCTCGACGTGGGCGCCGGGCTGAAAAAGCCGCCTCAAATTTTCCACGTCAATTGGTTTCGGACCGACAACGCGGGGCATTTTATATGGCCGGGCTTCGGCGACAACATGCGCGTGCTGATGTGGATTCTCGGCCGGTGCGGGGGCGATGCGCAGGCGGTGGCGACTCCGCTGGGCTATGAGCCCCGACCGGAGGATATCGACCGGGAGGGCCTCGATCTTTCCGTCGACACCATACGGGAGCTTCTTTCGGTGGATCGTGACCTGTGGCGGGCGGAAGTCGGAGACATCCGCAAATTTTACGCGACATTCGGCGGCCGCTTGCCTGCCGAGATGACCGGTGAGCTCGACGCACTGGAAAAACGGCTGGATTAAACGATTGGGTTGAGCGGTGATATACCAAAAAGACTGCCGCAGCCTTATGGCTGCGGCAGTCTTTTTGCGGTTACGGCGGCGCGTTATGTCCCGGTGTGTTCCCCGGTGCGCATTTCGATGATGTTCTGCCGGTATTCCGACGGCGTCAGCCCCGCCCGCTTCTTGAATTGGCGGAAAAAGTATGAGGAATACTCGAAACCCACCGAATGGGCGATTTCTTCGAAATTGAGGTCGGTGTTGGCAATCAGCTCACACGCCTTGGAGGTACGGTAATGGATCAGATACTGCTGGGGGGAATAATCCGTGCTGATTTTGAAAAGCCGGAAAAGCTGGGAACGGTCCAGCCCCACATAGCGCGCGACCTCCTGCACCGACAGGCTCCGGGAATAGTTGCACTGGATGTACTGCTTGGCTTTTTCCACATAATAATCGGAGGGTACGGCGGTCTTTTCCTGGCTGCGGGCGGCATAATCCTCGATCAGACGCGACATCAGCAGATAGAAATGACCCAGCGCTTCGTACTCGATGCCGGCGGAGGTGCTGGTGGAACGGATGATGCCCTGCAGGCAGTCGACGACCGCACGATCCCGGTCGTAATGAAACACCGGATGGTCGGCCGACAGGTCGGCCGCATCCAGCAGCGCCTTGGCGCCCGGGCCGTAAAAGCCGATCCACAGATATTCCCACGGGTCCTCCGTGTCGGCCCGGTAGCTGGTGCATACCGACGGGCAGATCAGGAAACCGTCGCCGGCTCCCAGCCGGCGGGTCACGCCGCCCGAGCGGAATTCCCCGCGCCCGCGGACTATGTAATGCATCAGGTAATGGTCACGCACCCCGCAGGCGCGGTGTCCGGACGGGCATTTCTGCCACCCGGCATAATAAATGGATAAGTCGCCGGAAGTTTTTTCCTGGAAACAGACCGAATCCTGCTGTGTACAATGCATGTTGTCCTCCCCGCCGGAAAAGGCGGTTCTTGGGTCCCGACCGTATGCGGGTATGATACCCCATTATATCGGCTTGTGTGGGAAATACAACCCGTAATCAGACTTTTTTCCCGGATGAAGGAAAATTTTCCGGATTGTCACTCTTGAAAAACAGGTGAATCATTCGCTGTGCGGCGACGGAAAGATACCGGTTTTTTGGCCAGACGACGGCCACGCCCGTGCGCAGGGAATTATCGTCCAGCCGCCTTGCATGCAGCCCGGGGCAGTGGGCCAGCCCAACGGTGGATTCGGGCACGATGGCGATGCCTAAGCCCTCTTCCGCCCAAACGAGCATCGAGCGGATGTCATCCCCCCGGCACACGACCAGCGGCTCCACCTTTGCCGCCTGACAGACATCGGCAAACAGGCTCTCGTACCGCCGGTGCAGGATCAGCGGGCAACCGCCCAGCTCTCCCAGCGGCATAGGCCCGCTGCCACTGAGCAGACCGCTTTGGGCCACGGCGGCCATAGGGTCGTCGCGGCCGTCACTCAGCGGCTTTATGTGCATGACGTCGTTGACAAACGGCGTGCGCACGATACCGATTTCCACCACCCCGCGTGCCAGCAGCTCGGCGACCCGATAGGTGTCGCCTTCCCAAACCTGAAATACGACGCGCGGGTATTGGCAGTGAAACCGCTGCATCATCTGCGGCAGCAGCGCGGCGCCGGAGGATGCCACCGTGCCGATGTTAAGCACCCCGTGGAGCCCATCGTTGAGGTCGGTCAGCTCCCGGCGGATGGACTGCATCATTTCGACCACCTGCTCGGCGCGCTCGCGCAGCACGATTCCCGCCGGGGTGAGCACTACCCCGTGGCAGGTGCGGTTAAAAAGCCGCACCTGCAGCTCATCCTCCAGCAGCTGGATCTGCTGGCTCAGCGGCGGTTGGGCCATATGCAGCCGGGCGGCCGCCCGGGTGATCTGACCCTCCTTGGCCACCGTGAGGAAATAGTGTAGCTGGCGAATATCCATTCCGGTCTGCCTTTCCGCCCCGGCGGGGGCCGTCTTGTCACGGATGCGGCGAAATATCTGCAGAATATCGTTAACATACGTATATCATATATCGTAATATTAATCAAATATTTTTCATATGCCTGCCCGTGTGGTACAATAGTCGGCAGAGATGGACGAACGGTCTGTATTACTGGCCGCCCGGCCCGCCGCTATGGCGAGGCCGGATTTGGTATGCCTGTGTTTTCCTTTTTTGGCTTGTTTGGGTGAATTGCTGCTTCCAAGTCTGGAAATGCCGGGTCACGTCGTTCGATCGTCGCGCAAACGGTCATTTCCAGATTGGGAGGCAGTCAGATTGAAAAAGGCATATATATATATCGGGCTGACGGTCATTTTCTTCAGCTCGATGGAAGTGGCGCTCAAGCTGTCGTCGCTGGGCTTCAACGCCATTCAGATGAATTTCATCCGGTTTTTCATCGGCTCGCTGGTGTTGTTGCCGCTGGGCTTCCGCGCTCTGCAAAAGCGCAAGGTGCACTTGACGGCGGGCGACTGGGGCTTCTTTGCCATGACCGGTTTCGTGGGCGTCGTGGTGAGCATGACACTGTATCAGCTTGCAGTGGGCATGGCCAAGGCTTCCATCGTAGCCATTCTCTTTTCCTGCAACCCGGTGTTCGTGGTGCCGTTTGCATTTTTGCTGCTCGGTGAGCCTATACGGAAGGAAACGATCGTTTCCATGCTGCTGAGCGTGATCGGCATCCTTTGCATCATGAATCCGCTTCACATGAGTGCGGGCGCGGCGGGCATCGTGCTGACGCTGCTTTCGGCGGCCACATTTGCGCTTTATGGCGTCATCGGCAAAAAGCGCACGGCCCGCTACGGCGGCTTGGCGCTGACGGCCTTCAGCTTCCTGGCCGGGAGCATGGAAATGCTGGCGCTGATTCTGTTTACCAACGTGCCTGCGGTGGCGGCCGGGCTTGCACAGGCAGGTCTTGGGCAATTCGCGGCCATACCGGTGCTGCGGGGGCTCTCGCTGGCCGGTCTGCCGGGGCTGCTGTATGTGGGCGTGTGCGTGACAGGGCTCGGCTACGCGTTTTACTTCATGGCGATGGAGGAAACGTCGGCTTCCACAGCCTCCACGGTGTTTTTTATCAAACCCGCTCTGGCGCCGCTGATCGCGCTGGCATTCCTGGGTGAACCCATCACCTGGAATATGGTGGCGGGTATCGTGCTGGTCATCGGCGGCTCGCTGGTGACATTCATCCGTTCCCGTACCGGTGTCGACCAAGAGGTCGAAAGAGAGGCGGAGGAAGAGCTGGAGGATGCGCAGGAGGAGTTTGCGGACGTCGGAGCGGAAATCGACGATATCCGGGAACGCCGCGGCGCGCATGGTGTCCATGCGGCCGGGGAGCACCCGTCGGACTGACGGAGAAACGGTGTGTCAGGGGCCTGGGGTTTATGCCGCTGGCCCCCTTTTCGGCTGGTTCAGCGTCGGATGCCGCCGTGAGTATGGTAGCGCATGCTCGCCACCACGCGGCCCAGTATCACGACGTCCTTCACGATGATGGGGGCAAGCTCCGGGTTTTCGGGCTGCAGCCGGATATGGCCGTTTTCCCGGTAAAAGGTCTTGACGGTGGCGTCCCCGTCGATGAGGGCGACGGCAATCTCGCCGTTTTCCACCATCGGCGTTTTTTCCACGATCACGATATCCCCGTCGAGTATGCCGGTGTCGATCATCGAGTCGCCCCGGACCCGCAGCGCGAAAAGATCCCGGCTGTCGCCGAAACGCGGGATGTAGTCCACATACCCCTCCAGATCCTCATAGGCCGTGATGGGGTTGCCGGCCGCCACCGCGCCCAGCAAAGGCACCTTTGCGATGTCCGCTCCCGCCGGGGGCTGCATGGAAGCCGGCACGTACCGGCCGCCCAGGTTGACCAGCCTCCCGTCCTCCACCAGCCGCTGCAACTGCCGATGAATATTGGATTTGGCGCTCAGCCCCAGATGAGCCGCAATCTCGTTGATGGAAGGCGAATAGCCGTTTTTGCGGTATTGCTGCTCAATGAATGCGGCGATTTCCTCGCGTTTGTCCGGTCGTGCCATGAAGTGCTCCTTTCGGATGTCGAGATCGGGGAACAAGAACATTGTTCCCTGTGCTGATTATATCAGGTTTTACGCAATTGTAAAGGAATTCTTACGTGTAAGTGGTGGCAGCGCCGCTTGCCGCTTTGCGGCAGCAATTAAATTGCGGATTGTATCCACAATTTAATTGGAAAATAGTATAATGAAGTCGGTTAGCCGGAAAATCCAGTCCGGCGGAAAGGCATGGTGGATGGACATGAATCCAGTGGAGCAACTGGCCGGGCTGCTGAAATCGGCGCGGCGCATTGTAGCGTTTACGGGTGCCGGCGTTTCGACGGAAAGCCATATTCCCGATTTCCGCTCGGCGGGCGGGGTCTACGAAGCGATCCGGCGGGAATATGGCCGCCAGCCGGAGGTGCTGCTTTCTCACAGCTTTTTTGAAGCGCACCCCGACATCTTTTTCGATTATCTGCGTAAATATCTCATCTTCCCCGACGCGCAGCCCAACGACGCGCACATCACGCTCCGGGAACTGGAACAGGCGGGCCGCCTCACAGCGGTCGTGACGCAGAATATCGACGGTCTGCACACCCGGGCCGGGAGCCGGAAAGTCTGTGAGCTCCACGGGTGTCTGGCTCGCAATTACTGTGTCCACTGCCATCGGGCCTACGGGCTGGATTACATCCTTGCGGCCAAAGGCGTCCCGCACTGCGAGAGCTGCGGCGGCATCGTGCGCCCGGATATCGTGCTCTATGAGGAAGCGCTGGACGAGCGGGTGGTGGATGACGCCGTCGCGCACATCGCCGCGGCCGATCTGATGCTTGTGATGGGCACGAGTCTGGCGGTGTACCCCGCGGCGGGCCTGCTCAATTATTTCCGCGGCGACCATCTGGTGCTCATCAACCGCACCCAGACGCCCTACGACGGGCAGGCGCAGCTGATTATCCACGACGCGGCGGGCGAGACCATGCGCGCCGCGGTGGATGCCGCCGGTATCGCCTGAGACCATTCCCTGCCGGGACAAACAGTACGCATACGATGGGGGAGCTGCGGCCGCGCCGCAGCTCCCCCATCGTAAAAGCTCTGCTCTGAAGTTATTTCGTGCCGAAAAGACGGTCGCCCGCGTCGCCCAGGCCCGGGACGATATAGCCGTTTTCGTTGAGCCGTTCATCCAGCGACGCACAGTAGACGGTCACATCCGGGTGGGCCTCGGTGAGCGCCTTGACGCCTTCCGGAGCCGAAATGATACACATGAATTTGATATGCTTGACACCGTTGCGCTTGAGCACCGCGATCGCCTCCACCGCCGAGCCGCCGGTGGCGAGCATCGGGTCGAGCACGATGACGTCCCGTTCGCGGATGTCGGTGGGCAGCTTACAGTAGTAATCGACGGGCGCCAGAGTCTTGGGGTCACGATAGAGGCCGATGTGGCCGACCTTGGCGGCCGGCACCAGGCGCAGCACACCCTCCACCATGCCCAGCCCCGCGCGCAGAATCGGCACGAAGGCCAGCTTCTTGCCCGAAATCACGCGGGTCCTGGCCATCGCCACGGGCGTTTCGATCTCGACTTCCTCCAGCGGAAGGTCGCGGGTGGCTTCATAGCACATCAGCATGGCGATCTCGCCGACGATTTCACGGAATTCCTTCGAGCCGGTCTTTTTATCACGCAGTAAAGACAGCTTGTGCTGCAGCAGGGGGTGATTCAGTACGAAAACATTCTGATTCATAGCATATCATGCCTTTCCGGTCATATTACTGCCGTATCCGGCTTTTCCGGACAGGGCGGATTCGCACTTCAGAGAGCTTTATTTTTCGCAGCGGCCACGGGTCTCTTCCAGCGCGGCGATTTTGCGCAGACGGCGGTCGTGACGTTCCCCGCCGTCATACGGCGTGTCGAGGAACACATCCAGCAGTTCGCAGCCCAGACCCGGGCCGACCACCCGTCCGCCCATGCATAGCACATTGGCGTCGTTGTGCCGGCGGGTGTAGCGTGCGCTGAAGGTGTCGGAGCAGCAGGCGGCGCGGATGCCGCGGCATTTGTTGGCCGCGATGGACATGCCCACGCCCGTGCCGCACAGCAGCACGCCCTTTTCGCATTCGCCCGAGGCGACGGCCTGACAAACGGCACCGGCATAATCCGGATAGTCGCACGATGCCTCGCTGTGACAGCCCAGGTCCCGGTAGGGGATCTTCCGTTCCTCCAAATGGCGGAGCAGCTCCAGTTTTAGCTGGTACCCTCCGTGATCGCAGCCGATCGCTAACATCTCGGACTTCCTTTCTGTTTCGGTGTGACGGTGAGAAGTGGCCGCCGGGCTTGTCATTCCGCCGGCGGAGCCTGGCGGCGCCGGAGCTCGCGCTCCGCCTGGGGCAGGCGCAGATACACCGGCTGCAGCTCGGCAGGGGAGATCGCCTTGCCGGCCCGGTATTCCCGCAGCCCAAGCGCCGCGATGGCCGCTCCCCGCGGGTAACAGACCCGGTCGGGCGCGGCCGTCACGGGGACCGTTGCATTCAAGTTATTATAACACAATTTCGCGCCGTCTCCAACCAGGAGCACTCTTTTTTGCGCGGCCCGGAGCTCGTCGCCCAACTCGTCGACGCCGATGGCCCGGTCAGGGGTCAGACGGCGCGTTTCCCCGCCCTCAAAAAGGGCATTGTAAAACTGCCCGCGGCGGGCATCCATCACGGCGCAGACGATGCCGTCGAAAAAGGGCACCCCGGCCGCGGCCGCTTCCAGCGGCGAAACGGCCGCGCAGGGGATATCCCGCGCGACGGCCAGCCCTTTGACGGCGGAAACGCCGATGCGCACTCCCGTGAAAGAGCCGGGCCCTGCCGTCACGGCGAAAAGGCCGATTTCCGCGGGCTTCACCCGGCAGCGGTCGAGAAGCGCCGCCACGCCGGGCATCAGCGTTTCGCTGTGCACCTGCCGGGTGTGGATGAATTCTTCCCCCAGCAGGGCTTCGTCCTCGCACAGCGCGGCCGAAACGGAAACGGAGCTGCAGTCAATGGCCAGTATCTTCATGGCCGGTTCCCCTTCCTGTCGTGATGATGCGGGATAAGTCGTCGCCGCCCCGGGCGATGCGCACGACCCAGGCGTCCTCCGGCAGCGCCTCCCACACGTTTTCGCTCCACTCGACGGCACATACGCCTCCGGCCGACAGATAGTCGAAAAAGCCGACGGATTCCAGATCGTCCCAGCCGGTGATGCGGTACATATCGAAATGATAGACCGGCACCCGGCCCGCGTATTCGTGCACCAGCGTGAAGGTCGGGCTGGTGACCGGCCCATCATACCCCAGACCCCGCGCAAGACCCCGGATAAACTGGGTCTTGCCCATGCCGAGACCTCCGGTCAGGGCGACCACGTCCCCCGGCCGGAGGCTTTGCGCCAGACGGCGCCCCGCCGCTTCGGTGTCGGCGGGCGAATGACTCTGAATGGTTTCTTTCTCCAACTTGACCCGTGCCTTTCGTGTGCCGGTCAGAAAAGACCGGTGATGACGCCCCGGTCATCCACATCGATATTGTCGGCCGCGGGCACGCGGGGCAGGCCGGGCATGGTGAGAATGTTGCCTGCATAGATCACCACGAAGCCGGCCCCCGCGCTCAGGCGCACATCCCGCACCTGCAGCCGGAAACCGGAGGGACGGCCCAGCAGGGAGGGATTGTCCGACAGAGAATACTGGGTCTTGGCCACACAGACGGGCAGTGCATCCCCGCCCAGTTCCCGCACCGCGGCGATGGATTTGCGCGCGGTGTCGGAAAAGTCGACGCCGTCGGCGCCGTAAATTTCGCGCGCCAGCGTTTCCACCTTCTGCTCCAGCGGGATATCCAGCCCGTAGACGGGCGCGAAGTGCGAAGGCTTCCCGCAGGCTGCCGCGACCTTTTCCGCAAGCTCCAGGCCGCCTGCGCCGCCCTTGGCGAAAACTTCCGACAGCGCGAAATCCGCGCCTTCTTCAGCGCAGAGGGCGGAAAGGGTTTCGATTTCGGCCTCGGTGTCGGTTTCAAACCGGTTGATGGCCACCACGACGGGCGGGCCGAATTTGCGCATATTCGCAATGTGGGCGCGCAGGTTTTCGGCGCCCCGGCGCAGAGCGGGCAGATTTTCCGTTTTCAGCTCGCCGCGCGGCACGCCGCCGTTATATTTGAGGGCGCGGATGGTTGCCACCAGCACGATGACGTCAGGCCTGAGCCCCGCGGCCCGGCACTTGATATCCATGAATTTTTCGGCGCCGAGGTCGGAGCCGAAGCCCGCCTCGGTGATGCAGTAATCGGCCAGCTCCAGCCCCAGCCGGGTGGCACGTACCGAGTTGCATCCATGGGCGATATTGGCAAAAGGACCGCCGTGGATAAAGGCGGGGGTGCCTTCCAGCGTCTGCACCAGATTGGGCTTGAGGGCGTCGCGCAGCAGCGCGGTCATGGCACCGGCAGCCTTCAGGTCGCGGCAGTATACAGACCGGCCGTCGAAGGTGTAGGCCACCAGCATGCGGCCCAGCCGCTCTTTGAGGTCGCGGAGATTTGCCGCCAGACAGAGGATCGCCATCACTTCGCTTGCCACCGTGATGCAGAATCCGTCCTGCCGGGGCATGCCGTTGGCTTTGCCGCCGAGACCCACAACGATGGAGCGCAGCGCGCGGTCATTCATATCCATCACGCGGGGGATCAGCACCCGGCGCGGGTCGATGCCCAGGGCGTTGCCCTGATGGATATGGTTGTCGAGCATGGCGCAGAGCAGGTTGTTGGCGGCGGTGATGGCATGCATGTCGCCGGTGAAGTGGAGGTTGATGTCCTCCATGGGCACTACCTGGGCGTACCCGCCGCCCGCGGCACCGCCCTTGAGGCCGAATACCGGCCCGAGGGAGGGCTCGCGCAGCGCTATGGCCACTTTTTTGCCCATCCGGCGCATCGCGTCGCCCAGACCGATGGTGGTGGTGGTCTTGCCCTCGCCCGCCGGCGTGGGGTTGACCGCCGTCACCAGCACCAGCTTCCCGGTCGGCCGGTTCCCGGCCCGCACGAGCAGTTCCTCGCTCAGCTTCGCCTTGTATTTTCCGTAACATTCCAGGTCGTCGGCAGAAATGCCCAGTAGCGACGCCACCTCGCTGATGGGGCGCAGCGTAGCCTGCTGCGCAATCTCTATATCACTGCGCATAAAAAGACCTCCCAACAGGTTTTTCCGGTAAAGCGCCGGGATTCGACCGTATTCCTGCCGGAACCACAGTCCGTACTTATTATACTCACGAAGCTCCTCTGCGTCAAAGGTTTTTGGCTTGCATTATGTCATGCCCGACGATATAATAGGGAAAGGTATGGGAAGGAGGCGGTGGAACGGATTGAAACGGATTGGAAACGCCGTGTGGCGCTATTTCCGGCAGGCCGACTGCACGCTGCTGGCGCTGACGCTGCTGGCGAGCGCTTACGGCTTTATGCTGGTGATGAGCGCGACGCATTCGGCCCATTCGAAGATGACAACCCAGGTCGTGGGTATCGTCATCGGTCTCATCGGTATGTTCGTGATTTCCAAGCTGGATTACCACGACATTGCCGGGCTGTGGAAATACATCGCGGCAGCAGGCATCATCCTGCTACTGCTCCCGTATATCCACCCGCATATGGTCAAAGGTTCGGAGGATCTGTCGTGGATCGATCTGGGCTTTACCACCATTCAGCCGTCGGAAATTGTCAAAATTCTGTTTGTCATCACGTGGTCGAAACATTACGATATGGTCAAGGAGGATGTCCATTCCTTCCGCACCGTGGCGCTGCTCGCTTTGCATGCGCTTGTCCCCATCGGTATCATCGTGGTGCAGAAAGATATGGGTATGGCGCTGGTCTTCGCGCTGATTTTTCTGTCGATGTTATTTGCCGCCAACGTGCAGCTCCGCTATTTTGTCGGTGCCGGCGTGCTGGCGCTGATCTCTGCTCCGCTTGCCTGGAAAAAGATCGGGGCCACCCAGAAAAACCGGATTATGGCGCTTTTTGACCCCAACAGTTACCCCGTGACGGCGCAGCAGCAGCAGCAGGCGCAAAAAGCCATCGGTTCGGGCGGCATGTGGGGGTACGGTCTGTTCCACGGGCCCAAGACTCAGTCCGCCCTCAACTCCGGTCTGCTGCCGGAGCGGCAGAACGACATGATTTTCGCCGTGGCGGGCGAGGAACTCGGCTTCATTGGGTGCCTGGCGATTTTTGTCCTCGTGCTGCTTCTGCTGGGGCGCATTTTGTCCGACTCCCGCCGGGCAAAAGACAGCATGGGGGCCATGATGTGCCTGGGCATTTTTTCCTGCTTTGCCGTACAGGCCGTTATCAATCTCGGCATGGCACTGATGCTGCTGCCGGTCATCGGCATTTCACTGCCCTTTTTCAGCTCGGGCGGTTCCTCCGTTGTCTCCTCTTTTTGGGCGATCGGGCTGGTGATGTCGGTTTATCTGCACCGCAAGACGTCTCTGTTTGCACCGGAAAGCGATTGACGCTTTCTTGCCCGGCCGGGTAAGAAGGCGTATAATGTCATAGTATCCCGATTTTTGGCCCCATGGGGTTTTAAGGCGTTTGGACGCCGGATTGGAAAGGCGTGATCGGTTAATCATGGAACATCAATTCGTCCTGGTGCTGGATTTCGGCGGCCAGTATAATCAGCTGATTGCCCGCCGTGTGCGGGAATGCGGGGTGTACTGCGAGGTGCATTCCTACCATACCCCGATGGAGCAGATCCGGGCCATGCACCCGGTGGGGATTATTTTCACCGGCGGCCCCAGCAGTGTGTATGACGACAAAGCCCCGACATGCCCGTCGGAAGTACTTGGGCTGGGCGTGCCGGTGCTGGGCATCTGCTATGGCAATCAGCTCATGGCACAGATGTTGGGCGGTCATGTTGCCGCCGCAGGCGGCCGGCGGGAATACGGCCGGACGGAGACCGAGATGGATCTTTCCAGCCCGCTGTTTGCCGGTCTGGCGGAAAAATCGGTCGTCTGGATGAGTCACGGCGACTATGTGGAACGTCCGCCCGAAGGATTTCGGGTCGTTGCCCACTCCGCTAATTGCCCGGTGGCCGGTATTGCCGACGAAAAACGGCACTTTTATGGGGTGCAGTTTCACCCGGAAGTGCTCCACACGCAGTATGGGAAAGAAATTATCCATAATTTTCTCACCCGCATCTGCGGCTGCCGTGGCGACTGGAGCATGGGGGATTACGCCCGCCAGGCAGTCACCTCTTTGAAAGAAAAAATCGGCGACGGCCAGGTGCTGCTGGCACTTTCCGGCGGAGTGGATTCGACGGTGGCCGCGGCGCTGCTTTCGCAGGCTGTGGGTCGGCAGCTGACGTGTATTTTCGTCGATCACGGCCTGCTTCGCAAAAACGAGGGCGACGAAGTCGAAGCCGTATTTAAAAACCGGAATATCCGGTTTATCCGCGTCAACGTGGCCGACCGCTTTTTGAAAAAACTCGACGGCGTGACCGAGCCGGAGCGCAAGCGCAAGATCATCGGTGAGGAATTCATTCGTGTCTTCGAGGCGGAAGCCGCCAAGATCGGGCAGGTGGATTTCCTCGCGCAGGGGACTATTTACCCCGATGTGATCGAGTCGGGCACGGGTGACGCCGCAGTCATCAAGAGTCACCACAACGTGGGCGGGCTGCCAAAAAACGTACGGTTCCGTGAGATCGTCGAGCCGCTGCGCATGCTTTTCAAGGATGAGGTCCGGGCATTGGGCACCGAGCTGGGCTTGCCGGATTCCATCGTGTGGCGGCAGCCGTTCCCCGGTCCGGGGCTGGCCATCCGCATCATCGGGGCCATCACTCCCGACAAGCTGGATATTCTGCGGGAGGCCGATTCGATTTTCCGCGATGAAATTGCGAAAAACGGGCTGATGCGCGACATTAACCAGTATTTTGCAGTGCTCACCGACATGAGGTCGGTCGGTGTGATGGGCGACGGGCGTACGTACGATTACACTGTAGCGCTGCGCGGCGTGACGACCAGCGATTTTATGACAGCCGACTGGGCACGGATTCCTTACGATCTATTGGGCAAAATTTCCGAACGCATCGTAAACGAAGTCCGCCACGTCAACCGTGTCGTGTACGATATCACTTCAAAGCCGCCGGCAACCATTGAGTGGGAATAAGACCACTTTCCCCGTGGAGCCAGTATTCATGCGGCTTCGCGGGGATTTTTATACCCTGTTGGCTACCGATTGGCTACATTGGGATTCTTGGCTCCTTTTGCGGCCAATAAATCCAATTTTGCGGCCACCTCATTCTGCTTGTTCGGAAAGAGGTGGCTGTATGTTTCCAGCGTGGTTTCGATTTTTTCGTGGCCGAGCCGTTCCGCAATTAAAAGAGGCGTGAATCCCATCTCGATCAGCAGGCTGGCGTGACTGTGGCGCAGGTCGTGAACCCGAATCCGCTTGACGCCCGATTTCCGGCACCCACGATCCATCTCATGCCACAGAAAATACTTTGTGAATGGGAACAAACGATCTGTTTTCTGAAGACCGTAGCACTTGCCCATATACTCTTTCAGACAGTCGCAGAGGGTGTCCGGGATTGTGATCACGCGGTTGCTTTTTGGTGTCTTCGGCGGCGTAATGATGTCCTTGCCTTTAATGCGCTGATAGGATTTGTTGATGTTAATCGTCTTCTTCTCCAAATCCACATCGGCTGGCGTCAGAGCGGTCAATTCGCCGACACGTATTCCGGTAAAATAAAGCGTCATGAACGCGGCGTATGCTCGCGGCTTATCTTTGACGCACGGGATAAACGTATGAAATTCATCCCATGTCCAAAAGAGCATTTCCTCTGCGTCAGCCTTGCCCATACTTCCGGCTTTGTGGCAGGGGTTTTCCCTCAAGTTGTAGAAACGGACGGCATAATTGAAAATTGCCGTAAGTTGATTGTTGATTGCCTTTAAGTACGTTGGGGAAAACAGCTTCCCGTTTTTGCCACGATGCTCTGCCAGAGAATTCTGCCATTTTCGGATATCGGCCGGAGTAATTTCACAGACCGTTTTTTCTCCAAATACCGGCGTTATTTTCTTGTCGATCATAAATCGCTTATTCATGATGGTAGAAATTTTGAGCCGATGGCTCATATCCTCGAAATACAGGTCGATAAAATCCTTAAACAACATATTCATATTGGCTTTGGACTTGTTCAGAAGGTCACGCTCCCACTCTTGAGCCGCCTTCTTGGTCGCAAAGCCTCTTTTCTTTTTATGGATGACTTTACCCTGCCAGTCGGTTACACGGCACTGAACCATCCATTTCCCGGTTGCGGTATCTTTTGATACGGACATTCGTATCTCCTTTCATTAGATTCCGACCCGATTGCTTATTCGCTTTTCGATGATTTTTCCGATGAATCGGATGAAATAGAATGAATACCGGTGGAAGCGTAATAGGCCAGTGTCTTGTCCTTCCACTGCTCGTACCTTTCGGGTGAAATTCGTCCGGCTTGAAGATCTTCCCGGTATTCCTGCCATTCTTCAAGGAAAAGACAAACATCCGCGTTGAGATCGGCAGTTTTGTTTTTCCCGTCGAAGACAAGAGAGCACTGCCAGTTTTCGTCGTGGGGAGGCCGTTTCACGTCTACGGTAAAATGAAACTCCTTGGCCTGATCCATTTGAAACAGGAACCCCATGATATCGGCCAGGCAATCCAGATGTACGTCTGCCGATTTGTTGCCTAGCAGGTAGGTCGCCGTCGTATCCAGCTTGTGGGCAAGTTCATTGATCATCGCGATGGAAATCTCGATTTCTCCGCTTTCGTATTTCTGGACAGTGCGAAGCGACTTTCCCAGCATGTTGGCGAGTTCCGTCTGATTGAGTCCTCGCTGTTTTCGGACTTCTCGGAGGCGCTTGCCGATTGCGCCACGCTCAATTTTGCTCATGTGCTGTTCACCTCTCATTTAGTATAACAGATGAAAATGCGAAATACAAGTACATATTTTACATTATTGCACTTGACAGATGAATAATAAATGCGTATAACCAAAATATGCACTTAAAATACACATTTTGGTTGGGAGGGATGCCTGTGCAGACACAATACATTACCGCGAGAGAAGTTGCGGAGTCGCTGGGAATCAGTAAAGGAAAAGCATACAAAATCATTCGACAGCTGAACGAAGAGCTGAAAAAGCAAGGGTATATCACGATCTCAGGCCGATGCAGTCTGCAATACTTCAAGGAAAAGGTTTATGGATTTGGGGTGAGTCAGTGAAGAAGGAACCGGAGATACATAAGAAGACTCATCCAGTCGGTATCTATTTCAAGCTCTCCGAAAAGGAACATCTGCTTATTTTGAAGAAGATGCAAAAGTTTGGAATACGCAATATGAGTGCGTATCTTCGAAGAATGGCAATCGACGGGTACATTATCCAGCTGGACATCCCCACGCTGCGGGAACTGGTACGCCTGATGCACTTCACGGCCAACAACATCAACCAGATTGCCCGCCGGGTCAATGAGACGCGAAATATCTATGCTGAGGACGTTCAGGATTTACAACGGGACTACTCTCAGGTATGGAACGGCGTGCGGAACGTTCTGCGGGAACTCTCTAAACTGAAGTGAGGTGTTACCAATTTGGGAACAACTCGAATCATCCCCATGCACGGCAACAACGGTAAAAGCATCGTGCGGGCTATCTCAGCCCATACGGATTATGCCATGAATCCCGCCAAAACACGCGATGGGGAGCTGATTTCTGCCTACGAGTGCAGCCCGGAAACTGTGGATGCGGAGTTTGCTTTTTCCAAGAAAATTTATACCGATCTGACCGGGCGCAAGGCCAGCGCCAAGAAGGATGTGGTTGCTTACCAGATCCGGCAGTCGTTTAAGCCGGGCGAGGTGGCACCGGAAACGGCAAACGAAATCGGTTACAAGCTGGCGATGGAGTTCACCCAAGGCCAGCACGCCTTTATCGTGGCGACGCATATTGATAAGGCACACGTCCATAACCATATCATTTTCAATTCGACCACGCTGGACTGTACCCACAAATTCAACAATTACGGCTATTCTATCAAGGCTGTGCAACGCATCAGTGACCGTCTGTGTCAAGAATATGGGCTTTCCGTGGTGGAACATCCCGCCGCCAAAGGCAAGCACTATGCTGAATGGGCGGCCGAGCGCAAAGGGACAAGTTGGAAAGCCCTGCTGCGCCGGACGATTGACGAAGCGCTTCCCGGTTGTAAGGATTTTGATATGCTGCTCACACGGATGCGGGAACAGGGCTATGAAATCAAACGAGGCAAGTACATCTCCTTCCGTGCGGCAGGGCAGGAGCGTTTCACACGTGCCAAAACGCTAGGGGTCAATTATACAGAACAAGCGCTTTGTAATCGGCTTTCGGAGCAGGTACGGCAGCCTACGCCGCAGAAGCGCTCCCATCATATCGGAGCAATCCAGCGGCTGGTGGATATTCAGGCAAAAATGCAGGCGGGCAAAGGTCCCGGTTACGAACAGTGGGCTAAGATATTCAATCTCAAGGAAATGGCGCGGACGATGAATTTCCTCTCTGAACACGGTATTTCCGATATGGAGCAGCTCAGGCAGAGGGTTGCTAAACTGCAAAGCTCTTTTTCCGATGGGCTGGAGCAGATGAAAGTCGCAGATAAACGGCTGAAAGAAATCTCTGCGCTTCGCAAAGATTACGCGGACTACCTTAACGCCAAGCCGGTCTACGATGCTTACCGGAAAAGCAAAAGCCCCGATGCCTACCGCGAAGCGCACGAGGCCGATTTATTGATTTATGAGGCAGCGCGCCGAAATTTAGACGTGCTTCACTTACAACAGCTTCCGAATATGGAAGCGCTGCAGGCGGAATATACTGAGCTTATTGCAAAAAGGAAAGCACTCTATGCAGAGTACCGGCAAACCAAGAAGGAAATGCTGGAATGGCAGACAGTGCAGTCCAATGTGGGACGAATGTTCCGGCAATTGAAAAAAGCACCCGAAAATCAGCGATCATACGGTATTGAGAGATAGCGTTTTTTCAAAAGGCTGCCCCAGCAGGGGACAGCCTTTTATGTTGCCTCGGAGTATGAGGCTACCGGCAGAAACATGGGGTTTGGGGTATCCCCCAACAAGCGAAGTTTTTATATTTTCCTAATAAGGGGAAATATAAAAACGGGGGAAAAGTATATACTTTTCCATCGCTTGCCCTTACGCTACCGGCTAATCCGGTTTTGTAGAATCATTGGGCAGGTTAGGTAACTCACGGGTCAAGCAATACACGGATTCAAGGCAAGCACGTTGCGCAGGCAAAGAGCTGTGGAGATTTAACCGCCCCCTGATATATCCCACAAAAATGGACAAGTGGGAATTACGCCTTCACCCGATTATATTGCGAAAATCACCTTTTCGTGATATTATATTTTTATCAGTCGTTTTCGGAGGTACAGCTATGGCTGTCATCTATAAAAAGCTTTTCCATTTGATGATAGAAAAAGGCATAACAAATGCACAACTTCAGCAGAAAGCCGGATTCAGCGGTAATATCATGACGAGGCTAAAGCGGAACAGTTATGTATCGCTGGAAAGTGTTGAACGCATTTGCAGGGTCATGGATTGCGGTGTGGATGATATATTGGAATTTGCTCCAGAAGCAAGCGAGGAGGAGAGGTTATGAGTGAGCAGATAAACAAAAAAGCACTATCTGAAGCCGATATCCGTATGAAATATATCAATCCCGCCATATTAAAAGCCGGATGGAACCCCATGACGCAGCTACGGGTAGAATATCCCGTCACCAAGGGGCGCATCGTCGCTCGAGGGAAAATATGCAAGCGTGAAAAGCCGCTAAAGGCAGATTATGTCTTGTTTTATAAGCCTAACAAGCCAATCGCAGTCGTTGAGGCAAAAGACAATAATCATACCATGTCTGATGGTATACAGCAAGCGTTACAGTATGCCACGATGATGGACATTCCGTTTGTGTTTTCCTCTAACGGCGACGGCTTTGTGTTCCATAATAAATTCATCACCGAAGGAGCTGTGGAAATAACACTTTCAAACGATGAATTCCCATCTCCGGAAACGCTATGGCAGATGTATCATGAACAAAGCCACGTCAGTCCACAGCAGGATAAGATAATTGACGAGCCGTATTATTCAGACAATCCGGATAAGCAGCCGCGCTATTATCAGATGAACGCAATTAACCGAACAGTGGAAGCTATTGCAGATGGGCAAAAGCGAGTCTTGCTCGTAATGGCGACCGGTACCGGCAAAACCTATATGGCATTTCAGATCATTTGGCGGTTATGGAAAGCCGGAATCAAGAAGCGGATTCTATTTCTTGCAGACAGGCGTGTACTTGTGTCTCAGCCGATGACGGATGACTTTGCTCCGTTCAAAGACCATATGACATGGGTTACCAAGACCAACTTTGATACCGCCCATGAAATTTATCTTGCGCTATATCAGGGCTTATCTGGCGAGGATGAAGGAGATAACAGTCTTTTTCGTCAGTTTAGTCCTGGCTTCTTCGATTTGATAGTCGTTGATGAGTGCCATCGCGGCAGTGCAAAGGTGGACAGCCAATGGCGTGAGGTTCTGGATTATTTTCATTCAGCCACGCAGATTGGTCTGACAGCGACACCGAAGGAGACAACAGCCGTATCCAACACTGATTATTTTGGTGAGCCCATATATACATATTCTCTCAAGCAAGGAATAAATGATGGCTTTCTTGCCCCGTATCGGGTGATCCGTATCTTTTTTGATAAGGATATCGAGGGCTTTGTTCCCTATAATGGCCAGCTTGATGATAACGGCGAGATCATTGATAACCGGGTCTACAATACAACTGACTTTGATACGAATATCGTACTTGCCAAACGGACAAAGTTGGTTGCAAAAACGGTGTCTGATTACCTGAAAAGGCATAATTGCCGTATGGATAAGTCTATCTTTTTCTGTGTGGATCAGGAGCACGCTGACAGGATGCGTCGGGCGCTGGTCAATGAAAATGCAGACCTGTGCGCTAAAAACGACCACTATGTCATGCGAATTACTGCTAATGATGAAGCTGGTGTGAAACAGTTGGACAATTTCCGGAATGTTGAAAGCGATTATCCGGTTCTGGTTACTACTTCCAAATTGCTTTCCACAGGTGTAAATATCCAAACGGTAAAATATATCATTCTTGATTCCAATATTCGCTCAGTGGCAGAGTTCAAGCAGATCATCGGGCGTGGTACCCGTGTGCGCGAGGATTTGGGCAAAATGTACTTCACCATCTTTGATTTCCGCGATGTGACACGTTTGTTCCATGATCCAGATTTTGATGGTCCTATTGAGCAAGAGGATGATTTTGAGCCGCAGAAACCGGGACCTGGGCCTGAAGGACCGCCAAAGGTTGATCCTCCCGGAGGAGGAGATGGAAAGCAAAAATATCTTCTCGGTGGCGAAGCTGTTACAATAGTGCAGAAGCACATTCAATATCTTGATAAGAACGGGAACCTGATTACCGAGAGCCTAATTGATTACACCAAGCGTAATGTGCGCAGTGAATATGCATCGCTTAATGATTTTCTGATGGCTTGGCATAGCGCTGAACGCAAGCAGGTCATTGTGGATGAACTTGAGAAACGCGGCGTATTTTTTGATGATCTTTGCGATGCTGTGGGGAAAGACCTTGATCCTTTTGACTTAATCCTTCACATCGTCTTTGATCAACCGCCGCTTACACGAAAAGAACGCGCCGACAATGTCCGGAAGCACAATTACTTTACCAAATATGGGCAGCAGGCAGCGGAAATTTTGGAAGCGATGCTTTCAAAGTATGCAGATTCCGGACTGCCCGATTTGGAAAACGTGGATGTGTTGAAGGTCGATCCTATCAAACAATACGGCACACAAGTTTATATCGTCAATAAAATATTTGGTGGCATTGATAAATTTCGTCAGGCTGTAAAAGAACTTGAAGCGGAGATTTATGCTGCATAGAGGAGAAAAGAGATAATGGCAATGTCCGCAATAATAAAATCGTTGGAAGACATTATGCGTAAAGATGCAGGCCTGAACGGCGATGCGCAGTACATAGAGCAGATCACATGGCTCTTATTTCTTAAAGTCTTTGACGCGAAGGAAATGGAATGGGAATTTCGCCCCAATTATCGCGGTGTAATTCCAGAGGGATACCGCTGGCGGGACTGGGCGGAGAATAAGGAAGGCGTTACCGGCGATGAGCTTATTAAATTTGTGGACACGTTGTTTAACAAACTAAAAAAGTTGGACACATCCGACGGTGATCCACGTAAATTTGTGGTGCGTAATGTCTTTGAGGATATCAACAATTATATGAAATCCGGCATCTATCTCCGGCAGCTTATTAACCATATCAATGAGAAAGTGGACTTCATCGACGCGACACAAAAACACACCTTCAACGAGCTTTATGAAGGTATGCTGAAAGATTTGCAAAGTGCTGGCCGCGCGGGAGAGTTTTTTACGCCCAGACCTGTTACCAATTTCATAGTGGAGAAAATCGATCCGAAGCTGGGCGAAACGGTTCTTGACCCCGCCTGCGGTACGGGTGGCTTTCTCACCAGCACTATCGCGCACCTCGGTAGCGTAACCACCACGGAGGAGCTGCAGACTTTGCAGACTTCCATCATGGGCTGGGAGAAAAAGCCGCTACCGTATCTGCTGGCTATGACTAACCTAATTCTGCACGATATTGAAACGCCACAGCTTCGGCACATCAATTCCCTCAATCGGCCTGTCACAGACTATTCCGCGAAAGACCGCGTTGATGTCATTGTTACCAATCCGCCTTTCGGCGGCGCGGAGGACGCTGCAGTCAAACAGAATTTTCCTTCGGAGTTTCAGACCAGCGAAACTGCCGACCTGTTCCTTGTGCTCATTATGTATCTGCTCAAAGACAAGGGACGCGCCGGTATTGTTCTGCCAGACGGTTTCATGTTCGGTACGGAACCAAACGAGAAAGTTAAGGCGGCAATCAAGAAAAAGCTGCTTAATGAATTCGGTCTGCATACGATCATCCGTCTGCCGCAGGTGTTCAAACCCTACGCTAATGTTAACACTAATCTTCTGTTTCTCCAGAAGGGCGTTGCAAGCCGCGGAGTGTGGTTTTATCGACTGGATTATCCGGAGGGTGTAAAGAGCTTCACCAAGACCAAGCCCCTGCAGGATAAGCACTTTGACCCCGTGCGCGAGTGGTGGGCGGATAAGCAACCCATCGTCGTGGACGGGAAGGACAAGGCGCGGTTTTATACAGTGGAAGAGTTGGTTGCTCTTAATTACAACTTTGACAAGTGTTGCCCTTTTCCGTATGAGGAAGAAGAGATTTTGAAACCCGGTGACCTTATTGCCCACTGTCAGGCGGAGCGCGCCGAACTGAATGCAAATATTGATAAAATTCTCGGCGAAATCACTGCTATGCTGGGGGTGAAGCAATGACCGCGCAGAATTTGAAAAATTCTATTCTTCAGCTTGCTGTGCATGGTAAATTGGTTCCACAGAACTCTGCCGACGAGTCAGCATCAGAATTGTTGAAGTGTATTCGTTCTGAAAAGAAACGGCTTATTTCGGATGGAAAAATAGCAATAAAAAAGTGTCGTGCCGCTGACAAAATTTCAAATGATGATATTCCATATGGTCTACCCGAATCATGGCAGTGGGTCCGATTTTCTGACATTGCGATGTTCTACTCGGGCAAAACACCTCAACGTCAAAACACTAAATATTGGTCAAATGGAAAACATTCGTGGATTTCAATCGCTGACATGGTTCCCGATGGAATTATTACATCTACAGAAGAAACTATCAGCGATTCTGCATTTAATGACTGTTTTTTGGGAAATGCGAGCCCTAAGGGCACAATGATTATGAGCTTCAAGCTTACCATTGGGAAAGTATCATTGCTTGGAATTGATGCTGTACATAATGAGGCAATAATTAGCATTTTCCCCTATGCTGTTGGGGCCGCTGAAACAATTATAAAATCCTATTTGTTCAAGATTCTCCCAATGATTGCGATTACTGGTGATTTTAAGAACGCTATTAAGGGAAAGACTCTTAATGCAACTTCTATTAGTAATCTCTTAATTCCACTTCCACCTCTTGCTGAGCAAAAGCGTATTGTTGCAAAAATTGAAGAACTCATGCCGCATATTGCCGAATATGACACAGTTGAAAAGCGTCTGAGCAAACTAAATGCCGAATTTCCGGACAAGCTCCGCAAATCTATCCTGCAGCAGGCCGTGCAGGGAAAGTTGACCGAGCGCGACCCCGCAGATGAACCGGCATCCGTGCTTCTGAAACGCATCCGGGCCGAAAAAGCCCGGCTCATGGCCGAGAAAAAAATCAAAAAAGAAAAGCCCCTCCCCCCCATTGAGAAGGACGAGATTCCGTTTAATATTCCGGAAACATGGGAATGGGTGCGGCTTTGTGATGTTGGCGAAGTTTCACGTGGTCGATCTAAACACCGTCCAAGAAATGACCCTAAATTGTATGAAAATGGAATATATCCTATGATTCAGACAGGCGATGTGGCTCGTTCAATGGGAACAATCGACTGTTGCTCGTCATATTACAATAACATTGGGCTTGAACAAAGCCGCATATGGCCCAAAGGTACACTATGTCTTACAATTGCAGCAAATATTGCAGATGTTGGTATCCTGAATTTTGATGCTTGTTTTCCCGACAGTGTAGTTGGATTTAATGCTTTTGCCCCTATCTCATCAAATAAATATTTTCTTTATATGTTAATGGCATATAAAGATTTACTGAACAGTAAAGCAAAACAGTCCGCACAAAAAAATATAAACTTAGATATTATATCTTCTATTGCTTATCCACTTCCTCCTCTTGCTGAACAGCAGCGCATCGTTGCCCGCGTGGAAGAATTGCTTGCCATGTGCGACGAGCTGAAATGAGGTGAGAAAATGCCGCAGCAAAACAATATGTTTGAATTGCTTCGAGTCAGGAGTATACTGGACATTCTTGACGGTGATGTAGACTTTGGCGAAATAGAAACAACTGATTCTAATGGAAATATAAAAATCTCCATGCCATATCTGAGCGGTCCCATTCTTTGCGATATATCCAACAGGTTCGGAATGGCTGTTACATACGGACGAAACGGAGGCGCTCAGAGCAGGTGGATGTATCTTGACGATTTACTTGCACATTGTATTGAAAACCATCGGGAATCAGACTTGCTGGGCTTCTTGTTTTCTAAAGGACAATTCGTCGAAAAGCTCAAAGGACACACCCCTGAGGTAATAGAATCCGCATATACCAAGATAGTTGATACTGTCATCAGTCAGATTAATGGCGTTTTGTATTTTGGTGGTAATGAATTAGATACGGTGGGTAATCGATTTATTATAAAGAAAATTGGCGCACTTGTGAAAGTTGCCGCACCCGCAATCAAAGCGATCGACCGCGACTACATAATAAAGCTGTCCGCACGGGCCATGCAGGATGTTACCGATGAAAATTACGATAGCGCCATTACCAAGTCCAGAACTTTGCTGGAAGAAGTATTTTGCTATGTAATTGAAAAGAAAGGCGAAACACCATCCGAAAGCGGATATATCAGTAAGCTGTACAATCAGGTCAAGCAACTTTATCATATGCATCAGGACAAAGAGATGGACAAGCGTATCAATGGGCTGCTTTCCGGTCTCGAAAAAATTCTTTCCGCTATTGCTGAAATGAGAAACAAGGACAGTGATTCCCACGGCGTCGGTGCCAAGCGCATAAACATCGCAGAGCATCATGCCCGGTTATTTGTTAATTCCGCAATGACGATGGCAGACTTTGTTCTTGCTGTTGGGGAAAGGAATATATAGAATATTCTGAGGTGATACATTGAGAATCAAGATTCCTCGTCTATCAACTTCAAATGCAATAGAGTTTTGCCACCATTTGCCGCAGAGTGAGTTCGCTGATACATACTATTTTGATGTATCGGATATCAACAACTATGAACCGCTACCGATGCTTTTAACCGCATCGGCAATTCGTCAATTTTGTCAAGCAAGAGATCTCTCCCCGTGGGACATACAACTTAGATACACGGAAAATGCGGATTTTCATTATGCATGCCATATGGCGTATTTTCAAGCTGCAGGTTTTCCAGAAGGCAAGGCGCCCGGGGAAGCTCCCGGTAGTGCAACATATATTCCACTGACGAAAATCAATATTGTCGATTTACAGCAGAAGGCGATAGAGAATGGTGCATTTCTGGAACAAGGCGATATTATTGAGGAAAAGAGTAAAGAGCTCGCCCAAATTCTTGCACAGTCCAATGCTGAGTTGAAAAAATTGCTCCAATTCTTAATTCGTGAAGCCATACGAAATATACCTGAACACGCGGATACGAACGATGTATGGTTATGCGGGCAGTATTGGCATAATCGAAGTCTGGCGGAGATCGCAATTCTCGATGAGGGAATTGGCATATACGAAAGTCTATGCCGTAACCGGATTCACAGAGAATATATTACAAGTAAAGGTGAGGCCTTGGAATGGGCAATTAAACCTGGCGTTTCGTCAAAATTTGCACCAGCAAGAGCCCAACACAGCGGAAGCGCTTGGACTAATTCCGGTTTTGGCCTTTATATGATCAGTGAGATATGCAAGGCAACCGGCGGGTGGCTCACGTTGGTCAGCGACTCTAAGTGTATGCGGGTCTATAGCAATAATAAACAGCTTATTGATACTGATTTCCATGGTACCGCACTTGGCATTCGTATAAAAACAGACGGCATTACAAACGCACAACAACTAATAAGTCAGATGAATAAGAAAGGTACCGAGGAAGCAAGAACAATAAAGAGTGCATTCAAAGAATCGTCTGTTCCTTCAAAAGGACTGATGAGATA
>JAEWAE010000050.1 GCA_023391835.1 Bacillota bacterium
TTGCGGGGTCGATGGCGATCTGCCCGCTCAGGCAGACAAGGCTCCCGGCCTCTATCCCCTGCGAATACGGCCCGATGGCCTGGGGCGCTTTTTCCGTTGCGATGACTTTGCCTTTCATTTGGCTCATCCTCCCGTTTCTCATTCCACACGCACTTGCGGCCGATGCCCGGCGGAATTCACCGTTCCTGATACGTCAGCCGGATGATCTGATGAAGCCGGATATCCGGCAGCCGCACGACGGCGCAGCCGTCTTCTTCCTCCAACGGGAGCGGCTTTTCAGCCGGATAGACCAGCTCGGCCCCGGTGATCTGCCGCCGACCGAGCGAAACCCTCAGGGTGCCGGCGCCGATGGCCGGCGTGTCGCCCCCGAACTGTGCGGCGATATGCGACACCTCGTGGACGATCAGCTCGGAATGCGCCGGGCGGTCGTAGGCCACGAACCCGACGGCATGGGAGTTCTCCGTTTCCAGCCGCACCGTGGGCGCCTGGATGAAGGCATCCGCGACGGTGCGGAAAAGCCCCTCCACATAATGAAAGCCGTCGTTTGCCATACGCATCAGGTCGAAGGCCGCATAGAGCACCTGCCCCGCGCCGACGCGGTTTTGCACGAAGGCCGGGTCGTTGGTCTCGGTCTTGGGGGGCGGATTCCACCAGTTCACCCAGGTGGAGCCGGTCAGCTGCACGGCCGGGTATACGAAATGGGTCAGCGCACGCCCGCCCGTGGGCCGCACCCGGTAATACTCGCTGGAAACCGGGGCGAACGTGGTACGGATGCTCTGCAGCAGCGGGTCTTCCGACGGAGCGAGGTAACCGCCCCAGGAAGCCTTGCGGTAGGTGTCGACGGTGTCGATGTAGGAGGCGCCCATGATGCCGGCCAGCGCGAAATCCGACCGGAGTTTCCCCTGCGGGTCAAACATCCCCGTCAGGCCGGAAAGAAGCAGCCGGCCCCCGGCGGTCACATAGCCGGTGATTGCGTCCCGCAGGGCGTCGGTGACGCAGAACACATCCGGGAGCATCACCAGGCGAAAACGGGCCAGACTTTCCGGCGTCGCCTCCTGCTCGGGGACGATCTTCCAGGTGTAGCCGCTGGCGTCGCACATGCGCATGGCTCCCACCACGGCATCCCGGTGGGCGCTGCCCTGCTTGGCGCGGCCGATGGCGTTGGGCACCAGCGTAAAATCGTTGTGGATGGTCGTCGACGTATCGCTCTGGATGATGGCGATATCCGCCACGACCTGCCTTTCCTGCAGATATTTCTCGAATTTTTCGACTTCCCGGTAGGCCGCGCCCACCCGGCGCGCCTCCTCGTGTTCCAGCGTCCCGTCCGGATGCTGGGAACCGGAATACATGAATACCCGGCACCCCTGCGCGGCAATCTCGGCGGCCGCCAGCTGATAGACGGCCTCGGATTTATAGTTATAGACTTCCGACACGTCGCCCGGGCCCAGTTGGGGGTACTGCCCGACGGCCGTATCCCGCGCGTAGGCGGCCGACAGCCAGTTGCCCGCAAACGGCTCGGTGAACTGATAATCCAGCATATCCCGTATGTCTTTGCGATACAGCGCGGAAAAATTGATGGTCACTTTGATGGTCGGATCGACCTCAGCCACCGCCGACTTGATATCCTGCAGCATCGACTTGGCGCCGGCATCCAGAAAATCGTTGACGTCCTTCACATGGGCGGCAAGCCCTTCCGGGTCCTCCGGCAGCGGGTAACCGTACTGCCGCTCGAATTTAGCCCGGCAGACCGGGCAGTAACAGAGCGACTTGCCAAAAATATCGAGAAACAGGCTGTCCGGCGCGTAGCCCTCGGCGATTTCCCGAATCTGCCCCAGCGCATACTGGCGGTAGCCCGTCTCATAGCAGGGCATTTTCCAGTGGGCGATGGGCGACTGGCAGGTCAGCGGCGTTCCGTCCGCCTGGAGCACCGCCCATTCGGGATGCGCCACGGGGGCGTAGGTGTCATATTCCAGACAGTAGTATGCCGTGAACTCAATGCCGCCGCGCCTCAGGACCGGCCGAAGCTCCCGAATCCAGTCGGTGCGCAGAGCCGGGTGCTTTTTCCCGACCTTTGTGTCGTAATATGCGCTGCCCCAGTGATCCTTGCAGTAAAGCAGCAGGCTGTTGATATGCGCTTCCCGGAAAAAGGTCTCATATTCCCGGGCGTCCAGCTTTTCCAGCGTCACCACCGGCGGGTCCGGCGAGTGGTGGTCGATCAGATAGCCGCGGAAGGCGGTTTTATAAAGATCGGACATTGGGTAGGATCCTTCCACAAAAAATGAATTTCAGACGGCCGGGCGGGAGCTTTTCAAGCGGCCGCCGGGGCTCCGGCCGTGAAGAAACCGCCGGCAATGTGTACGTGTGTCGTGTACGGAATACATAGGCCGCCCGGCGAAACAAATCCATTATACTATCGGTTCCCCGGGAGTTCAACACCTTATCCGAATATTTATGCTGCAACCCGGGCATGGCGTTTCATGCATGAGGGTCGGATAAATGGCATCGGATGTACCGGGCGGCTCCCGTCTATGCATAAAACCGCGGTCCCCGCCCACAGGCTCTCCGCTGCGCGGGTCAGCTGACCGGACTTGCCAGACTTTCGCTGTCTTTTACAGGCGGACAGTGTGGCGTCGCTCCGTCCTCTCGGGCGGATGCCATGCCGGGCTTTTTTTTCGGCGGGCTCTGCCGTTTGCCGAAACCGGCCGTGTATTTACCCACGGGCCAAAAGAAGATATAATAGTAAAATGAATTTTATCCGGAAAATGCACCCGCCGTCCGGCGGCGGGCGCGGGAGGTTCACACGCTTATGAGTCATGCGGACACGCTGTTTATCCAAAACTGCAAAGACATTCTGAGCCGCGGCGTATGGGATACCGGGCGGCCGGTACGCCCCCACTGGGAGGACGGTACGCCCGCGCATACCATCAAATTATTCGGTATCGTCAATCGGTACGACCTGCAGAAAGAATTCCCCATCCTGACCGTTCGGCGCCAATATCTGAAAAGCGCCATCGACGAGCTGCTGTGGATTTGGCAGAAGAAATCCAACAACGTCCACGACCTCCGCGGCCATGTGTGGGACGCGTGGGCGGACGCGGAAGGTTCCATCGGCAAGGCCTACGGCTATCAGCTAGGGGTAAAAAGCCGCTACCCCGAGGGGGAGATGGACCAGGTGGACCGCGTGCTGTACGAGCTTACGCACAACCCTACGTCCCGCCGCATCCTGACCAATCTCTATAACCACCACGACCTGTCGGAAATGGCGCTGTACCCCTGCGCCTATTCCATGACCTTCAACGTATCCGGCCATACGCTCAACGCCATCCTCAATCAGCGCAGCCAGGATATGCTGACGGCCAACGGCTGGAACGTCATGCAGTATGCCGTGCTGGTCCATATGATGGCGCGGGCTACCGGTCTGGTGCCCGGCGAACTGGTGCACGTGATCGCCGACGCCCACATTTACGACCGGCATGTGCCCATGGTGGAGCAGCTGATCGCACAGACCCCGTACGAGGCGCCGGAATTTCACGTCGACCCCGGCGTCACCGACTTTTATGCGTTCACGCGGGACAGTTTCTCGCTGTCCGGTTATCGCTGCCACGAGTTTGACTGGAAAATTCCCGTCGCGGTATGATGGCAGTCATTCCATAACCGCTGTAAAGCCGGACGGATTGGGAGGCATCGCAGGATGGAAGCCATTGTGGCGGTCGATCGGAACTGGGGCATCGGGTATGACGGGGCTCTCCTTTTCCACATTTCCGACGACCTGAAACGATTTAAAAAACGGACGATGGGCCGCACGGTCATCTATGGCCGGAAGACGTTGGAGACTTTCCCCGGCGGCCGGCCTCTGGCCGGGCGCCGGAATATTATACTTTCCCGCGACGATACGCTCCGGGTGCCGGGTGCGGAGGTGTGTCACTCGCCGGAGCAGGCCGCCGCGCTTATCGGGTCGCCCGACTCCGGCGCGGCGGGCAAAGTCTTTGTGATCGGCGGGGCCAGCGTATACAGGGCCTTTTTGCCGCTGTGCGCCGCGGTGCACGTCACCCGGGTGCAGGCGGAGTTCCCTGCCGACCGCTATTTTGAAAATCTCGATGCCCGCCCCGAATGGTTCGTATCGGAGCAGTCCGAATTGCTCCGGGAAAACGGCCTGGCCTATCGGTTTGTCACCTACCGGCGCCACACACCGCAATAATCCCGGGCGGCATTCCCCAGAGCCCCAAACAGCCGTCCCCCTCCGCCATGCGGCGCCGGGGGACGGCTGTTTTCCATATTCACATTCAGATCGAGGGGGCCGGCGCCTGCCGGCGGGTCCTGTACCGCGCGTAGAAGAAAATGACCACCTGGCCGACGCCCGCCAGCGCCCATGTGACCGGGTAGCAGGCAAACAGCACGACCTCGTTGTGGTACCAGGCGAACACCGTCGCCAGCCAGACAATGCGCAGCAGACAGGCACCGATCAGCGTGCAGAGCATGGGCAGAATGGAAAAGCCCATGCCGCGGCTGAGCCCGGGGAACACATTCATGATGCCGCAGGTGAAATAGGCGCACATCATGATGTAAAGGCGCAGCACGCCCAGCCGGATCACCTGCGGGTCGGTCGTGAAGACGCTCAGCAGCGGCGCCCCCAGCAGCATGATCGTGCCGCCGACCACCACCCAGGTGGCGAAAACCAGCGCGGCGCAAACCTTGGCGACTGTGTCGACCCGCTTGTATTTTTTCGCGCCCACATTCTGGGCGGTGAAGGTGATGGCCGAGTTATAATACGCATTCATGGGCGTGCCCACATAGTTTTCGATATTCCCGGCGGCGGAGCTGGCGGCTACCATGACGGAGCCGAAGGAGTTGACGGCCGACTGGATCATGACGTTGGAAATGGAAAACAGCAGCCCCTGCAGGCCGGCGGGCAAACCGATGCGGACGATATCCCGGAGCTTCCGGGTGTCGATGCAGAGCTGCCGCGGCACGAAGCGGATGGCGCCGTCGTACCGTGACAGGCAGAACAGAATCAGCAGCGCCGAAAGATACTGGGAAATCACGGTGGCCCATGCCACACCGGCCACGCTCATATGTAGCTTGATGACAAAAAACAGGTTGAGGCCCACATGGAGGGTACCGGTGATGAGCAGGTAATTCATCGGGCGGCGGGAATCCCCCACGGCGCGTAGCACGGCGGCGCCGAAGTTATAGACCATGCTGGCGGGCATGCTGAAAAAATAAATTTTCATATAAAGCGTGGCCAGATTCAGAATATCCGCCGGGGTGCCCATCAAAACCAGCAGCGGCCGGCAGATAAGCAGGCCTGCCACCATGACGATCACGCCGCCGATCATGCTCACGGCGATGGAGGTATGCACCGACCGGCCGACATCCTCCGTCCGGCCGGCGCCGAAATCCCGTGCCACGACCACGCTGGTCCCGGCCGACAGGCCCATAAACAGTGTGATGATCAGATTGATAAGGGAACCCGTCGAGCCCACTGCGGCCAGGGCCCGGCTGCCGGAAAAGCGCCCCACGACGATCATATCCGTCGTATTGAATAGCAGCTGCAGGATATCCATGACCATGATGGGGAGGGAAAAGAGCAGAATTTTTTTGAAAAGCGGTCCGTTGCACATATCGATATTGTGGCTGCCGCCGGTTCGTAATGCCATGAAAGGCGTCTCCCCTTTTTAAGTGCTATAAAGCATTATATCATACTCATGCAATAGGCCGACGATCCAATGCGCCATACCGTCGGGCCGCGGAATCTTCTTTTTTCCGGCCGCTCCCGGTCCGGCGCGGGGCAATGGCAAAGGCTCCGGGGGGAACCGCCGTGCGGTCCCCCGGAGCCTTTGCCGGATATAGCGTCTTTTCAGTTTAGGAACGGACGGCCATGACCTCCACTTCCGCCAAAGCCCCCTTGGGCAGCGACGCGACCCCCACGCAGGAACGCGCCGGTTTGTCGGTGAAGTAGCGGCCGTAGACGGCGTTGAACGCCGCAAAATCCTTC
>JAEWAE010000054.1 GCA_023391835.1 Bacillota bacterium
GAAGGATTTTGCGGCGTTCAACGCCGTCTACGGCCGCTACTTCACCGACAAACCGGCGCGTTCCTGCGTGGGGGTCGCGTCGCTGCCCAAGGGGGCTTTGGCGGAAGTGGAGGTCATGGCCGTCCGTCCGTAAACGGTACGTTTTTATCAAACGTTTAAATACCCGGCAAGGCCCCGGGGAACCGCGCGGACGGCTTCCCGGGGCCTTGCTTTGCCCGGCCCGGTTTTTTAAAGGGCCGGCGGCGCGCACACAGGGCAATGGGGCCCTGCGGACGCAAATATCGGTCGTCCTGGACGACGGGGAGGGATTCCGATTATGGCGGCACAGGTCAAAGACATGACGGTCGGCAGCCCGGCCCGTCATATTCTGCTTTTCGCGCTGCCGCTGATGCTCGGCAATGTGCTGCAGCAGTGTTACACGATGATCGACTCGATCGTCATCGGTCAGTTTGTCGGCATGAAGGCTTTCGCCGCCGTCGGGGCCGCCGACTGCCTCAACTGGATCGTGATGGGCACGGTCATCGGCTTTTGCCAAGGGCTCTCCATCCAGATTTCCCAGGCATTCGGCGCAGAGGATTATCCGGCTCTGCGCAAGGCGACGGCCATGTCGCTGCTGCTGTCGGCGCTGGCCGCCCTGGCCTGCACGGCCGTGTTTGTACCGGCAGCACCCACTATTCTGCGGCTTCTGCACACGCCGGCCGGTATCCTGCCGGACAGCGCGCACTTTTTGCAGGTTATGTTCGGCGGCACAATCGTCATTGCGGGCTACAACGCTTTTTCCGCCATCCTGCGGGCGGTGGGGAACAGTCGGACCCCGCTGGTGGCCATGTCCGCGGCGGCGTCTGTCAATATCCTGCTGGATCTGCTTTTCGTGGTGGGGTTCCGCTGGGGCGTGACGGGGGCGGCGGCTGCCACCGTGCTGGCGCAGCTTTTCGCCTGCCTGTTTTGTCTGGCCGCCGTCCGGCGCATCCCGGCGCTGCGGCTGACGCGCGGCGACTGGGTGCCCGATGCGGCGGTGATCCGGCATCTGCTGGCGCTGGGCACCCCCATGGCGTTTCAAAACGCCATCATCGGCCTGGGCAGCATGGTCGTGCAATCCGTCATCAACGGCTTCGGCGTCATTTTCGTCACGGGGTATGCGGCCGTGATGAAACTGTACGGCCTGTTGGAGCTGGCGGCCACCTCCTTCGGCTTCGCCATGGCTTCCTTTACCGGTCAGAATTTGGGGGCCGGAAAATACGACCGCATCCGCATCGGCCTGAATGCGGCGCTGAAACTTTCGATTGCCATCGCCGCGGCCATATCCGCCGTCATTCTGCTGCTGGGCCGGCAGATCGCCCGGCTTTTCATTTCGGGCAACCCGGGGGATGTGCGGGCTGCGGTGGACGTGACGTACCATTATCTTTTCATCATGGGGATTTTTCTGTTCATCCTCTACATGCTTTATATATACCGCAGCGCCCTGCAGGGGATGGGCGACACGGTGGTGCCGATGATTTCCGGCATTGTCGAGTTGGGCATGCGGGTGGCTTGCGTGCTGCTGTTGCCGATCGTGTGCGGGCGCAGCGGGGTCTATTTTGCCGAAGTGATCGCCTGGCTGGGCGCGACGGTGCTGCTGATGGGCACGTATTATTACCGGATCCGCCGTCTTTTTAGCCGGAAGCCCGCCGGGCGGGAAAAAATCGAGCGGGCCGCCTGTGAAGAATAAGTCGTGATAAAAAACGTGCCGCCCGGAAAGCGGCACGTTTTTTATGACTTTATGCCGGCGACCGGTTACTCCGTCATCATGCGGTACATGGCCTCCAGACAGACCTGCGCGTGGCGCATCAGGCGGGGGAAGGAAATGTGCTCGTCGGCGGTGTGGGCGTTGGTGTCCGGGTCCTCGGGGAAAAGCGGCCCGAAAGCCACGGCGGCCCCGTGGGCTTTGCGGGCATAGGTGCCGCCGCCCATCGCGTAAATATCGCAGGGCTTGCCTGTCACATCCCGATAGGTGCTTTGCAGCAGGCCGATCAGCGGCAGGTTTTCCGGCACATAGAGGGGCTTTTCCATTTTGTCCGTGTGCACGGTCACGTGATAAGGGGCGGCCGCCTGCCGGATTTTCGCTACGATGGCGTCGCCGTCGCCGGTGACGGGGTAGCGGATATCCAGCCGTGCGAGGGCGGTGCCGTTTTCCACCGTGACGATACCCAGATTCAGGGTCAGCGGGCCGGACTGTCGGTCCGCCTGTGCCACGCCCAGACCGGCGCCGTCGAAAGCGGTGCCGATTTTTTCATGCAGGAATGTCAGCAGCCCGCCCAGTTCCTGCGCGGGGTACACTTCGGCCAGCCGCGCGATCAGCCGGATGGCGGCATTGACGCCCAGGGAAGGGTCCGCCGCATGGGCCGCTTTGCCAAAAGCCGTGATGTGCACGCCGCCGTCTGATTTTTCCAGCCGGAAATCCGACGTCTTGGCAAGCCCCGCCAGCGACTCATACTGCGCCGCGTCACACGCCACGTCGGCTTCGGCCACGGCCGGCACGGCGTTGACCACGGTGCCGGCCCGGAAGCCACGCACGCAGGCGGACGGCATGTCCCCCGTGAGATCAAGATGCAAAATTCCCTTTTCCCGGTTGCATATGCCGTAGCGGCTGTCCGACGTGAAGCCCATGGCCGGATATCCCTCGCTCGCGTAGTACATATCCAAATCGTTGCTGGCGATTTCCTCACCTGCCCCGAATACGGCGCGCAGCCGGCGCTTGCCGGTGACGCCGGCATCCATGAGAGCCTTGAGGCAGTAAAGTGTGACGACGGCGGCTCCCTTGTTGTCGGAAACGCCGCGCCCGTAGCAGATATCGCCCCGACGCGTCAGGACAAAGGGCTCCACCGACCAGTTCTGGCCGGCGGGCACCACATCCACATGGTTCATCACATCCGCGCATGTGTCGCCGGTGCCATAGGCGGCATGCCCGGCGTAGTTGCCCACGTTTTTGACCGAAAGCCCCATGCTCTCCGCCGTTTGCAGGATACTTGCCAGCGCCGCGGCGGAATTTCGGCCGAATGGGAACCCCGGCTCGGGGGAGGAACAGACAGAGGGGATCGTTATCAGTTGGCCGAGCGTTTTCAGAATGTCGTCCTGATATCGGAGAATATGGTTGCCGAATTTCATGTGTATCGCGTCCTTTTCTCGAAATGGATTGGTTTGGAATTGAAATTCCCGGAAGATTAAGGTAATATATTTGAAAGGCTCGGCAAGAGCTTTCAACATGCGGCGGAGGAGGGCGTCCTGGTTCCATGAAAGATGAAAAAAGCGGGAACAGTCGTACCGCAAAAAATAACATTGTGCTGATCACGCCGGTGTCAAAGGATCTGCTCTATTTCAAAATTGCAGATTCCATTCGCAGCTATATCCGACTGAGTCACCTCAAGCGTGGGGAACGCCTGCCGTCGGAGCGGGAGCTTTCCGCCCGGTTCGAGTGCGGGCGGCATTCCATTCGGGAGGCTCTCCGAATTTTGCAAAACGAAGGCGTTATCCGCGTCAAGATCGGCAGCGGCACCTATATCGCCGACGATTCGGACGCCGGTTCCCTTTATCTAAAGCTCGTGAAGGTCAATTATATGGAACTGCTGAGCATCAAGACGGAGCTGGAAAAGTACGCCATCCGCACGGCCATCTGCCGAGGTGCCGCCGCGTGTACGGACGGACTGGCGAGCGTGCTGGCCGAGCTGGAATCGGATGCCGCGCAGGGCCGATTCAACTCCGACACGGACAAGCTTTTCCACCGCAGACTGATCGAAATGTCCGGCAACCGCATGCTGGTGCAGATCATCGAAAAGATCATCGAGTCCTTCGACGACTACGCCGGCGTGCTGATCCGAAGCTCAAGAATATGTGTGGAAACCATTCCCTTCCACCGCCAGATTGTGGAGGCCCTGCGGCTTTCCGACCCGGAAATGGCCGCCCAGGCCTGCGACCGGATCATGCAGATCGATTCGCTGGTGCTGAATATGCTGGATTCCCGGGCTTCCGGCACTGGCTCTCAGGAATGATTGAGCTGCCGACTTTTTTGAAGACCGGCAGTTATTTAATGCCATGCAATGAACTGAATTATTCAAAATTATTCATTGCATGACCGCACGAACCAATTCACATTCAAACTATAGCACGCGGTCAGGGAAAATGCAACCGCTGGGCCTGCCCTGCAAAAGCGGTCAATAAGATGAAATGTAAAATTTACCCATGGCAAAATAGGCAAATGTACATAAATTATTGACTTAAATTTTACGATTTAATGCAAATTCTGAAATTATGTCACATGACAGTTGACAACAAGAAGCGGGAGTCCTATATTTAATACTAATGAAAATTGGTGACACCACTAGACCGGAACTCGCATGTGTTGCAGGCCGCGTGCGTATGTACTGCATGACGGTGACGCCAAGTATGTGTCATGAAACGCCGAAGGAGTTGGGAAGATGAAAGCCAAAAAACTGGTGGCCGTTGTGATGGCGACGGCCATGGCGCTCACAATGATGGCGGGATGCACAAAGTACCAAAACAAAAAGACCCAGTCGAAGGACACGCTGATCTTTGCGCAGAGCGCGGACCCGATTTCGATGGATCCGGCGCTGATCAGCGACGGCGAATCCACGCAGATCACCACTAACATTTACGACGGCCTGCTCCAGTATAAGAAAGGTTCCACGGAAGTTGAGCCCTGTCTTGCGACCAGCTGGACCGTCAGCAGCGACGGCCTGACCTACACCTTCACTCTGCGCAAGGGCGTCAAATTCCAGGATGGCACCGACTTCAATGCCGAAGCCGTCAAGTACAACTTTGACCGTCAGCTCAACGGCGCCGCGACAGCCGATATGAGCTACGCTTCGTTCATCTTCGGTTTGGTCAAGGATGTGGAAGTGAAGGACGATTACACCGTCGTCATCCACATGACCTCGCCCAACACGCCGTTCCTGGCCGATCTGGCTATGAACTGCGGCGCGGCGATCTCAAGTCCGACTCAGCTGAAAAAGTATAACGGCAACATCACCGAGCACCCGTGCGGCACCGGCCCGTACACCTTCGTCAAGTGGGATAAGGGCCAGGATGTGGTGCTTGTCCGCAACGACAATTACTGGGGCACCAAGGCCAAAACGAAAAACGTCATTTTCAAGGTCATCAAGGATGCTTCCGACCGTGTGGTGGCGCTCAATAACGGCGAGGCCGACATGATCGAGGGCGTCGACGCCACCAACGTCGACCAGATTAAGCAGGGCGGCAGCAAGGTCGTCACCTTTAACGGCATGATGACCAACTACATGGCGTACAACACCACCAGCAAGATCTTTGCCAGCAAGGATGCGCGCCGTGCCCTTTCCGAATCAATCAACGTGCCGGAGCTGGTAAAATCCCTTTACAAGGGCTACTCGCAGGCGGCCACGTCGTTCCTGCCCGATTCGCTGCCGGGTTACAGCAAGACCATCCAACAGGTGCAGTACAATCCGGACGACGCGAAAACGACGCTGAGCAAGCTCGGCATCACCTCCGTCCATATCATTACATACAGCATCGCCCGCAGCTATAACCTCGCCACCGGCCAGACCCTGGCGGAAGCGGTGCAGGGCTATCTTTCCAAGGTCGGCGTGAAGTGCACCATCGACGTGTATGACTGGACCACCTATAAGGCCAAGATGAAGGAAGGCAACTACGACATCTGCTTCATCGGCTGGGGCGGCGACAACGGCGACCCGGATAACTTCATGAACCTTTTTGCCACGGACGATCCTTCCATGAACGTATCCCGTTATAAGAACACCGCGTACAACAGCCTGATCGAAAAGGGCCTTGAGATGCCAAACGGTTCCGACCGGAATGCGGTCTACACGCAGTGCGAGCAGATCATTGCCGACGACGCGCCGATCCTTTCCATCTCCCACGCCGAGCAGATCTGCGGCGTCAGCCCCTATATCCATAACTTCGATTATCATATTGCGTATGGTCCCAAGCTGGCCGGTGTAACCAAAGGCTAAAATGCCGGCTGCCCGTGACTTCCGGAAGCATAAAATCATGCTTCCGGAAGTTGTTTTACGGGAATGTCTGGGGACAGAAAGGGCTGTTCGATGAAAAAATACATAATCAAACGGTTGCTCATGCTGATACCGGTACTGATCGGCGTCTCCATCATCGTCTTTTTGATTTTGCGTGTGTTCGCGCCGGATGCCGCCCCCATCGTGCTGGGGCAGCATGCCACGACGGCAGCCATGGCCAAATGGCGCAAGGCCAACGGCCTGACGGGGCCGATTTACCTGCAATACTGGGATTACATCAAGGGTGTGCTCCACGGGGATTTCGGTACCTCCTATTACACCAAAACACCGGTGATTAACGAGATAGCCGCCCGTTTCCCCAATACGATCGAGCTTGCCATCGTGTCCATCATCCTTTCATCCATCTTAGGCATCCTGATCGGCGCCGTGGCCGGCGTCAAAAAAGACACGGCCTTTGACAACGTCAGCCGCGTGCTGGCCCTGATCGGCGTGTCCGTGCCGATCTTTTGGCTTGGCATCATGATGATCATCCTTTTCTCGGGCATACTGCACTGGCTGCCTTCCAACGGGCAGATTTACCCGTTGCTGGCACCGCCCACCATCACCGGTTTCAAACTCCTTGACTGCATCCTGTCGGGCGACATGCCCGGTTTTGTGGATGAGCTGCGGCATATCATCATGCCCGCTCTTGCGCTGAGCCTCTATTCGCTGGCAATCATTACCCGCATGACCCGCTCGAATATGATCGAGGCTCTCGGCCAGGATTATATCCGCACCGCGCGGGCCAAGGGCATTTCCGAATATAAAGTCATCAAGCATCACGCGCTGCGCAACGCCCTGAACCCGGTCGTCACCATCATCGGTCTGCAGTTCGGCGGCCTGCTCGGCGGCGCGGTGCTGACCGAGACGGTCTTTTCCTGGCCGGGTATCGGCTATTATACCGTACAGTGCGTGATGAATTCCGATTTCCCGGTGGTGCAGGCCGTTGTGCTGCTCATCGCGACGATTTACGTGCTGGTCAATTTGGCTGTGGATCTCCTGTATGCATTTTTGGATCCGCGGATTAAGTATGCGGGTTAGGGGGAGAGCCAACATGAATAAAATGGATACTGCTGTGGAAAATCCGGCCGTCGCCGTCGAAAAACCGGAATCGGAATGGAAGGCGATGTGGGAATCGCTCCTTTCCAATAAAGTATCGGTCGTCGGCATGGTCGTCATCCTGATTCTCATCGCCATTTCCCTGGCAATTTGGGTGACGGAGCTTTTTGGGGTGCGGATTCTGCCCTATGACCCGAATGTGACCAACATGGCCAACAGCTTTCAGGCACCTTCGCTGCGCCATCTGTTTGGCACCGATCAGCTCGGCCGCGACATTTTCAGCCGCGTGCTGGACGGCACCAAGATTTCGCTTTTCGTCGGCTTCTGCGTGGTGATTTTTTCATCGGTCTGCGGGGTGGCGCTCGGCTCCGTCGCCGGCTATAAGGGCGGCAAAACCGACATCGTGATCATGCGCTTCATGGATATGATGCTGGCCATCCCTTCCATCCTGCTGGCCATCACCCTGATGGCGGCCATGGGCAAGGGCCTTGGCAAAGCGATCTTCGCCATCGGCGTGGTCTCCATCCCGGAATACGCCCGCATCGTGCGCAGCAGCGTGCTTTCGGTCAAGGAAAGCGACTTCGTGCAGGCGGCCCGGGTGATCGGCAACCGGGACGGCCGGATCATCTTTAAGCATATTCTGCCCAACACCATTTCTTCCATCGTGGTCCGGGCGACACTGGGCGTTTCCTCCGCCATACTGGATACTTCCGCGCTGGGGTTCCTCGGTCTGGGCGTGCAGCCGCCGACGGCTGAATGGGGCGATATGCTCGGCCGGGCCAAGAGTTACATCTTCACGGCCCCGTACACCCTCTTTTTCCCGGGGCTTGCCATTATGATCGCAGTCCTCGCGTTCAACCTTTTCGGTGACGGTCTGCGCGACGCGCTCGATCCGAAATCCAGAAAAAGATAAGGGGGTGAGCGGATGTTACTGGAAGTCAACCATCTGAAAACGGAGTTTGAGCTCAAGCACGGCACGGTGACCGCCGTGAACGATATCAGCTTCCAAATCAAAAAGGGTGAAATACTGGCCGTCGTGGGCGAATCCGGCTGCGGCAAGAGCGTGACGTCCCTTTCGGTCATGGGGCTGCTGCAGCCGCCGGGCCACATTACGCAGGGCGAGATTCTCTTTGACGGCGAGGATCTGCTGAAAAAAAGCCCCGCCCAAATGCAGAATATCCGGGGCAACCGGATTTCCATGATATTTCAGGAACCGATGACGTCGCTCAACCCGGTTTACCGGATTAAGGATCAGATCATCGAATGCATTCTGGCACATGAGAAAATATCCAAGCAGGAGGCGCTGGAACGTACGGTGCAGATGCTGGAAACCGTGGGCATCCCCTCCGCCCGGGAAAGAGCCGACGATTACCCGCACCAGATGAGCGGCGGCATGCGCCAGCGCGTCATGATCGCCATGGCGCTGGCCTGCCACCCGGATCTGCTCATTGCCGACGAGCCGACCACGGCTCTGGATGTGACCATTCAGGCCCAGATACTGGAGCTGCTTTATCAGATGCGGGAAAAGTTCCAGATGGCCGTGATGCTCATCACCCACGACCTGGGCGTGGTGTCGGAAGCGGCCGACCGCGTGGTCGTCATGTATTGCGGCCAGATCGTAGAAACGGCGGGCGTCGAGGCGCTGTTTGCCAACCCAAGCCATCCGTATACCCTCGGCCTGCTCAAATCAATCCCCCGTCTGGAGGATGAGAGCAACGACCCGCTTTATATGATCAAGGGCGTCGTGCCGGACCCGCGGCATATGCCGAAGGGCTGCCCGTTTTCCGACCGCTGCGACCGCTGCTTCGCGCGCTGCCGCGAGGAAATGCCCCGGCTCGTCGAAATGGAAAAAGGCCACTCGGTGCGCTGCTTCCTGTATGATTCCAAAGAGAAGGGGAGCGAGAAAAATGGGTGAAGCTCTGGTACAGATACAGAATCTCAAAAAATATTTCGTGCTGGAGCGCGACTTTTTCGGCCGCCCCACCACCGTGCTCAAGGCCGTCGACGGCGTGTCGTTCACCATTGACAAAGGCAAAACCTTCGGTCTGGTGGGCGAGTCCGGCTGCGGCAAAACCACCATCGGCAAGATGCTGGTCAATCTGTATCAGCCGACCGGCGGCAAAATCATCTTCGACGGCACCGACCTGACGGCGCTTTCGCCCGCCAAACGCCGCCGTTTCTGCAGAGACATCCAGATGATCTTTCAGGACCCGTACGCTTCGCTTGACCCGCGCATGACTATCGGGGAAATCATCGCCGAGCCGATCCGCATCAACGGTCTGCTGCCGGCAAATGAGATCGAAAAACGGGTGACATATCTGCTCGACTGCGTGGGCTTGGCCAGCCACCAGCGCAACCGCTACCCCCATGAGTTCTCGGGTGGCCAGCGGCAGCGCGTCGGCATCGCCCGGGCGCTGGCGGTGCAGCCCAAGCTGATCGTCTGCGACGAGCCGGTCTCGGCGCTGGATGTTTCCATCCAGGCCCAGGTGCTCAATCTGCTCAGCGACCTGCAAAAGCAGTTTGGCCTGACCTATCTTTTCATCGCCCACGGCCTGAATGTCATCAAGCACATCAGCGATCAGGTTGGCGTGATGTATCTGGGCAACCTGATGGAAATCGCACCTAAAAACGAACTTTACCACAATCCGCTCCACCCCTACACACAGGCGCTGCTTTCCGCCATCCCTTCGGTGGACCCCACCAAGCGCAAGCACCGTATCATTCTTACGGGCGACGTGCCCAGCCCCATCAACACGCCGGCCGGCTGCCGCTTCTGTTCCCGTTGCTATAAAAAAATCGACGGCTGCGAGACCAATAGGCCGGAACTCCAGGAGGTTTCGCCGGGCCATTTCGTGGCGTGCCATCTTATGGATGCCGGAAAGTGACGCACACTCCCACTCAAAGTTTACAGAAAGCAGGGTAAGCAACTGAATGGACACAAATTTGGATGAGGACCTGATTGCCACCCATCTGGGCGATGATTACGACAAATTTCTAGGCGCCGTTGTGCCGCCGATTTTTATGAATACGCTGCACATCCACCATACCGTTCAGGAAATGAACAGTATGGACCGTTTTTCCGACAGCGACTTTATCTATGGCCGGGAATGCAACCCCACCGTGCAGATCGTGGAAAAAAAGGTGGCCGCGCTGGAACACGGTGCGATGGCTCTGTGCTTCGGCTCGGGAATGGCGGCGATCAGTTCCGCCATCCTGTCGGTGTGCCAGGCGGGCGACCATGTGATCTGCGTGCGCAACATTTACGGCCCGACCAAAAAATTCCTGGAGACTTACTGCGCCCGGAAATTCCGCATGACGACGACCTTTGTCAAAGGGGACGATCTGGCGGAGCTGGAAGCGGCCATCCGGCCAAACACCCGCCTGATCGTGCTGGAAAGCCCGACCTCTCTGGTATTTTCCGTGTGTGATCTGCGGGCGACCGCCAAGCTGGCCCACAGCCGGAATATCAAGACCATGATCGATAATTCCTACTGCACGCCGCTGTTCCAGAAACCGCTGGATTTGGGCATTGATTTTGTCGTACACACCGCGTCGAAATATTTGGGCGGCCACAGCGACGTCATCGCGGGCGTGCTGACCTCCAAGGACGAGGAAGCCATGCGCTCGATCGCCTGCGACGAGCGGGAACTTTACGGCGGGATTCTGGGCCCGATGGAGGGCTGGCTGCTTCTGCGCGGCATCCGCACGCTCCGTGTCCGGCTGGAGGCCCACCAGAGGGCCGCCCTTCAGGTGGCGGAGTTCCTGGCCCGCCACGACCGGGTCCGCCGGGTCAATTACCCGGGGCTCGCCTCCCATCCGCAGCATGAGCTGATTCAGTCTCAGCAAAAAGGCAGCTCCGGCCTGCTGAGCTTCGAGCCTGACATGGATTTCGACCGGGCTGTGGAACTGTGCAACCGCCTGCAGGTCTTCCAGGCGGGCGTCTCGTGGGGCGGGTTTGAAAGCCTCAAATGCATGCCGTTTTATCTGGCCACCGAGCAGGAGGCTCAGTGGTACGGCGGCAGCCGTACGCTGATCCGGCTCCATGTGGGTCTGGAAGGGGCGGACAACCAGATGGAAGCGCTGGATGAGGCACTTAAATCGCTGTAAAGGTAAACAGCTTCACATTGACTTATTGAAAACAGCCGCGACGGATTGACTCCGCCACGGCTGCTTTTTTGCACAGTGGCGGATGCTTTAGTGGAAAACCGGCGCGGCCTCATTGATTTTCTATCACGCCCGCACCGTCCGGCTTTTTGGCACCCATATAATTTTCTGCTTTATGAGAAAAAACAAGCTTGAGCAAAACGGGCGTGATGACGGTGGTGAGCAGCACCACCAAAATGGTCGGGATAAAGACTTCCTGCGTGATGATGTGATTTTGTAGACCGATGTTGGCCGTGATAATGGCCACTTCCCCGCGGGAAATCATGCCGACGCCGACCTGAAGGGCTTCGCTGCGGCGCATCCGGAAAAGCCGCGCGGCCATTCCGCACCCCACGACTTTGCCGAATACGGCCACCGTAAACATGGCAAGCGTGATCCAGACGACTTTCAGGTCAAAGCCGCCGAGCTTGGCTTCCAGCCCCACGCTTGCAAAAAAGATGGGGGAAAGGAACCCGGATGATATGGCCTTCACGTTCCGCTCCAGATACTCCTTGTGCGTGTATTGAGAAAGCAACAGCCCCAGCAGATATGCGCCCGTGATGGCGGCGATCCCCACACTTTCCGCCAGGCATGCGGCCAGCAGCACGAGCGCCAGCGTAAGGGTCAGCAGCGTGCGGCCGGGTTTTACATTCCGGCTCAAGCAGTTGATCACCCGGGGCAGGAAAATCACCGCCAGTATGCCTGCCAGGCAGAAGACGCCGATCCCCACCATGGTGACGGCCAGAGAGCGTCCGCTGCCGCCGCTGCGGATGCCCAGCAGCAGGGAAATCAGGATAAGGCCCAGCACATCGTCGATCACGGCGGCCCCGAGGATGCGAATACCGGCCCGGGAATTGAGCTTGCCCAGCTCCGTCAGGGTCTCCACCGTGATGCTGACGCTGGTGGCCGTCAGGATCACCCCGATAAACAGATTTTCCATCGGATCGTGGAAAAAGAGAAACGCACTCAGGGTGCCCAGAATGAGCGGCAGAATAATCCCCATCACGGCGATGACGGACGAGGAGGCTCCGGCTTTCCGAAATTGACCGACATCCGTTTCCAGCCCGGCCAGGAACATGAGCAGGATCACGCCCAAGTTGGCGAGCAGCTTGATGCTGTCGGTATACGACACCAGTTGGAGTACCATGGGTCCCATCAACACCCCGGCCAGCAGAGCACCGAGTACCTCCGGCATTTTCAGTTTCCGACTGGCCAGCCCTCCGATTTTGGTCGCGATCAGCAGGAGCGCGATGTCAAGCAAGGTTTTTTCCATATCATTCTCCTTATATTCCGAATTCCGCCCAGATAAAAAAAGATGGGGAGCCCAAAACGGACTTCCCACCCAAGAAGCGCATTCTTGAAAACGGCTTGCGCCGCCCAACCGAAAGACGATATGACATAATCGTACCATATAGAGGGGCCGGGGTCAATAGCAAGCGGGCTGCGTCGCCCGGCGGGTCGCCTTATAATGTGAAATCCGCCGATTGCATCCGCCGTCCGATCATGATATAGTCTTGGTGCCGATTTCGCATGCGTTCGCATCAGAAGATGAATCAGCGGATGTAAATCCGCAAATATGTACAGGTGTGGAATATGGCTCCGACTGAAATGAGCACCATCCCGCGGTGGGCCTGAATTATGAGGCGGACAGCCCAGAGCAGTCCATCCAAAAGGTGGCGTCCGATTTTCTGAAAGAAAAGGGCCTGATCCCGTCGTAATACGCGCCGATACAGCAGCCCGCCCGACCCCAAAGCCGCACCATTCCCATAAGACATGTGTGGGATGGTGCGGTTTTTCGGCATGTGCCGGCAGAGCGCACCCATGCCACCGAATGGGATATCGGAGCCCATGATGGAGCAGAAAACAGGTAAATGGCTGAGGTCGGCATGAATCTCTTGCCATGGGGCGGGCGACGGGTTACAATGTCGGTATAGAACAGGGAAGCAGGTGTATCCATGCGAGACTATTGTCAGGTGGAGCCGTTCGACCTGATGCAGTACTTTTATCGCAGCGCGCACGACCCGATCATCCATGCAGCCGTGCACACACACGGGAGGATCGACCCGGATCTGCTGGGTCAGGCGTTTTTGCTGTCCTGCCAAACGGTCCCGGTCGTCGGATGCTCGTTTTCTGCGGATGGGAAAAGGCCCCGGTGGAACCCGCAAAAATTTTCCGGGAAAGCGTTTGTCCGGCTGATCCAAGCGGAATCCGATGAAGATACGGCGGAAGAACAGTTCCTGACCTCTACCATCGACATCGCCGCAGGCCCCCAGGTGCAGGCCGGGGTCATCCGGAAGCGGGAGGGGGATACGCTTTGCGTGCGGATCAATCATATGGTCTGCGACGGCGGCGGTTTCAAGGAGTATCTGTATCTTGTCTGCTCCCTTTACAATAGCCTGTGCGAAGGAAGAAGCCCCCATATTCCCTCGCCTGTGACCCGGAGCATACGGCCTGTTTTTTCAGCTTTCAGTTGGCTTAAAAGGGTGAAACTGTCTTTGCCGCCATGGGATATCCCCTCCCCGACGCACCAGGAGGGATATGCCTTGCAGGGCGACCCTATGCACCCGTTTATCTGTGTGCGGGAAATCGCGGCCGAAGAATTCCGTGCAGTCAAACGAAAAGGCGGGGAAACCGGTGCAACCGTCAACGACATGCTGCTGGCGGCCTACGCGCGTGTTCTGTGCCGGGGCCTCAAGCGGGAGGACATTCGGATTCCATGCCCGGTCGATCTGGGCAAATATCTGCCGGCCGGCGCACCACGCGGCATCTGCAACCTGACAAGCAATTACATGTGCAGCCTGCATATAAAAGCGGACGACCCGTTTGAGACAACCCTGCGGCAGGTCTCAGCTCAGATGAAGCGCCAAAAGGAAAGCGACGGGTGCCTCAAACCGGTACGGCTGCTGTCGGCGTTGTTCACACGGCTTCCGTTTCGCACGCTGCGGAAAACGTTTGACCGCGCCTTCACCATCCCGGTGATTTCCTATACCAACCTTGGAATATTGGACGAAAACAGGCTGTGTCTCCGCGGTGCGGAGGTAACCGGGGCCTATCTCACGGGCGCTATTAAATATGTACCGTATTTTCAGATCGCTGCGTCTACCTTCCGGGGCAGGATGACACTCAGCTGCAATCTGCATGGGACTCCGGCGGACCATATCCAAATTGAACGGGTATTGCAGGATATGGAAAATGAAATGCAGGCACGGTAAATAAGGCTGGAAAGTACGCCTGAAACCCGCCATTTTTGCTACCCCGGATTAGAGCCGCTCGTCAAACCATACGAATCGAGATTGAAGTGAGGAGCGCAATAGAGAAATAGAGAGGGTTGAAAACGGCCATGAAAATCACGGTCATAAACGGGACTCCGCAGAAGGGCATTACATACCACATGAAGCAAATGTTCCTCGACTATTTGAAAGACGGGAATGAGATTACGGAGTTTTATCCCGCGGACATACCGCCCTTTTGTGTCGGATGTAAGACTTGCTTTTTTCACGGGGAGCAGCTATGCCCGCACGCGGCAAAGACGATGCCGATTTGGAATGCCATGCTGGAATCCGACCTTTTAGTGTTTGCCTACCCCGTATATGCACTCAGAGCGCCGGCGTCGATCAAATCGCTGCTGGATCATCTCTGTGTCCACTGGATGGTGCACAGACCCGACGAGCGGATGTTTTCCAAGACAGCGGTGATCCTCACAAACAGCGTGGGCGCCCCCAACGGGTCGGCACAAAAGGATGTCCGGACGAGCCTTTCGTGGATGGGCGTCTCCGCCGTTTACACATGCGGCGCCGGAATGATGGGCGATGTGATATGGGAAAAGATATCGGATAAGCATGTCGAAATGCTGGAGCGGAAAACACGCAGACTGTATGAAAAAGTGCGGAATCTGAAGCCGCGGCGGAATATGAAGCTGCGGGAACGCGCGGAGTTTTTCGCCTGCAAAAAGATGCACCGGATGGTGCTGAAAAGTGAAGAAACGCCGAGCCTTGACAATCAACATTACATTGACCACGGGTGGATCGACCCGGTCAAATAAAGCTTTTCAAGCTTTTCATGATTTGCTGCAAATGAAATCTTGGGAGGCATGTATGCTGGATTTCGGTATATCGATGGTATGGTTTAGGCCGGCTATTATATGGGGGGCTTATCCGTGTCTGGTCTTAAAATAGATTTTGTTACAGCGCGATATGGGTAGGAACGTGTATTGTCTTTGATGCGTTTGCTTGGGTGATGATTCGACATTCTTGGAGCCTTTACGAAGAATTCTATATTGACTACCAACTGTGTATCACACGGATCTATTGATCCATTTTTGTCGGCCCTGTAATCGGATACTTTTTACATTCTCTTTTTTGATCAAACGGGTGGACGGCATACACAAAGCCGGAAAAATGTCCACACCGCTTTTGAGCCAATGATACTCCGGCAATTATAGGGCTGCCAGTGGCGGCAAAGCGGGGGCAGCGGTTTTTAAACCCAGGCCCCCCCTTTTAAGGCGATTAAAAACCCCCCGA
>JAEWAE010000073.1 GCA_023391835.1 Bacillota bacterium
ATCGGGAGCCCCTCCTATTTGCCAAACGGGCGGCTGAAAAATGAGTGATAATTAATTTTGCAGCCGCCCGTTTTTGACCGATGGCACCGGCATGACCCGGCGCCGGGCGATTTATTTTGCAGGCAGATTATTTTGCAAGCTTGCCGAGACTCTCGGCCTTGAGATAGGCGTTGATGAAACCGTCGATGTCGCCGTCCATCACGGCGTTGATGTTGCCGGTCTCGAAGCCCGTGCGGTGATCCTTCACCAGCGTGTAGGGCATGAACACATAGGAACGGATCTGGGAGCCCCAGGCGATTTCCTTTTGCTCGCCCTTGATATCCTCGACTTTTTCCAGATGCTCCTTCTCTTTGATCTGCAGGAGCTTGGATTTGAGCATTTTCATGGCCATATCCCGATTCTGGAACTGGCTGCGCTCGTTCTGGCAGTTGACCACGATGCCCGTGGGGATGTGGATCAGGCGTACGGCGGAGGAAGTCTTGTTGATGTGCTGGCCGCCGGCGCCGCTGCTGCGGTACACTTCCATCTTGATATCCTCGGGGCGGATTTTCACCTCGATGGTGTCGTCGATTTCAGGCATGACTTCCAAGGAGGCAAACGACGTGTGCCGACGGCCACTGGCGTCGAAAGGCGAGATGCGTACCAGCCGGTGCACGCCATATTCCGAGCGCATATAGCCGTATGCGTTGAGGCCTTCGAGCAAAATGGAGGCGCTTTTGATGCCGGCCTCCTCGCCCTCGAGATAGTCGAGGACGGAAATTTTGAAGTTGTGCCGCTCCGCCCAGCGGGTATACATGCGGTAAAGCATCTCGGCCCAATCCTGTGCTTCGGTGCCGCCGGCCCCCGCGTGGAATGTGAGAATGGCGTTTTTGGCGTCATACTCGCCCGTCAGCAGCGTGGCAAGTTTCATACTGTCCAGCCGGGAACGGACGCTTTCGGCCGACGCGGTGACTTCGGGCAGGACGGACTCGTCGTCCTCCTCGTCGGCAATCTCGATGAGACCGAGGGTATCCTCAAAATCCGCGCGGAGTTTTTCGTATCCTTCGATTTTATCTTTCAACTGGCCGGTTTTCTGCAATATTTCGCGGGAACGCTCCACATCATCCCAAAAGCCGGGCTGAGCCGCCTGCTGCTCCATCTCCGCCACCTCGTTGCGCACCCGGTCGAGCCCCAGCGCCTCGCCGAGCTCCTCAATCTGCGGGCGCAGATTGTCGAGTGATAGCTTTAACTCTTCAAACTGAAGCAACACAACCATCCTATCTGTCCGTCATTGAGCCGCCAAAATTCTGCGGCGGCCCGCACAAAGCGAATCAAATCTATTATATATTTTTTCCCGCAGGTTGTAAAGACGGCGGATATGCAGTCCCGCAGGCTTTATTTACTCGATAAAATAACTTTTCGGCGTTTACTTTAGGCGGCGCCGGTGTTAAAATTATGACGGTTTTTGCCAGAATCGGACAAGCGTCCGATATCTTATTTCCGCCGTGCAGGTGGACAGGAGGTCCCCATGAAAGTCAGAAAAGCAATCATCCCGGCCGCAGGGCTGGGCACCCGGGTGCTCCCGGCTTCCAAAGCAATCCCGAAGGAAATGCTGCCCCTGGTGGACAAGCCTGCCATTCAGTATATCGTGGAAGAAGCCGTCGCCGCCGGCATCGAAGACATCCTGATCATTACCAACCGGAATAAGACCGTGATGGAGGACCATTTTGACCGCAGCCCGGAGCTGGAACAGAAACTGGCTGCCAGCGGCAAAAAGGACAAACTCGAAGAAGTCATCCGGGTGGCGAAGCTTGCGAATATCTGCTATATGCGCCAGAAAGAGACCAAGGGTCTGGGCCACGCCGTGCTGTGCGCCCGCTCCTTCGTGGGCAACGAGCCTTTCGCCGTGCTGTACGGCGACGACGTCATCATCAGCCCCGACCCTGTCGTGGGCCAGCTCTGCCGGGCGTATGACGAATACGGCCTGGGCGTGGTGGGCGTCAAGCAGGTACCCGAGAAGGATATCGCCAAATATTCTTCCCTGGCCGTCACGCCGCTGAAAGAGCGGACCTTCCGCGTCACCGACATGGTGGAAAAGCCCCAGACGCCCGCGGAGGTGCTGTCGCTCTATTCCATACTGGGGCGCTGTGTACTGCCGCCCGAAATATTCGACATCCTCGCGCACACAGCTCCCGGTGCAGGCGGCGAAATCCAGCTCACCGACGCCATGCGGGAGCTGACCCACAAGCAGTCGATGATCGCGGTGGATTACGTCGGCACCCGTTATGACATGGGCAGCAAGCTCGGCATCATGAAAGCCGCGGTGGAAACCGCACTGGAGCACCCCGAGATCGGCCGGGATTTCCGCGCCTATCTCAAGAAGCTGGCCGCCACCCTCTGAAAGCGCTTTTTCCGGCCGGCGGGCTTGACTGCCCGCCGGCTTTGTGTTATTCTTAAGGTAAATGTGTTTGGTTCTTTCTTTACAACAAAGGAACATCCAGCCATTCTGCCGGGCGCGGCCGAGGCCCCCCGGCAATCCTTACCGCCCTCGGGCGGTCATTTGTCCAAAAGGAGGTGCTCTGAATGGCAGCTATTACGGCAAAGTATGAGCTGGTCATCATTCTCAAGACCAATCTCGGTGAAGAAGCCACTGCGGCGCTCGTTGAAAAATTCAAAGAGCTTATCGCGGCCAACGGAACGGTGGATGGCGTCGACGAGTGGGGCAAGCGCAGGCTCGCTTACCCGATCAACGACGAAACCGAAGGATACTATGTGCAGTTCAACTTCACATGTGTCAATTCCTTCCCGACGGAATTGGACCGTCAGCTCAAAAACAACGATTCTGTGATCCGGTCGCTGATTGTCCGGCCGGGCAAGTAAGCGGAGGGACTGCAAATGCTCAATGTGGTGGCTTTAAACGGCCGTCTGACGGCCGACCCGGAGCTTCGTCATACCAATTCCGACATTGCCGTCACATCGTTCACACTGGCGGTCGACCGCAGCTATGTGCGCGGCGGCTCGGAACGGCAGACCGATTTCATCGACATCGTCTGCTGGCGAAGCACGGCGGAGTTTGCTTCCAAGTACTTTCACAAGGGCCAGCTGGTGGCGGTGGAAGGGTCTCTGCAGACCCGCAGTTATACCGACAACCAGGGCAACAAGCGCAAGGCTTTTGAAGTGGTGGCAAACAACGTACATTTTGCCGAATCCAAGCGGGACTCGCAGAATGCCGGCGTGAATACCGAATTTGCTTCTCAGCCGGCCTCCGGCACGAATCAGAAGCCGTCGGAGGACAGGCCATCGGGCGGCAACAACGGTGACTTTGTCGAAATCGCGGGCGATGACGACCTGCCGTTCTAATACGGCGGCTCAACCCGAAATCTTTGCAACAAGGAGGGTGTTCCATGTACAATCGTGATAATGATCGCGGTGACAGACCCGAGCGTGGCGACCGGCGCGGCCGGAAAGGGCGGCGCAAGGTTTGTTCTTTCTGCGTGGATAAGGTCGATTCCATCGACTATAAGGATATTGCGAAACTGCGGCGGTATCTTTCCGAGCGGGCCAAGATCCTGCCTCGGCGGGTGACCGGCACTTGTGCGCATCATCAGCGGGAGCTGACCATTGCCATCAAGCGTGCCCGGCACCTGGCGCTGCTGCCCTATGTCAGCGACTGACGACGGCGCTGCCGTCACCGAAAGCTCCCCGGCGAAAGGCCGGGGAGCTTTTTGCTGTCGAAAGCGTGTCAATGGCGCTGCGGGCGATAGCCCGGGCGGCCGAGCACAACGGTTTCGCTGCCGTCGATGGCGGCGACCCGCTTTTGCAGATCGGCGTACATTTTGGCGCTGTCGTCGGCAGTGATTTTGCCGCCGGCCGCCAGTTTATCGAGCATTTGCTTATGCTGCGAAAGAAATTCCTGTTTAAGGGCGTCCAGCTTGCCCAGCTTGCGTGCAATCTGCCACGCCGTCTGCTGAGGGTATTTTCCCTCCAGTGCCTTGGCATCCGTGCCGGTCAGCCCGGCCAGAATCTTCATGGCCCCGGACTCACCGCCGTGCCGATGCCCCGGATGAGACTGCCCATCCTTTGCCGGGGAGGACGTGGCTGATGAGGAAGCCGCAGAAGCGGCCGCCGCCGAAACAGAGGTTGCCGCGGCGGAAACAGCCGTCGCGGGCATCGACAGGACACCCACGGCGGTGGCGACGGTCAGAGCCGCTGCGGGGATGACCCGTTTGGATATATTCATCCTTCCTGCCGTCCTTTCCGGACGACGGGCGCCGGCGGTACCGCTGCCGGTGCCCGTCGTCTGCCAGATGATTTTTCAATGCAATTTCAATGCAATAATGAAGGCGCCGTGCGCGTCTTCCCTATCAGTATAACCATCCGGCCGATGAATCGGCGGATCGCGACGGCTAAAAAGTGTAAACTTTTTATGACGGTGTGGGCCGCGCTTTTCGGAGCGGACGCAAAGTAAAAAGCCAAAACGCATTCCCGACTGAAAAAGCGATGTCGGCATGCATTTTGGCTCTTTTTGTCTCAAAATCAAATTGAGGGCTCGGTGGCGGTTTCCGGCACCCAGCTTGCCACAAAAGTCAGGTGGGGCGGATTGTAAAGCGTTTCCGGCTTTGCCAGCGTGAAGCCGCCCGACAGGCCGGCCTCCTGCGCCGTCAGGTCAAAATGACACATGGCGATGCCCAGATCGATGCGGTGCACATCCGCCAGCGGGCCGTTGGCCGAATAGCCGAAAAAGTGAAAACGCTCCCCTTCCCGTATCACCCGCCAGGGCTGGGCGTTCATGGCCGAAGGCGCCAGGCGGACCATTTCCAGCGGCTGGGCAAAGGCGCCGGCCCGGCCCTTGCTGAGGGCGTGGGAGGCATCCCCGTCGAAAAACAGTTCAAACCATTCTTTGCGCTTGCCCGAGCCGGGCAGGCTGCGCATGAGCACATCCCGCAGACGGGGGCGCTCGGCGGGCACGCCCACCGGCATCACCACCGGCAGGCGGCTTTCCGGCTGCAAATCCACGAGCTTGGCGAAAGCGCCGTGGGTGAAAGTGCCGCCCAACCAACAGGTGCCCAGCCCCAGTGAAACCGCGTAAAGAGCCGCTTTTTCCAACCGGTAACCCAGCTGCGCCAATGCCGCCGGCTCGCCGCCCGGTATTACGGCCACAATGAAATGGTCGGCGCCCCGTATGACCCCATATGTGCCGATGCGGGAGGTATCGGTCGTTTCGCCCCGATCCACCAGGCGCAGACGCACCCGGCTTTCCCCCAGACCGTCCACTCCGGCCAAGTATTCCCGCTGCAGACGCACCTGCTCCGGCGTCATCCCACCCGGCTTAAAACTGCGCACCGAATGGCGGGCGGCAATGAGTTGTGTGACCGGCTCGTTATACTGCATACCCACGACTTCCTTCCCATACATTCCCGATCGGCTGCCGTCCGGCCTTTACCGGTGCAGCAGCCGCTTGACATATTCCGCATACTGATAAAACACAATCCCCGGTTCTTCCAGATCGGGGCACCAGCGTTTGAGCCATTCGAAGGCGATGAAGCCGTCGTATCCCCTTTCCTGCATCCGGCGGACGGCTTCGGCCACCGGCACGTCGCCGGCGCCCATCATCTGATAGCTGACCCGGCCTTTTTCCATGACCGAATCTTTGACATGCAGGTAGCGGATCGCATCCCCCAGGCGCATGATCGTTTCCAGCGGCGTCTCGCCGAAAAAGCGATAGGGATGATGCACGTCCCACAGTACGCCCCGGTTGTCGCTGGCCACCTGGTCGAGCACCCGGCGCATCGCGCGGGAATCGGCCAGAAGGCCGTTTGTTTCGAGAAGCGGCGTCACGCCCCGTGCGCGGCCGTATTCGCACAAAGCGGAATAGCGGTATGCGACGGCATCCAGGTCGAGCTCGACATCCGGTGCGGCGTGCTCCGAACCCATCACGCGGATATAGGGCACGCCCAATTGTGCGGCCAGGTCGATATAGCGCCGCGCCTCCGTCTCGCCGGCTTCGGGCCGGCCGGTGCCCAGGCACGCGGCGGAAGCGAGCAGGCTGACGGAAAGGCCCGCCTGCCGCAGCCGGAGCATCGTTTCTTCCCGCTGCTCCGGGCGGAACTCACGTACGGCGGGAGCGTACAGTTCCCGCCCCACACCGCGCACCTCGATGCCGTCCAGCCCCATATCCCGGGCGGCCGCGCATATCTCATCCCAAGTCCAATCCGGGCAGCCCAGAGTGGAAAACGCCAGTCGGATCACAGCCACCACGCCTTTCCGCCCGTCTTCCCGATGAGCGGAAAGAACAGGACCCCGCGTTCCGCCGCAGCTCCCATAAGGAGCTCGCAGTGTTCGCTGGGTCCATTTTACATGAAATCCGGGCAAAAATCCAGACCCGGACGCAAATTTCCGGCGTGGTCACATACTTTCCGCCGCGGAGGGGATGGCCAGCATTTCGGCGGCGATTTCCCGCAGCCTGTATTTCTGGATCTTGCCGCTGGCCGTCTGGGGGAAACTTTCCATAAAGAAAAAGAATTTCGGCACCTTATGACGCGCGATATGACCGGCCGTATAATCGCGAAGCTCTTCTTCCGACACGTGGCAGCCCTCCCGCAGCACCAGACAGGCGGCGACTTCTTCTCCGTAATATTCGCTGGGCACGCCCACCACCTGCACATCCTGGACCGCCGGGTGGGTGTAGAGAAATTCCTCGATCTCCTTGGGGTAGATATTTTCCCCGCCGCGGATGATCATATCCTTGATGCGGCCGGTGATGCGGTAATAGCCGTTTTCATCCACCTGGGCCAGATCGCCGGAATGGAGCCAGCCATCCTTGTCGATGGTGCGGGCGGTCGCTTCGGGCATTTTGTAATAGCCCTTCATGGTGTTGTAGCCGCGGGAGCAGAATTCGCCGGGCGTGTTGAGGGGCTGATCTCTGCCTGTTTCGGGGTCGATAATTTTGGTTTCCACATGCGGCATATGGCGGCCCACGGTTTGAACACGCAGCTCCAGACTGTCGTCGGTGGTGGTCATGGTGGTGGCGGGGGACGCTTCCGTCTGGCCGTAGGTGATGGTGATTTCACGCATGCCCATCTCGTCGATCACCCGCCGCATGACCTGCATGGGGCAGGGCGAGCCGGCCATAATGCCGGTGCGCAGCCGCGGGAAACGGTATTTTTTAAAGTCGGGATGCTCCAGCATGCCGATATACATGGTCGGCACGCCGTGGACGGCGGTGCACCCCTCGTCCTGCAAAGCCTGCATTTCTTTGACGGGGTTATAATACTCCAGCGGCACCATGGAGGAAGCGTGGGTCAGGCAGGCCATCACGGCCAGCACCAGCCCGAAACAGTGGAAAAACGGCACCGGGATGCACAGCTTGTCGTCGTGGGTGAATTTCATGCAATCGCCGATGGATTTGCCGTTGTTGACGATGTTGAAATGGGTCAGCATGACCCCCTTGGGGAAGCCGGTGGTGCCGGAGGTATACTGCATGTTGGTCACGTCCTGCGGGTCGACCGCGGCGCGCACACGGCGGTAATCGGCCTCGGCGATGTCGTCGGCCATGGCGTAAAAGTCGTTGAAATTGAACATGCCGGCGGGCGTGTCGGCCCCCACGCAGACGATATCCCGCAAGAACGGGAGTTTTTCGCTGTGCAGTTCCCCGGGGCGGCCGTTTTCCACACCCGGGAGCATTTCGCGGACGATATCGACATAGCTGGTGGTCTTGATGCCGCGGATCATCACCAGGGCTTTGGAATCGGACTGCTTGAGCAGATATTCCAGCTCGTAGACCTTATAATTGGTGTTGACCGTCACGAGCACCGCGCCGATCTTCGCACAGGCGAAAAAAGTGAGGAGCCACTCGGGCACATTGGTGGCCCAGATGGCCACATGGTCGCCCCTGCCGATGCCCATGGCCAGCATGCCCTTCGCCACCCGGTCGCATTCGACGGCGAATTCCCGCCAGGTGCGCCGATAGGGCCGGTCGATATACTTGACGGCCTCGTCGTCGGGGTACTGCGCCGCCACCTGGTCCAGCAGATTGCCCACCGTTATATGCATCAGTTCGCTCATTCGACTCATCCTTTCTTCCCCACAACGACGATCCTGTGTCGGCAACCGATTTAAACGACAAAAAAGCCTTCGTCTCTGTTATACAGAGACGAAGGCTTAACGCTCTCCGCGGTACCACTCCGATTGACATTGCCGATACGGCAACATCCACTCGACCGCTGTCTTATGCCCGGCAAGCCGGCACGGCAACAGCGTTCCCCTTTAACGGTGGGAAACCGTATCATCCTACTAAAATTCGGTGATCCGCTCAAGGGTGAGCAATCATCCGACCCCGCGTGCCGCCTCACACCAGCCGGCAGCTCTCTGGAACCCGGGAATCGGACTTATTTCCCTCTCATTGCATTTGCATCTTGTAATATAGTATATGCATCTTGGCTGCATTTGTCAACGCATTTTTCAAAATTTACATTTTGTATTTCCGACATGGTCACCGTCAGCTCAGACGCAGCAGGGCGATCAGCAGCGACGGCACCGCCCACAAGCCCTGATATTCCAGCAGCTTGACGGGCGTGACGGAGGTAACGCCGCCGTGCAGACTCAGCCACACGGTCAGCACGATGCCCGCCAGCGCCGCGGCCGCCTGCACCAGCGCCGCGGTCGTGATCGTGCCGCGCAGCCGCACACAGGCCAGCAGCGTATCCGCATATGAGCGCAGGGTGCCGTCAAAAAACAGCGAAACCGGCGAAGGGTCCGCCGCAGCCGCCCGGCTCAGAGCGATCGTGTCGGCCCCGCCGAGCATCTGCACGCCTTTCATGTGCCCGCCGAAGCGCTCGGCAATCATGGAGGCGGTGATATTGGCGTCGCTGGTGCGCACCAGCATCGACACGCCGGCGCGCATCAGACGATGAAAAGCTGAAACCGTCTTTGCGCCGGTGCCGTATTCGACGATGAACATAGCCATGAGCTGCCCGTTTTCCGCCAGATAAAACAGGTCGCGTCCCATGGAGACATACTTGGCCTCATACTCCCGGGGCGGCGCCTGGATGCCGCAGCTGCGCAGAATATCCCGGCTGCCCGCGACGATTTCCTTGCCGCCCATGGTGGCGCAGATGCCCTGATCTTCCCGGTAGACGACCCGCTCGGGCGTGAGCAGATGGAAGTCGCTGTCATGGATCAGGCTGCGGAAGGCCTTGGCCAGCGGGCCCTCCACGGCAATGACGACGCTGGCCGTGTCGACGATTGCTTCCTCAATGCGGGCACCGGAAAACGTCTTGATGCCGTAAATATGGGAATATTCGGGTGGAAACAGCATGGAAGCATCCACCACGATCAGGTCGGCATTCTGAAATTCCTTCACGGCGGCGTAGCCCGTGAGGGCCGCATGGCGGCGGCGCAGACGGTGGGAGGTGCGCAGCAGCGGCAGTTCCTGACACAGAGGGTAGATGGCCGGCGCACCCAGGCTGCACACCACTCCGAAAGCGGTGACAGACTCGGCGGCGCCGCGCCGCAGCCATAGGTTGAGCCCCAGCACACAAAGTGCGGCCAGCAGCACGGCCGGCTCCATCACCCGCGCAACCTGGCCCGCGGGAGTGGCGGCCGGCCGGCCGCCCAGCACCTGCTCCGGTTCCCCGGTGCGCACGGGGCATGCCGCCAGATGATCCGGCCGGTCGGCGTCGCCGCCGGCCACCGGCACCCGACGCAGCGTATAATATGCGGCGCTCCCGCCCAGAGCGCCTGCCGTGTGCCGCACCCGGCGCAGCCGCATCAGCCGACCCAACAGATACACCGAGCAGACGGCGGCGGCAGCGGCCGAGCCCATCACCCGGCTGCCGGAAACAAAGCTCTGCGGTACGGCCAGATGGCCGGCCATCGCGGTCAGCGCCCCCAGAAAGGCCAGCGCCGGCACGCCGTCGATATCGGCGCGGAAGGTAAAGAGGCTGGCGAAACCGCGCAGCACGCCCGGGCCGCATAAAGCGGCCGCCAGCACCAGAAGCCCGGTATCCACCACCAAAAAAACGTACGGGTGATCGGAGGCTGCGATGGGGCCCGGCATGGGGTAACCCATGACGGCGGCGGTTTCCAGCCACGCGAGCACCGCGGTGACGAAGATGGAAAATAAAAACCGGATGGTCAGCGAAAAGCGGCGGGAATCCACCGAAGCCAGCGTACGGGCCGGCCGGGCGGAGCGTTCCTGCGCCGCGCGGATCACCTCCGGCCCCGCCGACGGGCCGGAGGACGGCACCGACGGCCAGGGGCTGGTGCCGTCCTCAATCGCCTCGATGCGCTGCCGCACCTTTTCGGGGTCAAATTTTCGCTTTGTGTCACATTCCAAAGTTGCCATGCCGGAAGCCTTCCTTTCGGGATATCCTCCCGGGTCAGGCGGGAGTGCCCCGGCGCCCGCGGGCGGCCTGGAAGGCCAGGATTCCCGCCGCCACCGACGCATTGAGCGATTCAATATGACCCGCCATGGGGATGGAAACGATAAAGTCGCATTTTTCCCGCAAAAGGCGGGAAATGCCCTTCCCCTCCGAGCCGATGACCAGTGCGCAGGGGCCGGAAAAATCCGTCTCGAAGCAGGATTTGCCGTCCATATCCGCGCCGTAAAGCCATATCCCCTGCTTTTTAAGGGCATCCGCCGTGGCGGAAAGATTCGCCACCCGCGCCACGGGCAGATATTCCAGCGCGCCGCAGGCGGCCTTATCCACCGCCGCGGTCAGCCCCGCCGCATTGCGCCGGGGGATAATGACGCCGTGCATGCCGGCGCATTCGGCCGAGCGAATGATGGCGCCCAGATTATGAGGGTCGCTGATGTCATCCGCAATGAGCAGGAACGGCGGCTCATGGGCCTGCTGCGCCCGGGCGAGGATATCCTCCACCGACGCATACTCGTGAGCGGCCGCGATGCAGGCGACCCCCTGATGGTTGAGGCCGCCGCACATGGCGTCGAGCTTTTGGGAATTGCAGTCCTTCACCGGAATATCCCGCTGCCGGCACATATCGACGATGCGCCCCACCGGGCCGCCCGTGTTGCCTCGGGCGATGAGCATGCTGTCGACCGGCCGGCCGGACTGCAGCGCCTCCCATACGGCGTTACGCCCCACGATGATATCTTCACTGCGTTTATCTCGTTTATCCGAATACATAAACCCGCTCCACTCCGCTGAATTTCTTTAACTATACCATGAACCGGAGGGAGCGTCAACCGCGGCCCCCGGCCGTCTGCCGCCGCACCAGTTGCCGCAGAGCCTCCACCGCCGTGTGCACGGCGTCGTCGGTTTCCAGACAATCGGGATTGGAAAGGCCCGCTTTGGCGCGTTCCTGATTCCAGACGCAGGCGAGCACTGCCGCCGCATGCACACGGAGACTGGCTGCCACCGTAAAAAGTGCGGCGCACTCCATCTCGCTTGCCAGCGCGCCGCCCTTTTCCCACGCCTGCCAGCGGTACATCAGGTCGGGGCCCACGGGCATGCGCGCCGGCTCGTGCTGGCCGTAAAACGAATCCTTGCTCTGCACCACGCCGGTGTGGGCACGCAGCCCCAGCCGGGCCGCGGCGTCGGCAAGCTCCCGTACCAGCGGGAAATCCGCCACCGCCGGGAATTCCAGCGGCAGATACTCGCGGGAGGTGCCCTCCATGCGGATGGCACCGGTGGGGACGATCAGGTCGCCGCCCTGCACATCCAGTTGCATGCCGCCGCAGGTGCCCACCCGGATGAACTGCTTCACGCCCAGCACGGCGAGCTCTTCCATGGCGATGGCGGCACTGGGGCCGCCGATGCCGGTGGAGGTCACTAGCACCCGCTGCCCCTCCAGAAGCCCCGCCCAGGTGACGAATTCCCGGTTATGGCCGACGGGCTGCGGATTGTCAAGGCACCGGGCGATTTTTTCCACGCGGCCGGGGTCGCCTGGCAAAATCGCGTACTCGGCGCCATCCTGCGGCTGCAGACCCAGATGATAAATGCGTTCTTTCATGGCGATTCCTCTCATTCCGTCAAACAGGCAAAAAAGGCCGGCATGGGCCGGCCCGGAATTCAAAACATCTTTTTACGGTAAAGCAGGAAACCCGTAACGGCCATACCCACCGCCGAAATGGCCAGCGGCACCCAGTAATACGGGAAAGGCAGCCGGGTATTCATGCCGTAAAACGAAAACACGATGGTCGGGATAGCCAGCACGACGGTGATGGAGGTGAGGATCTTCATCACATTGTTGAGGTTGTTGGAAATGACCGACGCGAAGGCATCCATGGTGCCGCTCAGGATACTCGAATAGATATTCGACATTTCGATGGCCTGTTTGACCTCGATGAGCACGTCCTCCAGCAGCTCCTGATCCTCTTCGTACAGCTTGATGACCCGGCCGCGCAGGATCTTTTCCAGCGTGATCTCGTTGGCCTTGAGTGATGTGGAAAAATAGACCAGCGATTTTTCCAGATCGAGCAGCTGGATGAGTTCCTTATTTTTCAGCGAGCCGTGGAGCTGCTTTTCAATATAATTCGACACCTTGTCGATCTGGCGCAGATAGAGCAGGAATCGGGCGGCCAGCCGCAGCAGAATGATGAGTACGAAGCGGGTCTTCATCGCCGTCTGCACGTTTTTGACCAGCCCCTGGGCAAACTCGGTCATCACGGTATTCTCTTTGAGGCAGACGGTGACGATGCAGGTGTCAGTGAGAATGATGCCCATGGGGATGGTGGAAAAGCTCACGGAGTTTTCCGTTTTTTCAGCCACCGGCATGTCGACGATGAGCAGCGTGTGGCTCCCCTCCTGGTCGATGCGGGAGCTCTCTTCCTCATCCAGCGCGGCGCGCACCAGATTCTGCTCGATGCCGAATTCCCCCGTCAGGCGGTGGATTTCTTCCTCGGTTGGGTTGACGACGTTGAGCCAGCAGCCGGCCTCCGGGCCGGTAAGCGGCGTGATATGCGAATCGACGGTCTTATAAAAAGTCAGCATGGCATACTCCTTCCGGGAGCATGCCGGGAATCCGCCGCATGCTCCCCTGCGATATGGTGTCACAACTTCGGCCCTCCGGGTCGCTCACGGCGGATTTCCCCCTTTTTCTGCGAATTATGTGAGGCCGGTTCACTGACCGGCCGGCACGGTAAGATTTTTGCCGAACCATTTCTGCGAAAGCTTGGCGACGGCACCGTCTTTGCGCAGGGAAGTCAGCGCCGTCTGCAGCCGGTTGCGCAGGCGGCTGTCGTTGCGCCGCACGCCCACCGCATAAACCGATGTGCCGAAATTACCCGGCTGCACCGTGTAATCGTTGAGATCCTGCATCAGAGTATATTCGGCCTCCGAGTCATCCAGACATACGGCGTCGAGCTGCATGGAATCGAGGGCCTGAAACAGGATGTCGCGGCTGTCGAAAAGCTGCGGAGCCCCGCCGTCGAGCTGGGCGGACACCGGGTTTGCCGTCAGCGCCGCGGCGGCACGGCTGTTTTGCATGGCGCCCACAGCCTTGCCCGGCAGGCTGCCGAAACCGGTGATGTCGGTGTCTTTGGGCGTGAGGATCACTTCGCTGTCATACAGCACGGGCTGGACATAGAGCATGCCGGTTTTGTCGATGTTGCCCGGGACGACATTGCCCCAGAGGGAGTTGACCTTGCCGTCGGCCATGGCGGACTGTGCCTTGCTCCAGTCGACGGGCACAAACCGCACCGTCATGCCCGCGCGCTTGGCGACCTCGGCCGCCAGATCCACCTCAAAACCGGTGAGGGTGCCGTCGGAATCCCGATAGCTCAGCGGTTTATGGCTGACGTCGATGCCGGCGACGAGCTGATCTTCCCCCGTGCAGCCGGTCGCCGGCAGAAGCAGGCACATGGCGGTCAGGCAGACGGCCGCCCATCTTTTCCATTTTTTCACTGTGCGACTCGCCTTTCTGTCTGTGAGCAGAGTAGTCTCTACGCAGACCTGTCTGTAACAGGACCCGTCCTGGAGCGGGCCAAGCCGCCGTGGGGCGCACGGCCCGCAAAAAAGGCACGGAGACAGCGGCGGATATGCCCGCCGTCTGTTCCCCGCGCCGGCCCGCCGGTGCTTATTTCCGGCGATTGAAAATGCTCATGATGTCGAAATACTCGTCGTCGGCCGCCGCAGCCCGGGAGGGCGCCGCCGGCGACGGATTGGAAGCCGGGGCCTTGGGCTTGGGGGACGCCGCCTGCCCGGCGGCGGAAGCGGCCGCTTCCCGCGCGGTCTTGGCTGCCTGGAAGGCTTTGTGCTGCGCGTCGGCGGTGGCTTCTTCCTGTTTGCTGTTTTCAAAGCCGGTCGCGATGACCGTGATGTTCATTTCATCCTCCAGCGAGTCGGTGAGCGCCGCGCCCCAGATGATGTTGGCGCCGGGGTCGGCAGCCTCGGTGATCATGGAAGAAGCGGTTTCGACTTCCTCGAGGCCGATGTCGGGCGACGCCATGACGTTGATGATGACGCCCCGCGCGCCAGTGATGGAAGTCTCAAGCAGGGGGCTTGAAATGGCCATGCGGGCCGCCGACTCGGCCTTATCTTTGCCGGAGGCGCGTCCGACGCCCATGTGGGCGTAACCCGCGTCCTTCATGACGGCGGTGATGTCGGCGAAATCCAGGTTGACCAGCCCCGGCACCTTGATAAGATCGGAAATGCTCTGCACACCCTGCCGGAGCACGTCATCCGCCACCATGAAGGCGTTGGCCAGCGTGATCTTCTGCTCCGAAACGAGCTTCAGACGTTCGTTGGGAATGATGACCAGCGAGTCGACCTGTTCCCGCAGCGCCATGATGCCCGACTCGGCCTGCTCCATACGCCGCCGCCCCTCAAAAAGGAAAGGCTTGGTGACGATGCCGACGGTCAGGATGCCCAGCTCCTTGGCCACCGAAGCGATTACCGGGGCCGCCCCCGTGCCCGTGCCGCCGCCCATGCCGGCGGTGATAAAGACCATGTGGGTGCCCTTGAGGGCGTCGGCAATCTCATCCCGGCTCTCTTCCGCGGCCCGCTGGCCTTTTTCCGGGTTGGCCCCTGCTCCCTGGCCGTGGGTGAGCTTGTCGCCGATCTGCAGCTTGTGCGTGGCCTGGGACATGAGCAATGCCTGACGGTCGGTGTTGATGGAGATGAATTCCACCCCCTGCACGTCCGAATTGATCATGCGGTTGACGGCGTTGTTGCCGCCTCCGCCCACCCCCACGACCTTTATCTGAACGATATTGTCAAAATCGTTGTCCAGTTCGAAAGCCATTTAAAAGTCCTCCCCAGATTAGGATTGGCCGTACCATCATAACGCTATTTTACTGTTTTTACCGGGATTATTCAAGACGTATCGCCGGATTTCCTCTGAATTCCGAAAGATTATGCCGTGGGAAGCGGCGCGTATCAAGACGGGATAAAGCTGGCTCGATTGCTCTGGGCGCTTTGAGATACGTCGAGCGTTCCCTTCTCGGCGGTGCCGATTTTGGAAGTGAGCAACCCCGCCGCGAACTTGATCTTATAGGGGATATCCGAAGACGTGCCCAACACGATCGTGATGCGCCCGTCGTACCCCGCCGTAAGCTGATAAGAGTTGCTCACATCCAGGTCGGTGATTTTGTCAAGCTTCGCGGATCGAATCTCCGAGAGGATGGTCTGTGCCTCCTTAAGCTGGGTCAGCGGTGTGCCGGTGATCGGCCGGCCCGCCTGGACGGTGCCGAAGCTCACCCCCTTGATGAGCGGCAGCGACGCATACTGGGAGGCGTCCTTTGCGACGGCGACCACCTTCCACTGCTTGTCCAACGCCGCCACGCCGTCTTTGGTCGAGGCCACATAGGCGAGGACGTTTTTGGTGACGGCGATGGTCACGTCCGTGAAGGGGCGGTAATGAATCTGCGCCGATGCCACCATCGGCAGGGCGGAGCAGATTTTCTGGCCGGCTTTGCGCCCGCTGACCGCAAAAAGAGGCATGCCCGTGTGCAGACCGGAGGCCGCCACGACCTGGGGAGCGGTGTAGCCGGCATCGCCCGTCACGGTGATACGGCCCACGCGCAACAGCCGCCAGCCCCCCGCCCCGACGCCTGCCAGCACAATGAGCAGCAGAATCAGCCTGTGGGCCAAAGGCGACAGCCGCCGCTTTTTGCGGCGGCGCCGTTTCGGGGCGGCGGCCGTCACGGTGCCGTTACGGTGCGCGCGCACCGTGACCGTTTTTTCTACCCGCAATGTGACCGCCCTGCCTTTCTACGTCCTTATGTGCCCCGCGGGTCACTCGGCCCGGCGGATGCCGGCCCCCAGCCGGCGCAGATTTTCCTCAATATGTTCGTATCCCCGGTCGATGTGGTGCAGCCCGCGGATCTCGGTAATGCCGTCAGCCGCGAGGCCCGCCACCACCAGTGCGGCCCCGCCCCGCAGGTCGGTGGCCTCCACCGCTGCACCGAAAAGGGATGGAACGCCTTCCACCACGGCGACCCGGCCCTCCACCTTGATGCGCGCGCCCATACGGATCAGCTCCGCCGCATGCTTGTAACGGTTCTCAAATATGTTCTCGATAAAGAGGCTGGTGCCGGAAGCCACCGTGGCCATGGCCATGGCCGGAGCCTGGGCATCGGTGGGGAATCCGGGATACGGCATGGTGCGCACACAGCGCATGGGGCGCAGCGGCCCCGCGCGGCGGATGGACAAGGTATCGCCGCCCGCGGCGATTTCGCACCCGGCTTCGGTAAAGATGGGGAGCACCGGGCTCAGGTGGGCTATGTTGACCCGGCGGAGCGTCACATTGCCGCCGGTGACGGCGGCCGCCGCCATCCAGGTGGCGGCCACGATGCGGTCGGGGATAACCGAGTACTCGCAGCCTGCCAGCGAGGCGACGCCGCGGATGCGGACGATGCTCTCGCCCGCGCCGCGGATATGGGCCCCGCAGCGATTGAGATAGCCGGCCAGGTCGCTGATTTCCGGCTCGCGGGCGGCATTGACGATGACCGTTTCCCCTTTGGCCATGACCGCCGCCAGGAGAATGTTTTCCGTCGCCCCCACGCTGGGGAAAGAAAGGACGACCGTCGCGCCCCGCAGCCCGTGGGGGCAGGAACAGTTGAGCCAGCCGTGGTCTTCCTCAATCTCCACCCCCAGCTGGTGCAGTGCCGCCAGATGCAGGTCGATGGGCCGCGGGCCCAGCTCGCACCCGCCGGGGAAGGAAATGCGCGCCCGCCCGACGCGGGCACAGATCGCACCAAGGAACACGATGGAGGAGCGCATTTCGCGCATCAGGTCCTCCGGAATCTCATGGCGGCAGAAGCCGCCCGGGTCAACTGAAATCGTATCGCCGCCGCGCTTCACCTGGCAGCCGAGCACCTGCAGGATTCGACAGGACGCTTCTACATCCAGCAGGCCCGGGCAGTTATGTATCACGCTCGGGCCACCGCAGAGAATGGTGGCAGCCAAAACGGGAAGCGCACTGTTTTTGGCTCCCTGCACCGGCAACTCACCCGCAATCGGCGTGCCCCCTTCAATAATCAGCCTCGCCATCACCACGCACCCTTTCAAGCAAACCGGGGCTCCGAAAGCCCCTGCCATTTCATCTTATGCGCAGGGTGCAGGCAAGGTGCGGGGCTGTCTATTCAGGTCTGCTCGACACTGGAAAAGCGGGAAACCGACAGGATCATGCCCATCTCAAACAACAGCATGACCAGCGAGGAACCGCCGTAGCTGAAAAACGGCAGGCTGATGCCGGTGTTGGGCACAGTGTTGGTGACCACCGCTATGTTGAGCACTGCCTGAAGCCCCACCTGGGTGATCAGGCCCACGCTCAGCAGCGAGCCGAATTTATCCGGTGCCCGCATGGCGATGACATAGCCGCGCCACACCAGCAGCGCGAAAAGCACGATGACCAGCACCGCCCCCACCAGCCCCAGTTCCTCACACACCACGGGGAAGACGAAGTCATTCTGCGGCTCGGATATATAGAGAAATTTCTGCCGCGACTGCCCGAGCCCCAGCCCCATCACGCCGCCCGAGCCGATGGCGTAAAGCGACTGGATGGTCTGCCACCCCTTGCCCTGCGGGGCTTTGAAAGGGTCAAGCCAGTAAATCAGGCGGCTTTTGGCGTACGTAATAAAGTCGGTGCGCAGCACCAGCGCCAGCAGACCGGCCGCGCCGATGCCCGCGCCGCCGAGGAACCATTTGATCGACGTGCCGCCTATGAACATCAGCACAAACCCGATGACCATGATGATGATCGTGCCCGACAGATGGGGCTCCAGCACCATAAGCACGGCGATGCTCGCCAGCACCACGATAAAAGGGAGCACGCCGTAGCGGAAGGTCTTCATCTGGTTGTTTTTCCGCCCGGAATAGATGGCAATGAGGTGGCTGAAAAGCAGCACGACGGCGAATTTGGCCACTTCTGACGGCTGGAAGTTGAGGGGGCCGACCACGATCCAACGCTTGACGTGGCTGATGGCCGGCATGAAAAGCACCAGCACCAACAGGCCGTAGGAGGCCACCGTCACCGGCCACACCAGCTTATGAAAGATGTGATAATCCTGGGAGGCGACAAACAGCATCACCAGCACGCCGCCCGCCGCCCAGACAGCCTGCCGGCGGATGTAATAATAGCTGTCGCCGTTGTGGTTGTAATAGGCATAGGCGTAGCTGGCCGAAAACATCATCACCACGCCGACCATCAGCAGGATCATCACCAGCACGAAAAACGGCAGATCGAAGCCGCTGCGCACCAGTTCCCGCTTCCGGCGGGCCGCCGGGACTTTCCCCCTCAGTGCCGTCTGCCGCACCGCCATGGCGTCGGCCCCCTTTCGGTAAGAATTCTCAGATCAGGCCCATATCCAGCGCCGTCCACAGCACGGCGGCAAGGGAACCCACGGCCGTCACCAGCGAAAATACCGTGACGATCTTGTTTTCGCTCCAGCCGCACAGTTCGAAATGATGATGGATGGGGCTCATTTTGAATACCCGCCGCCCGGTAGACTTGAACGAGGTGATCTGGATAATATCGGACATGGTCTCGCAGATGTAGATGATGCCGATGGGTACCAGCAGCAGCGGCTTGCGGATGCCGAAGGCGATTGCGCACACCATGCCCCCCAGAAACAGCGAGCCGGTGTCACCCATGAATATCTTGGCCGGGTGCAGGTTCCACATGAGGAAACCGAGGCACCCGCCGGCCAGCGCCGCCGAGAGGATGGTGAAGCCCGCGAAGCTGAGCACCTTGGCGCAGAGCATGAAAGCGATGGCCGCCACGAACGTCACCGAGCCGCACAGACCGTCCACCCCATCGGTGAGATTGACCGAGTTGACCGCCCCCACGATGATAAACAGCGAAAACGGCCAGTAAAACCACCCAAGCCGCCACTGCACGGCAAAAAACGGCACATCCATTGTTGTTGCCCGATCCCCCGCCAGATATGCGACAAGCAGATAAATCCCGCCGGCGAGGATCTGCATCGCCAGCTTCTGGCGCACGGTAAGGCCGAGATTGCGCTTTTTAACGACCTTAATGTAATCATCCATGAACCCGATGAAGCCGAACATCAGGGCCATGAGCACGCCGCCGGCCATCTTGGCCTTTTCGGAGGCGGGAACGGAATGGTCATGCATCGCCATCAGGGTCAGCCAGGCAGTGAGCAGCGCGGCCAGGATGCCCCCAATGAACATCAGCCCCCCCATCACCGGCGTGCCCTGCTTGGATTTGTGCCACGTCGGCCCCACTTCGCGGATGGTCTGCCCCGCCTTGAGCCGGCGCAGATAGGGGATGAGGAAAAAGCCCAGAAGGCCCGTCACCCCACATGAAACCACCGCCGCCAGCACACTCCCGATATCCGTCATCTGTCCGCCCGCTCCTTTCCGATCCCGCGCCCGGCAGGCATCGGGTCCTCCCGGCGGGTCGCCCCGCCCGTCCTACGCGTTTGCCGATCCGGCGGCGTGGCCGCCCCTTCCCCCGTCATGGCTCGCGCCGGCTTTCACAGGCCATGCGTGCCACATTCTCGAGCTGCATGGCCCGGCTGGCCTTGAAAAGCACCGTATCGCCCGGCTTCATCCTCACGGCCAGCGCCGCGGCCAGCTCCTTCGGGTCGTCGAAGGACCGGCATTCCGGCTCCCCGGTGCCCGGGGCGCTGCGGAACCCCTCGGCGATATGCCGGGCCTCCGGCCCCAGCGTGAGCAGTACACCCACGCCCGCTGCGCGGGCCGCGACCCCGGTGTCGAAATGGGCCTGCGGGCTGATGCCGCCCAGTTCCTTCATGTCGCCCAGCACCGCGATGCGCCGGCCCGGCACATCCAGGGCGGCGAGCAGCCCGAAGGCCGACTGCATGGAATCGGGGCTGGCGTTGTAGCAATCCTCGATGAGCCGGACGCCGTGAAAATCGACAAATTTTTCGCGCAGACCGGTGGGCGTATAACCCCGCAGCGCCGCGGCCGACTCCGTCACGGGGATTCCCAGCAGGCGGGCGCAGGCGATGGCCGCCAGCGCATTATACACATGATGCCGGCCGCACACGGGCAGCTCCACCCGTGCGATCTCCTCCCCCGCCGTGACGCGGAACACGGTGCGCTCCGGCTCCACAGATATAGAATCGGCATGAAAATCCGTTTTTCCATCCCCCAGGCCGTATGTTACGACGGTTTCTCCCACGGCGGGCTTCACCGCCCGCAGGCGCACGTCGTCGGCGTTGAGCACCAGCGTGCCGCCGGGCTTCATTCCGTCGCGAATCTCGAGCTTGGCCTTCAGGATATTTTCGCGGGTGCCGAGCTTTTCCAGATGGGAGACACCGATATTCGTGATGACGGCGACGCGCGGCGACGCGATTTTCGACAGGGCGGAAATTTCGCCGAAACCACTCATGCCCATTTCCCACACGGCGGCGGTGTGCGTGCGTGCCAGATCGAAAACCGACAGCGGCATGCCGATGCCGTTGTTGCGGTTGCCTTCATTTTTGAGCACACGGTAACGGGTGCCCAGCGCACAGGCGATCATTTCCTTTGTGGATGTCTTGCCCACGCTGCCGGTGACGCCCACCGCCGGGATATCGAACCGGCGGCGGTAAGCCGCCGCCAGGCGGTGCAGCGCCTCGACGCTGTCGCGCACCAGGATCACCGGCCCGTTGTCGGCCCGACGCTGGGCGATGCAGGCCGACGCGCCCTTTTCAAAGGCCTGCTCGAGAAAATCGTTGCCGTCGAACCGTTCGCCCCGCAGGGCCAAAAACAGGCAGCCCGGCGTGATCTGCCGTGTGTCGGTGGATATTTTATCGAATTTGGTATTGTAACAGGCCCGGCTGAGCCGGCCGCCCGTCGCATTGAGTATGAATTCCAGAGAAACCGTTTCCATGCTTTCCTCCCCATGCGGCTGCCGCCGACGGTTTATTGATCCTTCAGGCCCGCCAGCACCTGGGCAACCACTTCGCGCTCGTCGAAATGATGCTTTTGGGTGCCGATGACCTGATAATCCTCATGCCCTTTGCCGGCGAGCAGGATCACGTCGTCCTTCTGCGCATGACGGATGGCATATTCGATGGCGTCCCGCCGATTTTCCACCACCACATGGGGCACCCGGCCGGTGAGACCCGGCAGGATGTCGTCAATGATCTTTCCCGGGTCCTCGGTGCGGGGATTATCCGATGTCACAACGAGAAAATCGGCGTATTTTTCGGCCATGGCGCCCATGCGGGGACGCTTGGTGCGGTCACGGTCGCCGCCGCAGCCGAAAACTGCGACCACTCGGCCCCGGGCAAACCCCCGGATGGCCTTGAGGATCTTTTCCAGCGCGTCGGGGGTGTGGGCATAATCGAGGATGACGGTGAAATCCCGCCCCGTGGGCACCACCTCGATGCGGCCCTTGACGCCCGGCACCCGGCCGAGCGCGGCGGTGACGCCCGCCAGCGGCAGGCCGACGGTGACCGCGCAGGCCGCCGCGGCCAGTGTATTATAGACCGAGAAGCCGCCCGGGATGCGGGAAGAAACCCGCCCGATGAGCCCCAGACCCACCATCTCGTAATCGATGCCGTCGGGACGCAGGCGGATATTCCGCGCGGTATAGTCGGCGTCCATATTCCGGGTGGAATAGGTGACGACCCGGCATTTTGCGGCACGGATCATATCCTTGGCATAGGAATCATCCAGGTTGAAAAGCCCCGCGTCACACATGGTGAAAAGCTTCTGCTTGGCGTGCATGTAGTTTTCCATCGTCTTATGGTAATCGAGATGATCCTGGGTGAGGTTGGTGAAAATCCCCGCCACGAAGTGCAGCCCCGCGACCCGCTGCTGGTCGAGCGCCTGGGAGGAAACCTCCATCACGCAGTATTCGCAGCCCGTATCCGCCATGCGGCGGAAAAGCTGATGCAGCTCGAAAGGCTCCGGCGTGGTGTTTCGGGCGGGGATCACCTCGTCCCCCGCCATATTTTGTATGGTGCCGATGAGGCCGGACTTATGTCCGTTGTGTGCGAGAATGTCTTTGAGCAGAGTGCTGACGGTGGTTTTGCCGTTGGTGCCCGTCACGCCGATGAGTTTCATGCGCCGGGCCGGGTTGCCGAAAAAGTTGCCGCACATGAGCGAGCAGGCCAAACGGGTGTCTTCCACCAGAATATGCGGCACGGACGCGTCGGTTGGGTGCTGCGCCACCACGGCGATGCAGCCCTTTGCCGCCGCGGCGGCGGCAAAATTGTGGCCGTCCGACCGGGCGCCGGCGATGCACACAAACACATCCCCCGGCCCAACCGCCCGGGAATCGGACGTGATGCCGGTGATCTCATCCTCCGGCAGAGCATCGCCCCGGTATTCCACTCCGTGCAGCAATTCCTCAAGCTTCATTTTGCGGTTCATTCCTTTCGTGGCGGGAAACCGGTCGGCTTCCCGCCCATTTTGTTTGCCCGGCAGGGAATCCCGGACGCTGCCGCCCGGCTCTATTCCACTTCCACACCGGAATCCTCGCTTCGGAATTTCACAGTAACCACCGTGCCCGGGGCCACTTTCGTCCCCGCCGCCACATCCTGCTCGTAGGCTTTTTCCGCCGTGCCGGAGCCGGTGAGTTCCACGCCCAGATATTTGCCATTGAGCCCCAGGCGGCTGAGCTCGGCGTTGACCTGGGTGGGCGTCAGCCCGATGAGGGAGGGCACCGTGACGGATGCATCCGCCCCGTTGCCGCCCGTGTTGAGCACGACGCGGCCGTCTTTCGGCAGCGTGTCGCCCGCCGAGGGCACCTGGGAAAGCACGGTGTCGCCCGTGCCGACGACTTCGACTGTCAGCCCCGCGGCCGCCACCTGATTTTTGGCGGCGCTTACGCTTTTGCCCACCATATCCGGTGCCTTGACATCGAGCTTTGCCAGTTCCTCGTCGGTGTACTGGGGCTGGATGCCCAGATAAGGCAGCACCTGAGAAAGCACGGTGCCCGCCACCGGCGCGGCGATGACGCCGCCGTATTTATTCTGGGAATGGGGGTCGTCGAGCACGATAAGGATGGCCACCTGGGGGTCGTCGCTGGGGGCGATGCCCGCGAAGGAAGCGATACGGTCGTTTGGGTCGGAAGTATCCAGCTTCTGGGATGTGCCCGTCTTGCCGCCCACCCGGTAGCCCGCCACGTAGGCGTTCTTGCCGGTGCCCTCGATCACTTCGAGGCCCATGAGCTTGCCGATTTCCTTGGAGGTCTCGGCGCTGATGACCGGATGTTTGACGACCGTGCCGACCGTTTTGACGACCTTGCCGCCCGAGTCGGTCTCGGCTTTCAACAAATGGGGCTGCACCAGATTGCCGCCGTTGGTAGCCGCCGCAATCGCCGTGATGAGCTGGATAGGCGTCATCTTGTTGCTCTGACCGAAGGAACAGGACGCCAGCGTCACGGGCGTGTAGTCGCTCTGCTTAGTGTAGGCCACGTTGGAATTGATGGCGGCTTCACCGGGCAGGTCGATGCCGGTTTTCTGCAGCAGGCCGAAATTCGTGATATACTTGAAAAAGTTCAACGGCCCCAGCCGCTGGCCGACCTGGATAAACACGACGTTGCAGGAGTTTTCAAAGCCCTGCACGAAATTTTCGGCGCCGTGACCGCCGGCTTTCCAGCAGCGGAACGACCGATCTGCCACCTTCACCGAGCCGGGACAGAAAAACGAGTCGTTTTCGTGGACGGCTCCCTCCTGCAAAGCGGCGGCCGTCGTGATGACCTTGAATACCGAGCCCGGCTCGTAGGGCTCGGTGATGGCCTTGTTGCGCCACTGGGTCTGCTGGGCCAGGGCGGCGGCTTTTTTCTGCTCGTCGCCGCTCAGGGAAGCAAGGCTCTGCTGCGTGGCGGTGTCGGCGACAGTAAAGGGATCGTTGGGGTCGAAACCGGGCTCGGTGGCCATGGCGAGAATCTCGCCGGTCTTGACATTCATGATGATGCCGGTGGCCCGGTTGGCCACCCCGTTATCCTTCACGGCCTGGGTCAGCCCCGCCTCAAGATAGTGCTGCACCACCTGGTCGATGGTGAGCACCACGTCGGTGCCGCTTTTGGCCGCGACCGAGTCGGAATAGTCGAAGGGCATATCGGTGCCATGGGCGTTGCGGGCGGTGACGATGCGGCCGGATACCCCCTTGAGCACGGAGTCGTACTGTTTCTCAATGCCGGCCAGACCTTGGTTGTCGGTGCCGGTAAAGCCCAGCACCTGAGAGGCGAAATTGCCGAATGGATAATAGCGTTTGGAATCTTCCACCAGACTGACACTGTTGATAGTATGGTCCGATATATATTTTCTAACGAGATCCGCCGTGGATTTTTCGACTTTCTTTGCCACGATCTCATAGCTGGTGTGCCGGCTGATCTTGTCATAGATCGTCTGGCGATCCATGCTGAGAATTTTCGAGAGGTTGTCGGCAATGCTGCCGCGCTGGGCGTCGGTCTTGATGTAAGCCGGTGCCACGACCACGTCCCACACGGTGGCGCTCACCGCCAGCGGCTGCATGTTGCGATCGTAAATCGTGCCGCGGTTGGCGGAAACCGTGATGGTGCTCATCTGCTGCCGGGCTGCCTGCCCGGCATAAAACCGGCCGTCAATGATCTGGATTTTTACTAGGCGGCCGATAAGCACGATAAATCCCGCGGCGAACACAAACGCCAGCACGAAGAGCATCCTTTTCTGCATCCTCAGATTCGGACCCTGTGCCATGTTGTCCCCTCCCGGCCCCAACGGGTGCGCCAGGCCCGGCGGCCGCCGCGCGGTGCGGCGAAATCCCCCCGTTTCGTTTATATACTATTGGCAAGCCGCTGGAAGTATTCCAGCACCACGCCGTAGACCCGGGCAAATATATTCCCGTCCGACGAGCCGAGCTCCACCTTGTCTTTGTCCAGCATGTGAACGTATTCGATCTGGTAAGAGCCGATTTTCTGAAGCCCCAGCTTATTGACGGCGTAATTTTCCACATTGTCGAGGGAGGCGCGGCTTTCCAGCTGCACGTTGAGCTGCACCTGTGCGCTCTTGGCGTTGCTCAGCTGGCTCTTGAGCCGAGAGGCCTGATTGTTGAGCCGGTTGAGCTGCACGTTGCCCACCATGACGGCCAGCAGCGCCACCATCACGAAGGCACCCGCGGCCGCGCATTTGACAACTGTCAGCGGGCGCACCGCCGCTCGTGCGGCGGGTGCGGCGGCACCGGCCGGCTTGGCAGGCTTTTGGGCCCTCCGGGCCGCGGCCTGCTCCTGCCGTACTTCTTTCGGCTCGAAAAGGGACAGATCATATGCTACGTTTTCTCTGGACTGTGCCAAACGGCCCACCTCCCGATTTTCACATGCCGGCCGGGGCACCGTCTTCCCCCGGCCGGAGTTTTTCGACGGCCCGCAGCCGGGCGCTGCGGCTGCGGGGATTCTGCTCCTGTTCCCGCTGGGAAGGCACGACGCCCTTTTTGAAAAGGACGCGGGCCTGCGGGTGACGGCCGCACACACACACCGGAAACTCCGGCGGGCAGATGCAGCCCTGCGCCCAGGAAACGAACCGCTGCTTGACCATGCGGTCCTCCAGCGACTGGAACGTGATGATGGCAAGCCTTCCGCCGGGCGCAAGCAGCTCCAGCGCCCGGTCGAGCAGCACCCCCAGAGCGTCGAGTTCCCCGTTGACCGCGATGCGCAGCGCCTGAAAAGTCCGCCGAGCCGGGTGGGGACCCTGCCGCCGCGCGGCTGCCGGGATGGATTCCCGGATGACATCGCACAGCTCCCCGGTGGTTTCGATGGGTTTGTGCTCCCGCGTTTCCACAATGCGGGCCGCGATGCGGGGAGCGAACCGTTCCTCGCCGTATTCCCGGAGGATACGCACCAGACCGGCATAATCCGTGCGGTTGACAAGGTCGGCCGCCGTGGGGCCGGAACGGGACATGCGCATATCCAGCGGTGCGTCCGTCTGATAGGAAAAGCCCCGTTCCGGCGTGTCAAACTGATAGGAGGAGACTCCCAGATCGAGCAGGATGCCATCCACGGCCGGGATGCCCAGACTTTGCAGCACGGAGGGAAGATTCATATAATTTTCCCGCACCAGCGTCACACGGCCGCCGAACGGCTGCAGCCGCTCCCCCGCCGCCCGGACAGCGTCCGGGTCTCGGTCGACGGCAATGAGCCGCCCATCCGTCAGGCGGGAGGCGATGGCGAATGAGTGGCCGCCGCCCCCGGCCGTACCGTCGACATATATGCCGTCCGGCCGGATATGCAGCGCGTCGATGCTTTCATCCAGCAACACACTCTGATGGGAAAAGGTTCCCGCCATCCGGCCGGACCTCCTTTGCAAAATTCACGGCCGGCAGCCGGGGTCAGAATCCCAGCTCGTCCATGACAGATTGAATGCTTTCGTCGGTGATGGTGCTGCAGAAATCTTCCCACCGATGCCTGTCCCAGATTTCCACCCGGTTGGAAGCGCCGATGATCATCACGTCCCGGCTAAGCCCGGCGTGCTCGCGCAGATTCTGCGGCAGCAGAATACGACCCTGCTTGTCCGCCTCCACGTACGCGGCGGAAGCGAACAGATAAATCTGCAGCTTGCGCGCCTTGGACATAGGCATCGCCCGCACCCTGGCCTCCAGGACCTCCCATTCCGCACGGGAATAGGCGAAGAGGCAGGCGTCCGGCCCGCGGGTGACGAAAAACTGCTCGCCCAGATCCTCCCGGAAACGGGCGGGGATGAACACGCGACCCTTCGGGTCCATATTGTGGGGATATGCGCCGATGAGCATGGCATCCTCCGTGATCGGAAAGCCCTCCGCAGCGGATGAGACGGAAACCCGCGGAAAACGGATTTGACCGTATGTCCCTCCACTTTGCTCCACTTTCATCCACTTTAGATTAAATTATAGCCATTCGTCTGGTAAAAAACAAGGCGTCGCCGTGGTTTTTATCGAAATGCCCATCTGTTTTTTATGAAATCAGTGGAAAACAAAAAAAGCGACCACAAGATATTGTGGTCGCAGAAATAAATCAGTCAAAACGCAAATGAAGCAGGAGAATCCGGCTTTATCCGATTTTCTGGGGGGCCTTGAGGGCCTGACGGGCCTTGCGCAGCTCGCCCAGGGAAGCGGTCATGCCGGATTCCGCTGTGGTGAGCAGCCGGTCGGCAAAGTCGGTGGCGGCTATCTTCATTTCCTTGGATTTCTGGTTGGCGTCGGTGACGATGTCGTTGGCCCTGGCCTGCGCCTGCCGCACGATCTCATCCTCCGACACGATCACCTGGGCTTTTTCGGAAGCCGACTTGACGATGCCGGCCGCCTCCGCTTTGGCGTTTTTGATGATCTCCGTCCGGTCAGCCACGATGGCCTTGGCCTGGCGGATTTCCTTGGGGAGATTGAGCCGGATCTCGTCGATGATGCCCCGCACTTTTTCGGCGTCGATGACGCAGCGCCCGCCGGAAAGCGGCAGCACCGGGGCTTTGTCGACCATATCGTCCAGAGAATCCAGCAAGTCGTCAATGCTCATGGGAATACTCCTCTCCGCAAAGCTTTTTCTGTATGTCCGCCGCGATGCCGTCCGGTACGAAACGGGACACATCCCGCCCGTGGCGCGCCACCTCCCGCACCATGCTGGAGCTGAGGAACATGCACTGGGTGCTCGACGGCAGGAAGATCGTCTCGGTGCGGGGGTTGAGCGAACGGTTGGTCAGCGCCATCTGAAACTCATACTCGAAATCGGACATGACCCGCAGCCCTTTGACAATGGCGTCGGCGCCGCGCCGTGCGGAATAATCTGCCAGCAGCCCGTCGGAAAAATCGACCTCCACGTTAGGGATATCCGCCGTGGCGCGGCGGATGAAGCCGACCCGCTCCTGCACCGTAAACGCCGGCTTTTTGGAAGCGTTCACCATGATGACGACGATCACATGGTCAAACAGGTGCCCCGCCCGGCGGATGACATCCAGGTGGCCCCGCGTGATGGGGTCGAAACTGCCGGGGCAGATCGCAATGGACATTCCGGAAACATTCCTTTCACTCGGCCGCGCCGCGGTATACGCGGATGGTCGTCTTGCCGTAATCCCTTTTGACGCACAGGCGGAAGCCCTCCGCTTCCTGGGGCATGGCGTCAACGCCGGCGGTCTCGCAGATTACCACGCCCCCGGGAGCCATGCGCCGGCAGAGCAGCGGCAGCGCTCGCTCCGCCAGACCCTGGGAATACGGCGGATCGACAAACGCGATATCGAACGGCCCCACGGGGCGGCTGAGGAAAAGAAACGCATCCTCCTGCCGCACGGAGCCGGTGGTTTCCATGTGCACATGGCTTAAGTTGTCACGGATGACCCCAGCGGCCGGCCCACCCGCATCCACAAACACCGCCGATGCGGCGCCGCGGCTGAGGGCCTCGATGCCCATCTGGCCGCTACCGGCAAAAAGGTCGAGCACCCGCCGGCCCTCGATCTCAAACTGGAGCATGCTGAAAACGGCCTCTTTGATGCGTTCGGTGGTGGGACGGGTGTCCATCCCTTCCAGCGTGGCGAGCCTGGCTCCCCGGGCGCTGCCGGTAATGACTCTCATATCTGCACATCCTTCGATTTTCTTTATTATCCGCCCAATTGCGAAAAATGTCAACCGCCGTCACATTCCGTCGGGCCGGCTGAGGAAAGCCCGGAGCTCGACGGCGGCCTGCCGGGTCATGCCGGGCGCGGCGGCCAGCTCGTCTTCCCCGGCGGCACGGAGCTTCTCGATGGTGCCGAAATGCTTCATCAGCGCCTTGGCGCGGGCGGGGCCGATGCCCGGCACCAGTGTCAGGCGGGAAGAAAAACTTTTGCGCCTCGCCGCCGTATGGTGATAGGCGATGGCGAAGCGGTGCACCTCATCCTGAATGGTGGAAATGAGCGTGTAGGCCCCCCGGCTGGCATTTATGGCGATTTCGCCGCCGTCGCGGGCAATTGCCCGGGTGCGGTGGTGGTCGTCCTTGACCATGCCGTACAGCGGGATAAGGGGGAAGCCGTATTCATCCAGCAGCGGGCGCACGGCGGAAACGTGCCCCCGGCCGCCGTCGAGCAGGATCAGATCCGGCACCCGGCCGAAGCCGTAGGCCGCCTGCTCGCCCGCATCGGCCGCCTGCCGCAGGCGGGCGAGCCTGCGGCCCACCACCTCGCGCATGCAGGCATAATCGTCCACACCCTCCACAGTTTTGATGGAAAACCGCTTGTAGGCGCTCTTGAGAGGACGGCCGTTTTCAAACACCACCATGCCGGCCACCACCGACGAGCCGGCCGTGTGGGAAATATCATAGGCCTCGATATAGGCGGGCGGCTGCGGCAGGCCGAGCAGGCGGCCGATCTCTTCCAGCGCACGGCCGTTGCGGTCGGGGCGGGCAGCCAGCTGAGTGAGCTTTTCCTGGGCGTTTGTGTGGGCCATGGCCGCAAGCTGGGCCTGCTCCCCGCGCTGGGGCACGGTCAGATACACCCGACGGCCCGATTCGGAAGAGAGGTATTCTTCCAACAGCTCCCGGTCCTCGGTTTCGCCGTCGAGTGTGATCTGGCGCGGCGCCGGGCGGGCCTTGGAATAATAGCGCCGCAGAAACTCCGCCCGCGCGGCGGGCTCGTCATCCATATAGTCGAGCAGGAAACTGTCGCGGTCGCACAGCCGGCCTCCGCGGATCATGAAAACTTCCACGGCCGTGCTGCCCCCGTCGCCTGCCAGCGCGATCACATCCTGCTCGGCCACTTTGGAAGCGACGACCTTCTGCCGCTCGCGGATCTTGCGGATAGAGGCGATGCGGTCGCGCAGTCGAGCGGCCCGCTCGAATTGCAGCGCCTCGGAAGCCTGCTGCATCTGGCGGTCAAGCTGCCCGAGGATGACGTTGTAGCCCCCGCGCAGGAAGGTGACGGCGTCATCCACAATCTCGCGGTATTCCTTCTCGTCGATGCCGGCATGGCGGCAGGGCGCGCAGCACTGGCCGATATAATAATTGAGGCAGGGGCGCTCCTTGCCGATATCCTGCGGGAAACGGCGGGAGCAGGTGGGCAGGCGGAAAGCCTTGACGGCCTCATCCACCGCCTGCTTGACGGCAAAGGAGCTGATATACGGTCCCAAATAGGTAGCGCCGTCCTCATCCTTGCGTTTGACGGCCTGGATGCGTGGCCACGCTTCCTGCAGGCTGACGCGGATGTAGCTGTACCCCTTGTCATCCTTGAGCAGGATGTTATATTTCGGCCGGTGCTGTTTAATGAGACTGCATTCGAGCACCAGAGCCTCGAATTCGCTGTCGGTGATGATGGTTTCAAAATGATCGACATGCTCGACCATCTGACGCACCTTGCCCACATGGGAATAAAAGCGCAGAAAATACTGGCTGACCCGGTTGTGCAGGGCTTTTGCCTTGCCAATATAGATAATGTGCCCGGTTTTATCCTTCATGATGTATACGCCGGGCCGCATGGGCAGGTTACGTGACAGCTGCTGCAGCTCGGCGAGTTTGGATTCTTCCATAGGGTTGCCTCCTCGGGGTGTTGCAAAATAACTGAAAACGCATTTTGCAACACCCACAAAAAGCCTTTACAGGCGTTTCACCTGTATTCTGCGGCCGTCTGATCGCAAAACCGTGCTTTTGGGCCTCCGAAATTGACTCTGGAACAACCGGGCTTGTTGCAAAGCGCATTGGGATGCGTTTTGCAACAAGCCCGTGAAAAAAGGCACCGCGTCGTCAGGCGCGATGCCGGAAAACAGGCCGGACTCGGTTTCAGGCGTTGAAACCGGATTGTATCAGCTTCACAAGGCTGTCGACAGCCTCCTCTTCATCGGAACCGTCCGCGATGATCTTGATTTTCGTATTGCCGACGATACCCAGCGACAAAACCCCCAGCAGGCTCTTGGCGTTGACCCGCCGTTCTTCTTTTTCCACCCAGATGGAAGATTTAAACTCGTTGGCTTTCTGGATAAAAAAGGTTGCCGGTCTGGCATGAAGGCCCACTTGATTCTGAACCAGGATCTCTTTCATCAACATGTATTATCGCTCCTAATATTCTGATTCCAACCCGTTTCTGTTTTGTATTAATCATACTAAAAAACAGTAGGCAAGTCAACGGTTTTGACAAACAAAATGCAGGTTTTCATGTATTTCTACCAGAAAGGCACCCGATATCATTGGGCGTTATGTATAAAATACTTATACATAATGCACAAAATTCCACATACAGTGAAAAAAGAACTATTCACATCCGCCGGGTGTCCCGTCGGGCGAAGCGCGGCGGGGACGGCGGTCGCGCTCCCACTCGGCGAGGGTCTGACGCTCCCTCCCGGTGAGGTCAGCACGGGCGAGCATATCCGGCCGGCGCAGCCAAGTGCGCCGCAGAGCCTGCTGCCGCCGCCAGGCAGCGATGCGAGCCTGGTGCCCGCTGAGCAGCACCGGCGGCACCCGTCGGGTGTGGAAAATCGGCGGCCGGGTATACTGCGGGTATTCGAGCAGGCCGGAATAATGGCTCTCATCCTGATAGCACTCGGCGCTGGAAAGCACCCCCGGCAGCAAACGGGCCACCGCGTCGGTGACCATCAGCGCCGGCAGTTCCCCGCCCGTGAGCACATAATCCCCCACGGAAAGTTCCTCATCGACGATCTCTTCCAATATGCGCTCGTCCACGCCCTCATAATGGCCGCAGAGCAGGGCGATATGGTCGAGGGAGGCATACTCTTTGGCCACGCCCTCATCAAATCGACGCCCCTGGGGCGACAGATAAATCATCCGCGGCCGCGAGCCGGCCTCCCGGCACACCGCCCTGAAGCAGTCGTAGATCGGCCCCGGCTGAAGCACCATGCCCATGCCCCCGCCGTAGGTGTAATCGTCCACATGGCGGTGCTTATCTTTCGAATAGGCGCGAATATCGTGGCAGCGGACGGTCACAAGCCCTTCCCGCCGGGCGCGGCCGATGATGCTCTCGGAAAGCACGGCCTCGCACATATCCGGAAACAGTGTGAGAATATCAATCCGCATCGTCAAACAGTCCTTTGAGAGGGGTGATGGTCATGACGCCCTGCTCCGGTTCCACCGAGCGGACGACCTCGCGGATGGCGGGGACGAGCACTTCCTCCCCGCCAGCCGGCGTGACGCCGTACACATCGTTGGCCCCGGTGCGGCTCACCGAGGTGAGCGTACCATAGACCCGGCCGCTGCCGGCATCCCGTACTTCCAGCCCAATGAGATCCTGCTCAAAATAGCTGCCCGGCGCCAGCGTCACCTGCCCGCGGTCGATATAGACCACCCGGTGCAGCAGCGGCACGGCCTGCTCCACCGTGTCGACGCCCTCGAATTTCACGACGACGAGACTTTTGTGCCGGCGGGAAGATACCACCCGGAGGGACGAGGCGCCCGCATCCAGATACAGCCGGTCAAACTGCAGCAGGAACTCGGGGGAATCGGCCCACGGCTCCACCCGCAGCTCGCCCCGGATACCGTGGGTGGCGACGATGCGGCCCGTTTCCAGATATTGATTGCGCATTGGTACCTCCGTCTCTTCCGGCCATGTGAAAAAAGGGGGAAAGCCTCCGGCCCTCCCCCATTCTGCTCCGGATTCGTTCAGTCGATTTCGACCGCGATCTTTTCGTTGCTCCGGTTGGCAACGGCACGCATGAGCGTGCGGATGGCTTTGGCAATCCGCCCCTGCTTGCCGATGACGCGACCCATGTCGCCCTCATCCACATGCAGATGATACACAATCGTGCCGTCCGCCGCGGGGGCGTCGGCCGTCACCTGGACGGAATCGGGATTTTCCACAAGCCCTTTAGCGATAAATTCGAGCAATTCCTGCATAAGATCCTCCCCCGCTGCACCGGTTCACCCGGGGCGCACCCCGGAACAGCCGGCGGAACCGAAATTATTCGATGGCGCCGTTTTTCTTCAGCAGGGCCTTGACGGTCTCGGTCGGCTGGGCGCCGTTGGCGATCCAGGTCTTGGCTTTTTCCGCGTCGATCTTCACGACCGGGGGCTTTTCAAGGGGATTGTAATAGCCGATCTCCTCGATAAAGCGGCCGTCGCTCGGGAAACGGGAATCCGCCACGACAATCCGATAGAACGGGGACTTTTTCTTGCCCATTCTGCGAAGTCTGATTTTTACTGCCATGTTTGTTCACCTCCCTCAAGGAATAATCCCGCCCTCCAGGTGCCGCAGAGGCCCCGATCAGAACGGGCCGAACGGCATCCGGCGGCCGCGGGTCATGCCGCCTAGCTGCTTCATCATCTTGCGGCCCTGCTCAAACTGACGCAGCAGCCGGTTGACATCCTCCACACGCGTGCCGCTGCCCGCGGCGATGCGCCGGCGGCGGGAGGCGTTGAGTACGTCGGGATGCTGCCGTTCCCGCCGGGTCATGGAGGTCAGAATGGCCTCAAATTTGACCATCTGCTTCTGGGAATCTTCCATCTGCTCGTCGGTGACTTTGCCGCCCACGCCCGGCAGCATGTCGACGATGGAACGCAGAGACCCCATCTTTTTGACCTGGCGCATCTGGTCGAGGAAATCATCCAGATTCATGGAATTTTTCCGGACCTTTTTCGCCAACTCGGCGGCTTTTTTCTCATCCGCCTGGGACTGGGCCTTCTCAATCAGGGTGAGCATGTCGCCCATGCCGAGGATGCGCGAGGCCATGCGGTCGGGGTAAAAAGGCTCCAGGTCGCTGAGCTTCTCACCGGTGCCCACCAGCTTGATGGGCTTGCCCGTCACCGCCCGCACCGACAACGCCGCGCCGCCGCGGGTGTCGCCGTCGAGTTTTGTCAGGATGACCCCGTCGATGCCCAGCGCGTCGTTGAAAGCCGAAGCCACATTGACGGCATCCTGGCCGGTCATGGCGTCCACCACCAGCAGAGTCTCGTCCGGTTCCACGGCGGTGCGGATATTTTTGAGTTCGTCCATGAGTTTTTCGTCAATATGCAGCCGTCCGGCGGTGTCGATGATCAGTGGGTCGTTACCATGGTCCCGCGCGTGACGCAGGGCGGCTTTGGCGATCGCCACCGGGTCGCCCTGACCCATCTCAAAGACGGGTACACCGGCCTGGGAGCCCACCACCTTGAGCTGGTCGATGGCAGCGGGGCGATACACATCGCAAGCCGCCAGCAACGGCCTTCGGTTCTGATTTTTAAACATGAGAGCCAGTTTGCCGGCGTGGGTAGTTTTGCCCGAGCCCTGCAGCCCGCAGAGCAACAGCACCGTCGGCGGTTTGGAGGCCATCTTGATGCGGCTCTGCTCCCCGCCCATGAGCGAGGTGAGCTCCTCATTGACGATCTGGATGACCTGCTGGGCCGGGGTCAGGCTCTCGAGCACCTGGGAGCCCACGGCGCGCTCGGTGACTTTCGCCACGAAATCTTTGGCGATGCGGAAGTTAACGTCCGCTTCCAGCAGGGCGAGACGCACCTCGCGCATGGCGGAGCGCACGTCGGCGTCGGTAAGCTTGCCGTGGGAACGCAGCCGTTTAAAAGTGGCCGCCAGCTTGTCGGCCAAACCTTCAAAAGCCATGACGGCCTCCTTTCATTTCAGTTCCAATCAGTCAGGGGGAATATCCGATTCATTCCTCGTCGATACGGCCCGCGGCCGCTTCGATGCGATCGGCCAGCAGCGACACATCGCGGGAAAAGCAGAACCGTTCGTTGACTTCCCGGATATGGGCCGCGTCGGCGCGGATCTCACCCAGCGCTTCGCGCACGGTGGAAAAACGCCGGGCCAAGCCGAGCTTATCTTCCATAAAACGCATGGTGGCCTCGCCGCGCTTGATGCAGTCGCGCACCCCCTGCCGGGTAATGCCGGCCTGCTCCGCGATCTCGGCCAGCGAAAGATCGTCGTTATAATACAGGTCGATGACCTGCTTTTGCTTTTCGGTGAGGATTTCGCCGTAAAAATCAAACAGCACCGTCACACTGAGGTCTTTGCTTTTCATCGGTCTTGTCCTTTCGCGCAGCCGATGGGCGCCTATGCTCCACATCGGGCGGGCCGAAAGTATGATGTAAAGCTGATTGCTTTACACATTATAGATGAGAAGGCGGCATTTGTCAAGCCGATTTGCCCCCGCAGGCGAAATTTTGCTCCGGCATGCCAAACGGCCGGCCGCGGTTACAAAACCGCAGCCGGCCGTATCGCCCGAAAAGGGAAGAATTACTTGAGTTCGACCTTTGCGCCGGCATCCTCGAGCTTCTTCTTCATTTCCTCGGCATCCGCCTTGGAAACCTTCTCTTTGACGGTCTTCGGAGCGCCGTCGACGAGATCCTTCGCATCCTTCAGGCCCAGGCCGGTGATCTCGCGGACCACTTTGATGACCTGGATCTTGCTGGCGCCGAATTCTTTGAGGACCACGTCGAATTCGGTCTTCTCTTCTTCCGCCGGAGCCGCACCCGCAGCCGGAGCAGCCGCCACCGCGACAGGAGCCGCAGCAGACACGCCGAATTCTTCTTCCAGAGCCTTAACCAGCTCGGAAAGCTCCAGGACAGTCAGGCCCTTCACGTCTTCGATGAGTTTCAAAACTTTTTCAGATGCCATTTCAGTAACCTCCATCATTATGCCGCCGTCGGGCGGCCATTCATTTTCGCCGGGTCAGGCCCCGGCTGCCGTCGAGTCATGCGCTCTGCTTCTGCGCAATCGCGTCGAGCGCGCGCACCAGACCGGTCAGGTTCGCGTTGAGCACATACACAAAGCCGTTGATCGGGGCCTTCAAGCCACCGAGAGCCTGGGCCACCAGCACTTCCTTGGAGGGGAGCTTGGCCAGAGCGGCAACTTCCTTCTCGTCGGAAACCTTGCCCTCGACGAAGCCGCCCTTGATGGTGAACTTCTCGTTGCCTTCGGCAAACTTATGAAGGATCCGCGCCGGAGCCACCAGATCCTCAAGGGAAATGGCGATGGCGGTGTTGCCCTTGAGCATGCCTTCCATCTCCAGGCCGGCCTCCTTGGCCGCGAGGCGGAGCAGGGAATTTTTCTGCACCGAATAATCGACGCCCGCCTGGCGCAGCTCGGTGCGCAACTTGGTGTCGTCTTCCACGGTGATGCCGCTGTAATCGACCAGCACGCCGGAAACCGCGTGTTTGAGTTTCTCGGACAGGTCGCTCACGAGCTGCTTCTTTTCCGCCAGGATTTTTTCACTTGGCATATCTTTCACCTCCCACACAGAGACTGCGCGTTCCGGAGCAAACAAAAAGCCCCCGGCCGCAGGCCGAGGGCTCATAATCTTATCTGCCACACAAAAAGCGGCACACAAAACCGTTCACCTCGGCAGGCCGATGATTTAAGCCTTGCGGCGCCTGCTGTCTTTGATAAACGCGCCGGAGCAAAAAGCTCCGTATAGTACTGTTTGATTATAGCACGCCGCAGGTGCGGCGTCAACGGGGTATTACGAATGGATTAAAATTCGTTTGCAATACTCCCAAAAAGCTTTTGCAGGTGTTCGCCTGCATTTCGCGGTTTCTGGGCCGTAAAATACGCTTGTTGAAAATTCAAATTGCTTGTGCGCGATAGGGACGTTGCAGTCCCGGTCAGCCTCCCAGGCGGCCCGGATTGATGCGGACGCCGGGGCCCATGGTCGTAGCAACCGCGCAGGAACGAATATACTGACCCTTGGAAGTCGCCGGCTTCGCTTTGACGATCGCGCCCATAAGGGTCGCGAAGTTTTCGTTGAGCTTATCAGGGCCAAACGAAACCTTGCCGATGACGCAGTGGATGATGTTGGTCTTATCGAGACGATACTCGATCTTACCGGCTTTCGCGTCGTTGACGGCGCGGGCCACATCCGGGGTCACCGTGCCGGCCTTCGGGTTCGGCATCAGGCCGCGGGGGCCGAGCACCTTGCCCAGACGGCCCACCATGCCCATCATGTCGGGCGTGGCGATGACCACGTCAAAATCGAGCCAGCCGCTCTGCACCTTGGAAACGAGCTCCTCGGCACCGACGAAATCCGCGCCGGCATCCTCGGCGGCCTTGGCCCGGTCACCCTTGGCAAAAACCAGCGTACGCACCTTGCGGCCCGTACCGTTGGGCAGCACGACGGCGCCGCGCACCTGCTGGTCGGCATGGCGCGCATCCACACCCAGGCGGACATGGATCTCAACGGTCTCGTCGAATTTGGCTTTCGCCATTTTGCAGCACAGATCGAGTGCTTCGGGCGAATCATACTGTTTGGAACGATCGATCAGCTTCTCGCTGTCGGTGTATTTCTTTCCATGCAACATGGAAAATCTACCTCCCTCTTATGTGGTATAACGGAATTCTCCTCCCACCGGGGGAGCTCAGTCGGCGACTTCGACGCCCATGCTCCGGGCCGTACCCGCGATCATGCGCATCGCGGCTTCGACGCTGGCGGCATTCAGGTCGGGCATCTTCTGCTCGGCGATCTGTTTGACCTGCTCCCTGGTAATCTTCGCGACCTTATCCTTATTGGGCGTACCGGACGCTTTTTCGATGCCGCACGCCTTCTTGATCAGAACGGCGGCCGGCGGCGTCTTGGTCACAAACGTGAAGGAACGGTCGGCATACACGGTGATGATCACCGGGATGATCATGCCGATTTCCTTTTTGGTGCGCTCATTGAATTCCTTCGTGAACGCCATGATGTTTACGCCGTGCTGGCCGAGAGCGGGGCCTACCGGCGGCGCCGGAGTGGCTTTCCCGGCAGCGATCTGCAGTTTGATCATACCCACGACTTTTTGAGCCATTATCTGCACCTCCTGTAACGTGGTAAATGGCGGGGCAGGCTGACGCCGTGTCCCTCCCACTCAACGCGCATCCGCGCGTATAACAAGCGGCTGCGCCGCCTATTACCTATACACACATGTTTCGGATCGGCGTACCGCCGTCATTCCACGACTTCCGCCTGATCCAGCTCCAGTTCCACGGGAGTTTCGCGCCCGAACATGGACACGACCACCCGCACCCTGTTTTTGTCCACATCCAGCTCGTCGACCGTGCCGACGAAGCCTTCCAGCGGGCCGTCGACGATGCGGACACTGTCGCCCACGGCGTAATTGACCTCCACCTCGTGCTTTTCCATCCCGAGCTTCTCGACTTCGGCCTCGGTGAGGGGCTCCGGGCGGGAGCCCGAGCCGACAAACCCCGTCACGCCGCGGGTATTGCGCACGATGTGCCATGTCTCGTCATTCAAGACCATTTTGACCAGAACGTAGCCGGGGAAAACTTTCCGTTCGACTTCGCGCTTGACATTATCCTTGATCTCGGTCACCTTTTCCGTAGGGATCTTGATGTCCTGGATCAGGTCCTGCAGGCTGCGGTTTTCCACAATCGTGGCAAGGTTGGAACCGACCTTGTTCTCATACCCGGAATAGGTATGCACCACATACCATTTTGCGCTATCTGACATGGCTGTTCCCCCGTCCGTCCGGCCCGGCGCCGGCAAAATCAATAGTTTTTGAGGATGGCATTGATCCCCATGGTGGAAAGCGAATCCAGGCACCAGATGAGTACCCCGACCAGCAGGATCATCGCCAGCACCACGATGGTGTTGCGGGTGACCACTTCCCGGGTCGGCCAGACGATCTTTTTGAATTCCGACTTGGTCTCGTTAATATAGCGCATAACGGCGTCCATGCGCTTTTTTTTCTGTTTTTCTGTCCGGACTTTCTTTTTCGCCGCATTCGCATTGCTCTCGGGCATTGCAGAATACCTCCTCCGGCCGCCTTACTTGGTTTCCTTGTGAAGGGTGTGCTTGTGGCAGAACCGGCAGTACTTTTGCATTTCAATCCGGTCCGGATCGTTCTTCTTGTTTTTCATCGTGTTGTAGTTGCGCTGTTTGCACTCGCTGCAGGCAAGAGTGACTTTGACTCGCATAACGGCACCTCCCGATCATCGGTTTATTCAGCCTCCCTCAAGGGGTCAAAAAATGGCATAAAAAAAAGACCCTTTTGAGGTAAGAATACTATAGCATAAACGGCGCGCGCCGTCAACCCTTTTGCAAAAGAAAGCGGCCTTTTCGCGGTATTTTTGCCATTTTAACCCGTGTAAAGCACAAAATGCCACGCCGGAAGGCAAAGCGGCGGGTTTCACGGACTTTTTCGCGCAAAATCCGGCAAAGACCGCGGCGTTTTTGGCGGCGGCGGAGTGGGCATTTTTTATTCGTCCGGATGCGCCCCGCCGCCATTGACTTTGCCACGGGCGGGTTATACAATAAGGGTGCGAACGCGCGACGCGCGGCAAGAAAGGAGGAACCGGAATGGCGGAAGAACCCGATGGCACCCTCATCACTCTGATGGATGAGGACGGCAAAGAGCACGAATTCGAGCATCTGGCCACGCTGGATCATGAAGGCCACACCTATGTGGCGCTGGTGCCGGCCTATACCGAGCCGGAAGAATTCGTCGAGAGCGACGGCGAGCTGGTCGTGCTGCGCATGACCACCGACGAAGAGACCGGCGACGACATGCTTGAATCCATCGCCGACGAGGACGAGTTCCACACGGTTCTCGGTAAATTCGAGGACATGCTCAAGGACGATTACGACATCCTTGACGACGAGGAAGCACCGGAGGAGGACACGGCGGAGGAGGACGACGAGGCGGACGACGAATGAGCCCGCTGACCGTCATTTAGCAATTCGTTGTAAAAGTGCCATAATTTCGGCTTGTTTTTTTCGGCCCCTTTGTATATAATAAAGACGGAACCCCTGCTTGGCACGTGAATTACGGCAAATATAACCCTACAAGCATTGAAAAGGGAATCCTGCTCCGTCGGTGGACTGCAGACCTCCCGGCCGCGGCCGGAGGAAGGGAGCGAGAAGCCGAAGGGCGAATACCCATCCTGCACATGAGGCAGGTTATCATGCGCCGTACCACGACCCGGCGGGGATTTTATTATGGTTACCATGGCTTGGCGGCCGCCTGTGTTTCGGGCGGCCGCCGCTTTTTATACCGTGCCGCATAATCCGGCCGTCTTTTTGGAAAAACAACAGTGGGGACGGTCGGCTGCCGCCCGTGAAAGGACGGATTGGCACATGAAACAAACGGCTCAAGCACGCCGGCACGGAGTGCTCGCCGGCGCGGCCGGTCTGCTGGCCGGGCTGCTCAACGGGCTGCTGGGGGCAGGCGGCGGCACGGTGGTGGTGCCGATGCTGGAAAAATGCGGACTGCCCCCGCGCAAAGCCCATGCGACCTCCATCGCCGTCATCGTGCCGCTGTGCGCCCTGAGTGCCGCACTGTATCTGCGCGGCGGGAGCCTGACGCTGAAGGCGGCCCTGCCCTATATCCCGGCGGGGCTCATCGGCGCGGCGGTGGCGGCGAAGCTGCTGCCCCATATCCCGGAAAAGCTGCTGCGGCGCATATTCGGGCTCTTTATGCTCTATGCGGCCTGGCGGCTGCTGCGCCGCTGATGGGCGCGCTGCTCGCGGCGTCGCTGGCGGGGTTCCTGGCCGGGCTCATCGGCGGCCTGGGGCTGGGCGGCGGCGGCGTGCTGGTGATGTTCCTGACGGTGTTTGCGGGGGTGCCGCAGCTGACCTCCCAGGGCATCAATCTGCTCTTTTTCATACCGGTGGGGCTGGCGGCGCTGGTGCTGCATATCCGGCACCGGCTGGTGGATCTGCGCACCGCGCTGCCGGCCGTGGTGCTGGGGCTGGCGGGGTCGCTGGCGGGCAGCCTGCTGGCCCGGCGGATGGGTGCCGACGCCGTGCGGCGGCTTTTCGGAGTGCTGCTTGCCGGGCTGGGGCTCTGGGAAACTTTCGCCCCCCACCGCGAAAAGACCGCGCCCGCAGACGACCCGCAGACGAAGCAGACCTAAAAAGGGGGATGCGGCTAAGTGTTTTGCCGCATCCCCCCCCCCGTGGCCCGCGGGGCGCCCGAAAAAAGAAAAAGC
>JAEWAE010000002.1 GCA_023391835.1 Bacillota bacterium
CCCGGGGCTTTTTTCGTTTGGGAAAGGGCCCGGGGATTGGGCGTTTCGGCACGGTATGCATTACCAGAAATCCACGTCGTGTTCCATCAGACGGGAAATCGCCTCGACGAAGTAATAATCGCCGAAAATAAACGAAATATGCTGCTTTTCCTTCGGGTCGTGATAGGCGCCCGTCGCCATGGTCAGCAGCCCCTGCTGTTCCGGCTGTTCCCATGTGCCGCAGCGGCTGTCGAGCGCCCGCAGCATACGCAGCGCGGCGCGCCGATACATGGCGGATTCCGCTTCGGGCACCAGCTCGGCCAGCTCCAGCAGCCCTGACGCCGCGATGGCACCGGCCGAGCTGTCTCGTATCACCGGCTCGGCCGGCGCCCGGAAATCTGCGGCCGGAATGCCGTCGTCGGGCAGGTTGGCGATAAAATAGTGGGCCACCCGTTTGGCAGCGTCCAGATACTCCGGGCGCTGGGTGTGCCGCCCGCTCAGCGCGAAGCCGTACAGCGCCCAGGCCTGCCCCCGCGACCACGAGGAACCCGGGGCATAGCCCTGACCTCCCGGCCGGTCGAGCACCTCGCCCGTTTCCGGGTCAAACACGACGATGTGGTTGGAAGAACCGTCCTCCCGCAGAATGCAGCGGCGGGTGGTGTCGGCGTGCCGCTCGGCTGCAAAGCGGAAACGGGGGTCCCCGGTGGTCTCCGACGCCCAGTAAAGCAAGTTGATATTCATCATGCAGTCGATGATGGCCCATCCGGCCCGGTCGGCGCCGGGCCATGCCCGGATAAATCCGCCATGTAGGTTCAGCCGGGAAGCCAGGGTGCTCGCGGCGAGCAGCCCCCGTTTCCGGGAGTCTTCGCTGCCGGTGATGCGCCAGTCGGCCACGCTCGACAGCAGCCACATGAAGCCCACGTCATGATGCAGCCCGTCGTAGCCGCTCAGGACGGAGTCCATAGCCGCTTCCCGCGCCTGGGCTGCTTCGCGGTAGCGCGCTTCGCCGGTGTGAAGAAACATTTTCCACAGGATGCCCGTCCAGAAGCCGCTGGTCCAGCCGGCAGGTCCGGAATCCCGGTACCGGCCGCTGACGGTGTAGTCGGGAAATTCCGTCATTTCACCGCCGACTTGCCGGACCTTGGCTTCAATATGCCGCCAGGCCTCGGCGGCGAAGCGGGCGGCTTCCGCATTCAGCTTTACCATTACGCTAATCCTTTTCCGGCTGTCCGTCAGCCCTTGATGGAGCCGATCATGACACCCTTGACGAAATATTTCTGCACGAACGGATACAGGCACATCACCGGCACGGTGGAAACCATGATGAGCGAGTATTTGAGCAGCTCCGCCATGCCCTGCTTGGCGGCGGCGACCTCCGGGTCTTCGATCATGTTGGAGGCAATGGAGTTGGCCAGCAGGATCTGGCGCAGCACGATCTGCAGCGGGAATTTGTTCTGCGAATTCAGATAAAGGAAGGCGTTGAAGTAGGCGTTCCAGTGGCCGATGGCGTAAAAGAGCACCAGTACTGCCAGAAGCGCCTTCGACAGGGGCATCACGATGGAAAAGAAATAGCGTACGTCGTTGCACCCGTCGATCTGGGCGGCTTCCAGCAGCTCGCCCGGGATGCTGCTCTGCAAAAAGGTGCGCGCGATGATCATGTTATACACCGACATGGCCCCCGGCAGCACCATGGCCCAAAGCGAGTCGATCATGTGCAGGTCTTTGATCTGGATATACAGCGGGATCATGCCGCCGCTGAAAATCATGGTGAAGGAAAACAGAATCATGAAAAAGTCACGGTAGGGCATATCCCGGCGGGAAAGGGGATAGGCGGCCGCCATGGTGACGACGATGTTGATGGCCGTGCCCAGTGTGGTGTAAAGAATCGTATTGGCGTAGCCGGTCAGCACACTCGAGTTTTTAAACACGGACCGATAGCCTTCCAGGCTCAGGTCCACCGGCCAGAGGATCACCCGCCCCGAGCTCACCGCATAGGGGGAAGAAAAGGAGGCCGACACGATATAAATCAGCGGATACATCACCAGTATCAGCAGTACAATCAGAATGATGTGGATGATGGCATAATATGTGACATCTTCCTGCGGCGCGGATATTTTCCGATGCCGGCTAGCCGTTTCGGACGGGATGGCATTTGTGGCCATTTGGAACTCCTCCTTTAAAACAGGCTGTTTCCGCCCATGCGTTTGCTGAAGAAGTTGACAATCAGGATCATGCACATATTGATGGTGGAGTTGAAAAGCCCGATTGCCGTCGCATAGGAGAAGTCGTTGACCGCACTGGCCAAGCCGACCTTGTATACGTATGTGGAAATCACTTCGCTGGCCGATATATTCAGATCGTTCTGCATCAGCCAGGCCTTGTCGAAGCCGACGTTCATGACCTGCCCGGCGCTTAGGATCAGCAAAATGGCGGCCGTCGGCATGATGGATGGCAGGTCGATGTGCAGCACCCGGCTGAACCGCCCGGCGCCGTCCACCTTGGCTGCTTCATGCAGCTCCGGGTCGACACTGGCAAGTGCCGCGATATAAATGATGGAATTATAACCCATGGATTGCCAGACGCCCGACCATACGTACAGGTGGGGGAAGGCCGACGGGCTGGCCATCAGGTTGGGCGCAGTTTGACCGGTGAAATGGGTGTAAGCAACGGCGAATATGCCGATGCGGGGGTTGAGCATCTGACTGAGAATGCCGACCATCACCACCAGCGAAATGAAATAGGGCAGATAGGTCACGGTTTGCACGAATTTTTTATATTTCTGGTTGCGCAGCGAGTTGATGATCAACGCCAGGATGATGGGCAGCGGAAACCCGGCGGCTAATCCATAAAAAGACAGTACCAACGTGTTGCGAATGACGCGGACAAACTGATAAGAGGTAAAAAACTTTTCAAACTGGTACATCCCGACCCACGGGCTGCCCCAGATGCCCAGCACAGGCGAAAACCGTTTAAATGCCAGCTGCAGGCCCATCATGGGCACATATGCAAAGAGAATAATGTAGACGACCGGTATGACGAGAAAAAGGAAGAGCTGCCATTTACCCGCTATACGTTGCAGCGCATGGAGCGGGCCGGGGCTTTTTGCCCGGGAAGAAATCGGGATTTCCATTTTATCGACTCCCCTTTCACAGATGGAGAATAAGACGGGAATTGCCGGAACGGTAAGGGAAAATACCGGGAGGGGCGACCCTCCCGATATTCCACGCCGCCGGATGCTTATTTCTGCGACTTCATCCGGTCATAGGCCTTCTGTGCGACTTTCTGGAAGGTGGGGAGACCGATGTTGTTGATTTCCTTGACGTAATTGTCCCAGTCGGAAAGCGGACGGGAGCCGGTGATGAAGGCGGCGACCGCCTGATCCCGATAGGTGTCCAGCGTGCTCTTGATGCTGGCGATCTGGTTCATTTCGTCCGCTGTGTAGACGATGCTCTTTACCGTTTCTTTCGGAGCCTTGCCCTTATACAGCGGCACGGCCTGAGCGGTCATGTACTGGGAATCGTAGGGGTTGTTGTTCCAGACCTGCCCGCCGATCATATCCGCGGTGCGCCAGGTCGGGTTGTTTTCGCCCCACTCGTGATTCTGGATGGTGCCCCAGATGGAGTTGATATACTGAATCTTCGGCTGGTAGCCCAGGGATTCGTACAGGCCCTTGGCGCCCGCGTCTGGTGATTTCCAGTCCACACCCTTGATGCCGAAGCGGCCCTGCCAGACCAGGTCGGTTTGATACAGGTAATCGAATGCCATATAGGCGGCCACCGGGTCTTTGCAGTCCTTGGTGATATAGCCGGCCGGAGTCGGACTGCCGCTGTCAAAAGCCTGGGTCCAGCAGACGCCTTTCGGGCCGGTCAGCGGCGGCACGGAGGCCATATCTTCCTTGCGCTTGGAGGCCACCTGATAGATCGACATGGAGCCAGCCGGCAGCGAGCCGACGATCTGCGCATCCTTGTTTTCCAAAATCTGCTTTTCCTGGTTCTGATCCTGCGTAAAGCTCAGCGGCGAAAGAAGGCCCTCGCTGCACAGCTTATTCATGTATTTCAGCCCTTCCAGGAATTCCGGCTGAATGTAGGAGCACGACAGCTTGCCGTTGCTGACATCCCAGTAGTCATAGGCGGAATTTACATATATGAACGCATTCATCAGAGTTCTCCAGGGCATGCCGTTCCAACTGTCTTTGCTGCCGATGAGCGGGATCTCGTCGGCCTTGCCGTTGCCGTTGGGGTCCTGCGTCTTAAATGCTTTAAGCGCGGTATACAAGTCATCCGTGGTCTTCGGCATGGAAAGCCCCAGTTTTTTCAGCCAGGTCTGATTGATCCAGTACCGCCAGGACCAGTCGTTGCCCAGATCCTCGACGACGCGGGGGAAACCATACATCTTGCCGTTGGAATCGTAGATATAGGGCGAATACGCTTTGCCGTCCTTGCTGTCCAGATGTGGTTTGAGATTGATGGAAACCTTGTCCGTCAGGTCGTTGAGGGCGATGAAGTACCCCTGCTGGCCATAGACGTTGGCCTGCACGGAGTTGAGGAACGTGCCGATGACCAGGTCCGGCAGCTTGCTGCCGGAAGAGATCATGACGGCAAATTTCTGCTGCGCATCGTTTCCAGTGGGCAGATATTGAAACTGAAGATCGACATTCACGTTCTGCTCGATCTTCTTGGTCATGTCGTTGGTCTTGAAATCCGGAATATTGGTGTCCTGCGGAATCAACACAGTCAGTGAAACTTTGTTTTTCAGAATCGGAGTCGTGCCTTTGGCGTTAAGATTACTGGTGTTGATCTTGCTGGACGACTTGGTTCCGCCAGTTTTGCCTGATGAGCAGCCGGTCATTCCGACCAAAGTGGCCGCCAGGACCAGAGCTGCGATTTTCTGCGGGATGTGCCGCCTGGATGTTACCATCTGGAGCCCTCCTCTGTTTGTTCACTTTTAAGGATTGTTTGAAATTATTCGGATTTCTGCAGCAATTCGAATAGTTTCTATGCTGCAATTATATAGAATATAGTGAAACGTGTAAATGTGAAATTTGTTCTTTCATTGGAAATCCGTTCAGAATTGCGATTGGAAAGTTCGGAATCGATTGGAAAGCATTGCGCTGGAACTACTTTGTGGTATATAATCAGATTGTTCAATATTCCAAATTGATGCCTATGAATTTTATGTAAAATGACTTTCATCCGTGTCCGCCGCATCGGGCCGGCGGCCCCAGGCTTTCCGGAACAGTGAGGCAACCGTCTTTTAACGCCGTCTCTGCGAAAGGATGGATATGGCCATGATTCACCTGCATATCGGCAGAATCGCAAGCGATCCCCACGACGTGCGCAGGGCGCTGCGCTTTTTGACGCGCAATCTGCTGTTGGTAGGCGTAGTGGCGCTGGCCGGCACGCCAATCTATTTTGCCGCGTTGCATGCGACCCGTGAAAATGTCATTCAGGAATCGTATAACAGCTTCCGTTCGGGCGTCAGTCATGTGAACGGAACGCTTGAGAATCTCGCCGCGCTTTCCGATACCATCAGCGCGGAGCCGTCGGTGGAGCATCTGGCGCTGATCCAGGGCGAAATGAGCATTCCGGATTATACCTATCTGCTCAGTGCCCAGCAGTTTATGAGCCAGACCCTGGTGTCGGATCCGCTGGTGAAAAACGCCTACTGTCTTTTCCCGGGCAACCGCATTTTCCTGTCACGCACCATGAGCGACCCGGATTGGGGCAGCATCTACGGTTCCTTTATGACGGTGAGCGGCGTGAGCGGGGACGACTGGTATAAGACCGTCAGCGGTGCTCACAGCCGGGTGAGCATCCTCTATCAGGCACGCTCCAACTGGGTGTTCAGCCCTACCGAGGCCCTGGCGCCGCAAAATACGATCCAGATTGCCGTGCCGCCGGTGGCGCCTGGTCGGCTGCAGGCCGACGCCGTTCCCGTTTATATATTGGATGCATCGGAATTTTTCGCCAGCTTCGGCTCGGATAAGCTGATGCAGGATTCTTTCCTTTACGTCGCTGACGCCGAAGGCAACCCGGTGATCCGCAAAAATTATGCGGGCGGCGCGCTGCGCCTGACTAAAGATATCCAACAGGTGAAAGTGCGGGGCACCCGATACACCGTTTTGCAGATTCGCAGCGAATTCATGGGCTTTCATTTTGTGATGGGTGTGCCCGAAAGCTATTTTGCCCAGGAAATGAAGCCCCTGCGCAACGTGATTATGCTTTATGTGCTGCTGTTTTCCCTGGTGGCGCTGGCGGCCGCCAGTGGCATGGCCGCCCTGCAGTACACCCCCTTCAAGCGCCTGATGGAAAGTCTCAAGGATGTGCTCAACGAGCCCGCCGACAGCCGCTCGGAAAAAAACGAATACGGGTATATCACCGAAGCAGTGCACTCGCTCGACAGCAAGAGCCGGTATTATGAGAGCGAGCTGAGTTTTCTCAGCGCTTCGCTCTATAATAACATGCTCGATCGCCTGCTCAGCGGCAAAATTCTGACCAAACAGGATGAGGAAAAGAGCGTCGCGCTTTTCGGGTTTGCCAGCCGATGGTTCTGCGTGTGCGCGCTGCGTTTCGGCACCGAGGCGGCGGCCGGCGGCGTGGATGAGACCATGCATGTCAACGCCCTGATTCAGGAAGAAATCGCGCGGCAGCTGGCATGCCCCGCCTATTTTTACAACGCGGAGTTCCAAAGCGGCTATGTGCTTTTCAACTTGCCGGAAGATTGGCCGAAGGACCGGGAACGCATCGCCGGCTGTATGGAAACGGCGTCCCGCTTCGTGCGGGAATCATTGGGCACCGTTATGGTCTGCGGCATCGGCAGCATCTGCGAGGGGCTCCGGCAAATCTATCTGAGTGCCGGTCAGGCGCGGGACGCACTGTGGCTGTCGGACGAGCAGGTTCCCGTGTGTGTCTGGGCGGAGCAGCGGGAAACGGACGGCGGCATGCTGATGGACAGCCGGTTTGCCCGGCGGCTGGAGGAAATCCTTGCGGTCGGCGACGCCCAGTATGTGGAAGAATACTTCGCCCGGCTGGACGGCCAGCTTGCAAATACAGCGGCGCTCACGGAGCCACAGATATGCCAGGCCTTTTACACCATGCGCAACACGCTGGAAAGCGCCGTGCGTAAGCAGTGCGGCGGCTTTGCAGTTTCGCTGCCGGCGTATTCCCGGCGGCTGGGGGCGCGGGAGCTTTTCCGTCAGTTTTACACTCCCAGTCTGGAAGTCTGCCGGTATACGCAGAAATGTCACGAGAAGAAAGACGACTCGCAGCGCCGGCAGATACTTGATTTTATTCACCAGAATTACGCCGACTGTGACCTGTGTGCCCAGACGATCGCCGACCGCTTCTTCGTGTCGGAAAAATACGTGTTCACCCTCGTCAAAAGCATGACCGACCGGAGCCTCGGGGAGTATCTGGAGCAGCTACGCTTTGCCCGCGTGGAAGAGCTGCTGCGCGGGAACGTGGAAATTTCCGAAATCCCCCGGCAGGTGGGGTATCGCTCCGTCAACACGTTTTACAAATCGTTCAAACGCCGCTACGGGGTTGCTCCCGGCAAATGGCGGGAGCAGGTGCAGAGTTCCGACGGGGCCGCCCTGCCTGACCACCCCTAGGTCGGACGGCGCGCCGGGTCATTCAAAAAACGGGTGCTTCGTGAGAAGCACCCGTTTTGCTGCCTTCGCGGCCCCGTTTGCGGTCAGGTCTGCTGCGGCTTGCACCGGATGCAGCCTGACTGTGTCGCGACTGCATCACTGCCACTGCTTGCCGACGGCTGTTTCAAAGCTTCTGAATGCCGCCGGATGTCATAAATGCCCTATATTCAGCCAACGGATGAGATGTGCCCGCCGGTTTTTGCTCCAGACCGACCCGCTTGGCTTGTCTCACATATTATGCTATAATGAATTTCGGAAATTTACGCATATCGTGGGCAGCATGATGCGCCCGCCGATATGGCGGCGGAGTGCGCGGTGAGACAAGAGGGGCTATGTATGCTTCTGATCAATGCGGTCAGCATTTATTTCCTGGTGATGGCGATGGTTGTCATCTACTGTTCCGCACACATCCGATCGCTGAATGCTTCGAGCTACGCACGGCTGACCGCGCTGCTGTGTGTGGCCATCTGCTTTTATGTCCTGGGCTATGTCATGGAGCTCAATGCCGACAGCCCGGCTCAGATGCTTTTCTGGAATCAGGTCGAGTATGTCGGCATCCCGTTTGTGTCCGCCCTCTGGCTGACCCTCGCTTTGGTGTATACCCGTCATTTCAACCGCTACCGGGGGCTGCTGCTGATCGCCATTTTCGGAATCCCGATTGTGACGCTGGTGTTTCGGTTCACCAATTCGTACCATCACCTGTATTTTTCTTCGGTGAGCTATGTCCGTCAATTCGGCACGCTGCTGCTGGTAAAAAATGCGGGCCCCTGGAGCTATGTGCAGCTGTTTCACTCCATGCTGATGGTCGTGATTACCCTATTGCTGTTTCTCTATGATTTCATCAAATCGGAGGAATCGGAGACCGGCAAAGTCATCCTCATCGTGTCCGCGTCGGGGATGGCGGTGGGGGGGCTGATCCTGTCCCTGGTCAAGCCCTTCGGGATCTATCTCGACTATATGGCCCTGAGTCTGCCCGTTCTTTGCCTGATGGTGATTCTCGCCACCCAGCGCTACGATTTTCTCGAGACCAAATCCATAGCCCGCAGCCGCGTATTCGAGTCGGGCCGGGACGCCATCCTGCTGGTCAACCGGCAGAGCCGGGTCATCGACTGCAATCGCAGTGCCAGAGTCATCCTGGCGAAGCTGGGCATTCGCGTCCCCTTCGAGCGCCTGCCTGTGATGTTCCGACATTACCCAGACCTGCTGGCGGCGCTGATGAGCCCCAAATTTTCCGTGACGGAGCTCATCATCGACAACCGCCCACGGTATTATGAGATCCGCACCAGCCCTATCGGCGGTTATACGCGCATAGAAGGCTGGATCAAGACCATCCGCGACGTCACGGCGGTTTATCAGCTCAATCAGGATCTAAAGCGGCAGGCCACGATGGATGAACTCAGCGGGCTGGGCAACCGCCGGGCCTTCATTCGGCTCGGCCAGGCGCATTTGGCGGATGCGGACCCGGCCCGCAGCCCGGTGTACCTGCTGATGATGGATCTCGACCGTTTCAAGGCGGTGAACGACCGGTACGGCCACCAGATGGGTGACCGGGTCATCCACAACTTCGGCGAGATCCTGCGGGACGAATTCCAGTCCCGCGGGCTGGTCGCGCGCATCGGCGGGGAGGAATTTGCCGCGCTGCTGCCGGGCGTCGCCGATACCGAGGCGTGTCGGGCGGCCGACCGTGTCCGTCGGCGCATGGGGGAGATGGAGTTTCGCTGCGGCGCCGACCGGTTCCATGTCACGGTCAGCATCGGCATCGCCTGCATGAGCCGGCCCGGCCAGACGCTGGATAATCTCATCAGTCTGGCGGATCAGTCGCTTTACGATTCCAAAAACGAGGGCAGGAACCGCGTTACCATGCGGTGAGCGGCCTACTGCACAACAGGGCCGGGAGCATGCTCCCGGCCCTGCGGATCATGGCACTTTTCGGCTAGCGGCGGCGCATGCCGTCGAGTATTTTTCGGGCCGCGTCGGGCGGATTTTCCCGTATCACCCGGCTGACGGTGTCATAGCCCAATTCCCCGATGTAGGAGGCGGCAAAGGCGGCCGAGTGTTCCAGATGGGCCCGGCAGGCGGCTTCGTCCGGCTGCAGCGTGGCGATGCATTTGGTGCGCAGCAGGCCTACGGCCCGCTGTAAAAGAGGCAGACTTTCCAATAATGCGTCGGCAATCAGCGGCATAAACGCGTTGAGCTCGAATTCCCCATGGGCCGCGGCCAGCGAAATGGCCGTGTCGTTGGCAACGGCCCGCATGGCGCATTGCATGGCCATTTCCGGCACGACGGGGTTGACCTTGCCCGGCATGATGGAGCTGCCCTGCTGCAGGGAGGCCAGACGGATTTCTCCAAGCCCGCCGTGGGGGCCGGAATTCATCAGCCGCAGGTCGTTGGCGATCTTCATCAGGTTGACGGCCAGCGCCTTGAGCAGCCCCGACACTTCCACAAAAACGTCGGTATTCTGGGTGATATCCATTGGGTATTCCGCCGCGGCCAGCCCCATGCCCGTCAGACGGCGCAGCTCCTCGATCACCCCGTAACGGTATTTGCGCTCCGCGTTGCCCGACAGCCCCACGGCCGTGCCGCCGAGGCTGACCTGCCGCAGCCGCTCCTCCACCTTATAAATCCGCCAGCGGTCACGGGCCACGGCCTGGGCGTAGGCGCCGAACGCTTCGCCGAGCGTCATGGGCACGGCATCCATCAGCTCGGTGCGCGCAAGCTTGGGGATGGCCTCGAAGGCATTTTCCTTTTCCTGCAGCGTCTGCTGCAGCGCGGCACATTCCCCGCTCAGCGTGCGGATTTCCTCAATGGCGGCGATGCGCAGCGCCGTGGGGTACACGTCGTTGGTCGACTGGCCGCGGTTGACGTCGTCGATGGGATGGACGACGGCGTAATCACCGGGCCTCCGACCCAGCTTTTGCAGCGCCAGATTGGCGACGACCTCGTTGACATTCATATTGGTCGACGTGCCGGCCCCGCCCTGCAGCGCGTCGGTGATGAAGCTCTCCTCATGCTGCCCGTTCAGAATTTCGTCACAGGCGGCGGC
>JAEWAE010000028.1 GCA_023391835.1 Bacillota bacterium
TTAAACCCCCCCCCCCCCCCCCGCCCCCCGCCGCCCCCGGACGTTTCCGATAAATTATCCGGTGCACGGGCCGCCGGATGGCAACCCCACGCCATTATAGTATTATTATATATGCCGCCGCCCGATAATGCAATGCGCAATTCATCCGGCCCGCGGGGCCGGCCGGGAAAACGGACGCAAAAAGACGGCGTGCGGAAAACCGCACGCCGTCTGCACACGCGATGTGGGAAAGGGGGACGATCAATACATGCCGCCCATGCCCGCGCCCGCCGGATTGGGGGCAACCGGGGCTTCCTTTTCCTTCTTGTCGGCGACCAGCGACTCGGTGGTCAGCACCATGGAAGCCACCGAAGCGGCATTCTGCAGCGCGCTGCGGGTGACCTTGGTCGGATCGACGATGCCGGCTTCGAACATGTCGACATACCGCTCTTTGGCGGCGTCGTAGCCGAAGTTGACCTTGCCGGAATGGACGATCTTGTCGATGATGACAGAGCCCTCGACGCCGGCGTTCTTGGAAATCTGACGCATCGGCTCTTCCAGCGCGCGCAGGACGATGCGGATGCCGGTCTTTTCATCCGGGGTCGACGCGGCGTCGACGATCTTTTCCACCGCCGGGATGGCGTTGACAAGTGCCGTGCCGCCGCCGGCCACGAGGCCTTCCTCCACAGCCGCCTTGGTGGCCGCGAGGGCATCCTCGATGCGCATCTTCTTTTCCTTCATTTCGGTTTCGGTAGCCGCGCCGACCTTGATGACGCCCACGCCGCCGGAAAGCTTCGCCAGGCGCTCCTGGAGCTTTTCTTTATCGAAATCGGAAGTGGTGGTATCAATCTGGGAGCGGATCTGGCCGATGCGGGCCTGAATGGCCTTCTGCTCGCCCTTGCCGCCGACGATGATGGTGTTCTCTTTCGAAACCTTCACCTGACGGGCCTGGCCGAGCTGCTCCATGGTGGTATCCTTGAGTTCCAGACCCAGCTCGGAGGAGATGACCTCGCCGCCGGTGAGGATGGCGATATCCTGCAGCATTTCCTTGCGGCGGTCGCCGAAGCCCGGAGCCTTGATGGCCACGCAGGTGAACGTGCCGCGCAGCTTGTTGAGGATCAGGGTGGACAGAGCCTCGCCCTCGACATCCTCGGCAATGATGACCAGCTTCTTGCCAGCCTGCACGATCTGCTCGAGCAGCGGCAGGATATCCTGGATGTTTGAAATCTTCTTATCGGTGATGAGCAGCAGCGCGTCGTCGATAACCGCTTCCATCTTGTCGGTGTCGGTGGCCATGTAGGGCGTGATATAGCCGCGGTCGAACTGCATGCCTTCGACCACTTCGCTGTAGGTCTCGGCGGTCTTGGATTCCTCGACGGTGATGACGCCGTCATGCGAAACCTTTTCCATCGCTTCGGCGATCAGCTTGCCGATAAATTCGTCGCCCGCAGAAATCGTCGCCGCGCTGGCAATGTCGGCGCTGCCGGAAATCTTCTTGGAATTGGCACGGATAGCTTCCACCGTGGTGGCCACGCCCTTCTGGATGCCCTTGCGGATTTCCATCGGGTTGGCGCCGGCCGCGACGTTCTTCATGCCTTCGCGGATCATCGCCTGCGCCAGCAGAGTGGCGGTGGTGGTGCCGTCGCCGGCCACGTCGTTGGTCTTGGTCGCAACTTCTTTGACCAGCTGCGCGCCCATGTTCTCAAAGGGGTCTTCCAGCTCGATTTCCTTGGCGATGGTCACGCCGTCGTTGGTGATAAGGGGCGAGCCGAATTTCTTGTCGAGCACCACGTTGCGGCCTTTCGGGCCCAGCGTGATCTTGACTGTATCGGCCAGTTTATTGACGCCCTCCTGGAGGGCCTTGCGGGCTTCTTCCCCGTAGATGATCTGTTTGGCCATTGGTTTTACCTCCCGTAATTCATATGATACGATTCCCACGTTGAAATGCGGATCAAATCCGTATTCAACATCCGCCGCCGAGAGCGGCGTTCAAAAAGCGATAAAATCGTTTTTTAAATGGAGATGCGCATTATTCGACAACTGCAAGGATGTCGCTCTGGCGCACGATGTTGTATTCCGTGTCATCCAGCTTGATCTCGGTGCCGGAATATTTGCTGGCGACCACCCTGTCGCCGACTTTGACATACATGGTGACTTCTTTGCCGTCGACCATACCGCCGGGGCCCACCGCGATGACTTCCGCCACCTGGGGTTTTTCCTTGGCGCTGCCAGCGAGGATGATGCCGCTCTTCGTGGTCTCCTCAGCCTCCACCATTTTGAGCACAACCCTGTCGGCAAGAGGTTTCAGTGTCATTTTAATTCCTCCCGAAGCATTATTGATTGAATCAGTCACGCATTAGCACTCTTACTTCCTGAGTGCTAAAACTATTGTAATCACTCGTCTGATAAAAATCAAGTATTCGCCGATCGAAATTTGTATTTTCGTCAAATCATAAAATATGAAATGGTAATTTTGTCATTTTTTATGAATGTTATCCGTTTTTTGATTGGAATGGCGCCGATTCGGTCCGGCGGGCCGGCTCCGGACCGCATCGGGGCTGCGGAAGTATTCAAAAAGCTGGCAGCGGATCATGCCGTTATACAGCTTGCGCCGTTTATCGGCCCGCCGGCCGAACAGTGTCTCGAACTGCTCGCTGGGGCTGATGATATAATAATGGAAACCGGGCAGCCGCCGGAACGCTTCCCCCATACGGCGGTAAAGCTCCTCCGCCTGCCGCACCTCCAGCAGCCGTTCACCGTAGGGCGGGTTGCACACGATGAGGCCCCGCTCCCCCGGCGGCGCGAAGGCGTCGATATCCTGCTGCTCGACGGTGATATCCCCGACGACCCCCGCGCGGCGGGCGTTTTCACGGGTGAGTTCCACCGCCGACGGGTCGATGTCATAGCCGTGGATCTCCAGCGGCACCGACACGGCCTGGGCCAGCGCCTGCTGGCGGGCCTCTTTCCACACGGCCCGGTCAAAGCAGCCCCATTCCTCGGCGGCGAATTTCCGTTGGAGCCCCGGCGCCATGTGGCGCAGCCGCATGGCGGCCTCGATCAGCAGCGTGCCCGACCCGCACATGGGGTCGTAAAAGGGCTTGTCCGCATAGGGGCGGCTGATGGCCACCATGGCGGCGGCCAGCGTTTCCTTCAGGGGGGCCTCGTTGCCGCGGGGGCGGTAGCCGCGCTTGTGCAGCCCCTCGCCCGACGTATCCAGCCCCACCGTGACTTCATCCTTCAGAATAGAAAACTGCACCTGGAGCTTCGCGCCCGTTTCTTCAAACCATGCCACATGATAGACGCCTTTGAGCCGTTCCACGGCCGCCTTTTTGATGATGGCCTGGCAGTCCGGCACGCTGTGCAGTTGGGAATTGAGCGACCAGCCCTTGACCGGGAAAGCGTCGCTCTTGGCCACGAAATCTTCCCACGGCAGACGGCGCACCCCTTCGAAGAGCTCGTCGAAGGTCGTGGCCCGGAACTGCCCGAGTACGACGAGCACCCGCTCGGCGCAGCGCAGATTGAGGTTGGCGACGGCCACGGCCCGTTCGTCGCCGGTGAAAAGCACCCGCCCGTTTTCGGCTGCGGCATCCGCGAAGCCCAGGTTTCGCAGCTCATCCGCCACCAGGCTTTCCACTCCGAAAACACAGGGGCACATCAGTTTGAGTCGGCTCATTCGGTTCATCCTTTCCATGCCCCCGGACGGGGCAACACGCCGGGATCCCGGCGGAAAAAGAAGGGGCCCTGCGCAGCTACCGCTGCCCCCGGGCCCCTTCCGCCTTAAGGTTCGGTCATCAGTCGACTTCCGGCTCCAACACGCCGTAACCGCCGTCGCGGCGCCGGTAGACCACGCTGATATTGCCCGTCTGCTCGTTGGCAAACGTGAAAAATTCGTGATCCTGGAGGTTCATCTGCAGGATGGCCTCTTCTACATCCATCGGCTTGACTGTGAAGCGTTTGACTTTGACGACCTCGAATTCCGGTTCCGGCGCACCGGCGTCGGTTTCCGGCTCGAAGGCGCCGGCACGCAGCCGCTTGCCCAGCCGCTGTTTGTTGCGCGTGATCTGCCGCATCAGGGAGTCGGCCGCCGTCTCGAAAGACGCCTGGAAATTCCGGGTTGTCTCTTCCGAGCGGTAAATCATGCCCTTGCTTTTGATGGTCAGCTCCACCGTCTGCCGGTCGCCCTCGAGGGTGGCCGTGACAAACGCCTGGGCGTCGTCGTCAAAAAATTTTTCAAACTTGGAAAGGCGCTTGTTGACCCGTTCCTTGAAAGAATCCCTGAGCGTAACCTTACGGCCCGTAATCGTGATGTGCATATGTTTCCACTCCCTGTTTCCATGATTGACATCCGGCCCCTTTGCCGCCCGGGCTCCGCCGGCTGCCCGCCGGAGCGGAGAGTATCGGGACGGGACATCCTGGTTCCGCCTTTATTATAGCATACCCCAAAATCGAAAATCAATCATGTATAAAGCGCCGGCCAAAGCCGTTTATCCCACCCGGCGCCCGCTCACCGTCACCAGTTTGGCGCGGGCAGCCAGTTCCAGCGGGCAGCGGTCGAAAAGCGCCAGATCGGCATCCTTGCCCGGGCGCAGGGAGCCGACGCGGTCGTCGATGCGCAGGATGCGCGCGGGGTTGATGGTGACGGCCCGCAGTGCCGCGTCGGGGTCCATGCCCTCCCGGGCGGCCAGGCCGGCGCAGATGAGCAGATACTGGATGGGGATCACCGGATGGTCGGTGATAAGCGCGGGCGCGAGCCCAGCCGCCTGCAGCACCCCGGGGCACCGGGGCGTGAGATTATGCAGCTCGGGCTTGCTGCGGTCGGAAAGAATGGGGCCCGAAAGCACGCGGACATGCTCCTTTGCCAGCTCGCCGGCGATCAGATGGCCGTCGGTGCCGTGCACCAGCACGAAATCCAGGTGGAACTCCTTCGCGATGCGCATGGCGGTAAAAATATCGTCCGCCCGGTGGGCATGGAAATGGGCCTGGATCTTGCCGTCCAGCAGCGGCAGCAGCGACTCGCACTTGAAGTCGAAATCGGGTTCGTCGTCCTCGTCGTTGGCGGCGCGCCGCATTTTTTCCCGGTAGCGCCGGGCCTTAAGCAGCTGCTCGCGGATAATGGCGGCCGTGGCCATGCGGGTGATGGGGGTCTCATCCCGTTCGTGATAGCTGGTCTTGGGGTTTTCGCCCAGGGCAAATTTGATGGCCGCCGGGGCCCGCAGCAGCATATCGTCCACCCGGCAGCCGCTGGTCTTCAAAATAATGAGCTGGCCGCCGATGGGGTTGGCGCTGCCCGGGCCGGTCATGACGGTGGTCACGCCGGCCGCCGCCGCTTCGGAAAAGCAGCGGTCCAAGGGGTTCACCGCATCGACGGCGGAAAGCTGCGGCGTCGCGGGGTCGGTCTGCTCGTTGCCGTCGTCGCCCTCAAATCCGAGGCTGTCTTCCCACATGCCCAGATGGGTATGCGCGTCAATGAGACCCGGCAACAGCCAGCCGCCGGCCGCGTCAAAGGTTTCCTCCTCGCCGGCGGGGAGGCTCCCCATGTCACCCAGCGAGTCGATGACCGCGCCGGAGGTGCGCAGCCAGCCGTTTTCGATGATTTTCCCTTCCATGGTCAGGATGCGTGCATTGACAATCCGCATAGGTCGGAATCTTCCTTTCATGCCGTCATACCGGCGCCAAATAGAATTCTCCGCCGCAGGGGTATCTTCAATTCCACCCTGTGGGGCGGGATAATACACCCCGGCTCAAAAATAAAAACGGAGTGCTTCACACACTCCGTCCGCATAAGTCAAAAGCCATGCCGGTTCTTATACGATTCTCCCGTTCACACACGGGCAGAATCCGTTTTTGGTGCCCGCCGCAAAGCGGCAGACGGCATAAGCGGCCGGGAGAACCGTTCGATACGCATCGCTTGTTTAGATGGGACGCGTATTATTTGGCCTCGTGCCGCGACATATTGCCGCGCTTGGGATCAATATATTTTTTCAGATCGGACAGCTTCTCGTCGCTGGACTGCTTGAAGCGGCTGAGCATTTCCTCAAAGGAAAGGTTGTCGTTGTTCCGGGGCCGCCATTCGTAATGATCGGGCCGGCCGGAGGGCGGCCGCTGCCCCGCCGGAGCATCCACCCGCTTCATCGAAAGACTGATCTTGCCGTCTGCCAGAATATTCAGGATCTTGACCTTGACGGTCTGATTTTCCTGCACATAATCCCGGATCTCCCGCACGAATGTCGGGGCGACTTCGGAAATGTGAACCATCCCCGTTTTGCCCCCGGGCAGCTCGACAAACGCGCCGAACTTTGTAATGCCGGTGACTTTGCCTTCCACCACGGCTCCAACCTCAAGCTGCATAAAGAATGCTTATCCTCCTTAAACCCTGTACCCGTCACTGGCGGGGGAATCCTGCCCCGCCACAGGTCACACCCGGCTCAATTGCCAGGGACGTTGACATAAATGTGCTCGTTCGGTCGCGCATAGCCCAGCGTATCCCTTGCGACGCTTTCCATATACTGATCGTTGTTTTCCGACAGCGACCGTTGGAGCTCGTCGTCCCGGCTCAGCTGCTGCTGGTACTGCAGTTTCAAAGAGGATATCTCCGTCTTTTTCCGCCCGATTTCCAGCTGCTGCTGGATCAGCACCACCGCAATATACACAGCGAATGAAAAAACCGCCAACCGCAACAGCAGGCTCTTGCGTCGCTTTTTCATTTCACCGGCCCCCGCAGTCTCATTTCGGGCGGCTCTTCTGCCTGCGCCGCCATGTGTGTCTTTTATTATACATCATGTTCCGTTTGGGTTTCAAGCGCATTTTCAGGGGATTGACCGCTTTTTTCACAACTCCCCCGGTTTTTTGCGCGCTCCGGCGCAACCCCGTACCGACGCGCCCGCCCAGCCGGCGTATGGGCGGGCGGAGACGCTCGCCGCAAAAGCGCACTGCCCGGCGGGTCTGTTCCGTCGCGGCCCGCGCGCCCCGCATCAGCGGCCGGCTGACCGTCAGCAGCCAGATCACCGCGCCCAGCAGCTCCCCCTCCAACAGAAAAAAACGGATGCCGCCCCGGTTGCCCGCCAACAGGAACAGAAACGTGGCCGCGGCGCACAGCAGGAAAAAGAGAATATCCAGCAGCGCCAGAGCCACCCGGCCGCAGGGGACGATGAGCCGGAATATACGGAACAAATCATACAGAAGGCCCAGCGCCGCCCCCACCGCGCATGCGACGAGGAAAACCAGCATCTGGGCCGGCACCGAAACCGCCAAAGCCCATCATCCTCATCTGAATATCCGGCCGAAAAAGCCGCCCGAGCTGCCGGGCGCTTCGTCCCGGTAGGAAAGGGACTGGATATCCCCCTCGATGCTCACCTCGCCCGATTCCACGTTGAGTTTATTCATGTGCAGGCTGTTGCCGCGGACGGTCAGCTCGCCCATCTCGGTAAACAGCACCACTGCTTCTTCGTCGAAGCTGTCCACATCCGACACGCCGGAAACGGTCAGCGCGTGGCGGTCTTCCAGAATCACATTATGGATTTTTTTGACGACTTTCTTGTCTTCCACCATCGCCATGGCATGCTTTCCCTCCCGCACGGGCACCCGGCCCGCCCCGTCTTTTGCTGTTTTCAATATATGACGGATGTCCACCCGATATGACAAACCCGCCGCGGGGAGCAAAATACTCCCTGCGGCGGGTCGCACACACGGCAGCCCTGCGGCGCCCGTGCGGGTATCCGCATCAGTTTTCTTCCAGGATGCGGTAAAGCGCCGAAGCGCCCTCTTTGGTGGTGTAGGCCGGCGCATCCAGCACCTCGGCGCGGAGAACGTGCCCGCCCAGCGAAAGCTCCAGAATGTCGCCGGGCTTGACGTCGTAGGAAGCCCGGGCCGGGCGGCCGTTGACCTTGACGCGCTGGGCGTCGCAGGCTTCGTTGGCCACCGTCCGCCGTTTGATCAGGCGGGAAATTTTCAGATATTTATCCAGCCGCATATGCTCACCGCCTTTGGGGCCGGAGACCCGGAATATAAATAACGCCCCCGGGCGTCGGGGGCGGTCGGGACTGTGCCGGGGAAAATCCGGCCGCGTGCCTGCAAGACCCGCGGCCGGCCGCGCATTACTTGGAGACGGCGTCCTTGAGGGATTTGCCGGCCTTGAACACGGGATAGTTGGAAGCCGGGATCATGATTTCCTGCTTGGTGCGGGGATTGCGGCCCTTGCGCTCCGCGCGCTCATGCACTTCAAACGTGCCGAAGCCCACCAGCTGCACCTTTTCCTTCGCCACCAGCGACTCTTCGATCGCGCTGAGCACCGCGCTCGTGGCCTTTTCGGCGTCTTTCTTGGAAAGTCCCGTTTTTTCTGCAACCGCTGCAGTCAGTTCCGTTTTTGTCATAATAATTTCCTCCATTTTTGGGTCTTTCTTATTGAAATCCCTCCGGGTGACCCCGGGACGGAATTACAACGCGTCTTGCGGCGCCCAGAGCTCGCCGCGCCGGTCGGTCGGCATGGCGGACGGCGGTTGCCCGTCGGCTGCGGTCTCCCGCTCCGCCCGGGCGAACCGGCCGATAAAGCGGTCGGTCGCCTCCGTGAGAGCCTGCTCCGGCTCAACCTCAAGCGCACAGGCCAGAGCGACCGCTGCAAAAAGCAGCTCGCCCGCCGCCCGGGCACCGGCCGCCCGGTTTCCTCCGGCGGCTTCGGCCCGGCCCAGCGCCGCGCGCGCCATTTCCGCCGCCTCGCCCACACCCGGCGCC
>JAEWAE010000042.1 GCA_023391835.1 Bacillota bacterium
GGCATGAATGCCGCAGGCCCCGCCCGTCTGCCCGATGCGTTTATAGGTTGGCGAATTTCACGAGCGTACGGATCATCTGGGAGGTGAAGCCGTGCTCGTTGTCGTACCACGCGACGGTCTTGACCAACTGGCTGTCGCCAAAGGTGCTGACCTCCGTCTGAGTCGCGTCAAAGACCGAGCCGAAATTCGTGCCGATGATATCCGACGACACGATCTCCTCGTCGGTATAGCCGAAGGATTCGTTGCCGACGGCGGCTTCCTTCATGGCCTGGTTGATTTCTTCCACCGTCGTCTTTTTCGACAGGATGCTGACAAGCTCCGTGACCGAGCCGTCCACCACAGGCACCCGCTGTGCGTGGCCCTGCAGCCGGCCGTTCAGCTCCGGGATGACCAGGCCGATGGCCTTGGCCGCGCCGGTGGTGTGAGGGATGGTGTTGACGGCCGCGGCGCGCGCCGCCCGCAGATTATTGCCGCGGGGGCCGTCCACCAGCATCTGCGTGCCCGTGTAGGCATGGATGGTCGTCATGGTGCCCAGCACGATGCCGAAACGGTCGTGGAGAGCTTTGGCCATGGGGGCCAGGCAGTTGGTCGTGCAGGAAGCCACCGAGATGATCTTGTCATCCTTGGTCAGCGTGTCGTCGTTGACGCTGTACACAATCGTCTTGATCTTGCCGGCCGGAGCGGAAATCAGCACCTTCTTGGCGCCTGCCCGCAGATGGGCCGCCGACTTTTCCTCCGAGGTGTAAAAGCCGGTGGATTCGATCACCACATCCACCTTTTCGGCGCCCCAGGGGATATTTTCCGCGTTGCGCTCGGCATAGACGCGGATAGACTTGCCATCCACGACGATGGAATCTTCCGTCGCTTCCACCTTGCCGGGGAACCGGCCGAACGTGGAGTCGTACTGCAGCAGATGAGCCAGCACTCTGGGGCTGGTCAGGTCGTTGACGGCCACGACTTCCAAGTCTTTGCTCACTTCGCGAATCCGGCGGAACGCCAGCCGCCCGATTCTTCCGAAACCATTGATGCCGATTCGAATTGCCATATAGATCCTTCTTCCTTTGCCCTGTGTCTTGTGCGTCCGCTTCTATTGTACCCCGGAAAAAAGGAAAACACAATCCCGCCGCCCCACGGCGATGCGGTTTTTATGGGTGCTGCGGTTTTTCTCGGCGGAACGGCCCCGATTTTTCAAGCGGGATATTGCATTTCCTCATTGGTGTGGCTATACTTGGTATAATCTCCACGTAAGAAAGGAATGACAGAGATGAGTGAACCGGTAATTGCCCAAAAAGAGCCATATGCGGTGCAGGTCGAAAAAGGAAAAACATACTATTGGTGCGCCTGCGGGCGAAGCAAAAACCAGCCGTTCTGCGACGGCTCCCACCACGGCACGGAATTCACTCCGAAGGCGTTCACCGCCGAGGAAACCGGAACCGTATATCTGTGCGGCTGCAAGCATACCAAGCATCCGCCCTTCTGCGACGGGACCCATCACTCTCTCTAAGTCGAGGCCCCACAGCCGACGCCCCGCCCGGCACTGCCGGAGCGGGGCGTCTTTCTGCCGCGCGCAGCCCCGCGGCTCAGAAGCGGACGACTTCCGGCTCCCCGCTCATCGAGCAGAAAGTGGCCGTCGCGTCTTTGAGATAAAAGACGGTGCAGTTACCATCCCCGGCCTTGTACATTTTTTGAAGGGACGGATAGTCTTCCAGCAGACTCCGGCTGGCTTCCGAGCGCTCGTCTTCCACCGCGACGGCGGTCAGACGAATCCACTGATCCCCGGTCACGGCGGTGATTTCGACCTTCGGGTTGGCCTTGAGCTGCTTATACACGTCCTTGACCCGGCCGGTCTGGATATAGAGTCGGTTTTCAAACACGTGCGCGGTGCCGAACGGGCGCACCCGCGGCTGGTCGCCGTCCATCGTGGCGAGATAATATGTGCCGCACTTCTTTAAAAATTCACATACCTTCTGCATACAACAGCCTCCTGGAGTCTTGACGGATTTGGATTTTCGACTATCATTAAATCATAGAACCGCCATACACGCAAGTACAGACATTTTAAATAGTAAGTATCTTTTATGAAACAGGCGGGAGGAAACCATGCCCGAGGATCTTTTCGGGGTCTGCCCCTATACGACGGCGCAGCGGCTGCTGGCCGGCAAATGGACACTGCTGATCTTATATTGCCTGAGCCGCCGGACGATGCGCTTCGGCGAGCTGCAGCGGGAGCTGCCCCATCTGACGCAGGCCACACTTTCCCGCCAGCTGCGCACCATGGAGGCAAACCGTCTGATCGTGCGCCGGGTTTACAGCCAGATCCCGCCGAAGGTTGAGTATTCGCTCAGCGCGCTGGGCGAGCATTTCCGGCCCGTGCTGGACGCCCTGCGCGACTGGGGGGAGGAATCCATCGCGTCCCTGCGGCGGGAGGGGATGATTTCCCCCACCTGAGACCGATGCTCCCGGAACGGGCGGCCGTAAAATTCACATCTTATCCATTGACAAAAGCGGAAAACGCCATAAGATAAAAGATACATACACCGGCGCGGGCTCCCACCCAGCTCCGGCCGGCCCCTTGGGGGAAGCAGAAAGGATCGTACGGAACATGAGCTTGATGGAAAAACTGAAAAACATCATGGAAACGCCGGAAGACGAAGAAGAAGAGACCCCGGATGTTCCGGCTCCCGCCGATACGGAGCCGGGCACGGGAACGTCGGCCAAGCGTTCCGACCGACAGCACGACAAGGTCGTGAGCATCCACGCTACGGCGGCTCTGCAGGTCTATGTCGTCAAGCCCCAGCAGTTCGACGACGCCAGCGTCATCGCCGACCTGCTCAAGGATATGCGCACCATCGTGCTGAATCTGGAAGACACCAAGCGGGAAATCGCCCATCGCCTGCTGGATTTCCTGGGCGGCGTCGCCTATGCTTACAACGGACAGATCAAGCAGATCGCCAACAACACCTTTCTCATCGCCCCCTACAATGTGGAGCTGATGGGGAACCTGCTGGACGACCTGCAATCCAGCGGCTGGGATATGCCCGAAAAGCAGCCGTGACCCATACATTCTGAGACGGCTCCGGGTGCCACACGTCAGGCCGCCGACGTACACAACGGCGGGGCGAATACGCAATAGGAGAAGGAGAGCGACAGCGATGCCGTTTGGCGATCCGGGCCAGTTCAGCCGCTGGAACCGCCGGGATCAATTCACTTATACGCGCATGTACGACGCATCCCATCCCCGCAGGCGGAGGCCGGGGAACGCCGGATGCCTGAGCATGCTGCTGCTCGTCGCCGCTGCCGCTCTGGCAGCCGTACACCTGCCGCGGGGCTGACCGCGGCCCGTCAACCCGTGCGCCCGCCGTTTGAAATGCCCGCAGCAGGGGCGTATAATGGGCATATCATACAAACGGGGGACGCGGAAAATTGGACAACCACTACGAAGAAAGTCTGGGCCGTCAGCGCATGCTGACGCTGATTTTCCGCATGGCGCTGCCCTCCGTGGCCGCCCAACTGGTCAATCTGCTATACGGCATCGTCGACCGCATTTACATCGGCCATATTCCCGTCATCGGCACGGAGGCGCTGGCCGGCGTGGGAGTGACAAACTCCGTCATCCTGCTGATATCGGCCTTTTCCCAGATCGTGGGCGGGGGAGGTACCTCGCTGGCCGCCGTGGCGCTCGGGCGGGGGGACAGGGATCGGGCCGACAAAATTCTGGGCAACGGATTTGTCATGCTGCTCGTTTTCACGGCGATAACCGTGACACTGACCTATGTCTTCATGGAGCCGCTGCTGCGTTTGACCGGTGCGTCGGATCACACTATCGGTTACGCCATGGATTTTCTCAGTGTCTATCTCATCGGCACGCTTTTCGTGCAGATCGCCAGCGGCCTCAACGGCTTTATCAGCTGTCAGGGGCGGCCGGGCGTCGCCATGGCCTCGGTGCTCATCGGTGCGGCCCTGAATATTGTGCTCGACCCGATTTTCATTTTTGTCTGCGGCTGGGGCGTACAGGGCGCCGCCGGGGCGACCGTGATCGCCCAGCTGTGCAGTGCCGCCTGGGTGCTGGGATTTCTCGGTTCGCACCGCGCCTCCCTGCGCATCCGTCGGGCCTGTCTGCGGCCCGACGGCCGGGTGATCCGCTCGGTGCTGGCACTGGGTGTTTCGCCGTTTGTCATGGCGAGCACCGAGAGCCTGATCGGCTTCGTGCTCAACGGCAGTCTGGCCCGTTTTGGGGATATTTACGTCAGTGCGCTGGCGGTGATGCAAAGCGCCATGCAGGCGGTGAGCGTGCCGCTCAGCGGCTTCGCTCAGGGGGTCATTCCGGTCATCAGCTATAATTACGGCCACGGCTCCCCCCGGCGGGTGAAGTCCTGCTTCCACATCACGATGGCCGTCACGTTTTCATTCAATTTTTTGCTGGTGCTTCTGTTCATTCTACTCCCGGCTGAAACGGCGCGGCTTTTCACCGGCGACGCCGCACTCATCGCGGTGGTGCGCCGGGTGATGCCGGTGTTTTTGGCGGGGATGAGCATCTTCGGCCTGCAGCGGACCTGTCAGAATACTTTTGTGGCGCTCGGGCAGGCCAAAGTCTCGCTTTTCATCGCGCTGCTGCGCAAAGTGATACTGCTGGTGCCGCTGGCACTGATACTGCCCCGCTTCATGGGTGTGATGGGCGTGTATGCCGCCGAAGCCATTGCAGACGGCACGGCGGCCGTCATCTGCACCGCCATTTTCGCCGTGCTGTTCCCCAAAATCCTGCGGCGGCCGGCCTGACCGCCCCGGGCCGCCCGGCTGTGAAACGTCTGCCCATCACTTTCACCCCGGCCCGGGCACCGCATCGGGGCGGATATCCCGCACTGACTCGCGCACGACCAGCCGGGGAGTGAGCCGCCTGGCAAACGGCCTGCCTCCCCCGATGAGGCCGAGCAGCCCCTGGGCGGCGGCGCGGCCGATCGCCTGATGGGCATGGGCGACAGAGGTCAGCCCCACGGAGGAAAGCCGACAGAGATCCGAGTCATCGAAACCGATGACCGACACGTCCTGCGGCACCCGGAGACCCAGTCTTTCCAGCAGGCGGACCGTCTGGAGCGCGATCTGGTCGTTGTAGCATACGACGGCGGTGGCGCCGTCGAGCCTGCCCCGCAGCACGCCGTCGGATTCCCCGCCGAACAGCGTGGGGATATCCTCGGTCGTATACCAGATCACGGCGTTCTCGTCCACGGTGAGCCCGTGGTCGTGCATGCTCCGCAAAAAACCCTCGTACCGCCGGTGCCCCTGCATGTCGTCGGATTTGAAAAAGGCCGCGATGCGGGTGTGCCCGCGCCGGATCAGATAGTCGCCCGCCAGGAAGCCGGACTTTTCGTCATCCATCCGCACGCAGGAGGCGGCGAACGCCTCGTAGCCGCTGTGGAGGAACACCACCGGGATGTGCCGCTCGTCAAATTGCCGCAGCAGATCGAGATTCGGGTTGGGCAGGGCGCTTTTGGTGCCCTCGATGAGCAGGCCGTCTACCCCGCGTTCCAGCATCGACTGCAGGCAGAGGCGCTCTTTTTCCACCTTGTTGTGGGTGATCCCCAGACTGATGGCATACCGCTGCTGCGTCAGCACGGTTTCGGCGCCCCGGATGATCGAGGGGAAAATATAGTCGTCCACATAGGTGATGAGAATGCCCACCGTCCGCCCGGCGGACCGCTCGCCCGTGCCGGAAGCCCGCACGAACGTGCCGCTGCCGTGGCGCTTTTCCAGCATCCCGGCGCTCACCAGCTGATCGATGGCGTGCCGCACGGTACAGCGGCTCAGCCCAAACCGGCGGGTGAGCTCGTTTTCCGACGGGATCTTTTCGCCGCAGCCGATCTGCTTGCTCCGGATCAGTTCCCGGATATATGTCTCGACCCGCTCGTATTTATGCATGGGATTTTCCATACCCACCCACCTTTGCCCCCTCCGACCGGCGGGGCTCTTTCTTTGCTGTCATTGTAGCATGGGGAACCGGACATGTCAATTTGCCGCTCCATCGGGCCGTACAAGTTGTGCCGCCGGGAGCCGGTGCCGGGCGGACGCCCAATTTCCCGATTTGTGCGGCGTACCGGTTGATTTGCGCCCGCATTCCGGGTACACTGGAGACGGATCGCGCGGCGCCATAGGCGCACCGCTGCGGGCCCCACCCGAGGAGAAGTGAAGATGGAACGTACCGAAAAATTCTGCCTGCGCTGCTATCTCGACGGGCTGGAGGCCGGCCCCGAGCCGGGCGCCATGGCCGAATACATCGCCCGTATCGACCCGGAGCAGCGGGCCGCCGAGGCGGTCTACCGTAAACGGCTGGAAACCTGCGCGGGCTGTTCCTCCCGCATCGGCGGCGTCTGCCGGTTATGCGGCTGTTTTGTGGAGCTGCGCGCGGCGCGGGCGTTTCAGTGCTGCCCGGATGTGCCCGCGCGGTGGGCGGCACAGCCCCATTCTGCCCTGTAAAACGCCCGTAAAAATATATCCCCCGGCTGTTTTGCCGGGGGATATATTTTCCGGACGCCTACGGATTCAAATACGGGTTCACGGGTGCGGTCGATGTGTGATTACCCGCGGAACACATAGCGGTCGAGCCGATCCATAGCCTCCCGCACCCGGCTGAGCGGCAGCGCCAGATTCACACGCACGGCGCAGGGGCCGTGGAACATGCGGCCATCCTGCCAGGCGACGCCCACATCCCAGCCGCTCTTTTCCAGCTCGTCGATGGTCTTGCCATGGGCCCGGCACCACTGGGTGCAGTCGAGGAAAAGCATGTAGGTCCCCTGGGGCTTGGCCACCTGCACGCCCGGGAAATGCGCCGCGATATACCCGCAGGCGTAGTCGACGTTGTCGCTGAGCACCTCGCACAGCTCGTCCACCCACTCGGAGCCCTCGGGCCGGTAGGCACCGATCAGCGCGTGCATGCTCAGCACATTCATGGCATTATAGTGGGATTTGCTGCTCTGCGCACACACCCGGTCGCGTATGTAGGAATTATAAATGATGTGGTAGGAGCCGACCAGCCCGGCCAGATTGAAGGTCTTGCTGGGCGCATAAAGCGCCACCGTCCGATCGCGGGCATCCGCGCCGACCGACTGGGTGGGAGTATGGCGGTGGCCCCGCAGTATGATATCCGACCAGATCTCGTCGGATACCACGACGCAGTGGTTGGCCCGATAGACTTCCATCGCCTTCTCGATTTCCCACTTTTCCCATACGCGCCCGCAGGGGTTGTGCGGGTTGCAGAAAATGGCCACATGGATATGGTTTTTGCGGAGCTTTTCGTCCATATCCGCATAGTCCATGCGCCATATGCCGTTCTCATCCAGCCGCAGCGGGCTGAGGACGATGCGGCGGCCGTTGTTTTCCACGCTCTTGGTAAAACCGATATAGGTGGGGGAGTGCAGCAGCACGGCGTCGCCGGGTGCCGAAAAGGCGGTGAGGGTGGAAATAAGCCCGCCCAGCACGCCGTTTTCATAGCCGATGGCTCCCCGTGTCAGGCCGGTCACGCCATGGCGGAGCTGCTGCCAGCGGATGATGGAATCGTAATAGGCATCCGTCGGGTCGAAATAGCCGAAAGCCGGGTGCTTGGCGCGCTCGATGATGGCCTCGGTCACCGTGGGCACCGTCGGGAAATTCATATCCGCCACCCACATGGGTATCGCGTCGAAGCCATCTTTAGGCCGGCCCGGCGCACCGCCGATGCCCAGCCCGTCCACCGCGACGGCATCTCTGCCGTGCCGGTCTATAATGGAAGTAAAGTCGTATTTCATGCACAGTCCCCCCGTGACGGATTGCCGCCGATCATACACACCCGGCCCCGCCGACGGCAGCCCGGTCGGCGAGCCCCTCTGCCACTGTGGCGTGGTGCCCAATCACATAGATAAAAGTATACCACAAAATGTTGACGGGGAAAACATCCCGTGCTATTCTTGCTTTACAATCATTTCAGTACGGATTGGCACCGCCGCGTTTTGCCCGCTTTTTCGGGCGGAAAGGCGAAATATTCCGGAAGGGATCGCACGTTTCCGGGATTGCCGCAACGAAGGTGCGAACGGAAAGGGGATAGTCGTGTGCACGCGCTGATTCTGGCCGACGGCGAGTACCGGACCGAGCTGTATGAGTCGCTGTGCGGCCGGCTTATCGACCGGCTGGCGCAGACGGGGTATGAAGCGGAAGTGGAGGTGATTGACGGCAGCCTGCGCCCCTGCATGGGGTGTTTCGGCTGCTGGGTGCGCACCCCCGGCGAGTGTGTGATCCGCGACGGCATGGCCGACATCAACCGGCGGTATATGCAAAGCGACGCGGTGGTGTTCCTCAGCCCGGTCGTGTTCGGCCAGTGCAGCGCAAATATCAAAAACGTGCTGGACCGCACGCTGCCTCATATGCTGCCCTTTTTTGAGCGCCGGGCGGACGGTTCCACCGGTCACCCGCCGCGGTATAAGCGTTACCCGCTGGTATGGATGATCGGATACGGCACCGATCTGGAGGACGCGGAAATCCGGCTCTTCCGGGATATCACACAGAAGCACCGGCCCGAAGTCGGCGTCGCCGTCTGCACGGGGGAATCGGATTTTGACGGGGTCGAGCGGCTTTTCGCTGCGCACGGCGCCAAACGGACGGAGGCGTGACATATATGCCAAAAGTGGTGCTCATCGACGCAAGCCCCCGACACGAGCGGACGACCTGCTCGTCGGCCCTGGCCGAACGGGCCGCGGCGGCCTTTTCCGGCGGGCTTTTTGAAACGCAGACCATTCATATGCGGCAGAGCCTGCAAAACGGCCCGGAGCCCGACTTTGCCTCTATGTGGCAGGCGGATGCCCTGATCCTGATTTTTCCGCTCTACTTTTTCTCGCTGCCAGGGCTGCTCATGCGGTTTCTGCAGGATTACGCCGCGTTCTGCCGGGCCCGCGGCGGGCAGAAACCGGGCACGCGGGTCTACGCCGTGGTCAACTGCGGTTTCCCCGAGCCCGGCATCAATGCGGAGGCCGTCGGGGTCGTCCGCTGCTTCAGCCGCCGCGTCGGCGCGCAGTTCGGCTTCGGCGTGATGCTCGGCGGGGGGCCGATGTGGGCGGCCGCGCAGGGCGCTCCTCCCGTCCAAAAGGCCGCCGCGGTGCTGGATGCGGGCTTCGCCCGTATGGCCGGCGACGTCACCGGCGGTTCGGCGGCTCCGGCCGGGGATATACAGGTGAGCCTGCCGTTCCCCCGCCGCCTTTACCTTTTCATGGGTGGGCAGAATTGGAAACAGCAGGCTCGAAAAAACGGTCTGCGCCCGGCGCAGCTGCGCCGCCGGCCATATGCTGCGTCAGACACCCGACGTGGTCATAAATGTGGCGGATGACCCGTCTATGTTCCAATGCCCGTTGAAAAACTGGACATGTTCCAAAAAGAACTGCGCCCCGGCCATGCCCATGGCGAAAAGGGCCAGGATCAGGATCAACACGACCGCCCCGGCGTCGTAGCGCAGCTTGGCATCCCCGGCAAAATAAGAGACGAGTATCTCGATGCCAAGCAGAATAAGAATAGCCGGCCACAGCGAAAAGATCAGGCGGTAGTTGAGCGAGGGCTCGAACATATGCAGAATAAACAGAATGCCGAATCCGATCAGCGTAATACCGGCCGTAAATGTGCCGACCCGTTTACCCTTAATCATGGCGGCCACCCTCCTTCCGGCCGACGATCAGATACGCACCGGCCAGGATGATCAGCACGCCCACCGCCAGCTGGGGCAGCGTGCCCATGGCGGTGGTGACGGCGCGATAAATTTCCGACGGAATCCAGCCGGCCATATTGGCCATCAGCGCTTTCCATATCAGATAGGCGCCGATCACCAGCACCACCAAACCCGCCGCCAGCCGACCCTTGCCCCGCAGCAGGTCGTCCAGCCGGCCGAAGCTTCCGGTCGAAAAAAGATAATGGTCCCGGTAGGCGGCGAATTCCTCGTCGCTGGCGTAGCATTTCTGGATGCAGTCGAAAAAGGAGTAAAAAAACAGAAGCGGCGCCAGATACATCAGCGGCCCCAGATTGAGCCAGGAGGACAGGAACACCAGCAGCAGGAACGCCCCGGCCAGCGACAGGCCCATTTTCATAAAGCCCATGAACATGTGCCCGGCACCTGGGAACAGGGAAAGCACGATGGTGAGGAATCTACTTTTTCTTTGGGGCATTGTGGAAAACCTCCAAATCTAAAATGGTCTGGGAAAAATCCCGCAGCCCGGCGCTGAGCCGGTCGACGGTGCGAAAACTCGGTGCCCGCACATCCCCGGCTTTTTCCTGCCAGGCGGCCCACTGGCCGAATGCACCGGAAAACGTGACCACGAGCGCGACGCAGGCTGCCAGCGCCACACGGAACGCATAGCCGGCGAAGGCGCGGCGGTCGGCCGCCGCCCGGGCACGCCGGCGTGCCAGCGTTTCCCCGAAGCCCGCCGGGGGGTCACAGAGCTCCCGCTCGCCGAAGCCCCAGGCATAGGCGGCGGCACAGGGCTCGCAGCGGCCCAGGTGCGAAAGCGCCGCGTCTTGTTGCACTCCCTCCAGCCGGCCCTGCCGCAGACTCGCCAGCGCCATCGGCGTCAGGTGACCGTTTTCAAACAATCCGCTCGGCATCGGCGTGTCGTCCTTCATCGGGATTTTCCTCCTTCCACAGCGCCCGCAGCAGCCTCTTGGCCCGATAGAGCCGGGTTTCCAGCGTCCGGATATTTTCCCCCGTCCGCGCGGCCAGCTCGGATAATTTGACCCGGTCGCAGAAATAGCTTTCCGCCACCAGACGATAGGGCTCCTTCAGCCGTCGGCACAGGCGCCGCACGGAATCGGCGGAGTCTTTCTGGAAAAAAGTCTGCTCCGGCGTCCGGGCCGTATCCTCGAGGCAGGCCGCTTCCTCGTCGGTGAGAGCGACCGCCCGGTGCGACGGGCTTCTCAAAAGATCCCGGCACTTGTTGGCGGCAATGGATGTAAGCCACGCCTTGGGGTTGCGGCCGTCAAACCCGCCCAGATGGTCGAACGCGGCGAGGAACGTTTCCTGCGCCATATCCTCGGCGTCGAAACGATTTTGGGTAAAGGTGAGGCAGACGGTAAAAACAAGTCTCTGATAACCGCGCACAAGCTCCGGGAATTTCTGCTCGTTTATGTGCCTCACCACCCCTCTTCCATACTATACAACGGCCGGGGGCGGGAAAACTCGCCAGAATCTGAATTTTTTTTAAAAAGCTTGAAAAAATTTTGCCGACCGACAGGCCGAAGCCGCTCTCGTTTGGCTCTCATGCAGGCAGTCTCATCGTGCGGTCAGCGGCCCTCCGTACTCCGTCACGGCCTCGTGCGCACAGCGGCAGAGCACGCGCTGCTCTTCCGCCGACACGCCGACGGGCCGGAAGGGGATGGCCGCGGCCTCCCGGCCGGTAAACATCTCATACCAGACCGCGCCCGCCAGATACCGCCCTTTTTCGTTGCCGTGCCGGCCATCCAGACGGATTTCCGCCCGGCCGCTCCCCGTGTTGCCGGTGGCCCATAAATACCCGACGTTGAGCGACCCGGTCTGATCCGGCAATGCGGGATAGCGCAAATTTTCAAGCTTCGCCGCCGGGTCGGGCCGGTAGCCGAAAACCGCCCGCGCTTTCTGGAAGGCGGTGCCGCTGGGGATGATGCGGCACCCGAGCGTTCGGGCCGCATCCGCATAGGTCGATTTCAGACGGCGGAACATTTCGGCCTGGTCGATGCCATAGCGTGTCAGCTCCTGCGCGTCGCAGCGATAGGCCCATGTTTCGTGAATCACACACTGGGCCGACGGCGCCAGGTGCCGCACCAGATCGGCCAGATTCCGGATATAAGGGAAGTAAGTCTCCGCGCGGAAGCTCAGATCGCTGACCTGCTGGAGCGTGACATAATCCCACGGCCGGTCGCGCAGCGCTTCTTCCAGCGTCGCCGCCCGGGGCTCGCTGCCCGTGACTCGGTAACCGTAGGGGCGGACATCCCGTATCGCGCGGCATTGCTCCACCAGATTCCAGTGCTTTTCCAGCGAGCAGCCGCCGAGATTGCACTGGCCGAATACCACGCCGTCCTGACCGGCCGCCGTCATTTTTTCCAGATAGAATAACGCGTTATCGGCAAAGCTGTTGCCGATCGTTAAAACCTGCATCGCCATTGTCTCGGCTCCTTTTCCGCCGTGGGCAGCCCCCACGGCTGTAAAATAGGATTGGTACCCCAGTCATGTGCGCGCCGCCGCGCTACCTTACGTCGAAGGCAAAGACATGGACGCGCGGGGCCCCCCAGGTGGCGAGCGGGGTAAACCGTACGGCCCGGGCGGTGATTGCGGCCGTGATACGCACCAGTCGCTGGTGGCAGTCATCCGTCCGGAATATTTCCCGCCACGCGCCACTCTCATCCAATGCTTCCAGCCGGAAGCTGCGCACCAGCGTTGCCGGCACATGGAACCCTTCCAGCTCCAGCGGGTAACAGCAGGGCATGTTGTGCACCGACCGGTTGAGATCGCTGTCAAACACCAGCCGCAGCGAACGGATGGGCACGGCCTTGCCGAAATCGTAGACGGCCGCGTCGCCCGGCCGGCCCCACCAGCCGTTATCCGCGCCGCCGACGGGGCGGTCGATGCCGCTGCGCAGATTTTCCGCCCCGGTACCCGGCGCTTCCAGCCTGGCCGCCTTTGTCAGGGCGGGTATTTCCCGGGAAAGACCCGGCAGATAGCAGTCGTCCTCCATCAGCTGGCTCTGGAGGGCGCGCATTTCATCCCGCGCCACCCCGTCGGGCAGCAGCCCCCGGCGGACGGCGATGGCCGCCGCCGTGCCCACCGCCTGCCCCATCAGCGCGCAGGTGGCCATGACCCGCGTGGAACTCAGCACCGCATGGGTCACGCTGATATTCCGCCCGGCGAAAAACAGATTCGGCACGTCGCGCGCATACAGGCACCGGTACGGGATGCCGTAGGGCGACGGGGCCGGGTGAAAAATCGTCGGGTAGGCGTCCTTATAGGCAAAGCCCGCCGGGTGGTGGTCATCCATGGTCCACCCGCCGTAGGCCACCACGTCTTCAAATCGGCCGCCCGCCTCCACATCGTTCTGTGTCATGGTGTAGGCGCCGATATACCGCCGGCTTTCCCGCTTGCCGGGCAGAAAGCCCAACCAGTCGATCACCCAGTTGTCGGCGCCGTGGTCGCCGCGATTTTTGATATGGTCCCACACGCCCAGCGCGATTTTCAGCAGTTCGTCCCGGATTTCCTCGGTGTCGCGGATGGAATCCTGCTCGCCGCCCAGCTCGATCCACCAGAAGTTGGAGGACAGGCCGTGCTCCCGGAAGGGAAGATCGGCGTCGGTGGGGTAGGAATACGCCCATGCGGGCGGAATAAACGGCTGGGGCTTGGGCGTTTCGCGGATCTGAAACAGGCAGCTCATGCCCATGGTTTTGCGGTCGGCCGTTTCCGGCTCGATGGATTCGTGGAATTCGCCGGCAGCCTCCCGCCCCACGCGGAAAGCGGCGCCGGTCAGCGGGGCCAGGACGCTGTCGCCCGAGCAGTCGGCAAACAGCGCGGCCTCCACCGTGTGGAGGGTCTGGGTGGTGAGCTGCCAGCCGGTCACGGAGCGGATACGCCCGTCCTCCATCCGGGCCCGCAGGCAGCTGCAGTTGAGGATAAGCCGGATGTTGGGCTCGAAGCGGGCCTTCTCATAGAGCACACTGTCCCAGAGTGAAAAGCTGGCCGCCGGGTTGCGGTAGTAATTTTCCAGCTCCATCTCTTCGATCAGGCCGGTTTCCCGGTTATTCGGCCCATGGGCGCCACAGACCCACATGCGGATCTCGGAAGAGGCGTTGCCGCCCAGCACGGGCCGTTCCTGCATCAGGACAACACGGATGCCGTGGCGGGCTGCCGACACGGCCGCGCACAGCCCTGCGAGGCCTCCCCCCACGACGCACAGATCCGCTTCATGACGGATTTCCATTACCGACACCTCCCGGTTCACTCTTTGCCTGCGGATGCCCGCCCGATAAAAGGGCCGTCCGGGTTTCCGCCGCGATTCCCGCCTGGCCGTCCCCGGCCACAGGCATGTCGCATGCTGCACAAATGTCAAGTTTGCGTGCCGATCCCCTATATTTTCTCAAGCCTGCGCTCACCCTTTCATCGCCGGGGGAAAGGCGGGCGGCTTTTCCCGGCCCCGCCATGCCGACCGCTTCCCCTTGATAATCGGATATTTCCATGCTATAGTGTGAAACAGACTGTTTCCCTATGGTCATCGGACTCTTTTATTGTAAAACTTTACACGGTGAAGGGGAATAAATGTTGCGCACAGAAACTTTGAATTCGTGCAAAACCGGTGGGCTGTTTACGCCGCAGGACGTGGCCAGGGATATTGTGGCCTATCTGACGCGGCTGGAAAAATCCGCCGGACTGCACATCACGTTCCACTGTCTGGACGCGGAGCTGGCCCCCTACATGCACATTCTCGGGCCGTATAACATCCACCGCCATCCCTACTGCCTGATGGTGAAAAACAGTCGGCAGGCTTGGGATCACTGCATCGCCTGGCAGGGACGCGTGGGCGAGGCATGCCGGGACCGACCTGTTTTCGGCATGTGCTACGCCGGGGTGGAAGAATACGTATTCCCTGTGTTTCCCGGCGAAAACCGGGGATTCCTGTGCGTGGGCGGGTATGGCACCGACCGGGAAAAAGCGGCGCCGCGCATCCGTGCCGTGGCCGAAACCTACGGGCTGGATTTTTCGAATCTGCGTGGCGTTTATACGCACACAATGCCCGCGACGGCTCCTCCGCCGGCGGAGCTGGAAGCCCTGATCCGCCCGGTCTGCGACATGCTGCGGCTCATCCGGCTGCTTTCCCCCTATCGGGACGAAATGCCCATGGCGGAGGATGAGGACAATGTGTTCAGCACCATCCTCGCGTATATCCATCAGAATTACCACGCGGCGGTCACCGCCCGCATACTGGCGGCACACTGTCACTGCAGCGTTTCGTATATCAGCCACTTTTTCCGGCGGCGCAGCGGTTACAGTCTGTGCAGCTATGTCAACCGGCTGCGCATGGAGGAAGCCGCCATGATGCTGCGGGAAACCCGGCTTCCCGTGCAGAGAGTCGCCGAGCTGGTGGGCTTTTCCGACGCCAACTACTTCATCGACCGTTTCAAGCGATTCAGCGGGTCGCCCCCCGGCCGCTACAGGCGGCAATTCCAGGGGGGCGTGCTTTCAGAGGCACCGCGGGCATAAAAAGACGCCGGAGCTCCGCATTCTGCGGCGGAGCACCCAGCGCGACCGGTTTTGCACATATAAACCGTCAGATCAAATGCATCAGCATCCGGTAATAGGCCATTGTGGCCGCCGAAATGATGGTGCCGTCGTTGGCAAAGCCGCTGACGCGCAGCTCAAAGCTGTGCAGCACATAGTCGTTGAGTTCCTTTTTATAGTTCTGCACCACCAGCCGACGGAAAAGCTCGTATTTTTCAATCATGCTTCCGCAAAGGATAACTTCATCCGGCGCATAGGTGTTGGCAAGCATGCTGATGGTGATGGAGACATAATCCACCGCCCGGTCGATGAGGTTGACGGCCCAGCTTTTCCCCGCCTGATAGGCTTCGAAAACTTCTTCCAGCGTGATGCCCTGCTGCACGGCGCCTGCCTCTTTTAAAATTGCCCAGTCGGCGATATAGGTCTGCAGGCAGCCCCGGCGTCCGCACTCGCACATATTGCCGGTGGGGTTGATGCACACATGGCCGATCTCACCCGCCATATTCTGGCGCCCGCGGTACAGCCGGTGGTCGATCATGACGGAAGAGCCGATGCCGGAGCCGATGTGGAGCACCACCGAGCGGCTGAAATTTTTCCCCTGGCCGAAAAGATCCTCCGCGATGGCGCGGGCCTTGACCTCGTTGTCGAGCACGATATCCGTCTCGCCGGTCAGCTCTTCCAGCAGCCTCACGGCGGGCACGTCGTGCCACTGGAACTGGGAGGAAAAATGCACGATGCCCTGGGCGGGGTCGATCAGCCCCGGGCAGACGACCCCCACCGTCTGGATCAGCGGCATATCCCGGCCCTCCCCGCGCAGGCGCCGGATGACCTCCGCCACCTGCCGCAGCACCTGCTCGGGCGACTCGCCCGTCAGGTTGCGGGCTATGCCGGCCCTTTTGAGCACCTGACCCTCGAAATTCAGAATTCCGCCGCTGATGCCATCTCGGTCGATGGCCACACCCACGCTGAGGAACCGGTTGGAATCCACCGACAGCAGCTTCGGATGCCGGCCGACGCCGGTCGACTCGTCGCCGGATTCCTGCTCCGTCACGATGCCCAGCCGGATCAGGTCGTCGGCGATGCGCCCCACCGACATCAGACTGATGCCGGTCTGGCGGGCGATTTCCACCCGCGCGATCCGGCCCTGCCGGTGGATGCAGGAAAACACCATTTCCCGGCTGGAACGGCGGGGATTCTCGGTTTCGGTTTTGGCGCGGATTTTTCCCATCTGCACGACCTCACTTGTCAGATTGCGGCCTGCCGGCCCCTCACACACGGAAACAGCTCACCCAGTGGCCCGGCTCCACTTCCCGGAAGGGGGGAGCCGACCGGCGGCAGTCGGGCGTGGCCATGGGGCAGCGGCTGCAAAAACGGCAGCCCTCGCCCATATCGACCGGGCTGGCAACCGAGCCTTTGAGCACGATGCGCTCACGGCTGCGCTCCTTTTTTGGGTCCGGCACGGGGATGGCTGAAAGAAGCGCCCGGGTATAGGGGTGCAGCGGATTGTCAAATATGCGCCCGCTGTCGGCCAGCTCCACCAGCGCCCCCAGATACATGACGCCGATGCGATCGCTTATGTACTTGACCATGGAAATATCATGGGCGATAAAGAGATAGGTCAGGTTTCTGGCCTGCTGCAGACGTTTGAGCAGGTTGACCACCTGGGCCTGGATGGATACGTCCAACGCCGAAATCGGCTCGTCGCAGACGATGAATTCCGGTTCCACCGCCAGGGCCCGGGCGATGCCGATGCGTTGCCGCTGCCCGCCCGAAAACTCGTGGGGAAAACGGTAGGCGTGCTCTTCCGACAGGCCCACGTCCTGCAGCAGCCGCACCACCATGCGGATGCGCTCGCCGGCATTTGCCGCCAGATGATGGGCGTCGATGCCTTCCGCTACGATATCCATCACCTTCATGCGCTGATCCAGCGAAGCGTACGGGTCCTGGAAGATCATCTGCATGCGGCGGCTGATCTGCCTGAGCGCGGCGGCGGAAAGGGGGCCGCTGATATCTTTTCCATTATACATCACCCGGCCGGCCGTGGGTTCATAAAGTCGCAGAATTGTGCGGCCAAGCGTGGATTTCCCGCACCCCGACTCGCCGACCAGGCCGAAGGTCTCGCCCCGGCGAATGGAAAAGGTCACGTCGTCCACCGCTTTGAGCACCTGCTTTTTGCCGGTGCGGAAATATTTTTTAAGGCCGCGCACTTCGAGCAGCATTTCGTTTGCCTGAGCGGCTTCACTCATTTCGACCCCTCCTTCCGGGCGCGGCGCGCCGCGGCCGCCCGGTCATCCATCAGCCAGCAGGCCGCCCGATGCGTCGGCGAAATCTCTTTGACAGCCGGCGGCACCAGGCGGCACACCTTCATGGCCTGCGGGCAGCGGGCGGCGAAGGGGCAGCCCTTGGGCGGGTCCACCAGGTCGGGCGGCGTGCCGGGGATGGTGCGCAGTTCGTTGACCTTGTCGTGGATATCGGGGATGGATTCGAGCAGGCCCCGGGTATAGGGGTGACATGCCTGATAAAATATCTCGTCCACCAGGCCGGTTTCCACGATTTGACCGCCGTACATGACGGCTACCCGCTGGGCGATGCTCGCCACCACGCCCAGGTTGTGGGTGATGAGGATGATGGAGGTGTGGATGCGCTGCTGGAGCTGCCGCATCAGGCCGAGTATCTGGGCCTGAATCGTCACATCCAGCGCCGTGGTCGGCTCGTCGGCGATGAGCACGCCGGGGTCGCATGCCAACGCGATGGCGATGACGACCCGCTGGCGCATGCCGCCGGAAAACTGATGGGGGTACTGCTTCATTCGCCGGGCGGGGTCGGAAATGCCGACCATGCCCAGCAGCTCGACGGCCCGCTGCTCCATCTGCTTCTCTGTCATGGCGGTGTGCTCGCGGAGCACTTCCGTGATCTGTTTGCCGACCGGCATGGTGGGGTTGAGGGATGTCATTGGGTCCTGAAAAATCATGGCGATGCGGTTGCCGTTTATTTTCCGCATCTGCCGATCACTGTAGTGGGCAATGTCCTGCCCCTCCAGACATACCGAGCCGCTCTCGATGCGGCCCGTCGACGGCAGCAGGTGCATGATACCCTTGCACATGATGGATTTCCCCGAGCCAGACTCTCCCACGACAGCGAGGGTTTCCTGCTCGGCCAGCGAAAAGCTCACGTGGTTGACGGCATGCACCACGCCGTGCTGCGTATACAGGCGGATGGCAAGATCCTTCACCTGTAACAAATCGCTCATATTCCGGCACTCCTTTCTTTTATTTGCGCATCCGCGGGTCGAAAGCGTCGCGCAGGCCGTCGCCCAGTATGCTGAAGCAGACCATGATGAGCACCAGCACCACGGAGGGGATGAAAAGCAGATAGGCGTGGCTGCTGAGCACCTGGAAGCCGCTGTTGATGAGCACGCCGAGCGAGGCTTTCGGCTCGGCCAGGCCGATGCCGATAAAGCTGAGGAACGCCTCAGTGAAAATGGCGGAGGGTATGGTGAGCATCGTATTGATGACGATAATGCCCGCCGTGTTGGGGATCATGTGCCGCAGGATGATATGCCGACGGGAAGTCCCCAGTATCCGTGCGGCGAGGATGAATTCCTGGTCTTTGAGCTTGAGGATTTCCGCCCGCACCAGCCGGGCCATGTTGACCCAGCCGGAAATCGACATGGCGACCACCAGCGTCAGGATGCCGGCCTTCATCACCATCATCAGCAGGATCACGACGATGAGGTTGGGGATGCCGATGAGCACCTCGATGATGCGCTGCATCACCGCGTCCACCTTGCCGCCGAAAAGGGCCGATACGGCTCCGTAGCCCACGCCGACCACCAGATCCAGCGCGGCCGCGACGACGGCGATGAGCAGCGAGATGCGGGTGCCGTACCAGACGCGCGCCCACTGATCCCGGCCGAATTTATCCGTGCCAAACCAGTGCAGCGCGCCGGGCGAGCGGAAGGTGGCTTTGTAGTCGGTGCCGTAATAGGTGAAATGCGTCATCAGCGGCCCCAGCAGTGCCAGTGCCACGATCACCAGCAGCACCACCAGACTCACGACCGAGCCCTTGTTTTCTTTCAGCCGCAGCCAGCCGTCCCGGAGGGCGGAAATCCGCCGGGTGCCGATATGTTCCATTTCCTCGGCGCTGTGCCCGGCCGGCTCAAACAGGTCGGCGGTGATGGGCAGGGCAGATGCGGCTTGCTGCGCCGCCATTGCTTTCGGTTTCATTCCGTACGCTCACTCCTTTCCCGACGCCAGACGGATGCGGGGGTCGATCACACAGTAAAGCAGATCCACCGCCAGAATCGTCAGCACATAAAAGGCACTGTAAAAGATGGTCAGCCCCAGAATGGTGGAATAGTCGTTGGATTTGATGGAATCCACAAACAGGCTGCCGATGCCCGGGATGCTGTAAATGCTTTCCACTGCCAGCGAGCCGGTGAGGAGGTTGACGACGATGGGCCCGAGCATGGTCACCACCGGTATGATGGAGTTGCGCACGGTGTGGAACATCAGTATCTTAAAGGGGCTCAGGCCTTTGGATTTGGCCATCAGCATGTAATCCTGCTGGAGCACGTCGAGTACCTCGGTGCGCATGAAACGCGCGATGATGGCGACCACCCCGAAGGATAGCGCCAGAGACGGCAGCACGGAGCTGGCGTAGCTTTCCCAGTACGCGACGGGGAATACTTTCCACTGCATGCCCAGGCAATACTGCAGCAGCGCCGCCACCACGAAATTCGGCACCGAGATGCCCAGCACCGAAATCACCATGGTGAGAAAGTCGACGCCCGAGTTGTGCCGGTAGGCCGCGATGATGCCCAGCACCAGCCCGACGGCCAGGCCCAGCAGCACCGCCTGCAGGCCGATGAGCGCGGAGGGGCCGATCCGCGAGCCGATGATATGCTGCACGCTCTGGCCCGAATAGATGAACGACGTGCCCAGGTCGCCCCGGAACACATTGCGCAGATACATCAGATACTGGACAACCAGCGGTTTATCCATGCCGTACCGGGCGTATATCTGTTGCCGCTGCTGAGCGGAAAGCAGCCGCAGCTTTTCCTCGTCGAACGGCGTGCCCGGCAGCGTGCGCATCAGGAAAAAGGTGGCCGTCATGATCACCAGCAGGGTCACCGCCATATACCCGATACGCTTGAATATGTATTTTCGCATTTTATCCCCTCCCTGTGCCGGCCGCGTGACCGGTGCGGCCGCGCGCCTTCATAACACAGCGGGGGAACCGCTTTGCGGGCGGCTCCCCCGGGCTGATGTCATGCGCGCTCCGGCGAGAACTCCATTCCGGATACGGACGGCTTACTGCACATAGGCATATTTGAAATCGGTGCCGGAGCCGCAGGGATGGGTGATCAGGTCTTTGACGTTGGATTTGGTAAGCACGGCCGAGCCTCCGTAATATAGGGGAGCGAGGACCGCGTTGTCGCCGACCAGATTCTTTTCGGCTTTCATCAGGTCGTCGGCACGCTTGGCGGTGTCTTTTTCCGACTTGGCCGAGGTGATGAGGCCGTTATACGTGTCGTTGTTGAAATTGCCGCGATAGGGGCTGCCGTTGGTCCACAGTTCCAGATAGGTCATCGGGTCGTCGTAATCCGCGCCCCAGGCGGTGATGCCCATTTGATAATTGTCGGCGTCCATCAATGCGTTGCGGGCCTTTTTGGTCATGGACTGCACGGTCACGTCAATGCCGAGATTCTGCTTAAACTGGCTCTGCAGGTAAGTCGCTACGTCCTTGTCCTCGGAAGCGTCGGAAAGGATGAGGGTCAGCTTCGGGGTCTTGCCCAGCTCCTGCACGCCCTTGGCCCAGTATTCCTTGGCCTTGGAAGCGTCGAAGGAGCTGACCGCGCCCTGCTTGGCGCGCAGCGTGTCGGTGCCGTTGCCGTCGCTCATCTTGGTGGGGATCAGCCCGGTGGCACCTTCGGAGCCGTTTTTCAGCACGGTGCTGCATAGGGTCTTGGTGTCGATGGCGTAACTCAGAGCCTTGCGGATATTCGCGTTGCTCACGCCGTCGGCCTTGGTGTTGAATTGCAGGTAAGTGGTGCGGAAGCTCTCGATTGTGGAATATTCCTTATTGTTTTCATAGGTAGGCACGTCGGCGGCGGAAAGCTTGACCTGGCTGAGCTGCCCGGCCTTATAAAGGTCGAGGGCGGTGCTGGCTTCCTTGACGACCTTGATGCTGACCGTCGAATTTTTGACATTGGCCGCGTCCCAGTACTTTGCGTTTTTCACAAGCGCGGCGCCCGAGGCGGTGTCGAAGGATTTGATGGTGTAGGGGCCGCAGCTAAGCACGTTTTCCGCGCCCAGGCCGTAATTTTTGCCCTGGGACTCATAATATTTCTGGTTGAGCGGGAAGTAGGGCACGAAAGCCGTCAGCTTGAGGAAATACGGCGTCGGGTGGGTCAGGTGCACGACCAGCGTCTTGTCGTCGGGCGTCTGGATGCCCACGTCGTCGGCCGATGCCTTGCTTTCGGAATAATTTTCGCCGTTGACGATGTAGTCGGTCATGATGAAGGCATAACCATTGGTGGCTTCGGAGCTCATCTGCTTGAGCCAGCCGTATTTGAAATCCGCCGAGGTCACCGAGTCGCCGTTGCTCCATTTGATGCCGTCGCGCAGCTTGAAGGTGTAGGTCAGCCCGTCGGAAGAGAGCGTGCTGCTTTTGGCCAGCGCGGGCTGGGGCTCGTCCTTTTTATCCAGCCGGTAAAGGCCCTCCGAAATGTTGTTGAGCAGCGTAAAGGACACGTCATCCGAAACGGCCAGTTGATTCAGGGACGTCATTTCGGTTTCCACATAAGTGCTGATCGCGCCTTTGCCTGTCCCGCTCTTCCCAGTGAAAGAGCAGCCGGTCGCAATGGTCGCCGCCAGCATGCAGGACAGAACGGCCGCAATTGCTTTTTTCATTTTTCTTCCTCCCATATTGAGTTGTATCTGTATCGGTAAACGTGCCCCGTTGCGCGTGAAACGTTGTCACCGGGCGGCCGCTTTTATTTACTATCTAGATGTTAGTAAATAGGTCTGCCACAATCCGGGCTTCGCCGCAATTCTTGACGGAATTCCGCAATTCAAACGAATTCAGCCAGGCGTATTGCTATTTCGGCAGGTTTCATTTATAATTGGAAAGGTAATTACTATTTGTCCGTTACTTTTTACATCATAGCAAAGAAACATGGTAAAGTCAATACGGCACGCATTTTTTACGGGTGAATTATTCACGGCTCCGTCTTTCACAAAAGGCCGGCTGGCCGCGCTGTATAAAACTGTGCCGATACGGGCCGCACGGCTCCGATTCCAAAGACAAAAGGGAGAAGATCAAATGTCCAAAGTCATCGTCGAGGTCTGCTGCGGCTCGGCCCAGGATGTCATCGAGGCGAAGAAGGCAGGGGCCGACCGAGTCGAGCTCAACTCCGATCTGTTTCACGGCGGGCTGACCCCCTCCGTGGGGGAGCTCATCGTGGCCAAGCGGGAAACCGGCCTGCCCATCATGGCGATGGTTCGGCCGCGGGAAGGCGGCTTTTGTTATACGCCCTGTGAGTATCAGACGGCGCTGGCCGATGCGCGGGCGCTGCTGGACGCCGGAGCCGACGGCATCGTATTCGGCTTCCTGAAGCCCGACGGCACCGTCGACACCGACCGCTGCCGCGAAATGCGCGCGCTCATCGGCGGCAAGACCGCCGTATTTCACCGCGCCATCGACGTGACGCCCGACTGGAAAGCCGCCGTGGATACTCTGTGCGAGCTGAAAATCGACCGCATCCTCACCAGCGGCCAGGCGCCTTCGGTCTGGGAGGGTGCTCCCGTGGTGGCCGAGATGGTCCGGTATGCCCGCGGCCGCATACAGATCCTGCCCGGGGCCGGCGTCACACGGCAGAACGCCGCCGCGCTGGTGGCCCAGACCGGCTGCACCCAGGTGCACGCGGCCATATATAAGCTGTGCTTCGACCGGTCGGCGCTGGGCAACCCCTCCATCTTTTTCGGCGGTGCGATCTATCCGCCGGAGGACCGGTACAACCTGATCGATAACGCCGCCATCGGCGACATCCGCGCCGCTGTCAACCGCTGAGCCGCCAAGCGCAGGAGGAAAATCCGTCATGCAGGAAAATTCGTTGTCTGCCGTGGAGCAGGCCTTCCGCCGGGCCGTCGAACGGATGGGCGGAAGGGCTGGCGCATTTTTGCCCTCCTTTGCGGGACTGGATGAAGAGACGGCCCTCTATCTCAAATATCTCTGCGCCTGTATGCCGGCCAGCGACATGGCCAACTGTGACGGCGCCCTGCTGCTGGCTTTTGCGCGTCACGCCCGCATGCTGCGGCGGACAATGCCCTGGTGCAGCACGATTCCAGACGAGGTGTCTTTCCCCTTCGTACTGAGCTACCGGGTCAATAACGAGGCCGTCGAATTTTCCCGCGGCGACATTTTCCGTCAGCTGTGCAAACGGGTGGACGGTCTTGCCATGGAGCAAGCGGCACTGGAAGTCAACTACTGGTGCGGCGAAAAAGCGGTGTATCACCCTAGTGACGAGCGCACCTCCACGCCCGCCTCCGTCATACGCAACGCCCGCGGCCGGTGCGGGGAAGAGTCGACCCTGACGGTCACTGCCCTGCGCAGCGTGGGCATTCCGGCCCGGCAATGCTATGTGCCCCGCTGGGCCCACTGTGACGACAACCATGCCTGGGTGGAGGTATGGGTCGACGGGCGGTGGCACTACATGGGTGCCTGCGAGCCCGAGCCGATGCTCGACAAAGGGTGGTTCACCTTTGCGGCCAGCCGGGCTATGCTTGTGCATTACCGACTGTTTTCGTCCCTGTGGCAGCCGCCGGAGGCGACTTTCCGCAACGGGGGCCTGTGCGAAATCAACGACTTGGCCGCCTATGCCGATACGGCAATGCTCACCGTGGCGGTGGAGGATGAGGCCGGCCGCCCGGTGCCGGGCGCGCGGGTCTGTTTCGAAATCGTCAATTATGCGGAACTGTACCCTCTGGCCGTGTGCACCACGGGGAAAGACGGGTGCGCGGCATTTCGCAGCGGGAAAGGCACCCTCTGCGTCCATGCATCCCATGGGGAGCTTCTCGGCCGCACCTGCGTGGATCTGAGCCGACAGACCCGGGCCGTGATCCGGCTGGAACCCATGCGCGCCGCCGCCTATGATTTCCGCATGGCGCCGCCAGCCGGCCGTCTGCCCGAGTCCGAGGCGGGTATGGCCTGCCCGCCGGAGCACCGGCAGAAACTCGCCGTGGCGGAAAGCCGGCGGGAGGCGTACACGGCTGGATTCTGCTCCCCCGAAGAGGCCGCGGCCTTTTCCGCCCGGTTTGCGCCCTATGCGGATGAGGTTGCCGGATGGATGCGGCAATCCCGCGGCAACCGCCGCGAGCTCGCACGTTTTTTGGAAATTGCGGAGCCTCTCCCCCTCAAGGCGGCCATGCTGCGCACCCTGACCGAAAAGGACCTGACCGATCTGAAGCCTGAGGTGCTTGCCGACCACATCCGCCGCGCCGCCGTCTATCGTGACCGCTGGCCTGCGGATATTTTCGAGTCCTACGTGCTTTGCCCCCGTGTGGAGTGGGAAACGCTGACCGCCTACCGCGGCCCGCTGGCGGATGCCTTTGAGGCGGAGCGGCAGGCCTATTTCCGGGCCGACCCCGCCCGTGTCTGGGCATGGATCGAGCGGGAGATCGCCGACGCCGGGGATGACGATTATACCGCGCTCAGCGCCGCGCCCGCCCGGCTGATGCAGATGAAACGGGGGTCTCTGCGTTCGAGGCGGGTCCTTTTCGTGGGGATCTGCCGCACGCTTGGCATTCCCGCCCGGCTGGACCCGGCGTATGCCCAGCCGCAGTATTACGCGGGTACGGCCTGGCATACCGTCGGTTGGCGGGCGGCGCCTGCCGGTACGCTGACCCTGCGCCGCCGGGAGGGCGATCCGTTGGAATACGGTCTGCATTTCACTGTGGCCCGGCTGGAAGCGGGGGCTTTTTCCACTGTCGGCTGCGACGGCGTGTGGGAAAACGACACGCTGGTCCTATCGCTGCCGGCGGGTTGGTACCGGCTGCTCACCGCGAACCGGCAGATCGACGGTTCCATCCTGTGCACCGCACGGATATTTCGCATTGAAGCAGGGCACGGGGTGGAAATGCCCGTCGGTCTGAGGCCCGACGAGCTCAAGTCTCTGCTGCGCGACCTGCCGCTGCCGGATCACACGCTGACCGACACGGAGGGACGGCCCGTTTCGCTGCACGCGCTGACCGCAGGTGCGCCGGCCGTCATTCTCGCGGTGCTCCGGCCCGGCGCCGAGCCAACGGCCCATCTGCTCAACGAAATGGCAAAGCTGGGCCGGCTGTATCGGGAAAGCGGCTTCCCTCTGCTGCTGCTGGCCGGCCGGGACGCTCCGCTGACCGACCGCGCCCTGCGCCGCGTCATGGATGCCATCCCCGCCGCGCGGCTGCTGTTTTTCGCCGACGACGCATTTTCCGACCGCCTCTGTCGGGAAATGGAGTCCGGCGACCACCGGCTGCCGCTGGCCGCCGTACTGGGGCCGGGCTGCCGCATGCGTTTCTGCTTCGCAAACTATAACGTGGGCACGGCGGAGCTGCTGCTGCGCATCGCCGCCTGCGGCATATGACAGCGGCGCCCGGCATTTTCCCCGGGCGCCGTGAAAATTCGATAATCAGTTCCCCTTACGGTCGGCCGGTTTCGGGCAGGCCGTTTTTTGCGCGGTGCCGCCTGACCGGGATGCGCGTGTCCGGGCCGACAGCCCGATCAGAGAATACAGTGCGCTGTAAAGTGTCACTGCCAGATAAAAGCCGATGGAGTCGAGCAGCACGTCCTTAAACGTCGACGTGCGCTGGACCGTCAGATACTGCTGGATGATTTTTTCATCCGCCAGCGCCGTCAGCGGGCCTAGAAAGAAAAAAGCGAACTGGGCAGGCCGCCATTTTCCGGCGGCAGCCCCCCAGTACAGCAGGACCGACGAAAAAACTCCCAGCAAAAAATACTCCGTCAGGTGAGCCGATTTGCGGAAAAACAGCGTTTCATCGACCGCCTCGCCCCGAATCGTGAACGGACGGTAAATTTCATACAGCCGCGTATCGAGGTGCATATGGTAATGCCGGAGCACGCGGGTCACCACGCCTTCCACCGCGGCTGACTGCGTATGGGAGGCCGCGCCGGAATATAGGGAAAAGCTGAAAATCATCACAACAATCAACAGAGTAACGGCCATGAAGCATCGTTTATAAGACATAATCCATCCTAAAAAATCATATGGGCTCGACTGTTAAGCCGGCACAATCCGCAGACATGATATGTCACCGTTTTTATGACGGGTCCGCCCCGTTTAACCCAACCTCCGCCGGGAGCGGCGCTGTCAGCAAGCGTCTCTTTTCCATACCACGGCTTTGCCGGTGGCCAGCAAAAGCCAGAAATCGTACCGCAGGCCGCGCCTTTCAAAATACTGCGCGTCGATGGATGCCCGAATATCCATCTGTGTTTCGTGCCGGTGGCTGATCTGCCAAAGACCCGTAATACCCGGCCGCATCTGAATATATTGGGCATACCTCTCGCCGTAAAGCCCGATTTCCTCCGGCAGCATCGGCCGCGGGCCGACCAGACTCATGTCGCCCTTGAGCACGTTGAGCAGCTGCGGCAACTCGTCAAGGCTGCTTGCGCGCAGCTTTTCCCCGACCGGCGTGATGCGCGGGTCCTCATCCAGCTTGCGGTTTTTCTGATAAAGCACCCATTGGTCATGCGAAAGATGCGCTGTGAGGTCGTCCGCCCCATCCACCATGGTGCGGAATTTATAAATGCAAAACCGTCGTCCGCCGCGCCCGATCCGGATCTGCTTATAAATGGCGGGGCCGTGGGAGGTGAACCGTATCAGCACCGAAGCCGCCAGCATCACCGGCATGAAAAAAATCAGCCCGAAAGCTGCGCCGACCACATCGACGGCTCGTTTGACTGCCGGGTAAATCCCAGAAAACGGCTGCATCCGGATCGCGGCTTTTTCGGAATAAAAATCGGCAGCATTCCCCCGGGCGCGATATTCACTTTCCGCTGCATCCATGATTTTCACTTCCGTAAATTCTTTATAATGGATGATTATACCATAAAACCGTTCGCTTTAATATATCACATTTTCGCTTTTCAAAAATTCATTTCGTAAATGTAAAGTTCTGATTCCTTTTGCGCAAATTACATGGCGAAAATTCGGTTATTATCGTATTTCATCGTGTGTTTGACCACCTGCTCTTTTATATATCGGCAATATTTGCGGAGATTCGACATTGCTCCGCGAGGTTTTTCAAAAAGTTAGGCCGACGGGAAATTTGGCCGGGCGGCCGCATCCGACGCGATTCTTGCCGAAAAATACGCGGACCGGCCGGCCGTGAAATCGCGGACTACGCGTCAGCGAACGACGACCTGCACAGAAAGTGCCTGTGTCAGCGCGCCGTCATCCGCCACAAAACGCACGGTTTGAACGCCCGCCTGGGCCGGCTGCGGCACCCAGCAGAAAGCGCCGCTCACCGGGTCGAAAGACGCGCCGGCTGGCATACCTTCGGCCCGGCAGCGCAGCGCGCCGCCCGACGAAGCACGGGCTTCCCCGGCCGGGTCGCGCATGCAGACGGTAAAAACCAGCGGCTGGCCCGCCATGACCGTCTGTTCCCCCACGGGGCGGAAATACGGGCGGAAAACCGTGCGCGGCAGCGGATATGCCTCCGTCGGGACAGGGTAGCGGTAGCCGTTTTCCGGTATCGGCAGCGTGGGGTGGGCATAGAGCCGGTCGCAGGGCGTGCCGGGGGCAGGCGCATCGACCTGCACGGGCTGTGCCGCCCATCCCTCCGGCAGACGCAGGTGTGTGACCCGTGTGGTCAGATAGGGCTCGTCCGGGTAATACTCAAAATTCGTGTGCCGCTTGCGGGTATTGGTGACGGTGACAAAGGCCGGCACATGCGGCGCCACGTCGGCGGAAAAGCCGGCAAACGCGGCGTCGGCCACGTCGTCGAGCACGACGGCGGGGCGGCCGTCCTCCGTGCGAAAAGTCAGGCGCAGGTTTTCCACCGTGAGGTCTTCCACATGCCGGGCATACAGGCCGTAGGCGGGCAGAATGCCGAAAATGCTCGGCTCCGGATAGCTGCGGACCTGCTCGGGGACGTTATAGGGGTCGTCCCGCCAGGCGCCGGCCTGCGCATCCCAGCTGACACGCGGCAGCAGCCCCTCCTCCTTGCAAAAGAAGGAGTTGACCAGCCACGGCAGCGACTGGCGGGCGGGCGCCGTCTGGTACTGGGTGTACTGCCAGTCGGTGTCGAGCTGCCGCTGCTCGACGGCGTGCTCCATTTTGAGGCCGCCGCGGTATTCCACGGAAATATTGCGCAGCACCACACGGCGGATGCGGCTGTCCACCAGGCCCGCGAGCAGGATGGGGTAGCGGGGGTCCGCATCGGTGACCTTCAGGTCGCTGATTTCAATATTATAGCAGCCGGCGATGTGCGGAGCGCCGATCGCGTTGCCGAAGCGGGCCCGGTCGCCGGGCTCGACGGGCCGGGTGAAATCCGGCTCATAGGTGCGGGTATCCGCGTGGTAGGCAAGCGCATAATACCGGCCGTCCCGGCACGCAAAGTTCGCCGGGTTGAGCCGCACGGGGTCCTGCGGGTCCACCACCGGGAAAAAGGACTTGCCGTCGACCGTCACCTTTTTATCCCGGCGATAGGCGGGTGCATAGCGGGCCGCGGGGTAGGCGGTGTACTCCGGCCGGCAGGGCAGCACCCACCGGCGGTCGTCGAGCCGCACGTTGCCCTCCCCCGCCTCCACCGCCTGATCGGCGGAATTGCCGGTGACCGGGTAACGGGCCCGGTCGCCGATGCGGATGAATATGGGCGAACTGCTGACATGGGTCATCTCGCAGTCGGAAAACACGACGTTGCTCAGATCCGACCCATCGACGGCCTCCATGGCAAACCCTCGGGAACGGTCGAATTTCACCCGCCGGATGGTCACCAGGTCGTAGCCGCAGGTGGATTCCGTGCCGAATTTCACGCGGCCGGTGGGGCCGCAGCGGTCGTCGGCCACCAGCTTATCCGTGGTATAGAGGCCCGCCAGCACCGACCCGGCGTCGTAGCCGGATACCACGCAGTCCTCAATGCAGACGTTTCGGGTGGGCATGAAGGTGCCGGCGCCATAGGATGCTTTCATCACAACGCCGTCGTCGGTGAGGGAATTAAAGGTCGAGCGGCGCACGGTGACATCCTGGCAGCAGTCGATATCCAGCGCGTCGCGTGTGGTATCCACGATCATATCCTCGATCAACAGGTCGGTGACGCCCTCGGCAATAATGGCGAAATGCCCGCCGATGCGGATGCCAAACCCGCTGAGCACCACGCGGCGGCACCGCAGCAGCGCCAGACACTTGTTGCCGAACCACTGCCCCCGGTGGCCCCGTGCGTCGCGGCGGTCCGGCTCCTGCGGGTCGCCGCCCTGGAGCACATACTCGCGCACGCCCGTCTCGGGTATCAGGTCGCTGCCATCCAGCAACCCTTCGCCGTAGATCATCACGTCGTGCACATCCGCGCCATACAGCAGGCTGTTGGCAAAGTAGCTGTGGCCGTGATCCTGCAGCCCCACATAGGGGTTGACTTCCGGCTCGTCGTAATTGCCGCCCTCGCCCTTCTGATTCATGTGGAAGTCGATGTCATCCCGCACCAGATTGCGGATATCCGTGCGGGCGGCCCGCACCACGGCGCCCTTTGCCAGATACAGATTGACCCGGCTGCGCAGCCGGATGGTATAGGTCTTATACTCCCCGGCGGGGAACACCACCGTGCCGCCGCCGGAGCGGGCGGCGGCCTCCACGGCCGCCCGGATGCCCTGCGTATTGGCCGCGGCCGCGCCGCCCGGCTTCACGCCGAAGTCGGTGACCGGGAAAAGCGCCTCTTTTCTGCGCAGATCCTCCCGCCGCACGGTGCATCCGGTGGCTCTCGGTATTGGTGGAACGGAATCTTTCTGACTGCTCATGATGACACCTTCATCTATAAAATGATGGGAACGGAAAACGATACATTCAGGCCGCTAGGTGAAAATCGCGCACGGCGGCGCAGCGGGATACGCACCGCCTGCGGCTGGCCGTCTATACTTCGCATTATATGGGTTCCACCCGCCCATGTCAACCGGCCGGGCCATACGTTCCGGCCTCTGCGGGGATTTTTCTCTTTGCCTTACCGGTCGGTTTCTTCCGGCACAAACCCCGTCATTTCACCCATCGCCCGCCGCTTTTTGCCTCTGGGCCCCCTCCGATTGATTTTCCGACCCGGATATGTTAGTATAGAATTAATCATTAATTAAGTTTCTTAATGAATGTACATCGAAGAAAAAGAGGTGCAGTACCGTGGCCTATGTGGCTTCCAACCTCAAAGCCATGAACCGGAAGCTGGTTTTTGCGGCGCTCCGGGCGCACGATGAAATTTCCCGCACGGAAATCAGTCGGGAAACCGGTATCAGCGCGCCGACCGTCATGAAAATCGTCCAGTACCTGGAAACCCGCGGCTACGTGCAGACGGCGGGGGCGGCCCATACGGAAGTCGGCCGCAAGCCCCAGATGCTCCGCTTCAACCGGCGGGCCGGTTTTGTGATGGGGGTCGAATACACCGGCGATGAGCTTCGGCTGGGGCTGGTGGATTTCGGGGAAAATCTGGTGCGGCTGCTCCGGGTGCCTGCCTCGGCCAATCTGGTGCACGCGGTGGGCCGCGAGCTGCCGGATCGGATCGACCGCCTGATTGCGGAAAGCGGCTGGCCCGCCGACCGGCTGCTGGGCATCGGCGTCGGCCTGCCGGGTCGGGTCGACCCGAAAGACCGGACCATCGACATGGCACCGCTGGAAGGAATCACCCGCCGTACCGGTCTGGAAGAGATCGTCGACGGGCTCAGCCGGCGTTTCGGGGTGCCCGTGGTGGTGGAAAATGACGCCAACGCGGCAGCCGTCGGGGAATTCCGCTTCCGCGGCCTGACGGAGGACGATGACCTGCTCTATATCATGCTGGGGAAGGGCGTCGGCTCCGGCATTATTTTCGACGGGCGGGTGCGCCGGGGGCCCCGGTCGCTCGCCGGCGAAATCGGCTATATGGTGTTTGACCGGGATTTCATATCCGACCGGCAGAAGCCGGGGTGGCTGGAACAGTCGCTGACCGGCCGACCGGCGGATTGGGGTGCGGCCGCCGACAGTATGGCGCTGGCGGCGGCAAATCTGTGCGTGCCGCTGGAAATCCGCCACGTCGTCCTCCGTTTGGCGGACCCGGCCTGGCCGCGGCAGGAGCTGCTCGACCGCGTGCGCCGGTGTCTGGAGCGGGTGGCCGTGTGGCCGCTGGACTGCCGACTGTCGGAGTGCCCGGAGCCCGTCCTCACCGGCTGCGCGCATATGGTGATGGAGCCGGCGGTCCGTCGCATACTGGAAGCCTGAATGGGCTGTGAAACGGCCGGGAAAGCGGCATAAATGGCTGCGCCTTCCATGCTCCGGCCTGTGCAAAAGGATGGTCTACGCATGCAGAATTTGCAGAACTTCTTTGTGGGAGTCGACGTCGGCGGCACCAATATCCGCGTCGCGTGCTCCGATGCCAACGGAAATATCCGACGGATGGAAAAATTCGCCACGCGGGCGGAAACCAGCCTGCCGTTTGAAGAGGTCGTCGCGCGGCGCATCGAGGAAACGGCTGCAGCCGCCGGCGGCACGGCGCGCGCGGTCGGGGTCGGCATCCCCGGCACCTATCATGCGGGCGAGGTGATCATGAGCCCGAATATTCCGCCTTTCAGCGCCCGACGGCTCATCGCACGTTTTGCGGGGGAAGCCATACCGCTTGCCCTGCTCAACGACGTCAAATGCGCAGCCCTGGGCGAGCATTGGAAGGGCGGCGCGCAGGCGTCGGATAATTTTATTTTTCTGAATATCGGCACCGGTCTCAGCCTGGCATGGGTGCAAAGCGGCCGCGTGTATCTGGGTCACAACGCCTGTGCGGGGGAAATCGGCTACTGGATTTCCCGCCCCGGCGACACGGAAGGCTACGCCGCCGGCCGCGCCCCGCTGGAAGAAAAATTCAGCGGCCGGTGGCTGGCGGAAAACGCCGGCCGGGCTCTCGGGCAGAGCTCTCTGACCACGCGGGATATATTCCGGGAATACCGGGCGGGCAATGCCGCCGTCAAATTGGTCGTGGATGAGGGCGTGCGGTACCTGGCGGCCATGCTGGCGGATGTCTGCCTGGCGGCGGACCCGGAACTCATCGTGCTGGGCGGCGGCGTGGCAAACGGCGCAGACTGCTTTTTGCCCGCGCTGCGGGAGTATCTGAGCCGCACCGTCCCGTTCCCGCCGCGACTGGCCCTTTCCTCGCTGGAAGGGACGGCCGGCATTTACGGCGCCATCCGCCTGGCGCTGGATTCCATCTCATCCGATTTTTCACCAAAAACCAACCGGCCGAGCGCGGCCGGCAGAAAGGACACTTGCCATGAATCCAAATAAATACGACGCGGTGCTGCCCGCCTGGGGGCCGTATTCCAAAAAATACATGGGGGTTTCCCACGTGCCCGACCCGGAGTCGCTTTCGGGCGTCCGGTTCGACTGTGTGGTGTTCCCGACGGTGGCCAACAGCGGCGTGCCGGTGCCCAATGTAACGGTGCCCTCCGCCTATCACCCCTGGAACGCACGCAGCGACCTGTCGTTTTTTTCCTATCGGTATGATCTGGAATGGAAGGACCGTGTCTACGCCGACGTGTCCTTCACGCGCATCGACCACGACGCCACGCTGATCCGCACCCGGTTTGTCAACCATTCCGATCTCGCGCAGAACTGTCTGCTGAATTATTTCTGCGCCATCGAGTACCCCACCGACCGATACTGCGCGGTGGAGCTGCCCGTCGGCAGCATGCTGTGGGATGCCACCGGGTACACGGCTTACGGTTACGCCAAACCCCGCCCATGGGACGGGCAGAACCCGGACGGAGCCAAAAAGGGCGAATTCCGGGACGCGCGCTTCACCGGCGGCTTCGGTCTGGGCGACCGAATCTCCAAAAAGCATGTGCCGCTGGAGGATTTCCCTTGTTTCGGCGCAAGCCGGGGCGACTATGTCTCTTATGCCGTGACGCTGCCGCAGGCTTACGCAAACGCGGAGCTGGGAATCCGTTACCGCACGGTGGGGCAGCAGGGCGCGGCCTTCCGCATGAGCGGGGACGTGTCGGGCGAGCTGAAATTCCCGGTCTCCGACGCGCTGGCGGTGCAGTATGTGCCGCTGGGCCGACTGCCGGCCGGCAGACTGCAGCTGGGGCTGACCGCGCTGGAAGGCGACGGTGTGGAACTGGACTGCTTTTTCCTGCTGGAAGCGGGTCGGGAAGACGGCGTATCCTTCACCGACTGTGCGCGGGAATATGTGCCGCAGATTTCGCAGGAGGACGGCACGGTCCGCTATCGGTACGCGGGGGTGAAAGGCGTATACGGTCTCAAACCGCTGACCAAGCGGGTGCGGTACCGGCGTCTGGCCACCGGCGCGCTGGAAGACGCGATGATCTCGCGGCTTTCCAATTCCGACGTGACCTTTGACGACGTGACCGAGCCGTTCACCAGCTCGTTTGAGCGCAAGCACACAAACCCCGGCTTTTATCACAACACCATCGTCCATTCCCTGTTCATCCCGGCGGGGGAAACCCACACCGAGTACGCCGTCGTATTCCACGACCATCGGCCCGAGCTCACGGAGGAAGCCTGCGAGCGGCTTTATCAGCGGACCTGCCCGCCGGAGTCTCTGGGGCTCAACCCCGCCGGCCGGCCGTTTGAATTCAGCAACCGGCTGCTCAAAAGCACGCTGCTGAGCAACGTCGTCTACCCCATTTACAAGCACGGCACATACATCAAGCATTTCACCCCCGGCAAGCGGTGGGACAGCCTTTACACCTGGGACTCGGGCTTCATCGGCCTTGGTCTGCTGGAATCGGAGCCCCGGCTGGCGGAATATGTGCTCGACACCTATCTCAGCGACACGGATAACCCCGATTACGCCTTTTTGTTCCACGGCTCGCCGGTGCCGACCCAGATCTATCTGTATCTGGAGCTGCTCAACCGCGCGGCGGACAAGCAGGAGCTGCTGGCGTATTATCCCCGGGCGCGGCTCTATTACGAGTTTCTGGTCGGGCGTACGCACGGTTCCACCGTGGCCCGTTTTCCCACCGGCCTGACCTCCACCTACGACCTGTTTTACAGCACCAGCGGGATGGACGATTACCCGGCTCAGGTGTACATGCACCGGCACCGGTTGGAGCGCCGGGTCACGCCCTGCATTTCCACTTCGCAGGCCATCCGGTTTGCCAAGATCCTGCGCATGATCGCGGCGGAAACCGGCCGCGAGGACGACCGGCGGGTTTACGAGGCGGATATCGAGCGGCTGACTCAGGCGCTGCGGCATTACGCCTGGGACGCGGATGCGGGCTATTTCAGCTATGTCGTTTATGACGATCGGCTGCGCCCCACCGGCTTTTTGCGCGACGAGCACGGCGAGAACCTCAACAAGGGCTTTGACGGCCTGTATCCGCTGATCGCCGGCGCCTGCACGCCGCAGCAGGAGCAGACACTGGTCGGCCATCTGACCAGCCCGCGCGAAATCTTCAGCCCGGTCGGCCTGAGCGCCGTGGATATGACCAGCGGCTATTATCAGGACAACGGGTATTGGAACGGCAGCGTATGGTTTTCCCATCAGTGGTTTTTCTATAAGACGATGCTGGATATGGGCCGGCGCGACGCAGCGTTCCAAATTGCGGATACGGCGCTGCGGGTTTGGAAGCGTGAGGTGGACGCCTCGTACAACTGCTTTGAGATGATGAATATCGCCACCGGGCGCGGCGGATGGTATCATCAGTTCGGGGGTCTGTCCGCCCCGCTGAATATCTGGGCCAATGCCTATTACCGGCCCGGCACCGTCACCGCCGGGTTCGACGTGTGGGTCGCCGCCCGCCGATTCGCGGCGGATAACCAGCAGGCGAGTCTGGATTTCCGTTATTACGGCGCGCATCCGGCCTACACGCTGATCGTCGTCCTGGCTCCCGCCGACTCGGGCTATGAAGTCCTTCTCGACGGCAAGCCCGCCAATTTCTGCGAGCGCTGCCCCGGCACACTCGAAATCACGCTGCCCGGCTCCTGCCGCGGCGGCCGCATCGAGTGCCGCCCGCACCGCGGGTAAGCATTCCCCCATAGCGACAAATGCCCCCGGCTGCCGGATAT
>JAEWAE010000038.1 GCA_023391835.1 Bacillota bacterium
CGGGAAGCTTCGCGCACGGGTCCATGCTCATCGCAGCCCCGTGCGGGAGCGACGGTCGGACAAGGAGACTCATATGCAGGAAACGAAACTGAAATGGCTGGAACCGCCCGCCAAGGGGCCGGCATCCGTGACGTTCGGCGTCCCATGGGAAAAGAAGAGCCAGTCGACGGCCGGGCCCTTCGCCCTGACGGACCGGACGGGCCGGGAATACCCGGTGCAGTCATGGCCGACGGCCTGGTGGCCGGACGGCAGCGTCAAATGGACGGCCCATGCGGCGGTGGTGGACCCGGCCGGGGCGCCTTACCGCCTCCGGGCCGACGAGCAGGCGCCCGCCGGAGCGGTGAGCCTGAAAGTGGAGCGGCTACTGGACGGGCTGCGGGTCGACACGGGGCGGATCGTCTGCCAAATCGGCGGCGCCGGCCGCGACGTCATCCGGTCTGTCGAGATGGACGGGAAAACCGTCTGCACCGGTGCATGGCTGGCCGCCGTCCGGCTGATGCGGGAAGAGGACGGGGCGGTCAGCCGCCGGGCTTCTTCCGTCAGCTTCATTGAGGGGGCAGAGCTCGAACAGGAAGGCCCGCTGCGCTGCGTGATAAAAGTGCGCGGAAATCACCGGCCGCCGGACGGCGGCAACGGGTGGCTGCCCTTCACCCTGCGCCTGACTTTTTTTGCGGGGACGGCGGAGATCCGTATTTCCCACACCTTTATCTATGACGGGGACCCGCAGCGGGACTTCATCCAGGGCATCGGGCTCATCTGCCGGCTGCCGCTCGAGGGGCCCGCGTATAACCGGCACGCCGGGTTTGCAGGTGGCAGCGGCCTGTTTTCGGAAGCGGCCGAGCTGCTGAGCACATGGCACCCCCGTATTCCCACCGAGCTGTACCGCCGCCAGATAGCGGGGGAAACACTCCGCATCACCCCCGACGGCCAGCCGGAAGCGGCCCATGTCACGGGCCGGCTGCCGGTTTGGGGCAGCTACCGCCTTGTGCAGGACAGCGCCGACCACTATAGCATCGCCAAGCGGACGAAACCGGGCTGCTGCTGGGTGGATGCGACTCACGGCGGCCGGGCCGCGGGGCTGGCCTTTGCCGCCAGCTCCGCCGGGTGTCTGGCGGCCGGGCTGGAGGACTTCTGGGAGAAGTACCCGCGTTCGGCGCAGATTGACGGCATGGCCGGCGACAGCGCGGAGCTGAAACTGTGGCTGTGGTCCCCCGAAGGCCCTGCCATGGACCTGCGGCATTATGACACGGGGACGTATGTGGAAACCTATTATGAGGGTTTTGACGAAATGCGCGCCACACCCTATGGCATTGCCAACACCAATCAGCTGACCCTCTGGTGCTTCGGCGGCATGCCGGAGCGGGAACAGCTGATGGAGTGTGCCCGGCGCACCCGCCGCCGGCCCCAGCTTGTCTGCCCGCCGGAAACGTATCGCCGGCGCGGCGCCTTCGGTGTGTGGAGTCTGCCCGACGGCCGCACGCCGACCCGGGACTTTCTGGAAAAGCAGTTGGATGCCTGCGCCCGCTTTTACCTTGACGAAATCGAGCAGCGCCGCTGGTACGGCTTCTGGGATTACGGCGACGTCATGCACACCTACGACGACACCCGGCACTGCTGGAAATACGATATGGGCGGCTACGCCTGGCAAAACACCGAGCTGATGCCGACCATGTGGCTGTGGCTGATGTTTCTGCGCTCCGGCCGGGCGGATATTTACCACATGGCGCGGGCCATGACCCGGCACAGCGCCGAGGTGGACGTCTATCACATCGGGGAATATGCGGGTTTGGGCTCGCGTCACAATGTCCGCCACTGGGGGTGCGGCTGCAAGGAAGCCCGCATCAGCATGGCGGCCCACAGCCGGTATGAGTATTACCTCTCGGGGGACGAGAGGCTTGGCGAACTGATGGATGCAGAAAAGGACGCCGACCGGGCGCTGCTGCATCTCGACCCCATGCGGCACTATTATCCGAAGGGCGACTTCCCCACCCACGCGCGCACAGGGCCGGACTGGGCCGCTTTCTGCTCCAACTGGATGACGCGCTGGGAGCGTTTCCGGGACGACCGGTACCGGGATAAAATCCGCACCGGCATCGAGTGCCTGAAAAAGATGCCGCTGCGGCTGATTTCCGGCTCCACCTTCGGCTATGACCCGGCCACCGGGAAGCTGAGCTTTTTCACGGAGGAGCCGGGCGGGCACCTGATGATCTGTCAGGGCGCGCCCGAGATCTGGATGGAGCTTTGCCCGATGATCGAGGACCCGGTATGGGAAAACATGCTGGCGGAATACGGCCGCTTTTACATGCTCAGCCCGGAGCAGCGTGTCGCGCGCAGCGGGCTTGCGGTCAAGGGCAAGGGATTTTCCTTCCCGTTTTTCGCCGCATCCATGGCGGCGTTCGCCGCCGTGCACGACCGGGACGCCGGGCTGGCCGACAAAGTCTGGCGGATTCTGCTCGCCGAGTGCCCGGACCGCCGGATGGGCATTCTTTCCGGCCGGAAGCCTGTGCCGGCGGAGGACGCACCCGAACGCACGACCGAGCTCCCGGGCGTGACCACCAACACGATCGCCCAGTGGGCGCTCAACGTGATCCAGTGTCTGGAACTGATCGGGGACCGGCTGGATGCGCCGGGCGGCCCGACTATGCCAGATGCCGGCGAGGCGCACGCTTGCCGGTAACGATGTGGCTCTTGCCAAATTGTATTATAATAAAAGGCGGGATTTCAGACTCATCCCGTAAAAGCGTGATACGCCCCCTCACACGGATAAAATCCGCGTAGGCAGGGGGCCAAGGGAGGCCGATATGGCAGAAAAAGAGACGCTTATTTACTCCAATCCGCTGGCGTCGCCGGCCGATATGGCGGGCTTTGTCATGGAGGGAAGCGCCTGTGTGACATTCGAGAACGGCCGGATGCGCATGCGCAACCAACTGGACCCGTCACTGGGGCAGCAATCCAACTTCGTCTATTGGTGCCCGCGGATTTTCCCGTCGGATATCCGGGTGGAATGGGATTTCCGGCCGCTGCGCGAACCGGGGCTGTGCATTCTGTTTTTTGCGGCGGCCGGCCGGGGCGGCGAGGATCTTTTCGACCCGGCTCTGGCGCCGCGGGCCGGAGTGTACGATTCCTATCACCATGGCGACATCAACGCCTATCATCTTTCGTATTTCCGCCGCAAGGAGTCGGAGGAGCGCGCCTTCCACACCTGCAATCTGCGCAAAAGCTATGGCTTCGAGCTGGTGAGTCAGGGCGCCGACCCCATCCCGTCGGTGGAAGACGTGACGGGCCCCTATCATCTCACGCTGTGCAAGCGCGGCGGCACCATTTCCTTCGCCGTAAACGGCCTGACGGTGCTGCAGTGGAGTGACCCGGGGCGCACGCCCGTGCTGGGCGGCGGCCGCATCGGATTCCGCCAGATGGCACCGCTGTGCGCCGAATATTCCGCGCTGAAGGTCTACGGCCTGGAAGGCTGACCGAAGCTTCCCGCCATGCCTGCTGACCAGCAGGCGGGCGCGGCCGCGCCGGATTATCCAGAAGGAGGAGTATCATGCGCAAGCCCAATATTCTGTTTGTTTTTTCCGATCAGCAGCGGTGGGATACCATGGGATGCTACGGCCAGAAACTGTCTGTGACGCCCAATCTGGACCGTCTGGCCCGGGAGGGCACCCTTTTTGAAAATACCTTCACCTGCCAGCCCGTCTGCGGGCCGGCCCGCGCCTGCCTGCAATCCGGTCGGTACGCCACCGAGATCGGCTGTTACCGCAACAACATTGCCCTACCGCGGAACATCCCCACACTGGCCGACCGGATGCACGATGCCGGCTATGAGACCGGCTATATCGGCAAATGGCATCTGGGCTCCACGGGCGGGGCCTCCCACGAAAAGCTGGGCGAGACCTTTAACCACCGCACCAACGCCGTGC
>JAEWAE010000052.1 GCA_023391835.1 Bacillota bacterium
AATCGGGGGGCTGGTCTGTTCCCGGGCCGCGGTTTGAACAAGACTTGCTGCGCTAGTGCGCCATGCGCACGATAATGCCGCAGGCGATCTTCGCACCCGAGTTGCCGGCCGGCTGGGTCGTGAAATCATCCGGCCCCGCATGGATGACCACCGTGCGGCCGACGATTTCGTCGACGGTGAAGCGCCCGGTGTAAAACGCCTGGAACGCATAGCCGTCGTTGCCAAAGAGCGGCGGCATATCACCGGCATGGGCGGGGTGGGGGCAGTTGTGCGGGTTATAGTGGGCGCCGGTGTCGGCAAACGGGTCGGAGGCGTTGCCGGTGCAGGCGCTGCCCTGGTGGATATGGAACCCGAATACCTGCGGCGCGCACGACCCGCCGCCCTGCGGGAGCCCTTCCACCTGGGCGAGCACCAGCGTGCCGCCGTCCACGCGGTAAAAATACGCCGCGCCCCGGATGCCGGTATGCCCCGGTCCGCCGGCAATCCGCGCGAACGCATCCGGCATCTGACGAATCCGGTCGGCCAGACTGATCTGCGGCTGATCCATGGGTATGACCACCCTTCTGTGATCGGGGTGTGGCAAAACGAATGAAAATCCGTTTTGCCACACCCGCAAAAATCGCTTACAGGCGTTCCGCCTGTATTTTACGACCGTTCCGGCCACGAAACCGCGCCCTTTTGGCCTTTCAAATTTTCCACACACGAAATTGGCCGTTGCAAAGTACGCGGCTATGTATTTGCATCAGCCCCTTTACCCGCCAGTGTATGCGGCGGGTGGCGGATAGGTGCGGCTCAGCGCAGAGCCGCGGCAATTTTCCGGTGCCCTTCGGCCTCCTGCGGGTGGCCCAGCGCGTCGCATACCCGGGCCAGCAGCGCATGCAGCTCCGGTGTGAGGGAATAATCCGCCAGGGCGGATTTGAGCACTCTTTCCGCCTCCGGGTACTGCTTTTCCTCCATGCGTTTGCGGGCCATGGCGAGGATGCCCTCCAGCCCCGTGGCGCCGGGCTGCTGGACAAGCATCTCTTCCATCACCGTGTGGATCTTTTCGGCGGTGAAAGGCTTTTGCAGATAGGCCACGGCGCCGAGATTCGTGCATTCCACGGCGTTTTTCACCGTAGCGTAGGCGGTGATGATGATCACCGGTATCCATATGCCCATTTCCCGGATTTTGCGGAGCACCTCCGTGCCGCTGAACTGGGGCATCTTGATGTCGAGGAAAATCAGGTCGTACTGCCCGCGGGTAAGCATTTCCACCGCCGTACGGCCGTCGCCGGCCGTTTCCACCGCGTAGCCGTCCATTTCCAGACATTTGGTCAGCAGAAGCCGGATGTTTTTGGTGTCGTCCACCACCAGTATCTTCATGTCGTCTGATTGCCTCCCGGAGCGCCCGAAGCGCCGTTTTTCCAAATGGGCAGCGTGAAGCGGAAGGTGCTGCCCCGTTCCAGCTCGCTTTCCGCGCGGATGGTGCCGTGGTGAGCGGTGACAATATCCCGCGCGATGGAAAGCCCCAGCCCCGTGCCGCGCATTTCGATGTCGCGCCCCTTCACCTGCACGAAGCGGTCGAAGATGCGTTCCAGATAATCCGCCGGTATCCCCTCGCCGGTGTCGGAGACCGACACTTCCAGCCAGTCGCCTTTCGGCTCGGCGGTCAGCGTGACGCAATCCCCGGCGCCCGTGTATTTCAGCGCGTTGCCGATCAGGTTGTTGAGCACCCATGTGATTTTTTCAAAATCCGCCAGCACGTCGGGCAGCTCCTGCCCGAGGCGGTCTTCCAGACGCACCTGCCGGGCCGCGGCCGCGTCGGCAAACTGCCGGCAGGAATTTTCCGCGATGGCGGCCACCGAGCAAGGCTTGAAATGATAGATGGATTTGCCCGCCTCGATGCGGGAAATTTCCAACAGCTCCCCCACGAATTCCGACAGACGGTTGCCGTCCTCCGCAATGGTGCGCACGATCTCCTGCTGGTCGTCGGTGAGAGGGCCCAGGGAGCCGTTCTGCAGCATACTGGCGCCCATGAGGATGGAAGTCAGGGGCGTTTTGAATTCGTGAGAGACGGTGGCGAGGAAATCCGTCTTCATCTGCTCGAGCTCCTTGAGCTTGGTCACGTTCTGCATCAGCAGTATAAAGCCGGTCACATGCTGGTCGGGGTCGACGATGCGGGTGACGACCACATTGAAATAGTCGTCGCCGGGAAAACGGAGGATCTTTTCCGACCGGGCCCCCCCGCTTTCGGCGTTGTGGCTGATGAGGTCGAAAAGCTCGCCGCTGTGGATGGCCTCGAGAAAATGCCGGCCCACGGCGGTGGATTCCCCGATGGAAAAATACTGCTCGCTGGCGTTGTTGAGCAGCAGGATGCGGAAGCGGCCGTCGAGGACGATGAGCGGGTCGGATATGCTTTTGACAATGGCCACCGACTTGTTGCGCTCGCTCAACAGCGTGCCCATGGTGCTTTTTTCATAGACCGACAGCCGTCGGGTCATCTCGTTGAATTCGGCGGCCAGGCGCCCCGTCTCGTCGGTGGTGCGGATGTCGAGCTGCAGATCCAGCCCCCCGGCGCGGACTTTGCTGATGCCGTCGGTAAGCTGCCGGAGCGGCCGCAGAAACCGGTTGACGAAATAGTGCGAGACCAGAAAGCCCCCCACCACCAGGGCCAGCGTGACCCACAGCAGAAAATAGGTGGAATATTTGGCGCCGGCGGAGGCCGTATCTTTGCTGCGGAACATGGCGTCCTGATCGATCTGCACAAGGCTGCGGATCTGCCCGCGGATGTCGGAAAGGACGGGTGCCACGGTGCCTGTGTAATACGCCTGCGCGGCGGGCAGCCCCTGCCGGCTTTTTATCGACACCAGCGTGGCGAACATCTGCTGGAAGCTGCCGTACCCGTCATGAATCTTGTTGACGACCGCCTGCTCGCCGTTTTCGGTGACGTTGTGGGCGTCGACGTCATAGGCACTCTGGAACTGCCGTCCGCTTTCGTAAAATTCGCTCATTCCGGCGGTCTCATCCATGGTGAGATAGGTGATGAGCGCCTTTTCCTGGCTGTCGAGGGCGTACATCATTTCGGAGGCGGAAGAAATGCTGCGGTAGTTGCGGGTCATCAGCCCGTTGACGGATCGCTCCAACCGCAGGAGATTTACGACGCTGGTGGCGCCCAGCAGGGCGATCAGGCAGACCAGCGCGATATAGACCACCGAAAACTTGCCCTTGAGCGTACGGAGCATAAAAATCCCCATTCCTGCGTGATACAATACGCGTCCCCGTTAAGAAAAGTGATACATTCGCTTTTTAGCGCCGCCTGCCGCGAAGCGGCGGACACTGAAATGCGGACTTCGTCCGCATTTCAGTGGGAGAAACACTATATCGGCATAACCTTATATTATATCGCATCCTTTTCGAAATTCAATCCGTTATTTCCATATGATACCGGCGATTCCTTTCGAAATCGTATGATCCATGCCGGTTTTTTTAGAAATCCCGCCTCTTACAGGTCGGATTCCCATTACGCAGCACAGGGCAGCTCATTTCCGGCACGGCGCAAAAGCTTCTATAATGCAAAGCAGGAGCAGTTCGTTTCGGGTCTGCGCCGAAAGGATGGTGCTTATGCTGTCGTTTATCCTACACGCTTTTTTGTATCTGACAATTGCCGGATGTATTTTCCAGTATCTGAAAAACATATACGGATAAAATACGAATATCGGACAGATGGAATGCTCCCGTTTTACATCCGGGAGCATTTCGCCGCTTTGAGCCGATATACTGTGAATTTGTCCGACAGTTTCGTCTCACAGCCGGGAATGGTCATGGAAAAAATGCCGGGTCCCGGCGCGGCGGCTTATCATTCGGGCCGCACTGCGCTATAATACCCTTTACGTTCTTCTATGAATTGTCAGCGAAGCGACGAGTAAATAAGTGGCGGGGTTATATGATAAAGAAACTCAAGCATATCCTGATCGGGCAACCTTTGCGCAATGAAGCCATCCACGGCCAGAAATTCAGCGCCTTCTGGGGGCTACCGCTGCTGGCAAGCGATGCCATTTCCTCGGTCGCTTACGCGAGTGAGGAAATTCTGCTGGTGCTGGTGCCGGTCATCGGCGTGCTGGCCTACCGGGAGCTGGGGTACATATCGGCGGCGATCATCCTGTTGCTGGTGGTCATCACCATATCCTACCGGCAGATCATCCATGCTTACCCCAACGGCGGCGGCTCCTATGTGGTGGCCACCGACAACCTGGGGGCCGGCGCCGGCGTGACCGCCGGGGCCTCCTTAGCGGTGGATTACATTCTGACCGTGGCCGTGAGCATCTCGGCCGGTACGGCAGCCATCACCTCCGCGTTCCCGGCGCTTTATCCCTACACGGTGCCCATCTGCCTGGTGATACTGGCGCTGATCATGCTGGGAAACCTGCGCGGCGTCCGGGAATCGGCCCGGATTTTCAGCATCCCGACCTATGCCTTTCTGGTGACGATGGTGTTCACCATCGTCGTCGGCATTGTCAAATACATGCTCCACGGGGCCGTCCCCATGTCGGCGGCCGCGGCCGCATCCATGCCGGCCAAAATCCAGCCGGTGACGCTGATGCTCATGCTCAGCGCGTTTTCCAACGGCTGCTCGGCCCTGACGGGTGTGGAAGCGGTGAGCAACGCCATTCCCAATTTCCGCAAGCCTCAGGTGAAAAACGCCCAAAAGGTATTGCTGCTGCTGTCGTTTTTCGTGCTGCTGATTTTCGGCGGCGTTTCCGCGCTGGCCAACCTCTATCACGCGGTACCCCAGCCCGACAACACCGTGCTGTCGCAGATTGCCTACGCGATTTACGGCCATTCGGCCATGTATTTCGTGGTGCAGGTGACCACGGCCATCATTCTGGTCATGGCGGCCAACACCTCCTATTCGGGCTTCCCGCTGCTGATGTCGCTGATCGCCCGCGACGGCTACGCGCCCCGGCAGCTGACCCACCGCGGCGACCGGCTGAGCTTTTCCAACGGCATCCTGATCCTGTCGGCGGTGGCCGCCATCCTGATCGTCGTGTTCCGCGGCAACGTCAACCTGCTGATCCCGCTGTACGCCATCGGCGTATTCATTTCCTTCACCCTTTCCCAGTTCGGCATGCTCAAGCGGTGGGTGACCCGACGGGAATCCGGCTGGCTGTATAAAGCCTGCATCAACGGCTTCGGTGCGCTGATGACTGCCGTGGTCGTGCTCATCATCGGCACCACCAAGTTCCACAAGGGCGCCTGGGTCGTCATCATCGTGATTCCGCTGCTGGTGCTCGGCATGCTGCACATCAAAAAGCACTACGTGGCCATTGCCGACCAGCTGCACGTCGGCCCCGAGGAGCTGGCGGAGGCCGATATCGACCACGCCACCTATCACAACCGGGCCATCGTACCGCTGGCAAGCATCACCCGGGCCAGCCTGCGGGCTCTGAGATACGCCCAGACCATTTCCGACCACGTCATTGCCTTCAATGTCTCCATTGACGAGGAAAGCGGCAAGAAGCTCGAGAAAAAGTACGCGATGCTCCACACAAGAATACCGCTCTATGTGAAATATTCGCCCTACCGTCAGATTGTGGAGCCGCTGCTGGAATTTATTGATTCCGAAGAATATAATTACACCAAAGGCGACATGATCACCGTCGTCCTGCCGGAATTCGAGGTCAAGCGTGGGTGGCAGCATTTCCTGCACAACGGCACGGGGCGTTTTGTGATGCGGCAGTTGCTCAAATATAAGCACATCGTGGTGGCGACCATGCCGCTGCAGCTGCACGACGAAGGGTTGCTTTTCGGCCAGAAGAAAAATTGAATCCGGATTTTACCGGCATAAATGTAGGGCGCTGCAAAATAGAATTTTGCAGCGCCCTTTTTATATTTGCATTGAGGAGTCCGGCCGGAGGCCTCTTGTCATATGCCCGGTTTCGCGTTACACTGAGTGGCAAGAATACCGGCCGAGTGCCGGGCAGAGCATCGAGGTGCCCCTATGCAAACAGACGAGTCGGCTCTTCCGGATGGGCGAACCGCCCTGGATTTTTACTACTGGTCATATCAGTGCCCCATCCACCGCGAGACCCTTTCGCTGCTGGCAGAATACCGCAACCGGCTGGCCATCCGCACCCACGACGTGGCCGGCGACCCGGCGGCAGCCCGCGCGGTGCGCATGTTTTTCCCGGCTCTGACGGTGACTGGCGGCCAGCGTTATTTCAGCCCCCTGAGCCGGGCCTTTTTGGAAAAGCTCTGCCGCGGCATCCTGCCGGATGAGAGGCCGGACCCCACCCGGCCGGGTACGGTGGAGCAGGCCGGCGTCATCCGCCCGATCACGGCGGAAAACTGCGCGGCGGCCGCCCGCTGCACGGCGCGGGACTGCCCGGCAAACGCCCAGTGCAAGTCCGACTTCCTGCGCGCCCAGGGGCTTGCCGTCTTCGGCTTTATCAATCAGGCCGCCGATGGACGGTTGCTGGGCGGGGCGGAGTATATGCCCTCTCTGCGCGTACCGTACGCAATACCCCAAAACGCGGAAACCGCCTTTATCACCTGCGTCTATCTTTCCGGCCCCGTATACGATTGGAAAAGTGCGCCGCTGCGGGCGCTCGAAGCCTATCTTGCTCCCCGCTACCGGGCAGTTTGCGCCGTGACGGATGAAACCGGCACCTTCCCCAACGGGGATCTGGCCTTTTTCCTGCGCAACGGCTACCGGGACGAGGGCGTACTTTCCCGGGAGGGGAACTATGCCGTGTTGCATCTGGTGACAAAGCGTCTGGGCTGACCCCGGGCGTCAAAAAACGCGGGGAGCCCGGTACCGGGTTCCCCGCGTTTATGCATGTGCGCTTATTCCAATTCAAACATGCCGGTATAGAGCTGATAATACTTGCCCTTTTGGGCAATGAGCTGCTCGTGGCTGCCGCGCTCGATGATCTGACCGTGCTCGAGCACCATGATAACGTCGGCATTCTGCACGGTGGAAAGCCGGTGGGCGATGACAAACACCGTGCGGCCTTTCATCAGCGCGTCCATGCCCTTCTGCACGATGGCCTCGGTGCGAGTGTCGATGGAGGAGGTTGCCTCATCCAGAATCATCACGGGCGGGTCGGCCACCGCCGCCCGGGCGATGGAAATCAGCTGCCGCTGGCCCTGGGAAAGGCCGCTGCCGTCGCCCTCCAGCACCGTCTGGTAACTCTGGGGCAGCATGCGAATGAATCCGTCGGCGTTGGCGAGCTTCGCGGCCGCAATGCACTCCTCGTCGGTGGCGTCGAGCTTGCCGTAACGGATGTTATCCATAACCGTGCCGGTGAAAAGATTGACGTCCTGCAGCACGATGCCCAGGGAACGCCGCAGGTCGGCTTTGCGGATCTTATTGATATTGATGCCGTCGTAGCGGATCTTGCCGTCGGCAATGTCATAAAAGCGATTGATCAGATTGGTGATGGTGGTCTTGCCGGCGCCGGTGGCGCCCACGAAGGCCACCTTCTGCCCCGGCTCGGCGTAAAGGGTGATGCCATGGAGCACGATTTTATCCGGCTCGTAGCCGAAATCCACGTCGTGGATGCGGATATCCCCCTGCAGGCGGGTATAGGTGACGGTGCCGTCGCTGTGGGGGTGTTTCCATGCCCAGGTCTCGGTGCGCTCGAGGCACTCCTTCAGCTCGCCGTTTTCCTCTTTGGCATTGACCAGCGTGACGTAGCCGTCGTCCTGTTCGCTGGGCTCATCCATGAGCTCGAAAATGCGGGAGGCGCCGGCCAGCGCCATCACCACCATGTTGAACTGCATGGAAATCTGCCCGATCGGGTTGATGAAGCTGCGCGAAAGGGTGAGGAAGGACACGATGGTGCCGATGGTCAGGGGGTCGACGCCCGTAAGGCGCAGGTTCGGCACCCCCGCGATGCCCAGCACGCCGCCAAGGATGGCCAGCAGCACATAGAGCATGTACCCCATGTTGCCCACCACCGGCATGGTGATGTTTCCGTATTTGTTGGCCTCGGTGGAAGCGTAGCAGAGCTCGTCGTTTTTGCGCTCGAATTCCTGCTCGGTCATTTCCTCATGGCAGAAGACCTTGACCACCTTCTGGCCATTGATCATTTCTTCGATATAACCGTTGACGTCGCCCAGCGACTGCTGCTGTTTGATGAAATAGCCGCCGCTGCGCCCCACGAGGAACCGGATGACCCGCAGCAGCAGGTAAGCGAAGGCCAGCACGAATGCCGTCAGCCCCACGCTCAGATAGAGCATGGCAAGGAACGCCGCCAGCACCGACACGATGGAAGCAAACATCTGTGGCAGGCTCTGGGAAATGGCCTGGCGCAGGGTATCGGTGTCGTTGGTATACCGGCTCATGATGTCGCCGTGGGTGTGGGTGTCAAAGTAGCGGATGGGCAGGGACTGCATATGGGTGAACATCTGGTCGCGGATCTTTTTGAGCGTACCCTGCTCGATGATGACCATGACGCGGTTGTAAAACAGTGTGGCCAGCACGCCGGCGAGATAGAGAGCGCCCATGAGCGTCAGGGCCCGGAACAGCCCCACATAGGAGGGGTGGGCACGGCCGATCAGGGGTGTGATATACCGGTCGATCAGCGTCTGCAGGAAAAGGGCGGAGGCCGCGTTGGCCGCCGCGCTGATCAGGATGCACACCACGACAAAAATCAGCCGGCCCCGGTAGGCTGCCATGAAGGAAAAGAGCCGCCGGATCGTGCCGGGCTTGAAATGGCGGATATCCCGGGCATTGCCGCGGGGCGGCGTGCCGTTTTTCGGCACAGAATTATTCAGCGGCATCGGTCACCCCTCCTCGGTTCTGGGACTCATAGACTTCACGGTAAATATCACAGCTTTGCAGCAGCTGCTCGTGGGTGCCCACGGCGTTGACTCCCCCGTCGTCGAGCACGATGATCTGGTCGGCATCCTGCACCGAGGAGACCCGCTGGGCGATGATAATTTTGGTGGTGTGAGGGATACTCTGGCGCAGTGCCTGCCGGATGAGACTGTCGGTCTTGGTATCCACAGCGCTGGTGGAATCGTCGAGGATCAGAATCTTCGGCTTTTTCAGCAGCGCGCGGGCGATGCACAGACGCTGCTTCTGCCCGCCGGACACATTGGTGCCGCCTTCCTCGATAAAGGTGTCGTAACCGTCCGGAAATTCCCGGATGAAATCATCCGCCTGAGCCAGCCGGCAGGCCTCTGCCAGTTCCTCGTCGGTGGCGTGCGCGTTGCCCCAGCGGAGGTTGTCTTTGATGGTGCCCGTAAAGAGCACATTTTTCTGCAGCACCATGGCCACCTGTTCGCGCAGCGCCTCCAGGTCATACTGGCGCACATCCACGCCGCCCACGAGCACCCGGCCGCTCACCACATCATAAAGACGGGGGATCAGCTGCACCAGGCTCGATTTGGACGACCCCGTGCCGCCCAGAATGCCCACCGTCTGCCCCGACCCAATGCGCAGGTTGATGCCGTCGAGCACCGGCTTGTCGGCCTTGCGGGCGTAGGAAAAGCTCACATGGTCAAAGATGACCGAGCCGTCCGCCACGGTTTCCACCGGGTCGGCCGGGTTGTCAAGGTCGCTCTTTTCATCCAGCACTTCGACGATGCGTTCGGCCGATGCGCGGGATATCAGCATCATCACGAACACCATCGACAGCATCATCAGGCTCATCAGGATCTGCATGGCATAGGTGATAAGGCTGGTCAGCCCGCCGGTGGAAAGCCCGATGACCGGGTTATTCTGACTGGCGATGATTTCCTTCGCGCCGAACCACGACAGCAGGATCATGCTCGCATAGAGGCAGAACTGCATCAGCGGCATGTTGAAAGCCAGCCGTTTCTCGGCCCGCACGAAATCGTCGTAAATCGACTGGGAAATGCCCGCAAATTTTTTCTCTTCAAAATCCTCGCGTATGTACGATTTGACGACCCGGATGCCGCTGAGATTTTCCTGCACCACATTGTTGAGCCGGTCATAGGTGTGGAACACCCGCACGAAGATCGGGTGCACATGGAACATAATCAGCAGCAGCCCCGTGAACAGCACCGGGATGGCCCCGACGAAAATAAACGACAGATGCGCGTCGATGCGGAAAGAGAAAATCAGCGCGAAAATAATCATCATCGGCGCCCGCACCGCCAGCCGGATGAGCATCTGGTAGGCGTTCTGGACGTTGGTCACGTCGGTGGTCAGCCGCGTGATGATGCTGCCGGTTGAAAACTTGTCGATATTGGAAAACGAAAATTTCTGCACGTTATAGAATATATCCCGCCGCAGATTGCGGGCAAACCCCGCCGAGGCGACGGCCGCACTGCGGCCGGCCAGGTAGCCCGAGGCCAGCGAAACGACGGCGGAGCCCACCAGGGCCAGCCCCATAAGCGCCACGAATGACATATTCCGTTTGGTGATGCCATAGTCGATCAGATAGGCCATCAGCGTGGGAATGACGATTTCCATGATCGACTCGAAAATAACGTACACCGGCGTCAGTAAGGTATCCTTCTTGAATTCTCTCACGCTGGCAAGCAGCTTTTTGATCATACACAGTCCCCTTGCGTTCCCGTTCAGTATTGCGTGATATTGTGTTTCATCCGCTGGATATAGGCGGAAAGCGTGCGCTTTTCTTCCTCGGTGAAACCGTGGAGCAGCGTCTGTTCCATCTGGACGACATCCTGCCGCATCAGGCCCTTCAGCTGCCACGCCTTATCGGTGAGCACGATCTTTTTGAGCCGGGCGTCCCGCGCGACGGGCTGCCGCTCGATGAGGCCCTTCTGTTCCATGCGGCTGAGCACCCGCGACGCAGTGGAGCGCGTGATGGTGAAATGCCGCTCCAGATCTTTCTGATAAATATCCTTGCCGGTATTTTCGGCCAGGTACCCGATGATCCAGCCGTTATTACCGGTGACAGTCTCGATCTCTTTGTGGTGGGTGGCGAAATCGAAATATCGCCGGATCAGATTATTGAGGGATCGCAGTTCCCGGCCGATCAGCCGTTCGTCCATAACACACCTCTTTCCAATTGTTTTATGTCGTACAGTTTTATATACAACATTATACAAAAAAGCGACTCGCCTTGTCAACCGTACTTTTGCGAAAAAGAGCCCGGATTTTTTTCGCCGCGGCCCAAAACACCCCGGCGAGCCGAAACGGCAGACCGGGGCGCGGGGGCAATCGAAAAGACCCCAAAATGCGGTTTTGCGGGTGCTTCAAATAAATTCTAATTCGTTTTGCAGCACCCGGTCAGATGGTCAGCGTCATGCCGTCATAGGAAACCTGCATGCCGTAACGGGCTGCCACCGGCACCATTTCGTCATAGTCGGCCCGGCCGTTGTGGGAAAAATGGTTGGTGCAGAAAACCGTGCGCGCATCCGCCATCCCTTCCTCCAGCAGACGGCGGCGCACCTCGTCGGCCGTGCGCACATCCATGTGCCCATGCCGGCAGGAGTCGATACCGACGGTGCAATCCAGCGACACGAAGTCGAAGCGGGGCCGGACGGATTCCAGATACGCCCATGTGTCATCCGGGAAATAGCCGGTGTCATGGGCATAGAGAATGGTGCGGGTGCCGTCGCCGATGCAATAAAACACCGGCTCACACGCCGGGTCGTGGTCGGCTTTGAGAGCCGTGACCGTGTAGTTTTCCACTTCAAAAGGCACATAAGGCGTCACCTGCACGAAGCGCACGCGCCCGTTCGCTTCCAGGTCGAATTCTTCCATCGCGGCGCGGATGGCGCGGCCGGCGGGAGCGGGGCCGTAAAAGGTCAGCGGCCCCTCGACGGGCGGGTAGGCGAAGCTGTTGCGCCGCATTTCCAGATCGGGCGCATAAAGATGGTCGCTGTGATCGTGAGTGATCAGGCAGGAGCGGATGCGGGGCAGATCCATGCCCCCCTGCAGATAATGCAGATAGGTATCCGCCGGGAAATCAATCAGCAGACGGCCGTCGATCACCGCCTGTGACCGGGTGCGTATGTTTTTTCCGCCCGCCGCGGCCGCCTTCCGGCACGCTTCGCAGGCACAGAACATGGCCGGCCAACCCTCGGCGGCAGCCGTACCCAGATACCGAAACGTCATGACACTGCCTCCCAACTGACAAAAGGGGGAGCCGCGTCAATCCGGGCTCCCTGGTTATTTGTATCGACAGCAATCCCATTAAGATCGGAAATAAATGATATTTTGCCCGTCCGCCCTCGGCGGAAAGATGAAGCGCTCCGGAATATGTCCGTCCTTTCTGGAAATGCTGTACGCATTATACCAGTCGGGGCGGGCGCTGTCAATGCTTCCCAAGCAACTGGGAAAGTCCCTTGCCATATGGTGCGGCCGCTCGGGCGGGACGGCAGCCCCTCGGCATGCCCCGAGCGTGTTTCAAGACAAATTTCTGCCCATCTTGTCACGCCCTGCGCCGCTGCCCGCATACCGGGCCGCGTCAGCCGCTCCCTTGATCCGACGAGCCGGCTCCCGAAGCTTCGGAAGCAGCCTCCCGCTGGGCGGCGATGACGGCGAGGTTATCCCCCAACGCGGTGAGAAAATTCGCCAGCACGTTTATCTCACTCAGCCCCAGCTGCCCCGCCAGCCCCACCGCGATGGTCGCGGCCGCATAGACCAGTTTTTCCCCCGGCACCTCCTGCAGCACGGCGATCCCCTCCCAAGGGAAATATATGCCGCCGCGGGGGGCAAAATCCGGGTTTCCCGCCGTCAGGTGGGGAGGTTGGCAAACTGGCTGCGGTAAAGCTCCGCGTAGACTCCCCCCGCCGCGAGCAGTTCCTCGTGCCGGCCACGCTCCACGATGCGGCCCTTATCCATCACGAGGATGCAGTCGGCGTGGCGCACGGTGGAAAGCCGGTGGGCTATGACAAAGCTGGTGCGGCCGTCGGTCATCCGGTCCAGCGCCTGCTGAATTTTCATTTCGGTATAGGTGTCAATGCTGCTGGTGGCCTCATCCAGGATAAGCATCGGCGGGCCGGCCAGCATCACCCGGGCGATGGTCAGCAGCTGCTTCTGCCCCAGGGAAAGGGTGCCCCCCTCCCCGCCGACGACCGTATCGTACCCCTCGGGCAGTCGGCGGATGAAGCCGTCGGCCCCGGCCGCGCGGGCTGCCCGCACCACCGCCTCCATCGGTGCACCCGGCACGGCGTAGGCGATGTTGTCGCGCACGCTCCCGTCGCACAGCCAGGTATCCTGCAGCACCATGCCGAAACGCCGGCGCAGGTCATCCCGCCGCATCCGGCGGATATCCACCCCGTCCACCAGGATGGCGCCGGCATCCACGTCGTAAAACCGCATCAGCAGATTTACCAGCGTGGTCTTGCCCGCGCCGGTGTGGCCCACGATGGCCACCCGGCTGCCCGGTGCGACTTTAAGGTCGAAATGCTCGATCAGGTGGCCGCCCGGCTCATAGGCAAAGCTCACGTCCCGGAACTCCACCTCACCCCGGCATTCAGCCGGATGCACCACATCGGGCACATCCGGCGTCTCGGGCGGCAGGTCGATGACCCGGAAGAGCCGCTGGGCCGATGCCGCTGCGGCCTGAATCTGGGTGGTAATATTGGTGATGTCGTTGAGCGGCTTGGCAAACAGGGCGGAAAAAATGAGGAAGCTCGAAATATCCCCCACGGTGATTTTGCCGTAAATCACCGAAAGGCAGCCGATGACGCCCACCAGCGCATAGGCGATGTTGTTGACCACCCGCGTGGAGGGGTTGGCCAGTGAGGAAATAAACTGGGAACGCACGCCGGAATTGTAAAGTTCCCCGTTCATGGCTCCGAAGCGGGCCTCGGCCTGCGCCTCGCGGTCAAACAGCCGCACGACCGTCCCGCCGTCGATGATTTCCTCGGCGTAGCCGCTGACCTGCCCCAGCTGCCGCGCCTGTAGGCGGAACAGTCTTTGGGAACGGGTGGCGATATAGCGGGCCACGCCGAAGGCGGCCGGCGCCGTGACAATCACCGCCGCCGCCATGCCCCAGTTGATGGCGCACATGCACGCCACCGAGCCCGCCAGCGTGAACACGCCCGAAAGCAGCGCGGTGAAGCCCTGCAGCACCCCGTCGGATACGATTTCCGCGTCGTTGACAAACCGGCTGACCGTGTCGCCATGGGGTGTGCCGTCGTAAAACGACAGCGGCAGCACCGAGAGCTTGGCGAAGAGCATTTCACGCAGCCGCCCCACCATGCGATAGGACATACGGTTGGTGAGCCAGCCCATCAGCCAAAGGAAAAAGCTGCTCAGCACATAAAGCCCCAGCAGAATGAGCACCAACCGACCCAGCTGGGGGAAAAGCACCTTCCCCGCGCCAGCCATGCGGTCCACCGCCCGGCCGACGGCGACGGGGGCCAGCAGCGTGCACACGACATTCGCCGCCGCAAACGCCACCGCCGCCGCAAACGGCAGCCGCACATTCCCCATGGCACGGAATAACCGCATCAAAGTCCGTTTCACAGGACCGCCTCCTCTTCCGTCATCTGGGAACGGCAGATATCCCGATAGACCGGGCACCCGGCAAGGAGCTGCGCGTGGGTGCCCTCCCCCGCCAGCGCGCCTTCGTCCAGCACCAGGATGCGGTCGGCATCCCGGATGGCACCGACCCGCTGGGATACCACCAGCAGCGTCATATCCCGTGCGGCCTGACGGATTGCGCGGCGCAGCCGCATGTCGGTGAGATAGTCGAGGGCGCTGGCAGCGTCGTCGAGTATGAGCAGCGCCGGGCGCATCAGCAGCGCACGGGCGATGGTCAGCCGCTGCCGCTGGCCGCCCGACAGGTTGAGCCCGCCGCGTTCGATCGGAGTATCATAACCCCGGGGGAGTGTGCGGATGAATTCCTCGGCCTGGGCGATGCGGGCGGCCCGCTCCACCTCCTCCATGGGGGCGTCGGGCCGGCCGAATCGGATGTTGTCGGCCACGGTGCCGGTGAAAAGCACCGCTCTCTGGGGCACCACGGCGACGCGGGTGCGGCTCAGCCGCCCCGGCGCGGCCCCGCCGAGTCGGACGGTGCCCTCCCCGGGCGTATAGAGCCCCGCCAGCAGCCTCACGACGGTGGATTTGCCGCTGCCGGTGCCCCCGATGAGGCCCATGGTCTCGCCCCGCTCCATACGGAAGGAAAGATGCCGAATCACCTGCTCCCCGCCGCCGCAGTAGCGGAAAGAGACGTCGTCGAATACCGCGGGCAGCGGGTCGTTTAGTGCCGCCGTCTGCCCGTCGCCTGCCGGCGACGGGTCGGGGCAGTCGAGCACCTGATTGATGCGGGCCGCCGACGCCATGGATTTGGTGAGCAGGATGATAAGATTGGAAATGACCAGCAGCGCATAGAGTATCTGGGTGGCGTAATTGATGAAGGCGATGACCTGCCCCTGGGAAAGCCGGCCCGCGTCGATGCGGATGCCGCCCACCCAAAGCAGTGCCACTGTCACCAGGTTGATCACCAGCGACGTCAGCGGGTTGAGCAGCGCGGAAACGTTGCCGATGCGTACCCCGGTGGCCACCAATCCGCCGTTTGCGCGGTCAAACCGTTCCCGCTGGGCCCGCGTCTTGCCGAAAGAGCGAATGACCCGCACGCCCGACAGACTTTCCCGCAGCACGGCGGCCATGCCGTCGAGCCGCTGCTGATACCGCCGGTAAAGCGGGGCGGCACAGCGGGTGACGCCGAAAATCACCACCCCCAGCACCGGTGTGGCCGCCAACAGCAGCAGCGCCGTGCGGCTGTCGAGGAAAAACGACATGACGATGGCGCCGATGCAGATAAACGGTGCCCGCACCATCAGCCGGATCATCAGCGCCACCAACGTCTGTAGCTGATTGACGTCGTTGGTCAGCCGGGTGGTGAGGGTGGACGCCCCGAATGCATCCGCCTGCGCGGCTGAAAAGCCGAGTATTTTATGGAAGACCACGCCCCGCAGCGTCGTGCCGAAGCCCTGTGAGGCCCGGGCCGCATACCGCTGGCATATCATCGCGCTGCCGTATCCCAGCAGCGACATGCCCGCCATCACCCCCCCGGTGCGCAGCACAAACGGGATGTCGCGGTGCGCGACGCCCCGGTTTATCATCACCGACAGCACCGTCGGCAGCAGCAGCTCAAAAATGACCTCGAGAAATTTGAAAAATGGCCCCAGAATACACTCCTTTTTATAGGCTCTCAGATAAACGGCCAGCCGAAACATACGATCCCTCCGCGTTTCATTCTGCTTTTCAGCATAGTCCTTTTGCATCCATATTGAAAATACTTTATTTTACGCAATACCATATATATTCTATATGGATTATGCCATTTTGCAACTTGTCAATGAAAAATATGCGATTTCGATATAATCGATATTGACAATTATTATTATTAGAGTTAAACTGTTAGAGGAAAAGGTCGGTCGGAGCCCCGCCATCCGCGGGCCCGCAGACCCCGTCCGGAAGGAGTGAGCCGAAATGGAATGCATGAATGTCGCCGTCGCGGCGCCGGCGGCCAGGCACCGGCCGTTGGGAAGCGCCCTCCCGCTGAGCATGGTGCGGGCCGGGAACCGGGTGCGCGTCCGCTCGATTTCCGGCCGGGACGACACCCGCCGGTTTCTGAACAAGCTGGGCTTTGTGGAAGACGCCGAGGTTTCCGTCGTGTCGGAAACGAACGGCAATGTCATCGTCTGTATCAAAGGTGCACGCGTGGCCATCAGCCAGTCGATGGCACGGCGCGTGCTCACGGCCTGAGGGACAAAGCAGCGGGGCCCCGCGCGGGCCGCGGGGGGGCCCCCCCC
>JAEWAE010000058.1 GCA_023391835.1 Bacillota bacterium
CAGCGGCAAAGTCGGCTGATGGCCTTGGGAACGAACTCAAGGATAGCGGAGACGAAGCGGAGAAATCCGGTTCCAAGTTTGAGAAACTGGGCGGCGTCCTCAAAGGCGTGGGTGTGGCGATGGGCGCGGTTGTCGTTGCCGCGGGAGCCGCCGCCGTGAAACTCGGGCAGGAAGTCATTGCTGCTTACTCGGACTATGAACAGCTTGTCGGAGGCGTGGATACGCTGTTCGGCGAAGCGTCAAAAACGGTGCAGGGCTACGCCGAAACCGCCTTTAAAACCGCCGGTATGTCCGCGAACACATATATGGAGACGGTCACGGGTTTTTCGGCGAGCCTTATCCAGTCCCTCGGCGGAGACACCGCGAAGGCGGCCAAAGTCGCGGATATGGCGATTACGGATATGGCCGACAACGCCAATAAAATGGGTACGGGCATCTCGTCCATACAAGACGCCTATCAGGGGTTCGCCAAACAGAACTACACCATGCTGGATAACTTGAAGCTGGGTTACGGCGGCACGAAGTCCGAAATGGAGCGGCTGCTCGCCGATGCTGAAAAGTTCTCCGGCATTAAATATGACATCTCTTCGTATGCGGATGTCGCCGAAGCAATCCACGTCATCCAGACAGAAATGGGAATCACCGGTACGACCGCCAAGGAAGCAACCGAAACGATAAGCGGTTCTATTGCCGGTATGCAGTCGGCCATCGGTAACCTGATGGCGGGGCTTGGCAACGCGGACGCGGATATTAAAGTGCTGATCGGCAACGTGGTGGACGCGTTCCAAAACGTCGTGAAAAACATCACGCCGGTTATTCAGAACATCGTCGCCGCTTTGCCGCCCGCCCTTAACGGAATTCTAAAGGCGGTCGGAGATTTGCTTCCCACACTGCTGTCTACGGTGGTCAATCTGTTCACACAGATGCTGAATACGATTCTGACGCTCCTGCCGCAGCTTATCCCCGCGGCCGTGGACGCAGTAAGGACGATAATCGGCGCGATGATTGACAGCCTGCCGCTCCTCGTCGACGCGGCGGTGCAATTGGTGACGGCTCTGGTCGGCGGCATTGGCTCGGCACTGCCGGAACTGATACCGGCGGCGGTGAGCGCGGTCACTACCATCGTTCAAGGCTTGGCGGATAATCTGCCCATGATCCTTGACGCGGCGCTGCAGCTTATCCTTGGGCTTGCCCGTGGTCTGCTGGACGCGATCCCGCAGTTAATCGCCGCCCTGCCCACCATTATTACAGCCATTGTGGACTTTATCATCGAAGCGATCCCGGAGATTATCGACGCGGGCATTCAGCTGCTGGTGTCACTGGTGACCGCATTGCCCGTCATTATCGACGCCGTGGTCAAAGCGATTCCGAAGATTATTAACGGTATCATTACCGCAGTGATCGGAGCGATCCCATTGATCATTGACGCCGGGGTGAAGCTGCTCATCGCCTTAATTCAGAATCTGCCGCAGATCATCACCACGGTTGTAAAGGCTATCCCTCAAATTGTCGGAAGTTTAGTAAACGCCATCGTCGGGAACATCGACAAGATCATCCTCGCGGGCGTCCAGCTGCTGGTCGCACTTATTGCGAACCTTCCGGCGATCATTGCCGCCGTAGTCAAGGCGGTGCCACAGATTGTCGCGGGGCTGGTCAGCGCCTTTAACGGCTGCATCGGGCAGATGGCGCAGGTCGGCGGCAACCTCATTAAGGGATTGTGGCAGGGTATTTCCGACGCGGGCGCATGGCTGTGGAACAAAATAAGCGGCTTCTTTGGCGGGATTGTGGACCGCATCAAGGACTTTTTCGGCATCCATTCTCCGTCGACGCTCTTTGCCGGGCTTGGCAAAAACATGGGTGAAGGCATTGGCGTGGGCTTTGAGGACGCAATGTCCGCCGTATCGCTGGATATGCAGAACGCCATCCCCACCCGCTTTGATGTCAACACCGGCGGCGTGTCCGGGCAAGGCGGCGCTGTTTCCGGTACAAACATCACACAGAACATTTCCGTGGTGACGCCGAAGGCACTGTCCGAAAAGGAACTGGCACGGGAATTCAAGAACCTCTCGCGCAAGCTGGCGCTGGAGTATTAAGGAGGGACGGCTATGGAACTGACCTATGTCAACGCAAACGGCAAAAGCATCACGCTCAAACAAAGCCGTCCGTATTTCCTTCAGAAGATAGACGGCACCGGCGATGTTCGTCAGACCGTCAATACGTTCAAGGCGCCGGATCAGGACGGTGCCTTTTACATCTCCTCTACGCTGGATATGCGCAACATCACGCTGGAAGGCACGGTCATAGCGGACACGCCTGATGAAGCCTACGCGCGGCGGCACGGTTTCCTTCAGATATTCAGCCCCAAGGTGGGCGGGACGCTTCTGTACCGGGAGCGGCAAATCGCCTGCGTCGTGGAGGAAGCGGGATTTACGGTTTCCACGCGCCATCGGATACCCGGCTTTTTTGTCAGCCTGCTCTGCCCGTCGCCTTTCTTTGAAATGCCGGAGGAAATCCGCGAGGAACTGGCGTCCTGGATACCGAAGTTCCAATTTGAGCTGGAGATACCCGAAAGCGGCATGGAATTCGGGATGCGCCAGCCCAGCCAGATCATCACGGTGGACAATATCGGCGACGTTTCCTGCGGTTGCGAGATTGTGTTCCACGCGCTGGGAACGGTGACGAATCCCGAACTGCTGAACATAGATACCGGGGAATATGTCCGTATCCTCACGACAATGGACGCCGGGGATGAGCTGCGGGTATACACCCATTTTGCGGGCAAGCGCGTCGTCAGCGTTAATGGCGGCACAGAGACAAACGCTTTTTCACTGCTGGATACCGGCTCGGCGTTCTTTCAGCTTGCCGCCGGTATCAATACTCTGCGCTACGACGCTTCGGTCAATATGGATCTGCTGGAGGTCAGCATTTATTACCGGCCGCAGTTTCTGGGGGTGTGAGGATGGAGCTGTATATCTACAATTTGAGCCGAGAGCTTACAGGCATCGTGGAGTCCTTCGAATATCTGCGCTGGACGCGGCGTTACTCCCAGTGCGGCTCCTTTGAAATGAAAGCCATCGCGACACCGCAAAACACCGTTCTCTTACAGGAGGGTAATTTCTTATGGAAAAGCGACGACGAGGAAGCGGGAATCATTGAGCACCTGGAAATGGCGCAGGCGGACAAGGAAATCATCACGGCAAGCGGCCGCTTCGCCACCTCGTTTCTCTCCCGGCGCATTGTCTGGCAAATGGAGAAGCTGTCGGGCGACCTCTCCTCCTGTGTGGGACAGCTATTAAACAACCATCTCATCAGCCCAACTGAAACGGCGCGACGAATCGGCGGCATAGCCTTTTCGTCCCCGAGTCTGGGCGTTGCCGTCAGCACCCAGATATCGTACAAGAATCTGATGGACGCAGTGACGGAGCTGTGCGGCGCTTCGGAGATTGGCATAAAGACCGTGTTCACTCCGGCGACACGCGTTTTTACCGTGGCGCTGTATAAGGGCGGCAACTCCCAAGCGGTGTTCTCCAAGGAATACGAGAATCTGACGGAGCAGAGCTATACGGAGAGCGCGTCGGATTACGCCAACACCGCGCTCATCGGCGGCGAGGGTGAAGGAGACGGTCGCACGTTTGCCGCCATTACGAGCGGTTCCGGCGAAACGCGGCGCGAGATTTTTGTGGATGCCAAAGACCTGCAGAAATCGGACTTCGGCGACGGTTACAGCGACGCGCTGATTTTCCGTGGGCAGAGTAAGCTGAGCGAGCAAGAAATCCGGTATTCGTTCGACACTTCGGTTAACCCCCACGGCAACCTGACCTACAAGATGGACTTCGACCTCGGACAAACGGTTAAAGTCATGTCCAAAGCCTGGGGCGTATCCATGACGACACGCATCACCGAAATCGAGGAAACCTACGACGCGGACGGTCTGAGCATCAGCGTCGTGTTCGGCAAAGCCGAGCTGGCCATCGCGCAGAAAATGCGTTCGGACATGAGCGAGGTCAAAACGGCGCTGTCGGCCCCGGCAGGCATAGCCGAAGTAACCGAGGCGCTGGATGCCGTGTCGGGAACGCTGGGAAATCTGTCGGAGGTTGATCAGAAAATTCAGGGAGATACCTTCACAGCCACCGTGAACAACTTGTTCGGGAAGCTGCCCGCGCTTGAAATAACCGTGGGAGTTGGTACGATATCGGCCGGACAATACGCCCTGCGCCATATGGAGCCGGGCGATTCGCTGTACTTTACCTCGTGGAGCGGCAACAAATTCAGCGACCAGCCCAGCGACGACGGGCAGGTTTTTCTGGTAAAACACAACGGGGACAGCACGGGAACCGGCTACCAGCGGGCGATGGGCTTCTTTATCTCCCGCAATACTATGACGTTTTACGTGATTTCCGTCTTCATATACAACAATCCGTCGGGCACGGCGAACTGGCTGAATATCAACTACGAGCCGATCACTACGGCGCGGCTGGCGAGCGGCGCTGTGACTACCGTGAAAATCGCCCAGGAAGCCGACGCCTCGGTTACCTACTCGCTTGGAAGCGGCGTTACGATGGGCGCGAATATGTCATTTGTGAATAAGGGTGTCGTTTCCATCGGAATGCAGGTCAATATTGGCTCCTCGGGAGTCGCCTCCGGCGGCACGATTCTTACGATCACAAACGCGAACTTTTACCCCTACTCGACGGTTCGCTCCGTGGCGACTGCCGTGGGCGGCAGCGGCACCAATATGCCGATCACAATCAGCGCGAGCGGTGTGGTGGCGAACGCCGCCTCGTCCACGCTGCCCACGGGCTATTACCTGATATCCTGCTCTTACGCGAGGGCTTAACGGGAGGAAAGCAATATGGAGAAAAGCGGATTTTTCAACTCATCGGATGGGGACAGAATCTATGACGCAACGGACTTCGCGGCGTATTTCGGAAGTCTTGTCTCAAACGGCGTATTTTACGCGGCGGCGACCAACCTGCAGGCGACGCCGGGGAGCGGACTGGCGGTAAGCATTGCGGCGGGCGGCGCGTGGATCAACGGATACCGGTATGAAAACACGGACGCCTTAAACCTTCCGCTCACCACGGCGAACGGGAGCAATCCCCGGATTGACCGGGTCGTTGTCCGTTTAAGCAAGGTCAGCCGAAATATCCAGCTCGCCGTTGTCACCGGCACCCCCGCCGCGACGCCGGCGGCTCCGGCGCTGACAAGAACCAGCGACGTATATGAGCTTGGCATTGCCGACGTGATGATACCGGCCGCCGCCACGTCAATCGCCGCGAACAACATCACCGATACCCGGCTGAACACCAGCCTTTGCGGGCTGGTCAATTCGCTGATAACGGCAATCTATGAATAAGGAGGTGAACGAAAGTGGCGGATATTAACGGCGTAACTCTGAACGCAGGCTCCGGCCCGACCGTCCATTACACCATTACCTATTCCAAGAGCCGACCGAACAACAGCCAGATGACCTATAACTTCACCATCTCCGCCGCTCTGGGTTCCTCCGGCTCCTACATTCACAGCGGCTACGCCCTGCTCTGCACCATGACGGTCAACGGCTCGTCGGCGCAGGTGCGCATCAAGGCGGCGGACGGCGATGACTGGGACGGAACCGCACCGAGGCTCCGCTATGTCACGGTTACCTGCGCTTCCACGTCCGGGAACACCGCACAGGGGGTGCGGTTTCAGGTAGTATCGGACGGGCGGCTGTCGCTTTCTTCCGGGGTCATCGACAATTCGGGCTACACGGTGCAAAGCTCGGAGCTTCTTACCACGGCCTGCGGCGCGCCAACCTCCTGCTCGGTCAGCCCGATTCTCGCGGAGGGAAACGTGACGCTTTCCTGGAGCGGAGCCTCGAGCGGCATAGGTAACGCGATCTCCAGCTATGAAATTCAGTACAGCGATTCCACGGACAGTTCCACCTGGGGCGCTTGGACAGCGCTGACGACAGCGACTACCACGGCTTCCAGCGGCAGCGTATCTGTTGCGCCGCCCCCGACGCGTGGCAATTACCGCAGATTCCAGGTGCGAACGCGCGGCGCGGCGGGAGCGAGCTACTATTCGGGATGGAAAATATCCACGAACTCCGTCCGCAGAAATACGGCGCCGAAGCCCGCGATATCGGCGGTCGCCACTCCCGCGACCTACAGCAGTGAGACGATTACGCTGACATGGAGCGGAGCGTCGGGTGGCACCAGCACGGTCAAGGGCTACCAGCTCGCCAGCCGCACATCATTGGACAACAGCACCTGGGGCGCGTGGAATGTGCTGACCACGCTGACGCTGTCAGCCAGCGGCGGTAGCTATAACCCTGCTGTCTCAAGCACGCCGGGAACGTATACGCAATTCGGCGTCTGGACAATTGACGCGTTGGATGTCTACTCGGCGGAAGTCATCAGCAACAGCATTTTCTGCGATGTGACCGCTTGCGGAGCACCGACACTTTGCTCGGTGAGCGCGGCATTGGCCGAGGGCAACGTCACCCTTTCGTGGAGCGGCGCGACGTCCGGCGCGGGGAACGCCATCACCTCCTACGAAATCCAATACAGCGACTCGACCGACAACAGCGTCTGGGGAGACTGGACGGCACTGATGACGGTGAACACCACCGCGACAAGCAACAGCGTCAGCGTCAGCCCGTCGGGCACAAGAGGAAATTATCGCCGCTTCAGAGTGCGAACCTGCGGCGCCGCCGGTGAAAGCTACTATTCCGATTGGACGGTGTCCGGCAACACCGTACGGAAAAACACACTGCCAACGCCGCCGGTATCCTTTACCGCCGCGCCCACAATCTATGAGGGCAGCGTTGTAATCATCACATGGAGCGGCGCGGCGCCGGGCACGAGCGCCATCAAACAGTATGTCATTCAGCGCGCGACCTCCACAGACGGGACGAACTGGTCGGCATACGAGGCTCTTACAATTGTTGTTTCGGGCTTAACCTCGGGAGCGTATACGGCGAACGCCTCTCAGATAGCCGGGACATATACCCGTTACCGCATCAGTGTAACCGATACCTTAGACGCTGTTTCCGCTTATGTCGTCAGCGGAGCGGTGAAGAAAAACAGCCCTCCGACCGCTCCGACAATCATCTGTCCGGCGTCCGGAGCTTCCAGTTACAATACCACTCCGCGCTTTCTGATTACAACGGGCGTCGAGCCGGACGGTCAGTCGCAGATGGTGGAAGTGAAAATCGACGCGGGCGCTTGGATCAACAGCGTGGACAATCCCGAAAGGTTTTCCACCGGCGGCTACCTCGGCAACGGTGCTAAAACGGTGTTTCAGCCGCAAACGCTGGCGGCGGGAAGCCACTCCATCACTATCCGCTGTCTCGACAGCGATACCGAGTCGGCAAGCCCCGAGGTGACGCGCACGTTCACGGTTCTGCCGACGCCCTTCGAAACGATCACCGCGAACGAAACCCATGTGAAAGCGGCTCATATCCAAACACTCCGCACAGCTGTAAATATGGCGCGAAGCTATTACAACCTGCCGCCAGCGGCTTGGAGCGAGGAAATCGCCGCAGGAAAGACGGCGGTCAAAAATTGGCCGGTTCATATCACGGAGCTTCGAAAGGCCATTGAGCCTGTCATTGCGGTGATCAACGGTTTCGATTCCTCCTCGGTCTTCGATGTCCCGCCCATAACATGGCTGCCCATCGGCACCGGCCGACCCAAAGCGGCGGTCATGAATCAGCTTCGGGAGCTGCTCCTGTCCCTGTAGCTGAACAACTCTTTTTCAGCGCTCCCGCTGCGGTGGGAGCGCTTTTTCATACACAAATTCATAAACGGAGGTTTTGAAATGAAAGAAGTTTGGACTTGGATTCAGATAGGGCTTGCGGCGGTGGGCGGCTTCCTCGGCTGGTTTGTCGGGGGCTTTGACGGCTTTCTCTACGCGCTGCTC
>JAEWAE010000064.1 GCA_023391835.1 Bacillota bacterium
TGAGTATTGTTCCACTCCTTAGCATCCGGCCTACCTCCATGGCGTTTCTTTACGCCATGGTAGCCGTTATTCTTGAGTGGGTCAATTCCTCCGGCGTTTTGGGTCAATTATACTCCGGCGATAACAATGAAAAGAAGTGAACGAGGAAGTGATTGGAGACAAACGTGCATTCTATAAAGGGAAATATTATAATGGAGAAGATCAATATTACGGGAAACATAGTCAATGTGACCTGCAAAACGGAATGAGAAATCGGCATGTTTTCCCGCCGGGCAAAATACGAGTACCCGGTAAATGAGAAAAACGCCATAAACAGTACAAGTGTACGGTATGTGTATTGTTGAATCTTATGCACCATGGCTGGTATATTCACTGCCAATAGAAACGTCTCCCACAATTTCATAATGACCGCCTTTTGTTTCAAGTTGTGGAGTACAGGATTTGAAGCAAAGCAAACACAATGCCCAGCCCTATCAAAATGCCCAGCGCTATCACATATTTTAAATTAAGCATACCAGTGATTTTCTTATAAATAATTGCTTTATACCCGATTATAAGAATCGCGGTATTCATGGCGGTCATAATGAGAGTGATAAACAGGCAGATAAATAGTACCTTGGGATTTTGCGAAATTGTAGAAAGCATGATATCCTCATCCCTTTATGGCGTTTTTCTGGCTTTGAAAAAGGGGCGGTGCTAAACCGTCCCCTTTTCAAAACCGGAAGTGCTTCCGGATTTGGCCGTTATCGAATGACTTCTATTATCTGATTCCCATAACACCATGAGAAGTTGCCGTACTGGTCTGTATAGTCGTAGACCTCGCGGCCCTTCTCAATGTTGCTGTAGGTGATTTCGCCAACTGATATACAGCCGCTTTTTTTAGCCACTTTGATAATGTTACCGCGCCGCAGATTCAAGCGGCGGAAAGACGATTGTTCCATTGACTGCCTCCATAACGCAATTGTCGTCGCTGTCCGTTACCATCACACGGGGATGGAGGGGCCGTTGCAGATTGAAATAACGGATAGCCGCTTGAATCCCGTCAAGGGTGACAGGTGAGGGATAAAAGCCGTCCTTATCAAAGCAATAGCCCGAAAATGTTTCCGACATGTTTTTCCCCTGTCAGTTTCCCGGATGCGTGTACCAATCGTCGAACACGGCACCCTGTATGTGGATGGAGCCGGTGGAGTATGCGGAGATCATTCCGGCAGGCGTCCACGTGTTGTAGGCGTAGCTCTGCACGGTGTATGTGCCGTCCGGAAAGTCCACCGGCGTAAAGTGTACCCGGCTTTGGAAAATGGAGTAGATGTTTGACGGCAGCTCAAACACGCCGACGGAAGTCTGCTCCAAATTCCGGTTATATGTTTCATAATCGAATTCGGGATAGAAGCTGGTCACGCTCTGCACTGCTGTAACGGCTGCGGGCTGGTTGCTGGTAGTCGAAACGTTTTCCGTTTCGGTCAGCCCATAGCCGGACTTCATCGTCCACGCACCGGCAGAAAGAAAGGCAGTCGGTGTGTTGGGGCCGGGTGACACGGTAAGGGACGACGACAGGCCGGCAGTGTAAGAGTGCTTCGTGAAGCTCCCACCGTCGTATAACCATTCATTCCATGACACATTTGACAGGCTCGACCGGTTGGGCACCGAGGGAATCAAGTAATCGTTAAACCGGTCGGTAGCCTGTGGGTTGGGCGGTAGGTTTTCAAACAGAGTGCTTACTTGCCACGACAGATTATCCGTCCACGTAGGCTGCGGCGTGGAATTTGGAGCCGCAACGCTGGCGGTCAGTGTATAGGTGCCCGCCAATTGGGGGGTGTGCCACTTAAACCATAACAAGTTGGAATCGTCATTGGGGCAGACAACGGCTTTACTCTGCGTGATATAGACGCTTCTGTCTGCCTGTTTGACGGTGAGGGTCAAAACCGCTTGATCTCCCGGCAGGACGGGCGTGGCGCTTTTGTCGGTCACTTTGACCGACGTGATCACGTCCGAGCCAATGAAATAGGAGGCGTTGGGGGTCTGGATGTTTACATCCAGTTCCACTTCTTTGTTAAATGGCCCGAATACGCCGCTGCTGCTGTTTCCGGCTACATCGGTGGATTTCCAATGCAGATACCATTGGCCGCTGCCGGGTGGGTCAAGCTGCTGCCCGTTCGTATAGTCCTTCCATGTACCGGCGTCCGACTGGCTTTGCGACCAACTGTATTGCTGGGTAGAAACGCCGCTGGTCGCGTCGGCATAGGTCAGAGTAATGGGCTTGTATCCCGTGTGCCAGTCGCTTTGAGTTTGCGACGGGGAGCAGGTGGGGGCAACAGTGTCGATCTGCACTGTTCCGTCGTTACTGCCCCAATTGCTGGCAAGATCAACGTCGGAAAAATGGTAGCTGTGGACGCCTTGACCGCCCGTGCCGTCGGCTTGCACTCCCAGCGCCGCCATAACATCCCGGTAAGATAGTTGCTTGTGCCACTGGTTGTCCGAAAGATAGCTGAATGCCTGATAGCCATATTCGTTTCCGAACCGGTTGACACCATCAAAAACCGTACCGAGGGAACAGGCGTTCAGCCCGGACACATCTTTCGTAACGGAGGTATCGTCCTGCGAGCTGATGGTAAAGGATTTTGAACTGTTGAAGACAGAGGCATTGAGCCAGCCATTGTGCGCCGCTGCACCGAAATCCGTTTGTATCAAGGGGGCCAGCGTGTCCCATTTTATTGTGCGCTGCCCGGTCATATAGTTGCCCGACCAGTCCATACCGGCGTAGTAAACCGTATTGATGCCCTCATGCATGTTCTCAATAGTCCATGGATGATCGGTTTCATTCCAAGTGTAAGCTGCATTCGTGCCGTCAGAGTGAGCAGAATCATAGTAACAAAAATCGGACCAGATCGCTTGCATGACGTTATCTGAATAGTCACCGGCCCATAGGTTATAGTTTCCGTTCGCATCGGGGCCAACAACTTGAAAGCCGTCGATGTTGTTTCCGACATAGGTAACTTCCCCGTCGCCCGGATGTGCGCTGGTGTATGTGATATTTCCCGGCAAATGGTTCCACCATGCGCTTTCATCCCAGTCGGCCCCATTAAACTGACCCGTACCGGAGATCACGTATTGTAGGTCGCTGTTTTTCCCCCAGTATGTAGTATAGTGTAAACCGGCATCAGTCCCGGAGCTGTCGACCGTAAGGATGGGTATGGTGATCATGGTACTGTAGCCGTTGTTGGTTTCCGGCCAGAGCACAGCCCATGCATGCGACCCTCGGTATCGCCATGCCGGGGCCTCCTGTGTGCACCCGGAGTCCCAATACAGGCGGAACGGCCCGCTTTCGTTTGCGGCTCCTTGCCCTGTGTGCATATCAAGCCGAAAGGGGAGGCGGCTCCCCAATTGGTTACGCCCCCCTCCGGGGACTATGGATGCATTTACGCGCGGGACTATGCAGACTATCGCGACAAAGACCAACAGAAATGAAACAAATATGTTCCGCAGTTTTCGCATCGAATCACCCTTTCCATTTTTGCAATATAAAAGCTCCCCTGCCGGAGCAGGAGAGCTGAACGATATTTGGGATGCCTGTTTAGTGGACGATTCCGGAGCTATCGACGGTGAAATGATACATTGCAACAACCGTTCCATCGTGTGCAATAAGTTTGACAGTGTAAGACCCCGGCGTCAAATTATCTATGGTTTCACTGCCGTTCCGCCCACTTTTAGCAACGCCAGTGTTAACTGATAGAGAACGTGGCCCGGAGAGCGAAAATACAGCAGGGCCATAATGTGCAGCTTCCATTTCGGACGTTGTATTATCACTTGCATCACCGATGGCCGTCATTTTGTGCCCTGCACCCACACCGCCGAAACGCACCGATTGCTGTATCCCGGTGATTTCATCCGTAAACGTAAGGGTTTCGTTAGTGCCTTGATAGTTTGCATCATCACCGCCAGTCTGACCACCTGTAGCATTACCTGTGTTACCGCCAGTCTGACCGCCAGTGGTGTTGCCTGTATTGCCACCCGTTTGTCCGCCGGTTGTTCCGCCTGTCGTCTGACCGCCAGTCGTGCCACCCGTCGTGTGGGTATCATTCGTATTATCCGTTTTGGTCGTGGTTTTGTGGGTTGTTGTGTTGTTATCTTTTTTTTGTTCATTCGATTGGGCTGCTGCGCTGCTTACTGACGTACTGGAATTACTACCGGCAGGGCTGCTCGATGCAGTGGAAGACGCTGGGCCTGCCGTCGAAGAAGCGGAATCGGGAACAGACGAAGAAGATGCAGAAGCCACGGAAGACGATACAGTGCCAGCGACGTCTGGATTCAAAGTGGAACTGTCGGACTTTATCATATTGTCTGCCCGGACAGACGGGAGGTTGCTAAGGATAACGCCGGCGACAACAGCCACCGCAAGTACGGAACCCGATGCAATGGTGATTACCCGTCCCCGTGGGGAACTCCATATGTCTTTGGCCTTGTCGGAGATATTACCGGCAAACTCGGAGAGCTTTTCGGTCATAGTAGTCCAAAACGATTTCATTTTTGATGGTATGTTCATTTTGCTCCTCCAAATCTCGCCTATATTATACAGCTTATATGAATATTGGCAAGTCTTGCCGGAAGGACTTCCGGTGGATTTATTGTGCGGATTGCCGCCAAACCGCTGCATGCGCGGCATAGGCCATGGTATAATGTCTGTAAACTTCTATATTTTGTCGGTCAACGGGAGGTAATACAATGGGAACACCGCATAGGAAATACGAACCGGAATTTAAGATGATGGTCGCTAAAAAAGTGGTCCTCGACGGAATGACAACTTTTGATGTGGATAGGCTGTACAATGTCGATTATCGGCGTGTTGAGGATTGGGCTATTGCTTATATTAAGAAGGGTGGCCCCGATCTTGTTACAGGCGCAAAATCACAAGAGGAAATCCAGCGTGACAAATTATTGCTGAAAGCCGTTCGGCTGGAATATCGTATTGAGAAAATGAAAAAGGAAGCTGCCAGCTTTAGGGCGCAGGCAACCGAGCTCGACAAAGAAATCAAGGCCAACAAGGCTTCGGCAAATAGCTAATCGGATGGCAACAGGAGAAAGGCCCCATATTGGTTTTTTGCCGTCACCGTGTTTTGTGTGGGGTCCCACCGCAACTCGCATTTTTCACCTTCGTAATATATTTCGTATATTTCACGGTCCCCAATATGGAGCCGTAGGGAGGGGGGCAGTAGATAGATCTTGCGCTTCACCAGTCTAAAATTATGGCTTTCACCGTTCATATTATGGAAACCGTAAGCATCACTGTCCAAATCTTCCGGGCTTTTTAAAGAGACATGCATCGGTGCCGGTGCGGGCTCTTCCTGATCCCAAAACTCAGGGTCAAGGGCCTTGCCTATTTCCCACGCTTCTACCCATAGGTATACAATCACGGCTTCCATCTTTGCATCTCCTTTATCGGTGCAGCCGATATGCAAACATGACAATGTGCATTCGGCTTTCTTGTGTTCGATAGGCATGATCGGTATCTCCTTACGCGGCAATTAATCCGAGGGTATCAACGGGTATACGCCCGACTGGCATTTAGCTACTACTGTGTTTTTCTGAGGGTCCCATGCCAGATTGCATCCTTCGTCCTCATAATAGAAATCATAGCTATCATCATCGGAAAGACTAAGGAACGTTGGCACCAAGTAAATCTTTCGCTTTATCATTATGAAGTCCTTGTCCGTTGCATATGAATCATCCGGGCCGGTGTCAGCGTTGCCGGGACGGGGACTTTTCAAAGAAACATGTATCGGTGCTGGGCCTGCGGCAACATCCCAATATTCGGGGTCAAGGCTGGAATCCATTTCCCTCGCGTCAACCCCAATATATACGATAGCAGCTTCCATCATCGAGCCTCCTTTATCTGCGTGGACGTTCCATTCAGCTTTCGCGTACTCGTCAGGCATATGTCCGTATCTCCGTCATAAACCGGAAGTTCTTCCGGCGGGTATAGCTTCGCCGTTCCGATATGGATTCATATCAGAAAAGGAACCGTTTTGTGGTCTAGCCGCCTGCTACCTCGAACTGGCCGTGGTAAGAGGCTGAAAGACTTTGATAGAGCTGTTCCCGGAAGCTGCCCGTGTAATATGTGTTGATTGCGGCAATGTTGAATGATCGGTCTTTAAACTGTCTGCCGTCCCGCAAAATGATATTGGCTTTGAACCGGTCGGAATCGTACCAACGTACATATATCATGTCGGCCCACGGTGGAGGATTCAGTATTTCATAGGTGTACTCGCTGTTGCCGGAACCGAGACTGCGTATTTCCAGAGGCCGCATATGGTTGAGGCACATACGGAAGAAATAAATTTCCGCGTCGTCCAACGGAACGGGTGACGTGCCATTTCCGCATATTCGAATGATTTTTCTCTGCCAATATTTTAATCGTTCGTTTTCCTTAATTCTTGATAGAGACGCGGGGTCTGAAAAAGCAAAGACATATCCGGGTATCAGAGGATGATTTACAATGGCTATTTTTCCTTGATGCTTTAAAAATATGGGAACGTGTGGTAAAATGGTTTGACAGCCATATTTATCCATTAGCTGAACCACGTCGGCTTCCGCGCCTGAGATAACCTGTAGAGCATACCATTCCATATTTGGCCCCATACCTATTTGTCTTTCTGATTTTGTTGTGCTTGAATTTCTCTTTGATAAGCGAAAAACTTCTGGCATGCTTCGTCTATGGTGGAACTATGTGTCATCAGGAGGATAAGTCCTTCAGCGTATTTGTCCCATGTCATTTTGGAGGGGCCGATGATTTTTTTGCTAATTGTTTTGCCTGTCTTGCGATCAATGGTAATAACTGCGTCCATGATGATCGGTTCTCTTCTGCTCGGTGTGGGGTTATCCTTTGTTTCCATGGAGTATACCTCGATCAATAGGACTTGTGGAGGAGGGAAGATCATCATAGAAACGTCGCCAATCAAAATGAAGTGCCTTGGCTATAGTTTGCGCTAGGCGTGGACTTGGACGGCGCGAGCCATTTTCAATATTGGTGTAGTGTGAGGAAGAAATATGTCCCATTTCGTCAGCAAAATTTTTGCAGCTAACATATCCGTTTGTTATGCGAGCTTGCCTTAACCAAGTTCTTTTCATGAGATCGACCTCTTGTGAATTCTTCAATTGTATTATAACTCAAATTGAATTACATGTCAATTCAAAATGAGTCCATATATTTAGAATATTTAAAATGAAAGTCAAATTGAATCATATGCCCTATTCAAATTGAATTGCTGATATAATAAAAAACATACGGAAAGGTAAGGGTTTCAGTATGTTTAGAGAACGTCTTCGCGAAGCAAGAGAAGAGGCCAATATGTCAGCCACCGAACTGGCAAAAATTGTTGATATTCCAGCAACTACTTATAGAAACTATGAAAATACTGACCGTCAACCCCCGTTTATTGTTTTAGTTGCAATATCGAGGGCGCTAAAGGTTTCTGTTGATTATCTTCTTGGAATAAGCAATATTAGGCAGGGATACAGTGATGTACTGTCTGAACACGATTTGATGGTCATTAAGGCTTATAATAGTAAGCCAGAGATGCAACCGGCTATCGACAAGCTGTTGGGGCTAAAGGCAGTGCCAAAGGGTCAACTTCCTAAACGGGCAGATGCCGAGATGGAAATTGCTTCAGATATTTTCCAACATGCCGAGGCCGACTACGTGAAAAGTGTTGATCAGAGTGTCACAGATGATAATCGACGGCGCTGAGTATGAGGCGTGGGTGTCGGTCGTGCAAACAGGATGATTAACCCCGTGAAAACCTTCACGGGGTTAAATTAATAGAGGAATAGATGTTATGAGAAATGCGGCTGCCTATGTGCGCTATTCCAGCGACAACCAGCGCGAAGAATCCATAGAGGCACAGTTGCGGGCGATTAGGGAATATGCCGATCGAGAGGGCATAACCATCGCGAAAATTTATGCGGACGAGGCGAAATCGGCAACCACCGACAACAGGCCGGAATTTCAACATATGATGGCAGATGCTACAACCGGGATGTTTACGGCCGTCATTGTGCATAAGCTGGATAGATTTTCGCGTGATAGGTATGACAGTGCTTATTACAAACGTTTATTGAAAAAAGCGGGGGTACGGCTGATCTCCGTGCTGGAACGTTTGGATGATTCGCCGGAATCGATTATTATGGAATCTGTGCTTGAGGGCATGGCTGAGTATTACAGTCGCAATCTTGCAAGGGAGGTCATGAAAGGAATGAAAGAAACGGCCTATCAGTGCAAGCATACCGGCGGTACTCCACCGCTGGGGTACGACGTGGCTCCTGATAAGTCGTATGTAATAAATGAGGGGGAGGCCGTCGCAGTTCAATTGATTTTTTCCATGTACGCCGATGGGGCCGGATATGGGAAAATCATTGATGCTCTGAACGGACAGGGGTTCAGAACGAAAGTGGGGAAACCCTTTGGAAAGAATAGCCTACACGAGATACTGAAGAACGAAAAGTATCATAGAGTATATGTCTTTAACAAGACGGAGCGCAAAATTGCCGGGACAAGGAATGGGCATAGCCAGAAATCCGATGAAGAGATCATTCGGGTGCCTGGGGGCATTCCGGCAATCGTTTCAGAATCCACTTGGGGCATCGTTCAAGGCAGGATGGCCCAGCATTTGAATAGTGCTTCACCCCGACGGGCAAATACTGTGTATATTCTGTCGGGGAAGATATTTTGTGGGGCCTGCGGTGGTGCCATGGTTGGTAATCAGCTTCATGCCGGGCGCAATAAAGCTCTGTACAGTTACTATGAATGTTCAACCCGGAAGCGGACAAAGAATTGCAAAGCAAAGTCCATAAATAAGGACATTGCTGAATCCAGCGTTATTGACGCCATTTATGAGCAGCTTGTGTCACCGAATATTGTTGATGGGGTGGCAGAAAACTTCCATGATCTGCTGACCGCTGAAATGAAAGCCGTCCCGGATTTCATTAAGACTGCGAAAAAGCAGCTCTCCGGAATCGAGCGCGAGATAGGTAACTTGATAGATGCGGTGGCAAAAGGACTTTACAGTGACGAACTGAAAGAAAAAATAGATAATCTGCAAGCGAAAAAGTCCGCATTGAAAGTACGGCTTGAAGAAGCGGAGCATGAACGTAAAAACTTTATGCTCACTCAGAAGCAAATCCGTGATTTCCTTGCAAAATACTCTCGCATTAAGGACATGACCCCGATGGAGAAGAAAAAAGCAGTGAATATTTTTGTCGAGCGTGTAGTTGTATGCGACGATGATATCACCGTTCATCTGTGCTTCAACCCGGACAAAACAGCCTATAAAAAGGGCCGAGGAACCATCATAAACACTGATGGTTCCTCGGTTTGTGACCCCTTATCCAATTTTGGATGTGATGGTGGAGGCGAGGGGAGTTGAACCCCTGTCCGAAGGCATATTCACACAGGTTTCTCCGAGTGCATCCGTCTAATTCAGATTCCCCGGACGCGACGCCAAACGGCGGGCTTCGTATCCGGGTAGCCTTTTAGTTCATGGCGCGCCCAAAGGCCACGGCGCGTTCACGTTCACCGCTAAGTTACGCCCGCACCCAAGCCGCGGTATACCCGGGGCAGACGGCTGTCAGTTAATTAGGCAGCAAGCGCCATTTCGTTACGGTTGAAGTTAACGTTGATGACGTTGTTATTATTGTTCGCATTTAAAAAGTTTGCGGAGTTTTAGAGCGGTCCCGCACCGCTACTCGCTTCCTGTGTTTCAATACCCCCGTCGAGACCAATACGCCCCCGTATAAAGTGCCCGTCGACGTACGCGGGCACGCAGAGCATCACGTGTGCGGGATGCCAAAAGTCAGCGCCATCCATTCACAGCAAAGGGGCATCCAGCCCGCATCGTGGGGCAGCAGCTGCTCGGCATGGGCGGCCGTCTCATAACTGCACAGCGACAGCCCGTGACTGCCCGTGGGGTAAATGTGCATCTCAAACGGCACATTGTGCCGGCGCAGCGCCGCGGCAAAACCCAGGCTGTTTTCCACCGGTACCGAGCCGTCGGCGTATGTGTGCCAGAGAAAAGTCGGCGGAGTCTGTTCCGTCACCTGTGTTTCCAGCGACATTTTGGCCCGCAGGGCTGCATCGGCATCCGGCCCCAGCAGATTGTCGATGGAGCCGCGGTGAGCGAATTCACCCGAACGGATGACCGGATAGCCCAGAATCAATCCGTTTGGCCGGATATCCTCCGCCGTCTTGCCGAGTGCCTGCGCCAGCTCAGGATCGTTCCAGAATACACCGAGGCTTGCCGCCAAATGCCCGCCGGCGGAAAAGCCTAGAATGGCGATCTGCTCCGGATTGACCGAAAAATCCTCTGCACGGCCGCGAATAAAGGCCATGGCGGCCGCCGCTTCCCGCAACGCTTCCGGGTACCGCTCCGGGGCGACGCTGTAGCGCAATACGAAAGCGTTAAAACCCCGTGCCACGAACTGCAGCGCAACCGGCTCCGCTTCCCGGTCGGAAGTGAACGCATAGGCACCGCCGGGGCAGATCAGCACCGATGCCCGCACTCGCCCGGGGTGTATTTCGGCCGAATTATCGGGACAATAGGCGGTCAGCGTCGGCTCATAGTTTCCGCACAAAGCGGGGAAATATTCTTTCAGACGATACGTTTGATATTGCATGTCTGACACCTCAATATCGGGAAGATTCTTTAATCGCCCGATCCATTTCGCGGGAAGCATCGCGCTTTGCCATGTCCGCCCGCTTGTCATACAGCTTTTTGCCTTTGCAAAGTCCGATTTCCACTTTCACGCGTGGCCCTTTGAAATACACTTCCAGCGGCACCAGCGTCAGGCCCTGCTGTTTGAGCAGCCCGAAAAGGCGCAGAATTTCCTGCTTGTGCATCAGCAGGCGCCGCTCCCGGAGCGGGTCATGGTTAAAAATGTTGCCCTGGTCGTAGGGGCTGATATGCATGCCGCGCACGGTCAGCTGGCCGTCCGTAATGTCGCACCAGGCGTCTTTAAGGTTGACCCGCCCGGCCCGGATGGATTTGACCTCCGTGCCGCACAGCTCGATGCCGGCTTCAAACGCCTCCTGCACGAAATAATCGTGCCAGGCTTTTTTATTCCGGGCAATGACCCGTTTTTCCCCTCTAGCCAAAGCTCCTCCGCTGTCCCTGCCCCGGCAGCCGGTGGCCGCCGGAAAAAGAAATCATCAAATAGTAATTGTAACCGCTCCGTCGGCCGATTGCAAGTGGAATCTTGTGGTGCCCTCCGGGCCGGCTCAGATTTCGCTGCGCCCTTCCAGCGCGCGGGAAAGTGTGACTTCATCCGCATACTCCAGGTCACCGCCCACGGGGATGCCGTAGGCAATGCGCGTGACACGCACGCCCATGGGCTTAAGCAGCCGGGAAATATACATGGCCGTGGCCTCGCCTTCCACGTCCGGGTTGGTGGCCATGATGATCTCGCTCACAGGCGGCTCGCCGCCGACCCGTTTGAGCAGCTCCTTTATCTTGAGCGTATCCGGCCCGATGCCGTCCATGGGGGAAATAACTCCGTGCAGGACGTGATAGACGCCGTTGTAATCCTGCGTGCGCTCAAAAGCCACCACGTCGCGTGGATTTTCCACCACGCAGATGACCGAATGGTTGCGGGAAGGATTGCGGCAGATGTCGCACACTTCGCCGTCGGTGAGATTCTGGCAGACGCGGCAGGTATGCATGCTCTTCTTGGCATCCATGATGGCGGAGGCAAATTCCTTTGCCTGTTCATCCGACTGGCCGAGCATGAAAAAAGCCAGCCGCTGGGCCGTTTTGTGGCCGATGCCGGGCAGACGCTCAAACTGCTCGATCAGTTTGGAAAGGGGAGCCGCGTAATATGCCATGAAAATCCTCCGCTGTGCAAAAATCCCTTCGGGCCCGCCTCAGAGCAGACCCGGAATGTTCACGCCGCCGGTGACCTTTTCCATTTCTTCCGCCGAGGTCTCATCCACCTTGCGAATGGCTTCATTGACGGCCGCCACCAACAGATCCTGCAGCATCTCGATGTCGTCGGGGTCAACGGCGTCCGGCCGGATGGTGATATCCTTTATTTCCCGCTTGCCGGTGATGGTGACTTCCACCGCTCCGCCGCCGGAGGCGATGCGGTATTCTTTTTCTTCCAGTTCGCCCTGGAGCTTGGTGATGTTTTCCTGCATCTTCTGGGCCTGGCGGATCATGCTGTTCATGTCGCCGCCGCCACCGCCGTACCCTTTGGGAAGTCTTGCCTTCACGTTCGATCCCATCCTTTTTTACGTTTTATGCGTCTGTATCTTTTTCTTTGATGCCCAGCCCCTGGGCGCTGGCGTTGCGAAGTATCTCGTTGAGAGGGTCGTCGTCCCAGGAAGGCTGCGCCTGACTTTTTTTGAGGATGCCGACTTTATACGGCCGGCCGGAAGCCTTTTGCACGGCCTCCTTCAAAGGCCGCTGATGGCTGGAATGGCGGATGAGCTCGCCGAACATGGCATTGGCGCAGTCGATGAGCACAAAATCGCCGTGAACGACCGCCGTCGAGTCATTTAGGAAACCGCGCAGCGGCGCATCCAGCGTGCCCAGAATTTCCAGCGTTTCGGGCCACGCGGCAAACGAGGTGCCGGCCCCTCCGTCGCTCCCGGCCGGATCGGCCGGAACCTGTTGCTCCGGCGGTTCTCCGGCAGGGGGCTTCGGGGTGTCACCCGCCGGGGAATCACCGGCCGGGGAGGATGGCGCCTCCGCCGTCGGCTGGGGCAAGGCCGGTTTTGCCTCTGCGGCAGCCGGTTGCGGCCGGGTTTCGGCGACCCGGGCTGTGGCAGCAGGCAAAGCGGCCGGTGTCTGCGGCACAGTTTCCGCCGGAGACGGTGCAGCGGCCGGCCGTGCCGGCTGGCCGCTTGCCACGGTCTGTTCCAGCGCGGCTACCCGGGCCAGCAGTCCGGACGGGGTGCCGTCGAGCTCCGGGCGGCACAGCCGCAGCAGCCCCATTTCCATGGCGACCCGGCGGGAAGGGCTGCGGCGCAGGCCGTCAAGGGTCGCCTGGATGGTATCCAACGCCCGGAGCAGCTCCTCGGGTGAAAAGCGGGCGGCCGTTTCAGCCAGGCGCTTAAATTCATCCGGCGGCACGCCGAGAATATCCGGCGCGTTGCGGGCCGTGCGCGACAGCAGAAGACCCCGGTAATGCTCGACCAGCTCCGTGCAGAGACGCTCCATATCCAGCGACGAGCCGTAAAGCCGGTCGAGAATCTGCAGCGCCGCCGGGTAATCCTGCCGCGCGGCGGCATCCGACAGATCAAACAGATAATCCCGCCCTGTGAGGCCCACGGATTTCGCCACCAGCGCCTCGTCCACCGACGAGTTTTCGCCGGCACAGCGATCCAGCAGCGACAGAGCGTCCCGCAGGGCGCCGTCCGCCAAGCGGGCGATCAACTGCGCCGCGCCGGGGGTGAGGTCGATGTGCTCCTGCCCGGCCACATATGTGAGCCGCGCGGCGATATCCGGCACCGGGATGCGGCGGAAATCGAACCGCTGGCAGCGGGAAAGGATCGTTGCCGGTATCTTGTGCACTTCGGTCGTGGCAAGGATAAAGATCACATAGGCCGGCGGCTCCTCGAGCGTTTTAAGCAGGGCGTTGAATGCGCCGCCCGACAGCATGTGCACTTCGTCGACGATATAGACCCGATATTTCGCCACGGCGGGGGAATAGACAGCCTCTTCGCGCAGGTCGCGGATGTTGTCGACGCCGTTGTTGCTGGCGGCGTCGATTTCCGTCACATCCATCACCGAGCCGGAATCAATGCCCCGGCATATTTCGCACTCGTTGCATGGGTCCCCGTCATGGGGATGCAGGCAGTTGACCGCTTTCGCCAAAATTTTGGCGCAAGTGGTCTTGCCCGTGCCCCGACTGCCCGTAAACAGATAGGCATGAGCCACCCGGCCCGCCTTGAGCTCATTTTTCAGCGTGGCCGTGATATGAGGCTGCCCCGCGACGTCCTCGAATACGCGGGGCCGCCATTTGCGGTAAAGCGCCTGATACAAAGCCAGCCCTCCCGGAAAATCCGGCCGCGCCATGCTCCCGGACATGCAGGCCCGGACAAAATCCCGCGGCGCACGCTGAGATCCGCTTAATGCTGCTCGGTTCCCCGCCTGACATAGTTCACGGTTCAGCGTCGCACGGGCAGCCCGGGCCTGCATGTCCCGGATCACCGCACGGCCTTGGCCCGGTGGTTTTCCGCCGTCCCGGACATATCCCTAATTATAAACCATGTCGGCGGGAAAGGCAACAGCTTCTCCTTTTTCGGCACGGTTTATTTGGAAGAAAACCGGTCCATACTAGTATGACAGAATACCCGGCGGAGTATGCCGGAAAAAGGAGGCGAACGGAATGAAGGCGAAAATCCAGCGGGACGGCTGCATCTCCTGCGGCACATGCGCCCAGGTCTGCCCCGATGTGTTCCGCATGGCGGAAGACGGGCTGGCCGAGGTGTATACCGACCCGGTGCCACCGGAGGCGGAGGATCAGGCGGTGGATGCGCAGGAAAACTGCCCGGTTTCGGTTATCACGGTGGAGGGGGAATGACGCCCCACCGTGGGCGTGTCGACTTTATCGACACGCTCTAAAAGGGGAATTTCGTGCGGCAAAGCCGCAGGCGTCCCCCTTTTAAATACCCCCAAGCATTGTGCCCGGCTCACCGCCGGCCACAATATGGGTGTTGCTCCGGCGGCACATGTCCGCCTGCACAACTGAACCGTATCGCTTCGCCCCGATATTGACAGCTTTTTCGACAGAAAACACGGCGGCCGCACCGGTTTTTTCGGTGCGGCCGCCGTGTTTTCTGTCCCCCCGAATGCACGGTGGGATGCAAAAGCGGCGCGGGGCGTGTGCGTACGCCGACCGGTGCTGCGCGGCGAAATACCCATAAATGCGAGCGCCTGCGGGCGGAATTCGACCATATTTCAGGTTGAGAAACCCAAATGGATATGATAGAATATTCAAATCGGATAAAACGCCGGAAATAATGCAGGTGAAGCGATTCATGATCAATATTAAGAATGTGTTGCTCGGGAAGCCGCTCAAGACCTCCGATATCAAGAACGAGAAACTTTCCAGGCTGTGGGGCCTGCCGATCATGGCCAGCGACGCCGTCTCGTCGGTGGCCTATGCGGGCGAAGAAATACTCATCGTGCTGCTGCCGGTGATCGGCGCCGCTTCCTTTAAGGCGCTGCCGCTGGTGGTGCTGCCGATCATCCTGCTGCTGCTGATTCTCATCCTCTCCTATTCACAGGTGATCGACCGCTATCCCATGGGCGGCGGCGCCTATAACGTCACCAAGGAAAACCTCGGCCGTTACCCGTCGCTGCTGGCGGCATCCTCACTGGTGGTCGATTACATCATGACGGTGGCGGTGAGCCTGTCGTCGGCAACGGCCGCCGTGACGTCGGCTTTCCCCGTGCTGCTGCCCTATTCGGTGGTGCTGGCGCTGATTTTCCTGGGGCTGATCACGCTGGGCAATCTGCGGGGTGTGCGGGAATCGGCACGTCTCTTTGGTACGCCGACCTACATATTTATCTTTTCCATGGGTATCATGATTGTCGCCGGGCTCATCCGGATGGCGACGGGCAGTCTGCATCCGCTGACTTACTCGGCCAACGTCACCCAATCCGTGAGCAATTCCCTGAGCGCTTTGACGCTGGTGCTGCTGCTGCACGCGTTTTCCTCCGGCTGCACGGCGCTGACGGGTGTGGAGGCGGTCTCCGACTCGGTGCCCTCCTTTAAAGACCCGTCTCAGAAAAACGCGAAAGCCATCCTTTATATGCTCGGCGCCGTCAACATCTTTATTTTCGGCGGCACCACACTGCTGGAGCTGCGGCTGCGGGTCTATCATCTGGAGGATCAGACGGTCATTTCGCAGATCGCGGGGGCTGTTTTCGGCCACACCTGGTTTGCATTCATGTATTACGTCATCCAGCTTTTCACGGCCCTGATTCTGATCCTGGCCGCGAATACCGCCTACAACGGGCTGCCGACGCTGCTTTCCATTTTGGCTCACGACGGTTTCGTGCCGCGGCAGTTCGCCCATCGTGGCACCAAACTGAGCCTTTCCAACGGCATCATGTTCATATTTGTCGTGGCGGGCCTGCTCATCATCCGGTATCAGGCCAGCGTCCACAAGATGATCCCCATGTATACCATCGGCGTGTTTATTTCATTCACACTCAGCCAGTTCGGTATGGTGCTCAGCTGGATGCGCAGCAGAGCCAAAGGCTGGCACTACAAGATGGCCATCAATGCCTTCGGCGCGCTGATGACGCTGGTGGGCACCTGTGTGGTGCTCTATAATAAGTTTCTCGAGGGTGCCTACATCGTCGTCATTGCCATCCCGGTGATCATGATGCTGATGATGTATGTCAAGCGGCATTACGAGCAGGTGGGACGGGAACTGCAGCTCAAACAGTTTTACCCCTATTACGGCGGCCGGGCCGCAGCGGGTTCCAGCCAGTGTATCGTACTGGTGCAGTCGATCAACAAATCGCTGCTCAAGTCGGTCAACTATGCCAATTCCATTTCCGAGCATATCACGGCGCTGCATGTTTGCCGGCACCCGGAGCATGCGGCCGCACTGCGGGCCCAGTGGGACGCGCTGAGAATCCCCATCCCGCTGGAAATCGTCCTCACGCCTTATCAGGATATCATGGGCCCGCTGGACAATTATATATGGAAGCGCGAATCTCAACTCAAGCACGGTGAGAATCTGTCGGTCATCATCGTAAAGTTTGTATCCGACCACTGGTACGACGCCGTGCTGCACAATCAGACCACTTACTTCCTCGAGCGGGTGCTTTCGCGGCACAAAAACGTCTCGTCCATCATCATGCCGTTCCATTACAATCCCCGATACCGCAAATCGGATACCATCGAATTTGTCAAACCCACGGAAAACAAGTAGCGGTTTCGGGGAGCCGGCGAGCATTTACGGTGCCGGCCCGTACACCTTGCGGGGGTGAACGGGCCGGCGTTTTCATACGGGCCGGTTTCCGGCCGAAGGAGCCTGAAAGTCATGAAGATCGGAAATGTGGAAATTACCGGCCACACCGCGCTGGCCCCCATGGCGGGGGTGGCGGATTCGGCCTTCCGCACCGTCTGCCGCGGGTTCGGGGCTGCCTATGTGGTGGGCGAAATGGTCAGCTCCAAGGGGCTGTGCATGCACGACCGCAAATCCGGCCGGCTGCTGACCCTCACGGAGGCAGAGCATCCCGCAGCCGTGCAGCTTTTCGGCGCCGACCCCGCCATCATGGCCGAGGCCGCCCGCCTGGCCCTCGTGTGGGGGCCGGATATTATCGACATCAACATGGGCTGCCCGGCCCCCAAGGTGACATCCAACGGCTGTGGCAGCGCGCTGATGCGCGATCTGCCGCTGGCGGAACGCATCATTCGCAGCGTCGTGCAGGCGGTGAATATTCCGGTGACGGTAAAAATGCGCAAAGGATGGGATGACGGCAGCGTTTGCGCCGTGGAGCTGGCGCGGGCCGCCGAAGCGGCGGGAGCCGCGGCCGTCACCATTCACGGCCGTACACGGGAGCAGCAGTATGCCCCGCCGGTCGACCTTGACATCATCGCCCGGGTCAAGGCGGCGGTGCATATCCCGGTCATCGGCAACGGCGATGTCGCCACGCCCGAGGATGCCCGCCGCATGATCGAGAGCACCGGCTGCGACCTGGTGATGATCGGCCGCGGGGCGCTGGGTAACCCGTGGCTTTTCGCCCGCACGGAGGCTCTGCTTGGCGGCCGCCCGGTGCCGCCCCCGCCCACGCTGGAAGAGCGCATGACCGTCATGCTCCGTCATATCCGCCTGATGTGCGATACGGCGGGGGAATACGAGGGCATGCGGCAGGCCCGCAAGCACGCTGCGTGGTATATGCGGGGCCTGCGGGGCGCGGCGTCGCTGCGGGATACGGCGGTGCACATGGCCTGCTATGCCGACGCCGAGGCGCTGGCGGGGCGGGTGCTGGCCGTGTGCGGCTGAGGCCGCCCGGCCGGCGCTTTGCCTACAGCCACCCCACCGCATGGCAGATGAGTACGGCGCAGGCCCCCAGCGCGCCGGCGCCCGCCACACGCAGCGCCTGCATGACACGGCGGTGCAGCCGGGTATGCGGTGCCTCGATTTCGGCGCAGAATTCCCCGATGATGCGGGCCGCCTCCTGGGTGAGCGTCGATTCCGGTGTGTCGCGGGGCATATCCTGCCGCACGAAAAAAATGGCCCGCTCGAAGCAGCTGCCGTACCCGCCTTTTATTTCCACAATCCGTCTGGATGTGCCTTTGACCTTTACCAATCTCAGGGCCCCCCGGAAATCATTTCATCGCTATTTTCGGATTTGACCCCGCAGTTTATACCATTTTCGGTTTAAATTGCGAATCGGGTCTGCATTTTGTCACCCACCGCAAGATATGGTATTATATAACATAATGTGTCATATTATGGGCATTATACGTCCTGTACAGGGAGTTTTCCCCCTGAATTGGTGGAAAACTCGGTGGAAAGGGTGGAAAACCCAATGGGAATCCCCTTCGGGGTGTGGGAAAGTTATAAACACCCATTTTTTACTAGTTGCCGGGCGAATACCCGGCGTTTATTTTCGGGGCGGTGAAACGGGGGTATCGATTTTGTCGTGGGGGGTCGTTTGAGCGGGAAACGGCTCGGTATACGGCATGTAAATCCACCGGGTTTACATAAGTTGTGTGGAAAACTCAGTGGAAAGTGTGGAAAAGCGGGAAATTACCGGCATTTTCCGGTTAAAAAGTTTTACACACCCCATGGGGGAGGTGCATTTTGGAAAATACGATGCGTTGAATCCCTCCGGGCGGCGGAAAAAAAATCCCCCGTGCGCGGCACGGGGGAAATCACGACGCAAGATTAAGAAAACAACCTAAAAGTCAGGCTCCAAAAATCGGATTTTATCCAATCAGGCCGCGAGCAGCTTTTCCACGGCCGCCAGCTTGACGCACAGGCAGAAAAGCCCGATGGCAGTGCGCAACTCGCTTACCGGCGGATAAGTCGGCGCGATGCGGATGTTGCGGTCCCGCGGGTCACGGTGATAGGGGAACGTGGCCCCGGCCGGCGTGACCTTGACCCCGGCTTCCCGGCACAGCTCCACGGTGCGCCCGGCGCAGCCGTCGGGCCCGTCGAAGCTGATGAAGTAGCCGCCGTGGGGTGTTGTCCAGCTGGCGATGCCTGTGCCGGCGAAATTTTGCGCGAAAAGCCCGGTCACCGTGTCGAATTTTGGCTTGATGAGCGCCGCGTGGCGCTTCATATGGGTCCGGATGCCGTCGAGATCCCCGAAAAAGCGGACGTGCCGCAGTTGGTTGAGCTTGTCGGCACCGATGGTCTGCGCGGCCATCTGTCGCAGAATGAATTCCACGTTGGCACGGGAGGCGGCCAGCGCGGAAATGCCGGCGCCGGGGAATGTGATCTTGGATGTGGAGCCGAAGATGTAGACCATATCCTCCCGCCCGGCCCGGCGGCAGGCGTCGAGGATGTTTTTCAGCCGGTCGGGATGATCGTCCAGATGATGGACGCTGTAGGCGTTATCCCAAAAAATGCGGAAATCCGGCGCCGCGGGTTTCAAAGCGGCGAACGCGTCCACTGTGGCATCCGAATACGTATAGCCCTGCGGGTTTGAGTATTTCGGCACACACCAGATGCCCTTGACGGCAGGGTCATGCTCCGCCAGTTGGCGGACGGCCTCCATGTCGGGGCCGTCGGGCGTCATATCGACGTTTACCATCTCGATACCGAAATGCTCGCAGATGGCAAAGTGCCGGTCGTAGCCCGGGCAGGGGCAGAGGAAACGCACCTTCGGCAGCCGGCACCAGGGCGTCGGGCTGCCCAACACGCCGTGAGTCATGGCCCGCGCTACGGCGTCATACATCATATTCAGGCTGGAATTACCGCCGACGATGACTTCCTCGGGGCTCACTTCCAGCATGTCGGCCAGCAGCTGCCTGGCCTCCGGGATGCCGGCAAGCACCCCGTAGTTGCGGCAGTCGGTGCCGTCCTGCGCACGGCAGGCCGCGGCGCTGTCGACGCAGGTGAGCATGCCCAGTGAAAGATCCAGCTGATCGGCGCCGGGTTTGCCGCGCGACATGTCGAGCTTCAGGCCCCGCGCTTTGTAGCGGGCGTATTCTTCCTGCAGTTCCCGGCGCAGTTTTTGCAGTTCCGGCTTGGGGAGTGACGCGTATTCGGGCATTTCGGTTCCTCCAGATTCCGGCGGGCACGCCGTCATGAGACAGCCGCGCCCGCCCTGATTTTCCGCACTTATATTTTAATATAGCCGAAATGATTTTGCAAGATAAACATTCTAAAAATGCAAATTCGAATTAACCGCCGCCCGGGCTCAAAAATCCGCGCTGCCCGCCGTGCGGGGGAAGGGCAGCACGTCGCGGATATTCGAGATGCCGGTGATATACATGATCAGCCGCTCGAAGCCCAGCCCGAAGCCGCAGTGGCGGGTGCCGCCGTAGCGCCGCAGGTCAAGATACCAGCGGTAATCTTCCTGCCGCATATGCAGCTCCTCCATGCGGCGCTGCAGCACGTCGAGCCGTTCCTCACGCTGGGAGCCGCCGATAATCTCGCCCACCCCCGGCACCAGCAGGTCGACTGCGGCCACCGTTTTGCCGTCGTCGTTGAGGCGCATGTAAAACGCCTTGATATCCTTGGGGTAGTCGGTGACGAACACCGGCGCGTGATAGACCTGCTCGGTGAGAAAACGCTCGTGCTCGGTCTGCAGATCGAAGCCCCAGCTCACGGGGTATTCAAATTTATCCGCGTGCTGCATCAGGATCTTCACGGCCTCGGTGTAGCTGACGCGGGTGAAATCGGACTGGGCCACGTGCTGCAGCCGGTCGAGCAGACCCTTGTCGACGAAGCGGTTGAAAAAATCCAGCTCGTCAGGGCACTCAGCCATCACATAGCGCAGCACAGACTGGATCATATCCCGCGCCAAAGTCATGTCGTCATTCAGATCGGCGAAGGCCATTTCCGGCTCGATCATCCAGAATTCGGCCGCATGGCGCGGCGTGTTGGAATTTTCCGCGCGGAAGGTAGGGCCGAAGGTGTAGACCTTCCCCAGCGCCATGGCCATGCATTCGGCCTCCAGCTGGCCGGAAACCGTCAGATTCACCGGCTTGCCGAAAAAGTCTTTCGAATAATCCACCCGGCCGTCGGGGGTGCGGGGCGGATTTGCCAGATCGAAGGTGGTCAGACGGAACATTTCGCCCGCTCCCTCGGCGTCGCTGCCCGTGATCAGCGGCGTGTTGACATAATAAAACTCGCGCTCGTTAAAAAACTTGTGCAGCGCGTAGGCCGTCACCGAGCGCACCCGCATGGCCGCACCGATGAGATTGGTGCGCGGGCGCAGATGGGCGACGCCCCGCAGAAATTCCGGGGTGTGATGCTTTTTCTGCAGCGGATAGTCGGGGGTGGAAAGCCCTTCCACCGTCACACGCACGGCGTGCAACTCCAGCGGCTGACGGGAGCCCGGGGTGAGTGCCACGGTGCCCTCGGCCACCACGGCGGAACCCACCGGCAGTTTGACGATTTCGGAGTAATCGGGCACTCTGCCCGACTCGAGTATCACCTGAAGATTGCGGAAACAGGAGCCGTCGTTTAGCTCAAGAAACGCGATGGCTTTGGAATCGCGGATGGTGCGGACCCAGCCGCCCACGGTGACGGATTTCTCAGAAAAATCCTGCGGTGCGGCGAATACGGCCCGGATATCGGTCCTCTGCATGATGCGGTCATGCTCCTTACGTCTGAATTGCGCCGCAGCGGCGGCGTCCTTATTAGTCTGAGCCGTGCCGGGCCCGCCATACATGCGTCCCGCCCGCGGCAATCTATATTATAATATGAGAGACATCCGCATGCAACCCTTGCCCCCGCGTTGAGATTGCGCGCCCGGTGTGCTACAATAAACGGGTAAACAGCCGGTCCGCAGGCTTGGGGCCGGCTCACGGGAAGGAGACCTCTGTTATGTGTGAACCCTATCGTCTGGAACCGGTATATAAGCAGATATTATGGGGCGGCGACCATATTGCCAAACGCTTCGGCCGCAAGACTCCGTTTGAAAAGGTGGCCGAAAGCTGGGAAGTGACCTGCCGTGAGGACGGCATGAGTGTGGTCGTCGGCGGCAGCTGCGCGGGCATGACACTGGGGGAACTGATGGAGCGCGACGGCGAGAAACTGCTGGGCAGCCGCTCGGTGGCGCGTTACGGACGCGACTTTTTTCCGCTGCTCATCAAATTCATCGACGCAAACGACCGCCTTTCGGTGCAGGTGCACCCGGATGACGCCTATGCCCATCGAATGGGCGAGCCCAACGGCAAAAACGAGATGTGGTATATCATCGACGCGAAGCCCGGCGCTAAGCTGGTTTTCGGCCTCAAAGACGGCGTGACGAAAGAGAGCTTCGCCGGGGCGGTGCGCGGGGGCACCGTGGGCGATACCCTGCGGGAAGTGCCCGTGAAGCCCGGCGATTCCTTCTATATTAAGGCCGGCACTGTCCACGCCATCCTCGACGGCATCCTCATCGCCGAGATCCAGCAAAACAGCAACACCACCTATCGTATCTACGACTGGGGCCGGGTGGGCAAGGACGGCAAGCCCCGCGCCCTGGCGGTGGATCACGCCATGGATGTCATCGATTTTGCGGCCGGCGGGCACGGCTCCGTTTTTCCGGCCCGGCAGGAGACGGGAGCCACGGTGCGTCCGCTGGTGGATTCGACCTATTTCACCGTCGACGAGATACGGGTCGACGGGCGCTGGGGCGGGCGCACCGACGGCGGCAGCTTCGCCGCGCTGGATGTGACCGAGGGCGAGGGCACTCTGCGCTACGACGGTGGCACGATGCCGCTCAAAGCGGGGCAGAGCCTGCTGCTGCCCGCCTGCCTGGGCGAGTATTCCGTCGACGGGCGGCTGACCGTGCTCGACAGCCGCGTGTGATTTTTCGGCCGGCTCCGGTGCTCCGGAAGCCGGCCTTGCCATATCACTCCGGGGCAGTTGAAGAAAAGGCAAAACCATGCTACAATAAATTATTACTCACTCTTTCGGCCAACCCGTTCGGCCGGAGGCAGACAGAAAGGAGGGGGACGCCATGGCGGACGCAAAATGGGTGGTCGAGACCCCGCAGCCGGCCGACATGGCTGCGCTGCAGGCGGCCGGGTATTCCCGCGTGCTGGCGACGCTGCTTTTAAACCGCGGCATCCGCACACCCGAAGAGGCCCGGGCCTTTTTCGGCGGCGGCGGCGCCGCGCCGGGCGACCCCTTCGACCTGCCGGATATGCACAGGGCCGTGGCGGCCATTCGGGAGGCCATGGCGGCCGGGGAGCGCATTGCGGTTTACGGCGATTACGACGTGGACGGCGTCACCTCCACCGCCCTGTTGGCTACTTGCCTGCGGGAGCTGGGCGCCGACGCGGTAACCTATCTGCCCGAGCGGGAGAGCGAGGGTTACGGCCTCAATGCCGCGGCCCTCGAGAAGCTCCGCAATGAGGGAGCCGCGCTTGTGGTGACGGTGGACACCGGCATTTCCGCCTTTGACGAGGCGCTGGCGGCCGTGCGGCTGGGTCTCAAGCTTGTGATCACCGACCACCACGAGCCCAGGGAAACGCTCCCTCAGGCGCTGGCGGTCGTCAACCCCAAGCGGGCGGACAGCACCTATCCCTTCCGCGAGCTGGCGGGGGTGGGCGTGGCTTTCCGGCTTGCCTGTGCGCTGGCAGGCCCCGAGCGGGCCGGGGCCGTGGCACAGCGCCTTGGCGCGCTGGCCGCACTGGGCACAGTGGCGGATGTGGTGCCCCTGACGGGCGAAAACCGCGCGCTGGTGCGTGACGGGCTCACGCGGATGGACAGCACCCCTGGCATCCGGGCGCTGCTCGAGGCTTCGGGCGGCAAAGGGCCGGTCACCGCCCGGTGGCTTGCCTTCACCGCCGGCCCCCGCATCAACGCCGCCGGTCGCATGGGCAGCGCGCGGGATGCGCTGGCGCTGCTGCTGGAGCGCGACGAGACCCGCGCCGGAGAGCTGGCCCGACATCTGGAAGAGCAGAACCGTCGCCGGCAGACGGTGGAGGGCGAAATTTTCACCCAGGCCGTCGAGACCGTCGGCCCCCACACGGAAGACCCGGTGCTGCTGGTCGCGGGCGAAAATTGGCACGACGGCGTCATCGGCATCGTGGCTTCCCGGCTGGTGCAGGCCTATGGCCGCCCGGCGGCGGTGGTCTCCTTCACGGGCGACGAGGGGCGTGCCTCCTGCCGCAGCCTGCCGGGCTTCGACATCCATAAAGCGCTGATGCATTGTGCCCCGCTGTTGGAACGCTTCGGCGGCCACAGCATGGCGGCGGGCTTCACCGTGCGGCGGGGTAATCTCGCCGCACTGCGGCAGGCGCTCAACGATTTCGCCCGTTCACTGCCCGAAATCCCCGTGCCCGAGCTGCGGCTGGAATGTGAGCTGCAGCCGCAGGAGATTTCGCTTGCCACTGTGGCCGACTGCGAACGGCTCGAGCCCTGCGGGGCCGGCAACCCATCCCCGCTTTTCTATATTCCCGACGCACGCATCCGGCGGGTGACGCCCCTGAAGGGCGGGCGCCATCTGCGGCTGGATGTGCAGGCGGGGACGGCCAAGTTCCAGGCTCTGCTGTTTGGGGCCGATCGGAGCCCGTGGGACCCGGCTCCCGGCGACGCGGCGGATCTGGCCGTGGAGCTGGAGCGAAATTGCTGGAACGGCACCGAGCGGCTGTCGGTGATCGTGCGGGATGCGGCGCCGCCGCGTGCCTTCCGGGAGCAGGCACGGCTTTACCGCTCCGCCCGGTCGGAAACGGCGGAGAACGCGGGCGAGCCGGCCGACCCGTGTGGCGCGGCCCTGCTGCCCGGGCGGGAGGATTTCGCGGCGGTCTACCGCTATCTGCGGCCCCGGCAGGGGCGGGAGCTGCGGCTGCCCCGGGTGTGCGGGGCCATTGCGGAGACACAGCCGGGTTTCGGGTGTTTCCGGCTGCTGACGGTGCTCGACGTGTTTTGCGAAATGGGCCTGATGGATATCCGGCGGGAGGGCGGCACGTTTTCCTGCCGGATGCGGGAGGGCCGGAAAGTCAATCTGGAAGATTCCCGCCTGCTGCGTCGGTTGCGCAGTCGCACGGCGGGATGACGGGAGGTGAGGAGCATGGCGGAGGAAGCCAAAAAGACGGATGCGGCAGTGGTCGCGGAAAAGGACGCGCTGCTCGAAAAGCTCAAGGAAAAGATGAAGGCCAGCGGGCGCCCCTATGATGTGGCGCGGGTGGCCGATGCCTACGCGCTGGCAAAAGAGGCCCACGCGGGGCAGATGCGCCGCTCCGGCGACCCCTATGTGACCCACCCGGTGGAGGTGGCCTGCATCCTCATCGACCTGGGGCTCGACACCGACTCGGTCATCGGCGGGCTGCTGCACGACGTGGTGGAGGATACCCCCGTTACTCTCGAGCAGATCCGCAAGCGTTTCGGCCCCGACGTGGTGCTGCTGGTGGACGGCGTCACCAAACTCGGCAAGATCCCCTATTCTTCCCGCGAGGAGCAGCAGGTCGAAAATATCCGCAAGATGCTGCTCGCCATGGCAAAGGACGTGCGGGTCATCCTCATCAAGCTTGCCGACCGGCTGCACAACATGCGCACCCTCGACAGCATGCCCCCGCAGAATCAGCTCAATACCTCCCTCGAGACCATGGAGGTCTTCGCCCCGCTGGCTCACCGGCTCGGCATCCGCACCATCAAGGAGGAGCTGGAGGATATCGCTCTGCGTCATCTGGACCCGGTGGCCTATGCCGAGATCGAGGATATGCTCAACCGCCGCAAGGAAGAACGGGAGGCGCTGCTCGAAAGCATCAAGTCCCGCATCCTCCAGCGGCTGGAAAACCTCAATTTCAACGTCCATATTGAGGGGCGGGTCAAGAGCATTTACGGCATCTACCGCAAAATCTATATCCAGGGCAAGGAATTCGACCAGATTTACGACATTTACGCCGTGCGCGTCATCGTCGACACGGTCAATGAATGCTATAACATTCTGGGCGTGATTCACGACCTGATGAAGCCCATCCCCGGCCGCTTCAAGGATTATATTTCCACTCCCAAGCCCAACATGTATCAGTCGCTGCACACCACCGTCCTGGGCAAGGAGGGCATCCCCTTCGAGGTGCAGATCCGCACCTGGGAAATGCACCACACTGCCGAATACGGCATCGCGGCCCACTGGAAATACAAGCTGGGCATCTCGGGCGGGGGCGTGGATACCCTCGACCGTCGGCTCGAGTGGGTGCGCCAGCTGCTGGAGGCCCAGAGCGACGTCAAGGACGCGGATGACTTCATCCGCTCGCTCAAAACCGACCTTGCCCCCGACGAGGTGTATGTGTTCACTCCCCGGGGCGATGTCATCAACCTGCCCTCCGGTTCCACTCCCATCGACTTTGCCTACGCCATCCACAGCGCCGTGGGCCACCGCATGACCGGCGCCAAGGTGGACGGCCGCATCGTGCCGCTGGATTACAAGCTCAAGACCGGCGAGATCGTCGAGGTGCTCACCACCTCGGCCCCCGGCCACGGCCCCAGCCGCGACTGGCTCAAGATCGCCAACACCAGCGAAGCCCGCAACAAGATCCGCTCCTGGTTCAAAAAGGAGCGGCGGGAAGAGAATATCGCCGAGGGCCGCACCGAGATCGAGCGGGAATTCAAGCGCAACGGCATCCTGCTGGGCGACGACAAACTGCCCGATTTCCTCGAGAATATCGCCAAGCGGCAGCATTTCAACGGCACCGACGAGCTGCTGGCCGCCATCGGCTACGGCGGCATCATTCTTTCGCGCATCATGCCCCGCATTAAAGAGGAATATATAAAACTCGTCAAGCCCCAGCAGATCCAGATGCCGGAAAACATCACTCCGCGCCACACGGCCGGCGGCGTCATCGTGGAAGGGCTGGATAACTGCCTGGTCAAGCTTTCGCGCTGCTGCAATCCGCTGCCCGGCGACCCCATCGTGGGCTTCATCACCCGGGGCTTCGGCGTGTCCATCCACAAACGGGACTGCCCCAACGTCCAGCGGAGCATGGACGACACGGATGACGCGGGCCGCTTTGTGCATGTGCACTGGGCGGATGACGCGGGCGGCACCTTCAAGGCTTCGCTGCGGGTGGTGTCTTCCGACCGCACGGGCCTGCTGGCCGACGTGACGGCGGCGCTGGCCTCGATGCGCCTGCTGATCCACACCGTCAACGCCCGGGAACTCAAAAACGGCAACGCCGAAATCATCCTGACAGTGGATGTGAACAGCATCGGCCAGTTGCAGAACGTGCTGCAGCGCATACAGAAAATACCGGGCGTGTACGAGGTTTCCCGCTCGGGCAACCCTTCCTGACCGGAACTGGAGGCTTTTCGATGGATACGCGATTCGCCCGGTGCGGTTTTTTTCCGGCCGACATCCTGCTGCCGCAGGGCTGCGATATGGCCCGGTGGAGCGTGGTGGCCTGCGACCAGTATACCTCCCAGCCGGAATACTGGCGGCAGGCGGAGGATTTCGTGGGGGACGCGCCATCCACGCTGCGGCTGATGCTGCCGGAGGCGTATCTCGGCACGCCGCAGGAGACAGGCCGCACCGAAAAGATCCGCCGCGCCATGGCGGAGTATCTGGGCCGCGGGCTCTTTGCCGAGCTTCTGGATTCCATGGTCTATGTGGAGCGCACGCTGTCGGGCGGCCGGGTGCGGCACGGGCTTGTGGGCGCGCTGGATCTCGAACAGTACGATTACCGTCCCGGCGCGGGCACGCTTATCCGCGCCACCGAGGGCACGGTGCTTTCCCGCATCCCGCCGCGCGTGCGGGTGCGGCAGGGCGCGCCGCTGGAGCTGCCCCATGTGATGGTGCTCATCGACGACCCGGCCGACACGGTCATCGGCCCGCTGACGCGGGGCGCGGGTGAGCTGCCGCCGCTCTATGATTTCGATCTGATGCAGGGCGGCGGGCATATCCGCGGCCGGCAGGTGAGCGGCGATGCCCTCGCCCCCGTGGCCGCGGCTCTGGAAACGCTCGTTTCGCCCGAAACCTTCGCCGCCCGATACGGCCTGAGCGGCCGCCCGGTGCTCGGCTACGCCGTGGGCGACGGCAACCATTCCCTCGCCACGGCCCGCCGCTGCTACGAGATGGTGAAGGAGCACCTGCCGCGGGAAGAAGCGCTGCGTCACCCCGCGCGGTATGCGCTGGTGGAGCTCATAAACCTTCACGACCCGGCGCTTCGGTTTGAGCCGATTCACCGGCTGCTGACGGGCGTCGACCCCGAGGCCGCCGCCGCCGATTTCCTGCGCGCCGTGCCGGGCGCCCGTGCGGGCGAGGGCCCGGGGCACCGGGTGGAGTATGTGTGGGCCGGCGGCACGGGCGTAATCACTTTTCCAAGCTCCGCGCCGCTGACGGTGGCGCCGGTGCAGGAATGGGTCGACCGCTTTATATCGCAGGCCGGGCCGGAGGCGGCGGTGGATTACATCCACGGCGACGACACGGCCCGGCGACTCGGCAGCCGGCCGAGGTCGCTGGCGCTGCTGCTGCCCCCCATGGATAAAAACGGCCTTTTCCCCTCGGTGATACGGGATGGCGCGCTGCCGCGCAAGACCTTTTCCATGGGTGAAGCGGACGAGAAACGGTTTTATCTCGAGTGCCGCCGCATAGACGGCGAATGAAGCCGGCGGGAGGGCGCCATGAATCCAATGACCATCCGAACCTTACAGGTGGGGCCCATCGCCACCAACTGTTATATTCTGTGCGACCCGGCTGTGCATCGGGCCGCCGTCATCGACCCGGGCTTTGAGGCGCAGCGGGTGCTCGCCGCGCTGCGGGATACCGGCTGCACGGCCGATTATGTCATTCTCACCCACGGCCATGCCGACCATATGACCGAGGCGGGGCGGGTGCTGCGGCCCACGGGCGCGAAGCTCGCCGTTTTTGAGGGGGAACTGCCGCTGCTGCGGGACCCGCAGGCCAACCTGTTCCATTCCTTTTCCGACGGCCCCTTCGTGCCGCTGGAGCCGCAGGTGCTGCTGCCCGACGGCGGCACGCTGCAGGTGGGGGGCCTGACGGTACGGGCGCTGCACACGCCGGGTCATACGGCCGGCTCCTGCGTGCTGCTGTGCGGCGACAAGATGTTTGCCGGCGATACGCTGTTTTACGAGAGCGCTGGGCGCACCGACATGCCCACCGGCAGCGGCACCGATCTTGCCCGCTCGCTGCGCCGTCTGGCCGCCCTGCCGGGCGATTACAAAGTCCTGCCCGGCCACGGGCCGGCCACCACCCTCGGGCACGAGCGGCAGTTCAATCCCTTTATGGCGGAGGATTATCCTGCATGAAACTGGTGCTGGACGGACACGATATGGAATATGAGACCGGGAATCTGTGCTTTTTATTTTTCCCGGGGGAAAAGCTCGAGAAGATTCCGGCGGCGGAGGCTTCGCCGCGGGAAGACGGGCTGGTCTTAACCCGTCTGAGGCGGATGAAAGCCCGTGTGCGGGCGTTCGTGTATATCCGGCGGGGCGGCCGGGCCGCCGTGGCGGCGGATTACGCCGCGCCGGGGGACCGTAAAGGCGCCGAGTGCGCGCTGGGGCGGGCGTTTGTCAAGGCTGCCTCCCGCCTGTGCGGCTTTATGCCGCCGTGGGGCATCCTCACGGGCATCCGTCCGGCGAAGCTGGCCCGGGAGCTTATGGCCGCCGGGCACACGCCGGAAGAGACCGGGGCGCTGCTGCAAACGCAGCGGTTGGTCACGCCGCCTAAAGCGAAACTCTGCGTGCGTACCGCTTTGGCGGAAGAACGTATCGTGCGGCTTTCGCGCCCCGAGTCGGTGAGCCTCTATATCGCCATCCCCTTCTGCCCCACACGGTGCCTGTATTGCTCGTTTGTTTCCCATGACATCGCCAAGGCGGCCCGGCTGGTACCGGAATATGTGACCAGGCTTTGTGAGGAGATCCGGGCTACCGGCCGGCTGGTGCAAAAACTCGGTCTGCGGCTCGAGACCGTCTATATGGGCGGCGGCACGCCCACTTCCCTTGACGCCGACTCGCTGCGGCGCATTTTCGCGGCCGTGGGGGAATCGTTCCCACTGGACGGGCTGCGCGAATATACTGTGGAAGCGGGCCGCCCCGACACCATCACGCCCGAAAAGCTCGCCGCCATCCGCGAGGCCGGCGCCACGCGGGTGTGTGTCAACCCCCAGACTCTCGACGACGCCGTGCTGCGGCGTGTCGGCCGCAGCCACACCACCGCCCAGTTTTACCGGGCGTTCGCCGCCGCACGGGCCAGCGGCATCGCTTCCATCAACACCGACTTTATCGCGGGCCTGCCCGGCGACACGCGGGAGGGCTTTGCCCGCTCCATCGACGGGGTGCTGGCCCTCGCGCCCGAGAGTATCACGGTGCATACCCTCGCCATGAAGCGGGCCTCCCGCCTGGTGGTGCAGGGCGAGGCCCTTTACGACCCCGAGGGAGGCCCCGTGCCCGGCATGCTCGCCGACACGGAGGCAAAGCTGGAGGCGGCCGGTTACGGGCCGTATTATCTATACCGCCAGCGCAACACCCGCGGCAATCTCGAAAACGTGGGTTGGGCGCGCCCCGGCGGGGAGTGCCTTTACAACATATTCATCATGGATGAGACCCATTCGATCCTTGCCGTGGGGGCGGGCGGGGTCACCAAGCTCCGTCAGCCGGGCGGCAGCCGCATCGAGCGGGTCTTCAATTTCAAATATCCGTACGAGTATATCGCCCGTTTCGGCGAGGTGCTTGAGCGGAAAAGACAGGTGGAGAGCTTTTATGATCGTGCCCATCGGCAGGATGAAAATCACACGGGAACAGTCGAATCAGCGGGCGCGTGAAGACCCGGCCGCCTTTTTCCGCGACTGCGACGCCGCCTACGAGCAGAAGCTCGACGCCATCGTGCGCCGCATCGCGGAGGATCCTTCCCGCGCCAAGGTGCTGATGCTTTCCGGCCCGTCGGCGTCGGGCAAGACGACCACATCGCTCAAGCTGCGGCAGGGTTTGGCGGCGCGGGGCATCCACGCCGCGGCGGTCTCGATGGATGATTTCTTCCGCGGGCGCAACGACGCGCCGCTGCTGCCCGACGGCGGGCGGGATTTCGAGTCGCTGCAGGCGCTGGACGTGCCGCTGCTTGAGACCGCCCTCGCGGCGCTGGTGGAGGGCCGCGAGGCCCATATCCCCGTTTTCAACTTCAAGCTCGGCCGGCGGGAGGAGCGCATGCGCACCGAAGTGCTTGGCCCCGACAGCGTCGCCATCGTCGAGGGGCTTCATGCGCTGGACCCGCGCGTGGCCTCCGGCATCCCCGCCGGGCACTTGCTGCGCGTCTATGTCAGCGTCAGCTCGGATTTTGTGGATGAGAGCGGCGCCACCGTGCTCAGCGCCCGGGAAATGCGGCTCATCCGCCGCACGGTGCGCGACAGCCGTTTCCGCGCCAGCCCGCCGGAGCGTACGCTGGAAATGTGGGACGACGTCTGCCGCGGCGAGGATCTCTATGTCCGCCCCTATAAGCGGTACGCCGACATCACGGTCAATTCGGCTTTCCGCTGCGAGCCGTGCCTTTTCGGTCGCATAGCGGGGTCGCTTTTCCGCCAGGTGCCGCCCGAAAGCCCGTTTTACGAGCGGGCGTCCCGCGTGGCCAAGGAGCTGGCCGCCTTCGAGCCGATGGAGCTTGATCTGGTGCCGCCGACCTGCCTGCTGCGGGAATTTCTGGGCGGCAGTGTCTATTTCAACAAAAGCGCGGGCAAGAAATGAGCCAATCCGCTTTTGCCATATTGTTTTTCCGCTTTGCAATGTTATAATGAAAAGCAGGAGACCACACCGATACTGTAGCAGGGAGTGATTGCAGTGGGCACATTTGAAGACATTATCAGCAAGGCCAAGAATGTGGCGGATGCCGCCGGAAAAAAGACCGGCGAGATGGTGGAGATCACCAAGCTGCGCCTGAGCGTTTCGGATGCCGAATCCAAGCTCAACCGGGAATTCGCCGAGCTGGGCGAGCGGGTGTACAAGGCGGCTAAGGAACAGACCGACGTCACCGAATATGTCAACGAAAAGAGCGCCAAGATCGACGGCACCTATGCCGAGATCGCGGGCCTGAAGGAAAAAATCGCGCAGCTCAAGAAAGAAAAGAAATGCCCCGAATGCGGGTTCAACAATCCGGAAGACGCAAATTATTGCGTCAAATGCGGCGCGAGGCTGTAAGTCTCCACGGCGCATGGAGGGCCGCCGGGAGCCCCGCTTTTGCCGCTTTGGCGGCCGCGGCGGGCGTTTCCGGCGGCCCTTTGCGCTTTTCCCGGCCGGTTTTCGTGCCCGACGGCGCAAAAACGGCGCAAATACTTGATAAATCCGAAAATATGGTTTAATATAATACTGCTTTCCATTCAATTTTTCCCACCCGGGCGGGAACGGAGGCAGTCGCATGGCGGTGGATTTCCCTTTCAAACCCCGGTATGATTTCGACGATTTGCAGGCCGTCATGGCCGCTTTGCGCGGCGAAGGCGGCTGCCCCTGGGATCGGGCGCAGACTCACCGCAGTATCCGGGCCGACTTCATCGAAGAGACCTACGAAGCGGTGGAGGCCATCGACACCGACGACTCCGCGCTTTTGCAGGAGGAACTGGGCGACGTGCTGTTCCAGGTGGTGTTTCATGCCCGGCTGGAACAGGAGGCGGGCCGTTTCACCCTCGACGACGTGATCGACGGCATCTGCAAAAAGCTGATCGTGCGGCACCCCCATGTATTCGGGGGCGCGCCGACGGGCAGCGGCGAGCAGCTGATGCGCAGCTGGGATTCCATCAAGCGGCGCACCCGGGGGCAGCGCAGTGTGGCCGAGGGCATGGGGGATATCCCACGCGCCTTGCCGGCCCTGATGCGTGCCCGCAAGGCGCAGCAAAAG
>JAEWAE010000034.1 GCA_023391835.1 Bacillota bacterium
CCCCGGCCGCACCCCCGCCCGGCCCTTCTTGAACGTTTCGGTTACACATATGCGGTCACGACATGGGCTTGAGGGGATTGAGCGCGGTTTTGTTGCGGGTAGCGGGGGCGGTCGTTTCCGATTCCCCGTCACGCAGCCGACGGGCCATCACCACAAACCGGGCGTCATTGTATTCATAGGTGCAGGTGGAAAGCGTTAGGATCGTGTCGGTGGGCTGTACATCCACCGACGTTTTGATGAGCGAGCGGGCGTTCACCTCATTTATAAAGGAAGTGAACTGACCGTCGGAAGAAAAGTCGGTGCGCAGATAGTTAAATACATAGCCGTCCTTTTCCGACGCGTTGGCAATGAAACAGGCAAAGACTTTCCATTTATAGGCGCCGTAGAGGGTATCGAACTGAATGACCGGCGCGGAGTTATAAAAATCGGTCTGCTGGTATTTGAGAATGTTGTGGAACATCTGGCCGTCCTTCATGTTGTGACCGTAAATGATAAGGTTGCGGGAGGACGGCTGGATGCTGTCGCGGTAATCGAGAAACAGCGTGCCGTAATCGCTTTTCTGCCTGTGAAAATCATTGGTCAGATACAGGCTGTTGTCGGCGGTCTGCACGACCGGATAGTCGATGCCCGTGCCCGCGATGGTGATCCAGCCCTTGATATCGGGATTCTGATCATAAAGGGCTTGGAACCGGGCCAGCATGCCGGCCGGGTACGGCTGGGAACTGACCGGCGTCGAGGAAGTTTCGGCGGCCAGGCTGCCGGCGAGATGCCGGTTTTTTGCCGAGCGGGCAAAATCCATGCCCACCCGCGCCAGACAGACAACCGCGACCGCAAACGCCGCCAGCGACACGATTTTCAGCGCGGCATCCCGTCCAGAATCACCCCGGCGGGGGAAGACGGCGGCGAAAAATTTCCGAAACATGGAGGACCTCCTGTGCTCTCAGCAGCCGCAGGCCCGGCGGAAGACTTCGGTGGGCTCGGTCTGCGGCAGCCCGGCGATGGCACGGCGCAGCATATCCAGCGCGTGGGAGGCGGACAGATAGCGGATATAGGCCCGCTCCCCGTAGCCGGAGCCGTGACCGACCAGCAGCCGGCGCACCCAGGTGGTGGCGCCGTCGCTGACACCCACGTACACAAGCCCCACCGGTTTTTCCATGGTGCCGCCGCCGGGGCCGGCGATGCCGGTGATGCCCGCCCCGTAATCGGCGCCGGCCAGCGTGCGCACACCCTCGGCCATCTCGGCCGCGGTCTGGGGGCTGACGGCGCCGTAAGCGGCGAGTGTTTCTTCCTGCACGCCCAGCAGCCGGTGCTTGATGCGGTTGGCATAGCTGACCACACCACACTCGAATACTTCGGAGCAGCCGGGTATGCCTGTCAGCCGCTGGGAAAGCAGCCCGCCGGTGCAGGATTCGGCCGTGGCGACGTGTTTCCCGGCCTTTTGCAGCAGCGACACCACCACCTGCTCGAGGCTGTCGACGTTTTCGCCGTAGAGCGTGTCGCCCAGCCGCCGTTGGAGCTCTTCCAGCACGGGGCGGAGCATGGCGTCGGCCGTGGCGGTGTCCTGAGCCCGGGCGGTGGTGCGCAGCAGCACCTCGCCATCCTTGGCGTAGGGCGAGAGAGTGGGGTTCTCACCCCGCATCATGTCGTCGAGCATGGCCTGGAGTGTCGATTCCGGGATGCCGAACACACGCACCGAGGCCGAGCGGATGACCCCGTCGGCAAAGCGGGCCAGATAGGGCCGCGCCCTGTGGTCGAAAAGGGGATGCAGCTCCCGCGGCGGGCCGGGGAGCATGATGACGGTTTTGCCGCCCTGCTCCACCGCACAGCCGGGCGCCGTGCCCCAGTCATTCTGAAACACCACGGCGCCGCGGGGGAGCAGGGCCTGCTTGCGGTTGTTGTCGGTCATTTTCCGGCCCGTGGAGGCAAAATACTGCTCGATGCGGCGCATGCTCTCTTCATTCGGCAGCAGATCGAGCCCGAGCACCTCGGCCACCGTCTCGCGGGTGATGTCGTCGCCCGTGGGGCCAAGGCCGCCGGAAGTGATCAGGATGTCGCTGCGGGAAAGGGCTTCCCGTATGGCGTCGCGCAGCCGGCCGGGGTTGTCGCCCACGACCTCCTGATGCAGCACGCCGATGCCGAGGTCGGCGAGCTCCCTTGCCAGATAGGGGGCGTTTGTGTTGACGATGTCGCCAAGCAGCAGCTCGGTGCCGACGGCGAGGATTTCCGCAGTCATGGGGGCCTTCCTTTCTGTGGCGTGCCGGCGCGGGCCGGTGCGCATTAGTAACCGATGACGATCTCTTCCGCGTTTTTCACCGCTTCGTCGATAAGCGGGGCAAAGTCGAAAGCGCCCTCGGTCTCTTCCACATATTTGAGGATGGGCCGGGTGCGCGGATGCTTGGGGGTGAAGACGGTGCAGCAATCCTCATAGGGCAGGATGGAGGTCTCGAAGGTGTCGATCCTGCGCGCGATGGTGATGATCGCCTCTTTATCCATGCCGATGAGGGGGCGCAGCACGGGCATGGGTGCGGCCGCGTCGGTGCAGGCGATGGCCTCCACCGTCTGGCTGGCCACCTGGCCGGCGCTTTCTCCCGTGATGAGGGCGGCGCATTTTTTGTCCTGCGCAATGCGGGCCGCGATGCGCATCATCATGCGCCGCATGACCACGGTGAAGAAATCCTCCCGGCAGTATTGCCGGATGGATTCCTGAATTTTCGTAAAGGGCACCACATAGGTGATGATCCGCCCGCTGTAGCCCGACACGATTTTGATCAGGTCGAGCACCTTTTCCTTCGCCCGTTCGCTGGTGTAGGGGGGGCTTGCAAAATGCACCGCGCAGAGCGAAAGGCCGCGGCTTGCCATCATATAGCCGGCCACCGGGCTGTCGATGCCGCCCGAGATGAGCAGCGCGGCCCGGCCCCCGGTGCCGGCAGGCAGCCCGCCCGCGCCGGGGTGCGGCGCGCCGTGAATATAGGCGCCGAAATCGCGGATCTCCACCGTCACGACAAGCTCCGGGTGGTGAATATCCACTTTCAGACTCGGGTAGGCATTGAGGATAGCTTCCCCCGTGTTTGCCATGATCTGGGGCGACGTCTGGGGGAAACGCTTATCCGACCGCCGGGCCTCGACCTTGAAAGTCCGCGCGCTTTCCAGCTCCGGGCGCAGATACTCCACCGCCGCCGCGTTGATAGCGGTCATGTCTTTTTCCACCACACAGGCGCGCACCACAGACGACAGGCCGAAAACTTTCACCAGACGTTCCACGGCTCCGTCCATGTCGAAGGTATCGTCCTGCGGCATCAGAAAAATGGCCGACTGGGCCCGCTTGAGGGTATAGGGCGCGAAATGATAGAGCCTGCGCCGGATGTTGCGTATCAGCGCATCCTCAAAAACCGGCCGGTTGAGTCCCTTGAGGGCCAGCTCGCCGTATTTGAGCAAAATCAGTTCCTGCATAAAATGAAAAACCTCCGCTTTCAGGCCTCCGGCCGGTCAATAGGCATGCACCAGCGTGCGCACCCCTTCGTCGATTGCCTCGGCCAGACGGTCCGCATCGGCCTCGGTGTTGAAACGGCCGAAGCTGATGCGCAGGGCGGTGTCCACCCGCTCGGGTGACAGACCCATGGCCGTGAGCACCGGGCTGCGGGCGCCCTTGCTGCACGCCGAGCCGCTGGAAACATAGATGCCGCGGGACGACAGGAAATGCAGCATGGTTTCGGATTTCACGCCCAGCACCGACACGTTGAGGATGTGGGGCGCGCCTTTTTCAGGCGAATTGACAGCAATATAGGGCCGGGAGGCCAGCAGCCCGCGGCACCGCTCGCGCAGCGCGGCCATACGGGCCGTGGTGTCGGCGAGAGTCTCGTGCATCAGCTGCGCCGCCGCGCCGAAACCGGCGATGGCGGGCACCGCCTCAGTGCCCGAGCGCAGGCCGCCTTCCTGCCCGCCCCCGCGTACCAGCGGCAGGATATGGGTGCCCTTAGCCACAAAAAGTGCGCCGGCCCCCTTGGGTGCGTGGATCTTGTGAGCGCTGACCGACAGAAGGTCCACCCCCAGCTTCTGCGGCGTGAAGGCAATCTTGCCGAAAGCCTGCACGGCGTCGCAATGGATAAGAGCCGGCGCGCCGGCGGCCCGCACCGCTCTGCGCGCCGCCGCCACCGGCTGGATGGCCCCGGTCTCGTTGTTGACAAGCATCAGGCTCACCAGAATGGTGTCGGCATTGACGGCGCGGCGGATATCCTCCGCTGTCACCGAGCCGTCCGCTCCCGGGCGCAGCCGCACCACCTCGAAGCCCTCTTCCTCCAGACAGGAAAAAGCCCCCGCCACCGAGGAATGCTCGATCATGGTGGTGACGACGCGGTGCCCCCGCCGCCGGCGGGCATGGGCCGCGCCGATCACGGCGAGATTATTCGACTCGGTGCCGCCCGAAGTGAAAACGATCTCATCCGGCCGACAGCCGATGGCAGCGGCGGCCTGTTCCCGCGCCCGGCGCAGAATATGCTCCGCCCCCAGCCCCATGTCGTGGAGCGAGGAGGGGTTGCCGTACTCGTCACGCATGGCCTCGAGGGCCGCCTGGACCGCCGGCTCGCACACCTGGGTGGTGGCGCAGTTGTCGAGATAGACGGGAGTGGACATCGGAAAACCAGCCTTTCCGCATTCGCGCGTCCGCAGGCATGCAAAGCCGCCCCGGACGCCGCATAGATGCTTTTATTATATACCAGATCGGTGCGGGATGCAATCGGCCTGCCTGCCCGCGCCTGGCAGAAAGCGGTATCGCTTTTGTGAGATTGGTGCTTGACCCGGCCGTATAAACAGGCTAAAATAATAAATTATGGGTTCAAAAAAGCGATATCGTGATATCGTGTGCAGAGAAGTGCGGAGAAGTATCACAAGGGGGAGCAGAGGACATGGCGGTTAAATACATCTTTGTGACAGGCGGTGTGGTCTCCGGCCTGGGCAAAGGCATCACGGCGGCGTCCTTGGGACGGCTGCTCAAAGCGCGGGGCTACCGTGTCACCATGCAGAAATTTGATCCATACATCAACGTCGACCCGGGAACGATGAGTCCGTTCCAGCACGGGGAGGTTTTCGTCACCGACGACGGAGCGGAAACGGATTTGGATCTGGGGCACTACGAGCGTTTCATCGACGAGAACCTTTCGGTCAATTCCAACGTGACCACCGGCAAAATTTACTGGGACGTCATTTCCAAAGAGCGGCGGGGCGATTTTCTCGGCGGCACGGTGCAGGTCATCCCGCACATCACCAACGAGATCAAAGAGCGGGTCTATCGCCTTGGGCGGGAAAACGACACGGATGTCGTCATCACGGAGATCGGCGGCACGGTCGGCGACATCGAGTCGACGCCGTTCATGGAAGCCATCCGTCAGATCGGCATCGAAGCGGGGCACGAAAACGTGGTGTATATTCACGTCACCCTCGTGCCCTATATTTCTGGCTCGGGGGAGCTCAAGTCGAAACCCACCCAGCACAGCGTCAAGGAGCTGTTGTCGCTGGGCATCCAGCCCAACATCGTCGTGTGCCGCAGCGAGCGGCCCATGCCCAAGGATGTGCGCGACAAGATCGGCTTGTTTTGCAACATCCGCGGGGAGGATGTGATCCAGAATCTGACGGCGCCGGTGCTCTATGAGGTGCCGCTGATGCTGGAAAAAGAGGGCCTGGCCGCTTCGGTCTGCCGCCACTTGGGGCTGGAAAACCGCACCCCGGACCTCGAGGACTGGAAACACACGGTGGAGCGCTGCAAGAGCGCCCGGGAGACTGTGACCATCGCACTGGTGGGCAAGTATGTGGAACTCCACGACGCCTATCTCTCGGTGGCGGAGTCGCTGTGCCATGCGGGCATCCGCAACGACGTGAAGGTGGACATCCGCTGGGTCAATTCCGAGGAGGTCACGCGCGAAAACGTGACCGAGAAGCTCAAGGGCTGTCAGGGCGTGCTGGTGCCGGGCGGCTTCGGCGACCGCGGCATTGCCGGTATGATCGAGGCCGTGCGGTATGTGCGTGAGCACAACATACCGTTTTTGGGCATATGCCTGGGCATGCAGATGGCGGTGATCGAGTTCGCCCGCAACGTGCTGGGCTGGGCGGACGCCGACTCGGGTGAATTCAAAGCCGACTGCGGGCACCCTGTCATCGACATCATGCCCGAGCAGAAGGCCATCACCAAAAAGGGCGGCACCATGCGGCTGGGGCTTTATCCCTGCGAGCTCAAAGAGGGCACCCGCTGCCGCGCCGTCTACGGTGAGAAGCTTATCCAGGAGCGGCACCGGCACCGGTATGAATTCAACAACGACTACCGTGCCGATTTCGAAAAGGCCGGCCTGGTACTGGCCGGGCAGTCGCCCGACCGCCGGCTGGTGGAAATGGTGGAGCTGCCCCGGCACCCGTGGTTTATCGGCGTGCAGTTCCATCCGGAATTCCGCTCACGTCCCAACCGGGCGCATCCGCTCTTCGCCTCCTTTGTCGAAGCGGCGAAAAAGATCCGGCCCTGATTTTCGATAATCGGTTTAAAAATTCCGGGCGAGAGGCCAATGCCTCCCGCCCGGAATTTTTTCGGCCCGGATGGCGTCAGGTTTCCGGCTCGGCCGGCGCGTTTTTCAGCCGGATGATGGCATATACGATATAGATCGCCAACAGCAGATAGAGCACATCCTCCGGTACGGGGAGGAAAACCCGGTGCTGCCCCATACACCATGCGATATACCGTGGCAGGGTGGAAACGCCCGTCAGCAGCACGGCCGGCAGCCCGAAGGCCAGCATGCCGGCGGCCTCTTTGCGGTTGGGAGTCCGCCCCGCGCAGCGGGCGTAATAATAAAGGAAGATCATCACGAAGATCATCTTCATCATGTCGTACATATATTCCGACACGCTGGCGATGGTGGTATAGTGCATGAAGCTCACCGCCAGATGCACGATGGCCCACAGGGGCGGGAACAGCGCCAGCACCGGCAGCGGCCGCAGATCCCCGCCGAAGGCGGCACCGGCGAGCACGATAAAAAAGACGGCGGCCGGCAGGGCGGCCATGGCGATGAAAAGATTGCCCGCCGTGCGCCCGATGACGACCAAGCGGAACTGATAGACGATCTCGGCCGCCATGGCGGCCGCCAACAGCGCGGCGAGCACTCCGTGGGCCGGCGTGGCCGGCAGCCGGGGAACCCCGCCCTGGAAGCGGCGGATCACCATCGGCGTGAGCAAAAAAAGCGACACGGCCGCCAGCAGCACGTTGACCGCCATGGCAAGCCCGCTGCCGCCCGTATAAAACCCGGTGGCCGGGTCGATGTCATAGAGTATCAGAATCACGCGCAGCGGCACCGCGCCCAGCAGACCCAGTGCGCACACGACAAAAAACAAACCGACCCGTCTTTTCTGCAAATCGCTTACCTCCATGGCACCCGTCGGCGGCCGGGAGAGGCCCGGCGGGAGTCGAATCCATCTCAGTATAGCGCGCTTTCGGCCGCTTGGCAAGCTGGCACTTTGCCCACTTAGCCCCGCTGGGAAAGGGGCGTGTAGGTGTGGGCGGCGGCGACGGCTTTATAGGCGGGGCGCATGATGCGGCCGCCAGTGGTCATTTCCTCAATGCGGTGGGCGCACCAGCCGGCCATGCGGGCCACGGCGAAAAGCGGGGTATACAGCTCGGTGGGGATGCGCAGCAGCCGGTAAACCATGCCGGAATACAGATCCACGTTGGCGCAGATATTTTTGGAGCTGCCCTTGACCTTGGCGAAGGCCGCGGGAGCCAGCCGTTCCACCGACTCAAGAAGCTGGAATTCGTCATACAGCCCGGTGCCGCGGACGAGACGCTCCATGCGCTGCTTGAGGATGACGGCCCGTGGGTCGGAGATGGTGTAGACCGCATGGCCCATGCCATAAATCAGGCCCGAGCGGTCACCCGCTTCGCGGGAAAGCAGCTTCTCAAGAAAAGCGGAGATTTCCGCGTCATCCTGCCAGTCTTTCACGCCGGTCTTTATGTAATCGAGCATTTCCATGACTTTGATATTGGCTCCGCCGTGACGGGGGCCCTTTAGGCTGCCGATAGCCGCCGCGATGGCGGAGTAGGTGTCGGTGCCGGTGGAAGTGACCGCTCGGCAGGTGAAGGTGGAATTATTGCCGCCGCCGTGCTCGGCATGGAGCATCAGACACAGGTCGAGAAGCTTGGCTTCCGCGTCGGTGAACTGACGGTCGGGGCGCATGGTGGCGAGGATGCTCTCGGCGGTGGAGTGCCCGTCCACCAGCGGGTGGATAAACATGCTCTCATGGTCGAACACCCGACGTTTGATCTGATAGGCGTTGACCATGATGGTGGGCATGCGCGCGATCAGATACATCGACTGGAGGATCACATGCTCGAGGCTTTTATCCTCCGGGGCGTTGTCGAATGCATAAAGCGCCAGCACTGCGCGCTGGAGCTGATTCATGATATTCGGGGAAGGGGCGATCATGAGGGAATCCTCGACAAAGCGGGGCGGAAGCTCCCGGTAGGACGCAAGGATCTGCCGCAGGCTGGCCATCTGCCGTGCGTTGGGCAGGCTGCCGAAAAGCAGCAGCCAGATGACTTCTTCAAAGCCGAAGCGCTGATCCGCCTCGCACCCGGCGACCAAATCGCGGATATTGATGCCGCGATAGATCAGCTCGCCGTCGACGGGCATCTTCTCGCCCTCGTTGATCAGATAGCCGTGGACGTTGCAGATGAGCGTCAGCCCAGCCATCACGCCGGTGCCGTCGTCGTTGCGCAGCCCTCGCTTGACATGATAGGCGTCGAACAGCTCGGGGTCGATGCGGTTATACTTTTTGAACTCGTCGCATAGGTTTTTGAGAGAGTCAATCGGAAGTGTACGACTGTCTGCATCCATACGGTAATCCTCCCTTTGTCAACAGCGCCGACGCTCCCGGTTTGCCGCCTGTGCACGCGTCCTTGCGTTATTTTGTGAAACAGAATACCTTTATTTTACACTACGCCAAATGGATTCGTCAAGGTACCGGGTATAAAATATGAAAGAAATACGGATGTATGTTGCAGCTTTTGTGACTTTATTCCTGCTGATTCCCCTTGTAGCGGCCGGCTTTACCCATACGGTGAATGGGAAGAGCCGCCGAAATGCAGCGTCAACCCCGTCGTCAGCCGCCGGGTCGGTTGCCTCGGCGGGGCAGGAGGCCAAGGAGGTCTTCCGCGTGTTCCGCACCTCCACCGGTGCGGTGGACCGTATCGCGGCGGTGGATTATATCTGCGGGGTGGTAGCCGCCGAGGTGCCCGCCTCCTATCACGAGGAGGCGCTCAAGGCACAGGCGGTGGCCGCCTTCACCTATGCCTGCCATGCGCGGGAAAATAACCGGTCGAACCCCGGCAAAAACAGCACCATCGGCGGGGCCGACCTGTCGGATGATTCGAGCACGGCGGAAGCCTACCTGTCGGAAACCGAGGCCCGGGCCAAATGGGGGGCGAGTTTCGACTCCCAGTGGAGCCGCATCCGGCAGGCCGTGGAGCAGGTGGCCGGTCAGGTGATCGTCTGGCAGGGCAAGCCCATCGACGCGGTCTATTTTTCCTGCTCCGGCGGGCGCACGGAAGACAGTGCCGACGTGTGGGGCGACAGCCAGCCCTATCTCAAAAGCGTGGACAGCTCCTTTGATAAAAATGCGCCGGATTACGCAAGCAGCCGGCAGTTTTCCAAAGAGGAATTTTCCAACCGGGTGAAGGCCAAATACCCGGCGGCGGCTTTCGGCTCCGACCCCGCCAAATGGCTGGGGTCCGTCGTGCGATCCCGGGCGGGCGGGGTCAAAACGGCCTCCCTGTGCGGCACGGCGGTGAGCGGGGAAACCCTGCGCACCCTTTTCGGCCTGCGCTCCGCCGATTTCACACTGACGTATCAGAAGGGGACGTTCACCTTCACTGTCCGGGGCAACGGCCACGGCGTGGGCATGAGCCAGTATGGGGCGGAATATCTGGCGGCCCACGGCAAAACGTGGAAAGAAATTCTTTCCTATTATTACACCGGTATTTCCATCGCGGGTTACCAGTGGAGCGGCACGGACGATAATTCCTGAGTTCCAATGCATGCGATTGCCAATTTTCCGATTTGTGCTGTATAAGCCCGTTCATTTCCGGCCAAAATATAGCCGGAGGTGCTTAATATGAGTAATTTTAAGGTCGGGAAATCGGGATTTTCCAGATTTATCAACGGTAAGGGCTTTTACATAGCCCTTGCGCTATGTTTGGTTGCCATCGGCTCCGCCGCCTATATCGCCGCCAATAAAAGTTTCGGGGGTGTGTCCGTCACATCCTCGCTGAGCGGCGCGACGTCGGATGTTTCCAACACCGGCACCGTGACGTGGAATGACAGCGAAGCCCAGCAGACGGCCAACACGGTCAGCGGCGTGACGGCTTCCGGCTCCTCGGCGGCTTCCACGTCGTCCGCCGCTTCGTCGGCCGCGTCATCCGCCGCCAGTTCCAAATCCTCGTCTTCTTCATCCATGGCGGCGCCTACGCTGTATGTGCTGCCGCTGCAGGGCAGCCTGCTCACCGAATACAGCGCCGACACCCCCATTTATGACAAGACCATGAATGACTGGCGCACCCATATGGGCGTCGACATTTCCGCCAACTCCGGCACGCCGGTCAAGGCCTGTGCGGACGGCACGGTGTTGGACGTCAAGGTGGACGACCAGCTCGGACAGGAAGTCATCATCCAGCATGGGGGCGGTATCACGTCCATCTATGCCGACCTGACGGCGTTCGGCGATAAGCCGACGGTGAAAAAAGGCCAGAAGGTTGAAGCCGGCGACGTCATCGGCTCGGTGGGAGCCACCGCTCAGGCCGAAATCGGTCTGGTGCCCCATCTGCATTTTGCCATGATGAAAAACAGCCAGTATGTGGACCCGCTCGTGACCATCGGCAAGAAGGTCAGCTGAGCAACGTTTTTGTGAGCGCCGCCGGCGGGACGTCGGCAAACCGGCGGCGGGTTGGGGGAGGGCATACGCGATGGG
>JAEWAE010000010.1 GCA_023391835.1 Bacillota bacterium
CGCCCGGCGCGCGCGCCCCCCCCCCCCCCCCCCCCCCCCCCCGACCGTCTGTTATGCGCCGGTTTTGCCCGCCGCGTGGCGTTTGCCGGTGCACTCGGTGACCGCCACCTCAAAGACCGTCACCGCCCGCAGCGCCGCCTCGGGGTAATCGCCGTGCCCTGCCTCGCCGTAATGGGCCATCAGCCGGTCGAGCGCATGCTTTTTCGCTCCCCCGTCGGTCACCAGCCGGGCGGTGCCCCAGCCCACCACACTCTCGTAGGTCATGGTGCACCGCTCCGGGTGGCCGTCCAGCCCCGGCACCAGCCGGCATTCGCCGTCCATCTCAAAGCACACCCGCGGGTTCTGCGCCATCATATCGAGCCTGCGCCCCGACCCTGCGCAGTGAAAAAAAAGGGTGAAGCACTCCCCCTGCCGCTCGTAGCCGTAGCTCATCGGCACGATATAGGGCGTATCCCCCGCCGCAAATGCCACCCGGCACACCTGGCTGCGCCGGAGGATGCCCTCGATTTCTTGGATATCCAGAATTTCTCTGTCTTTTCTTCTCATAATTCAGCTCTCTTTCCATATATTTTTGTTGATTTGTGCAGAATATTGGCGTAGACTGAGAGCAACAACGGCACCGTCCTGACGGACGGCCGGAAGGACGGCGGATTGGAATGAATGGTATTTACGTAGCGAGCGCCACACCGTATGACGCACAGGGCCGATTCAGCGCGCCAGCCCTGCACGCACTGATGGAACGCAACCTCGGGCAGGGAGCGGACGGTTTCTTTATCGGCGGCAGCTCGGGGGAATGCTTTCTGCTTTCCCACGAGGAACGGGTCGAGGTATTCCGGGCAGCAGCGGCTTTCCGGGACCGCACCACGCTCATCGGGCATGTGGGGGCCATTTCCACCGACGAAGCGGTGGATTTCGCGCATCAAATCCGCTCCCTCGGCTACCGGGTGGTGGCCGCCACTCCGCCGTTTTATTACGGCTTTTCCCCGCGGGAGATCGCGGGCTATTACCATGCCATCGCCCAAGCCGCCGGCATGCCGGTGCTCATCTACAATTTCCCCGGCAACACCCACAAGGTACTGGATCTGTCGAATGCCGACACGGTGGAGCTGCTGCGGTCGGGGGATATTCTGGGCGTCAAGCATACCAATTACGACATTTTCCAGCTTGAACGCATCAAGAACCTCAACCCCGAGCTGCTCGTCTTCGACGGCTTCGACGAAACCATGGTGGCCGGGCTGGCCATGGGGGCGGACGGTGCCATCGGCAGCACTTTTAACGTCATGCTGCCCGCCTACCGGCGCATCTACGACACTTTTCTCGGCGGCGATTTCCGCCTTGCCCAGGCGTTGCAGGTCAAGGCCAACAACGTCATGGAGGCCATGTGCCGCGTGGGGCTGATCGCCTCCATCAAATACGTGCTGACGCGGCAGGGCATCCCGGCGGGCGACCCGCGCCGGCCCTTCACGCCGCTCAGCGAGGCGCAGCGGCAGGCCGTCGATCAGTCGTTTGCTCAAAACTGCCCCGGCACCTACTGAGTTTTCCGCACCGTATCCCCGGCCCTCATCGGCCGGGGATTTTTTTATGTCCGCCGCCCGTCGGGTGCCCCTGTGGACGGGCGGCACACAAATGCCGCCGCCGGATATACTGGTAAAGAAGGGGCAGCCGCCGGCCCCTTCACAACGGCGGCCCGGCGGCACGCCGCGGGAAAGGATGAGAAAATGGAAACACCACATAAGCTTGCCGCCATGGGCGTCGGCAGCCCGTTTCACAAAGGCGACCAAGTGCCGACAGCCCTTCAGGACGTCCACATGCCCAGGGATGGGAAAGCGGAAACCCCACATAAGCTTGCCGTCACGGGCGTCGGCAAACAGTTCCGCAAGGGTGACCAGGTGCTGACGGCCCTTCAGGATGTGTACATGGCTGTGGAATCCGGCAGTTTTTCCTGCGTCATCGGGCCAAGCGGCTGCGGCAAATCGACTCTTTTCAATATTATTGCCGGTCTCACGGCCCCGGGGGAAGGCACCGTCACCTCCGACGGCCGGGATATCGTCCTTCATCCCGGTTATGTCGGATATATGCTTCAGAAAGACATGCTGCTGCCGTGGAGGACGATCCTCGACAACGTCATCCTCGGCATGGAAGTGCGGGGCGTGCGCCGGCGGGAAGCCGTCGCACGGGCGAAGCCTCTTTTGGAAAAATACGGTCTGGGCGGATTCGAGACCCATTACCCCTACGAGCTGTCGGGCGGGATGCGGCAGCGGGCCGCCTTTTTGCGCACGCTGCTGTACGACCGGGATATCCTGCTGCTGGACGAACCGTTCGGCGCCCTTGACGCGCAGACCCGGCTGGAAATGCAGAACTGGCTGCTCGACATCTGGAAAGACTTCCGCAAGACCATTCTGTTCGTCACCCACGACATCGACGAGGCCATCTATCTGTCGGACGACATCTACGTCTTTTCCGCCCGGCCCGGCACGGTAAAAGCCAGGATACCGGTACATATTCCCCGCCCGCGGAAGACCGACGACATCACATCCCCCGAATTCATGGCGCTCAAGCATCATCTGCTGGGGCTGCTTTACGGCACCCACCCTGCGGAAACGAAGGGAGGAACGCGGGATGAAACCTGACACCGCAGGCACATCGGCCGGGCTTCGCGACGAAGGCTTTGCCGCACGGCGGCGCAAATGCCGCATCGTCTGGGGCCGGGTGGCGGTGGGGGTCTTTATTTTCGCCGGGTGGGAATTCTTTTCCCGCCTGGGGTGGCTGGACCCGTACTACTGGAGCCGGCCCAGCACCATCCTGCGCACCGCCTATATCCAGGCGGCCCAGGGCACCCTGCTGCGGGATATCGCCTACACGTCGGGCTCGACGGTCATCGGCTTCGTGGCGGGGACGGTGTGCGGCGCGCTGCTGGGGCTTTCCTTCTGGTGGTCCAAATCCTACGCCGGCATCAGCGAGCCGTATCTCATCATCTTCAACGCTCTGCCCAAGCTGGCCCTGGGGCCGGTGCTGGTGATCCTTTTCGGCATCGGCTTTACCTCCAAGGCGGTGCTGGCCTTCCTGATGACTGTGGTGGCCACGGCCCTGTCGGCCTACAGCGGCGTTAAAAGCGTCGACCCCGCCATGGAAACGCTGATGGTCTCGCTGGGTGCCAAGCGGCGGCAGGTCTTTGCCAAAGTCATCGTGCCCTGGTCGCTGCCCTGGATCATCAGCTGTCTGCGCATCAACATTTCGCTGGCGCTGGCCGGCTCCATCGTGGGCGAATTCATCGCCTCCGACAAGGGTGTGGGCCGCATGATCATCTATGCCGGCACCATTCTCGACATCAAACTGGTGTGGGTGGGCGTCTTTGTACTGTCGGTGCTTTCCATCGTCATGTACTGGGGCGTCGTGCTGCTGGAAAAATGGCTCAGCCACCGACTGGTGATCACCCGCTCCTGACACGTTCCTTCGTCACATACGGAAAGGCAAGGTCATCCATATGAAAGTCGCACCCCTGTTAAGACGCGCGGCAGTCGCCGCACTGGCCGTCGCAGTGGCGGCGGCAGCCGCCGGATGCACCCGGTCGCAAAAGACCCGGAAGGCGTCCTCCGGCCCGCTTAAGCAAATCACCATAGCGGAACCCGTACATCTGATCGGTTATCTGCCCCTCTATATGGCCCAGCGGGAGGGCTATTTCAAAGAGCAGGGGCTGGAAGTCAAAATCATCAGCGCCGCCGGCGGCACCCATGTGACCGCCGTGGTCAGCGGCTCGGCATGGGGCGTCATCGGCGGGGTGGATTCCATCGCGCTGGGCAACGTGGGCAACTCCGACCCGGTCACCGCCTTCTGTAACGTGGTCAACCGCGCCAACGTCTATCTTTTCGCCGCGAAGGGGCTGGCGCCCGCGTCCGGTTCCAACGCCGACCTCAAAACCTTCCTCAAGGGCAAAAAGATCATCGCCGGCCGCTACGGCGGCAGCCCCGACCTGCTGACCCGCTATCTGCTGCTGAACCTCGGCCTCGACCCGGCCAAAGACGTGACGCTGGTCGAAAACAGCGACGCTTCCACCGTCAACGCCATGATGAAAAGCGGCGTGGGCCAGATCGGCAACGGCGCGGAGCCGCAGATCATCGAGGGCATTTCCCAGGGCATCTCGGGCGAGCCGTTTTATAAGTTCCCCGATATGGGCGACTTTTCCTACTCGGTGATGAGTGCCAAAAAGTCCACCCTGCAAAACGACTCCGCCACCGTGCAGGCATTCACCAACGCCGTCGTCAAGGCGCTGAAAGTCGTGCAGAGCGACAAGGCGCTGGCCAAAAAAGACCTCAAGCTCGAATTTCCCACCCTGTCGGACGAGGACATCCAGGCTTCTCTCGACCGGGCCTATGCCGACAAGCTCTGGAGTCCGGACGGCCAGATTTCCAAGAAGGCCGTGGAGAACGACATGGATATGCTCATCAAAACGGGCATTTACAAATCCAGCTACTCCTACGACACGCTGGTCAACATGCAGTTCGTCAACAAAGTCAAAAAGTGACCGCCTGCCGCCATTGGCCGCCCGGGGAAGCCTCCTCCCCGGGCGGCTTGTCATACCCGCGGGTTTCGGGCTTCGTGCAGCCCGGTTCCCGGATGGCCGCCGATGCATCCCCCGACCCCACCGGTGCCCACAATGCGATACTTCTTATGCCGTTTCCTCCGGTTTCGCAAAGTGCCGGTCCCACCGCTTCGGAACCATGCGGGGAGGCCCCAAAGCACGGATCGCACGGGTGCGGCGGCCGATTTTATTATACCGCCGGACAAGCGGCTTTGCAACACGGCTCGATTCATCCTGCATTCCGCAGGGCGGCGCAGGCGCTCCGCCGATTGCATTCCGCCCCCGAGTATGGTACACTGGAGACAATTCACACGCGGGGGGATCACACATATGGCACAGCTCTGGGGCGGGCGTTTCACTGGGGAAACCGACCGCCAGGTCTATCAGTTCAACGCATCCATCCGGTTTGACCGCCGGCTGCTTGGGCAGGACATTGCGGGCAGTCTCGTCCACGCCCGGATGCTCACCCGGCAGCACATTCTCACCGAGGAGGAGGGCCGCGCCATCGCCGACGGGCTGCGGGGCATCCTGGCCGACGCCCGAGCCGGCACTCTGCCGGTAACGGACGCTTACGAGGATGTCCACAGCTTTGTGGAGGCAAACCTCATTGCGCGCATCGGCGACGCTGGCAAAAAGCTGCACACCGGCCGCAGCCGCAACGACCAGGTGGCGCTGGATATGAAACTTTTCGTGCGGGACGAAGCCGACGAGGTGGACGGGCGCCTGCGGGAAATGCTCGAGACGCTGCTCGGGCTGATGCGGGCCCACATCGACACCTTTATGCCCGGTTTCACTCACCTGCAGAAGGCCCAGCCCGTGACGCTGGCTCACCATCTGGACGCCTACTTTGAGATGTTCCGCCGCGACCGTTCCCGGCTGCGCGACATCCGCCGGCGGATGAACACCTGCCCGCTGGGCGCGGGGGCGCTGGCGGGCACCACCTATCCCCTCGACCGGGCCTACACCGCCCGGCAGCTGGGCTTCGACGCCCCGGCGCGCAACAGCATGGACGCCGTATCCGACCGGGATTACGCCATCGAGTTTCTGGCGGCGCTGGCGACGATCATGATGCACCTGAGCCGCTTTTCGGAAGAGATCATTCTGTGGAACTCGGATGAGTATCGTTTTGTGGAGCTGGACGACGCCTACAGCACTGGCAGCAGCATCATGCCCCAGAAAAAGAACCCCGACGTAGCCGAGCTGGTGCGGGGCAAGACCGGGCGGGTCTACGGCGCGCTGGCAGCGCTGCTGACCACCATGAAGGGCATACCGCTGGCCTATGACAAGGATATGCAGGAGGATAAGGAGCCGGTATTCGACGCGGTGGATACGGTCAAAGACTGTCTCACTCTTTTCGCCGGCATGCTGCGCACGGCGCGTTTCAAGCCCGCGCGCATGGCACAAAGCGCCAAAAACGGTTTCACCAACGCCACCGACGCGGCCGACTATCTGGTGCGCCACGGGGTGCCTTTCCGCGATGCCCACGGGGTAGCGGGGCGGCTGGTGCTGCGGGCCATCGAAAAAGGCTGCGCCCTCGACGACCTCACCCTCGATGAGTTCCGGGCGGAAAGCCCCGCTTTCGGACCGGATATTTACGACGCCATCGCGCTCAAGACCTGCGTGGAGGCCCGTCTGACCGAAGGCGCGCCGGGTCATGCCGTCATGGAGCGGGCCATTGCCGAGGCGGCGGCCTATCTGCGGGGCGACATAGCCGGATAGCGGCCTGCCGGTATCTGCGTGGCCGACACGGCAAAAAAAGCCCTCCGGGTAAACCGGAGGGCTTTTGAAGTAAAATAAGGTAAAGATAGGATAAAGATAAAGAGGAGGAGTTTGAAAAAGGACTTTCGAAGTGCCACCTTCGAAGTACAGCTTTAGTATAGGGGCAACTTATGGCCCCCATGTGAACGAAAATCGAATGGGATGTAAATTACGGTAAACGGCCGTCCGGCTTGCATCCCCCGCAAAACATGGATATAATTGGTTTCATAGTACGGTCTGCCGCGCGGAAAGAAGGCCCGCCATGAAACGAAAAATCCGGCTCCTGCTGCTGACGCTTCTGCTCGCGGCCGGTCTGAGCGCCGGCCCCGCCGTGGAAAAAGCCCGGCCAGCATCGGCCACGTCCCCGCTGACCGCCGCGCAGCGGACGGCCGATTTCGATTACATGGTGAAAATACTCAAAGAAAACTACCCCTATTTCGGTGTGAACGAACGTGTGAACCATGTGGATTGGCTCTCTCTGCAGCCCGCCTACGGCAAACGGGCGGCCGCCGCAAGAACCGACGCCGCCTTTGCCGCCGTGCTGACGGAGGACCTTTACCAACTGCATAACGGCCATACCGGCCTGCTCAGCGCCGAGTTCGTGGCCGAGTGTCGGCGGGTTTACAGTCAGGATACGGCGCTCCTTGCCCCATGGCTTGCACAGCTCAACAGTTCCGCTGCCGTGCGGCGCTACGGCGCGTCAGATGTGAGCCCCACCTCTTCCGGCGCGGCCGTATCCTCCAGCTCGGCCATATTCAGTGGCAACATCGACACGGCCGTGCTGCGCGGCGGTCGGGTGGCCTATCTGGCCATCCGCTCGTTTGCCACCGAGTATATCCAGTCGGATATGGCCGCTGTCGAGCCGTTCCTGCGGCAGCAAAAAGACGCCGCTGCGCTGATACTCGACATACGAAACAACGGGGGCGGCGACAGCCGTTACTGGTCGGACCATCTGGTGCCGCTGCTGGTCAATCAGCCACTCACAGAGTCCCTCTATTACACGTACCGCGGCGGTGCGTACGGTGAAACTTTCCTGAAAGCCTTCATTCCCGCCGGCTACGCCGGATGCATGCCCATAGCGGAGCTGGAAAAACGGAATCTGCCCGCCCTGCCGCCCGAGGTGCGCACCGATTTTAAATATGCGACGCAGGATTCCTTTACCGTCTCACCCCAAAATCCGGTGGGTTTCCACGGCCGCGTCTATCTGCTGGTGAACGGCGGGGTCTTTTCCTCCTCCGAGGGCTTCGCGGCCTTCGCGAAAGCCACGGGCTTTGCAAAACTCGTCGGCAGCCGCACCGGCGGCGACGGTCTCGGTTTCGACCCGGCCGTCTGCACGCTGCCCAACAGCGGCTATATTTTCCGCTTTCCGGAGGATATGGGCCTCAATTCTGACGGCAGCAGCAATTTCGAGACCCGCACGGTGCCGGATATTCCGGTCGGCAACGACTATATCAATCGTGTCAACCTTGCCAACGACACATCCGTGCGAGCTGTGCTGCAGGACATGGCCTGATTCACTCCGGCAAATGCCAGGGTCCGCCCTCGCCGTGACCCATCTCGGTGAGATATTCCCAGTAGCGTTTGGGCATATGGGTCATGCGGCAGCGGGGATTGTGCCGCCCCTCCACCTCCACCGTATCGTAATAGAGCCGCCATAGGCTGCGAAAGGCCCGCTCATTGGCATCGACGGCGGGCAGCGCCAGTTCCTCCGCCGGGCGGATGACCGGCGGCCTGCCCGGCTCGTGGAGCAGCGCCATGTCGTGGGCCCGGTCGTGGATAACAAACCGCTCCCCCGGGTAACGGCCGCAGAAATGGGGCGCCATCAGCGGCAGCACAATGTTTTTGGGCCGCATCTGAGCCGCCAGCACGCCGCCCCGCTCGGAAAAGCGCAAGAAGCCGTCAAGCAGGTGGGCTTCGTGTTCCAGGCTCTGCACCGCTTTCGCCAGGGCATGTACGGTGTCGTCGGTGAGCATGCGCATCACGGCGGGACCGCGGCGATAGCCCAGCCGCAAAAAGAGCAGGATATACCGTTCCCGCTCCGGCAGGCAGGTGAGGAAGGCCCGGCGCACGAAATCTGCCGCTTCCGCCCCTATGGCGGGAGCGATGGAGCGGGCCACCCGGGCGGCTCGCTGCGGGTCGGTCTCAATTTCCCGCGCGGGGAAAAGGCAGGTCTGCTCCGCCCGGGCCGACAGGATGCCGGCGGGAATCTCTTTTTTCAGGTAGCTCTCGAACACGCAGCACAGCAGCCCGTCGAAGCTGCCGTCGTAGCGGTAGATCAGATCTGGCCGGTCAGACATTGGACGGTATCCTCCCATGTGGGTGCGGGGTCGAAAAGCGACAGCTGCCGCCCTCCGGCGGCCGCCGAGTCGGCAAAGGCGCGCTCCCCCATCAGGGCCGCGGCCGTCTGCCCGGGAGGCAGGCGCAGCGCCGGGGCGGCCCTGCCCCGGCAGGTGACGAAATACTGGGCGCGCTTGAGCACGACGCCGAGCTTTTTGAGCCCGTCGAAGTCGAGCGAAGCTTCCCGCCGGGCGGTCAGGATACGCCGGGCACTGCGCACGCCGATGCCCGGCACCCGCAGCAGCGTTTCGTATTCCGCCCGGTTGACTTCCACCGGGAAACATTCCATATGCCGCAGCGCCCAGCCGCATTTCGGGTCCAGCCGCAGGTCGAAATCGGGTTGGGCGTCGTCGAGCAGCTCGTCGGCGGTGAAGCCGTAAAACCGCAGCAGCCAGTCGGCCTGATAGAGCCGGTGTTCCCGTAAAAGCGGCGGCCGGGTGCCCACGGGGGGCAGCAGGGCGTTTTCCACCACCGGCATATAGGCCGAATAAAACACCCGTTTGAGCCCGTAGCGACGGTAAAGCCCCTGAGCCAAGGTAAGAATCCGGCGGTCGCTGTCGGGGGTCGCGCCCACGATCATCTGGGTGCTCTGGCCGGCGGGGGCGAAACGCGGCGCATGTCGACTCACCAGCGCCTCCCCGGCCGTTTCTCCGATGCGGTCGCGGATATAGCCCATGGGGGCGAGGATGGCCGATTTGGATTTGTCGGGCGCGAGACGGCCCAGACTCTCGCCCGAGGGCAGCTCGATATTGACGCTCATGCGGTCGGCCAGCCGCCCGAGCCGCTCGGTGAGGGCCGGGTCGGCGCCGGGGATGGCCTTGACGTGGATATAGCCGCCGAAACGGTATTCCTCGCGCAAAATGCGCAGCGCTTCGGCCATCTGCTCACAGCTGTAGTCGGGGCTGCGCATGACGCCCGAGCTGAGGAAAAGCCCCTCAATATAATTGCGGCGGTAAAACTGGATGGTCAGTTCCGCCAGCTCACGGGGGGTGAAGGCCGCGCGCGGCGTGTCGTGGGAGCGGCGGTTGACACAGTAGCGGCAGTCGTAGCAGCAAACGTTCGTCATCAGCACCTTGAGCAGCGACACGCACCGCCCGTCCCCCGCGAAGGTGTGACAGATGCCGCAGGCGGCCGCGCTGCCGATGCCGCCGGGGGCGGGAGTACGGTCCACCCCGCTGGAGGTGCAGGCCACGTCGTATTTGGCCGCATCGGTGAGTATCTTGAGCTTGTCAAACAGATCCATGCCTTACCTCCGACCGGATTAAGAACGTCGTTCTCTTATAGCCAGTATACACTCTTTTACCCGCTTTGTAAACAGTCAATTCCCCGCGGGCGCGGCCGGGCGGAGGTTTCTTGTGTTTCACCCGCCCGGATGCTATAATGACGGTGGAAAGCATTTCCGGCGGCCATCGCCGGCAGGAATAGAGGGGGATATCCATGTATATACTGAAAAACGGCAGCTGGCTCGCTCCGGACGGCACCTATCACATGGGGAGCCTGCGGCTGGACGGCGCCTATATCGACAGTGTGGAGACCGACTCCCGCACCGGCGACGTGCTCGACATGACGGGTCTGCGGGTGCTACCGGGGCTCATCGACGTGCACACCCACGGGGCCGTCGGGTACGACACCATGCAGGCCGCGCCCGAGCAGATCGTCGAGTGGTCGCGGTTTTTGGCCCGCAACGGCGTGACGGCCTATTTCCCCACCACACTGACGGCGAGTATGGAGGATATCCGCCGGGCGCTGCGCCACGTGCGCACGGCCTCGGAATCGGCAGACCTCGGCGCCTCCATCGTGGGGGCCCACATCGAGGGGCCGTTCCTGTCGGCCAAATTCAAGGGCACTCACGAGGAAACGCTGCTGTGCGACCCGAGCATTCCGGATACCGACACCTTCCGCGAGATCCTCGGCCCGAAGCTGCGCATGCGCATGACCGTGGCCCCGGAGCTGCCGGGCGCCATGGAACTGATCCGGCACATCGCCGATTTCGGCGGCACGGTGTCGGTCGGCCACTGCGACGCCTCCTATGAGGTCGCCTGCCGGGCGCTGGCGGCCGGGGCCACCTCCTTCACCCATCTTTTTAACGCCATGAAGGGGCTGCACCACCGGGAGCCCGGCACCGTGGGCGCGGGGCTGACCACCGAGGCCTACGCCGAGGCCATCTGCGACGGCATCCACCTGCACCCGGCCACGGTCAAGCTCATCTATCGCACCAAGGGGCCGGATAAGATGGTCGCCATCACCGACGCCATGCAGGCGGCGGGCCTGCGCGACGGCGATTATCCCTTTGCCGGCGCCATGGTCCATGTGGAAGGCGGCGTGGCCCGCAACCCCGCCGGCAATCTGGCGGGCAGCACGCTGCTGCTGCGCAACGGCGTCAAAAACATTGCCAAATTTGCCGGCATCACCCCCGAGCAGGCGCTGCAGACGGCCACGTTGAATCCGGCGCGGGCCGTGGGGCTCGACAAAATCACCGGCTCCATCGTACCCGGCAAGCTGGCCGACCTTGTCGCGGTGGATGAGAAGGGCGCCATCCGCTACACCTTCTGCCGCGGCCGGCTGGTCTATGATGCGGCCAAAGGCTGACACCTGTTTCCCTTCCCGCGGCGGCGTTCTCCGGTTTCTCCGCAATTTCGCGTAAACCCGACGAAAGGCAGGAGATTCGGCTATGAGCAGGCGCATCCGCAGCGTGATCATCACTCTGATTGCCGTGCTGGCACTCGGCGGCGGGGTCGTGTGGCTCTCGATACACTTCGCGCCGGTGCACAAGACCGACTGCCGGGCCACGGCCCCGGCCGGCGTGACGGAAGTCAAACAGGTGCTGGGGGTCGATGTTTCCGACGCCGACCGGGCGGTCATCCAGTCCGGCTTCACCGGCAAACGCAAAGAGATCAAGGGCCGGGCGAACGTAGCCAAACTCACGGCCCGGTTCGCGGGCACCGACCCAAAGGTGAAGACAGTCCTCCCCGGCGATCGGATCGGCTATTACCTTGCGGTTGGGTATTATCAGTCCGGTACGGAATTGGGCAACTTTGATTTCAACGAAACCGGCATTAACCTGCACGCCGCCGACAGCGTCACCGTCTATTCTCTCTCGAAAAAGATGGATACAAACGCCATTGTGAAAGCCTACGGCCTGGGGAAATCGTAAGCGGGCATGAAAAAAGCCCGCGCCGGGCGCAGGCAAAAAGACAAAGCGAACGGATTCTCAGAAGTGAAAGACCGACGCGGCAAGCCGGGTGAGCAGATACCACACGAAGGGTGCGAACATGGCCGGCACCAGATTGCCCACGCGGAGCTTCTTGATATCCAGCAGGTTGATGCTCAGCGCGAGGATCAGCACGCTGCCCACGGCGGAGGTCTGGGTGATGACCGGCTCGGTGAGCCATGAGCGGATGACCCCGGCCAACAGCGTGATGCTACCCTGATAGACCAGCACCGACCCGGCCGACAAAATCACCCCGAAGCCCATGGTGGAAGCGAACACCGCCGCCATCACCCCGTCGAGGATGGATTTGGCATAGAGCGTGGAGGGGTTTCCGGTGAGCCCATCCTGAATGGAGCCCACGATCGCCATGGCCCCCACGCAGAAAAGCAGCGTCGCGGTCACGAAGCCCTCCGCCACGCTGCCGGAGGCGGCGCCGAAGCGGTTTTGCAGCCGCCGGCCCAAATGGTCGAGCCTCTCCTCCAGCGCCAGCCACTCGCCCAGCAGCCCCCCGATAAGGAGGCTGAAAATGACCGTCATCGAGTAGGAGCGGGCCAACACGCCCCCGCTGCCGGCGGTGAGCATGCCCTGCACCACGCCGGTCAGGCCGATGACCCCCACCGCCAGCCCCACGGCCTGGGTGATGATCTGCTTATATTTGAGCGGGATGCCGCCCCGCAGCAAGCCGCCGAGCAGCCCGCCGGCGACGACGGCCCCCGTGTTGACGATGGTGCCCATGCCAATCATACTGAATCCCGGCCTTTCAGTCAGTAAAATGTGCCGGGCTTCGGCCGGCGGAAAGGATTATGTATGGAACGCTGCCCATGGTGCGGGTCCGACCCGCTCTATGTCCGATACCACGACGAGGAATGGGGTGTGCCGGTGCACGACGACCGGCTGCACTTCGAGTTCCTCACGCTCGAGTCGGCCCAGGCCGGCCTGAGCTGGCTGACCATCCTGCGCCGGCGGGAAAATTACCGCCGCGCCTACGCCGGTTTCGACCCGGAAGCGGTCGCCAGGTACGGCGAAACGGAAATCGGCCGGCTGATGGCCGACTCCGGCATCATCCGCAACCGGCGCAAGATCGAAGCGTCGGTGAGCAACGCCCGCGCGTTTCTGGCCGTGCAGGCGCAGTTTGGCAGCTTTGACCGCTATATCTGGCACTTTGTGGAGGGCCGGCCCGTCGTGGGCCGCTGGCAGACGGTGGAGGAGGTGCCCGCGCGCACGGCGCTTGCCGACACGGTCAGCGCCGATCTGCGCGGCCGGGGCTTCCGGTTCCTCGGGCCGGTGATCGTTTACGCCCATCTGCAGGCCACCGGGCTTGTCAACGATCATCTGGAAAGCTGTTTCCGCCGGGAGGAATGCGCGCGTCAGAGCTTCACGTCCACCCGGTAGCCTGCGCGGTAAATTTCGCCCGGGGCCAGCGTGACAATGTCGGGCTTATCCTCAAAGCGGCCGGTTTCGCCCGCCACGGCGGCCATGCCCTGCCACGGCTCCAGGCAGATAAAGGGTGCCTGTTTGCCCGTGGGGGTCCAGATGCCGAAATCGCAGAAACCGTCGAAGCGCATCGTGACCGACGCGCCGCCCTCCCGGGCCCGCAGCGTCACCCGCCGGGAACGGATGTGGGGAAAGATCAGCGCGTCGCGGTCGAATGTTTCGTAGCGCAGCGGCAGCGTGCGCCCGTCGGGGGCGAGCACCGGCACGCGGCTGTGGGGGGCGACCAGGCCGGTCTGATCCAGTATCATCGCCGGGTGCTCCTCCGCCTCGCCGAACACGACCTCGTAATCGCCGAAGCTCTCGCCCTCCCGCAGGGGGCAGCGGATGCTCTGATGGCCGCCCAGGGCGAAGGGCATGGGCCGGCTGTCCTCATTGCGCACCTCATAGGCGGTGGCAAAGCCGTCCTCCGTGAGCGTATGGGTGATGCGCAGCCGGAATTCAAACGGGTATTGCCGACGGGTGTCGTCGGTGGGCACAAGCTCGAACGCCAGCGAGTTTTCACCGGCCGGCAGCCGGGTAAATCGACTGCGGCGGGCAAAGCCGTGGCGTTTCATATGGCAGACGGTGCCGCCGATGCGCACAGTGTCATCCCGGAGCGCCCCCACGATGGGGAAAAGCACCGGCGCGTGGCCGCTCCATACGGCGGGGTCGCCGCTCCAGACAAACTCCGCCCCATCCCGGACGTAAGAGACAAGCTCCGCCCCCGTCTCATCGACGGCCAGACCGGCGCCGCCCCGACGCAGCGAAATCACCATTTGCATCCATCCCCCGACTCCGGTGCGCCTTACGGCCCCGGTCATTTTCGTTTTCTATTTTACACCCGGCGCACGGCCTTTTGCAAGGCGCGGGCACCGCTTCAGACGTAATGGCCGCCGTTTTTCAGGCGGCCGCAGGAGGAATTTTAATGGCACGGACCGCCGTTTTGGTCGGCGTATGCATCGGCGCCGACACCGAATTTGAAGAATCGCTCCGGGAACTGGGGAGCCTTGCGCAGGCCTGCGGCATCGAGCCGAAGGCCGTCGTCACCCAGAATCTCGACGCCCCCAGCGCCGCCCATTACGTGGGCACGGGCAAGCTGCCGGAAATCGCGGCCGCGGTGCGCGGCACGGGGGCGGATCTTGCCATTTTCAACGACGAGCTTTCCCCTTCCCAGCTGCGCAACCTGGAAAAAGAACTGGGGTGCGAGGTCAAAGACCGCACCATGGTCATCCTCGACATTTTCGCCTCCCGCGCCCGCACGCGGGAAGCCTGCCTGCAGGTGGAAGTGGCCCGGCTGCAATATATGCTGCCCCGATTGACGGGACTTAAAACGGGGCTTTCCCAGCAGCAGGGCGGCGCGGGCACCTTTAACCGCGGCGCCGGCGAGAAGCTGCTGGAACTGAATCGGCGGGAAATCCAGACCCGCATCGCCCGCATGGAGACCGAGTTGCGCCAGCTTGTGGGCCGGCGCCGCACCCAGCGCCGCCTGCGCGCCAAAAACGGCGTGCCCGTGGTGGCGCTGGCAGGCTACACCAACGCCGGCAAGTCGACCCTGATGAACGCCCTGCTGCGGGCCTACGGCGAGCCGGCGGACAAGCAGGTGCTGGAAAAAGACATGCTTTTCGCCACGCTGGAAACTTCCGTGCGCCGCATCGTGCTGCCCGACCGCAAAGTTTTCCTGCTCACCGACACCGTGGGCTTTATCCGCCGGCTGCCCCACCATCTGGTCAAGGCCTTCCGCTCCACGCTGGAGGAGGTGGGCGAAGCCGACCTCCTGCTGCATGTGGTGGATGCCTCCAGCCCCGAGTACCGCAGCCAGATCGAAGTGACTGCCGACACCCTCGCCCAGATCGGAGCGGCCGACATACCGGTCATCTACGCCTTCAACAAGTGCGACCGCACGGATATCCGTCCCCAGCCGGTGGCGGGGGAATGCGTCTATCTTTCCGCCAAAACGGGCAACGGCCTCGACACGTTGGTCGAGGCCGTCTGCCGGCATATTTTCGGGGATTATGTGCGGTGCGAAATGCGCGTGCCCTACACCGAGGGGGAAACGGTCGCCTATCTGACCGAGCACGCTCATGTGATTGCCACCGCCTATGAGCCGGAGGGCACGCGGCTGACGCTGGAATGCCGCCGGGCGGATTTTGAGCGGCTGCGCCGTTTCGTGCTCCCCGCGGAATAATCAGGCCCTGTTTCAATCAAGAGCCTTGTCTACTTTTGGCAAGACCTAGCCCTCCACCCGGTGATCCATCAGCCACGCCGTGCCGCAGAAGGCCAGCACCGTCACGGCCAGCCGGAGTATCAGGGTGGAAAGGGAAACCGTCATGCTGGAAATCGTGCCGCCCATATTGGCCTGGATGATGGACTGCAGCCCCTGCGGCGGGGTATAGAGGGTAAAGGTGTAAAGCGGCACCTTTTCCGCCAGTTGGGAAAGCAGCGGCGACACCACGGCATAGGCCGCAAACACCAGCACGGTGATCAGTACGCCCGCCTTGCGGCTGCCGGGGAAGGATCGGATCAGCGTCAGACCAAACCAGATGAGCAGCAGCAGCCGGATCATTCCGAAAGTGCCGATGATGAAGCTCCAGACACCGCCCCGCAGCAGATACCCCATAACGGGCAGCGTGTCGGGGTTGTGTATAAATGTGCGCCACATGTCACCCAGCGTGGCATAGCTGTTCACCGCCACGGCGGCCGTGCCGGCCAGGATCGCCAGCCCCAGCAGCGACAGCACCACGATGGTCGCAAGAGACGTAATGAGCTTTGCCAGCAGCTTCTGCCATGCAGGCACGGCCACGGCCCGTTCCAGCACCCCGCGGGTGCCGGAAATACCCCGGTTGTAATCGGCCACGGCCCAGATAAAGGGCGCGATCATCAGCATCATGCTGATGACAAACAGGGCCGGGTAGCAGAAAGCCAGCGCCCTGTCCCAGCGGAGGGAGCTAAACGTCCCCGTGGCGGGGATCAACAGCACCGAAGCCACCAGGCAGATCAGCAGAAAAATCCGGCGGGTCCGCCAGGATTTCCAAAATCCATAAGCCATCATGCGTTTCATTGGGCAAACACCTCCCGATACAGTTCGTCGAGCGTTTTGCCCCGCTGCTCCCGCAGGGCTTCGGTGTCGCCCGAAAGGACGATTTTCCCGTCTTTGATATAAAAGGCTTCGTCCACCACCGTCTCGAATTCGTGGATAAGATGGCTGGTGATGAGCATGGAGCTGTCGATGCGGAATTCCCGGATGATGGCGCCGAGTATCTGTTCCCGCGCGATGGGGTCCACCCCACCCAGGGGCTCATCCAACACGGTGAGCCTGGCCCGGCGGCTGAGCGTCAGCGCAAGGCCCAGCTTTTCCCTCATGCCGCGGGAAAGGCTCTTGAAAGCCGCGTCCGGCTCGAGCCGCATGAATTCCAGCAGCTTACCGTAGCGTTCCCGGTCGAAATCGGGGTAAAACCGGGCGTATACGTCGCCCGCTTCGCAGATACGCATCCAGTCATAGAGAAAATCGCTGTCGGGCAGATAGGCCACCAGCGCCCGGGTGCGCCAGCCAAGAGGCTCGCCGCATATTTCGAGCCGCCCACGGGTAGGGTGGGCAAGCCCCGTGATGATTTTAAGAAACGTGGTCTTGCCGCTGCCGTTGGGACCGAAAAGCCCGGCGATGCGCCCCGCGCCCAAGGTCAGATCAAGCCCATCCAGCGCCCTTTTGCCAGGGTATCGCTTCACGACTCCCTCGGCCTGCAGAATCGTCATATGTCTCCTCCTCCTTCTTCCGGCGCCTCAGCGCACGGTGCCGTAGCGCATGGCGGCGTCTGTGCCGTCTGCTTATGCACCAGCGCCAGCATCTCCTCGTCCGCGATGCCAAGCTGCCGCATCCCGCGCACATAGCGGCGGGTGAGCGCGGCTGCCTGTGTTTCCCGCAGACGGCGGGGCAGCTCCGGGTCGTCAGCCACGAAAGCGCCGACCCCGCGTTTGATTGACACGACGCCCTCGCGTTCCAGCTCGGCCATGGCCCGCTGCATCGTGTTGGGGTTCACGGTCATCTGATCGGAAAGTTCCCGCACGCTTGGCAGCCGGTCGCCGCTGTGAAGAGTGCCGTTGCCGATGTCGGCCTGGATGCGCTGCATGATCTGCCGATAGACGGGTATCTGCCCGCTGAATCCGGCCACCGGTCTCACCTCCTCTGTATGTGTGAATTAGTGTACTATTATAATAATACACATTATCATCCATGTCAAGCCTTTTCCGAAGCAACTTTTCCACTTTTTTTGCCCGCACGGTGGAAAATCCGTGCCCACGGCTGGAATCTGAGGCCACAAAACGGTATAATAATATTTACGTGAAAGTATATCATGAAACAAGTAAACCAATCGGTTTTGCAAAATGAACCGGGCCGCACACAGTGGCCCGGGCAGTTTTGTTTGCAAAATCAGCCAAAGGTGGATGACGCGTGACACAGACAAGCGAACTGACCGATCCGATCCGCAGGCGGCGGACATTTGCCATCATATCCCACCCCGATGCCGGCAAGACCACCCTCACCGAGAAGCTGCTGCTTTACGGCGGAGCCATCCGGCTGGCCGGAGCGGTGAAGGGCCGCAAAGCTCAGCGCTATGCCGTATCGGATTGGATGGATATTGAAAAACAGCGCGGCATTTCGGTCACATCCAGCGCCATGCAGTTCGATTACGAGGGGTTCCACATCAATATTCTGGACACGCCCGGGCACCAGGATTTCAGTGAGGACACCTACCGTACGCTGGTGGCCGCCGACAGCGCCGTGATGCTCATCGACGGGGCCAAGGGCGTGGAAGCGCAGACCATCAAGCTTTTCCACGTCTGCCGGATGCGGGGCATCCCGATTTTCACCTTCGTCAATAAGATGGACCGTTTCTGCAAAGACCCGTTCGAGCTGATGGAGGAAATTGAAAACACCCTGGGCATCCGTTCCTGCCCCATGAATTGGCCCATCGGCAGCGGCACCGATTTCAAGGGTGTCTATAACCGCGAAAAAAAACAGATCGAGCTTTTTGAGGCCTCCGGCCACGGGCAGACCATCGCGGCCTCCCACGTGGGGGGAGTGGACGACGCGGCGCTGCGCCCGCTGTTGGGCGACGCGCTCCACGAAAAGCTCTGTGAGGATATCGAGCTGCTCGACGAGGCCGGCGACGCCTTCGACCTTGACAAAGTCAAGGCGGGGGAGCTGACGCCCCTCTATTTCGGCAGCGCCATGACCAATTTCGGCGTGCAGCCGTTTCTCGAGGATTTCCTGCGGTTTGCCCCCGCCCCCGGGGCCCGGAAATCGGACTGCGGCCCCATCGACCCGGTGGAATCGCCGTTTTCGGGCTTTGTGTTCAAAATCCAGGCCAACATGAATCCGGCCCACCGGGACCGCATCGCCTTTATCCGCATCTGCTCCGGCCGGTTTGAAAAGGATATGAGCGTGCGGCAGACCCGCACGGGCAAGCTCATCAAGCTCTCGCAGCCCCAGCAATTCCTGGCGCAGGACCGCAGCATCGTGGAGGAGGCCTACGCCGGCGATATCATCGGCGTGTTCGACCCCGGCATATTCCGCATCGGCGACACCCTGTGCCCGCCCAAAGAGAGCTTCACCTTCGAGGGCATCCCCATGTTCCCGGCGGAGCATTTTGCGCGCGTCACCATCAAGGACGCCATGAAGCGCAAGCAGTTCCTCAAAGGGGTGGAGCAGATCGCCGAGGAAGGCGCCATCCAGCTTTTCAAGCAGGCGGACGCCGGATACGAGACCCTCGTCGTCGGCGTGGTGGGCGAGCTGCAGCTGGAAGTGCTCGAGTACCGTCTGAAAAACGAATACGGCGTGGATCTGCGGATCGAGCGGCTGCCCTACTCCTACGCCCGCTGGATCGTGCCGCGCAAATTCACCGGCGACCGGCTGGGCTACACCGGCGACGCCGCCGTTGTGGAAGATTCGCTGGGCCGGCAGGTGGTGCTTTTTACCACCGAATGGTTCATGCAGCGCACCGAGAGCGAAAACAAAGACGTGAAATTTATCGACATCCCTTCGGATATTCCCCAGGAGATTTCGCAGAATACTCCGCCGGCGGCCGTCTGAGCCGCGGGTTTTCTCCCCCGGAAGGGGATATGCTATACAATAGACAGGTGTTACCCACAGGCATCCACAGGAAAGGCATGGTGCAAATGGACCCGAACAATTCCTACGACAAGATGAGCCGGCGGCTGGAAGAAGCCGCCCTGACCGGCAAGCTGGACGAAACGAAGGCGGATATCGCCGCCCATGGCACCGCGCAGGAAAAGCAGCAGGCCGACGGCCTGCTCCACAGCGGGGAAAAGCCGCTGGTGGTGCAGCTGGGCGCCTGCACCTGTGACGAAAAGGACTCGCCCTGTCAGGTGGCGTGTCTTTTCGACGCCATTCACCGGGGCAAAGACGGCAGGCTGGAAATTTCCGGCGAATGTACCGGGTGCGGACGCTGCATCGACGCCTGCCGCGAGCACGTCCTCACCGGGCGCAAGGATACATTGCCCTTGCTTGAGCTGCTGCAGAAGCAGGAAACCCCCGTTTACGCCATGATCGCCCCGGCATTTTCCGGTCAGTTCAGCGCCGACGTCACGTCGGGCAAGCTGCGTACCGCCTTTAAGACGCTTGGCTTTTACGGCATGATCGAGGTGGCGCTTTTCGCCGATATCCTCACCCTCAAGGAAGCGCTGGAATTCGACCGCTCCATCCAGGACGACCACGATTTCATGCTCACCAGCTGCTGCTGCCCCATGTGGATGGCGCTGATCAAAAAGAGCTATTCCCAGCTGATCCCCCATGTGCCGCCGTCCGTGTCGCCCATGGTGGCGGCCGGGCGCTCCATCAAGCGCATCCATCCGGAGGCCAAGACCGTCTTCATCGGGCCGTGCCTGGCCAAAAAGGCGGAGGCCAAGGAAGCGGATATTAGCGACGCGGTGGATTATGTGCTCACCTTCACCGAAATCCAGGAGCTTTTCCAGATGGCGCAGATCGACCCGGCCGCTCTGCCGGAGGACGAGAGCGACCATTCTTCCCGCGCGGGGCGCATCTATGCCCGCACCACCGGCGTGAGCGAAGCGGTGGAAACCACCCTCGCCCGCCTGCGGCCGGATAAAAAGGTCAAAATCCACGCCCAGCAGGCCGACGGCATCATCGCCTGCAAGGAGCTGCTCAAAGAGATCGCCGACGGCAAGATCCAGGCGAATTTCGTCGAGGGTATGGGCTGCAAGGGCGGCTGCGTCGGCGGCCCCCGCGCCATCATCGACAGGGAGCGGGGCCGGGAAGCCGTCAACGAATACGGCGACAGCGCCGGCAGCCGCACACCGGCGGATAACCCCTATGTGCTCGATGTGCTCCACCGGCTGGGCTTCCATACGGTGGAGGCACTGCTCGACCGCGACAACACCTTCACGCGCAACTTCTGACATGCCAAATTGCCGCAGTCTCCGCCCGGGTTTTATTAAAAGCGCCCGAGTCTTTTGAAAGCTGTCGTTTATAAAAATCAGAATTCTCTGCCAGCCTTTTTGCACATATAGCGGTAAACCGTGTGAACAGTCATGCATTATTTTGGCTCCGCAGCCAGGCGTCGCAGGCTTCAGCGGCCTTACGTCCCTCGTGGATGGCCCAGACCACCAGACTTTGGCCCCGCCGGGCGTCACCCGCGGCAAAAAGCCCCGGCACGCCGGTGGCATAGCTGTCCTCCGGCGCCGTGATCGCGCCCCGCGGGCCGATTTTCGCGCCCAACGCCTCGGGCAGCCCGGTCTCCACACCCAAAAAGCCCATGGCGATGAGTACCAGCTGGGCGGGCCAGGTACGCTCGGTGCCGGGCTGTTCCACCGGCACGCGGCGGCCGTTTTCGCCCGGCTGCCATTTCACCTGCACGGTGTGCAGCGCACACACACGGCCGTCGGAGCCGCTCTCGATGGTCTTGGTGGAAACTCCATACTGCCGCGGGTCGTGGCCGAAGAGCGCTTTCGCTTCCTCCTGGCCGTAATCGGTGCGCAGCACCCGGGGCCATTCCGGCCACGGGTTACCGGGCGCCCGCTCGGCGGGCAGCGGCGGCATGATCTCAAACTGGGTGACGCTTTTGCACCCCTGCCGAATGGCGGTGCCCACGCAGTCGTTGCCGGTGTCGCCGCCGCCGACCACCACCACATCCAGCCCCTTGGCCGAAATGTAGTCGCCGTCGGCATGGCCCGAATCCAGCAGGCTTTTGGTATTGCGGTGCAGGTAATCCACGGCGAAACAGATGCCCTCGGCTTCCCGCCCCGGCACCTTCAGGTCGCGGGGCCGGGTGGCGCCGGTGCAGAGCACCACGGCGTCGAAATTTTTGCGCAGGCTCTGGGCCGAAATATCCCGGCCCACTTCCAGCCCGGTGCGGAATGTTACGCCCTCCTGCTCCATGCGGCCCACCCGCCGCTGCACGCGGCGCTTGTCGAGCTTCATGTTGGGGATACCGTACATCAGCAGCCCGCCGGCCCGGTCCGCCCGCTCAAACACGGTCACGCTGTGGCCGGCCTGATTGAGCTGATCGGCGCATGCCAGCCCCGCCGGGCCGGAGCCGACCACCGCCACTTTGAGACCCGTACGGCTCCTCGGCGGGCTCGGCACCATCCAGCCCTCGCCATAGGCCCGGTCGATGATGGCGCATTCATCCGCCTTGATGGCGACGGGGTCGCCGTCGAGCCCCACCGTGCAGGCTCCCTCACAGGGCGCGGGGCACACCCGCCCTGTGAATTCGGGGAAGTTATTGGTTTTAAGCAGCCGATCGGCCGCCTGCCGCCACATGCCGCGATAGACAAGCTCGTTCCACTCGGGGATGAGATTGTTGAGCGGGCAGCCCGAAGCCATGCCCCCCAGCATCAGGCCCGAATGGCAGGTGGGCGTGCCGCAGTCCATGCAGCGGGCCCCCTGCTGACATTGCGCCCCGGCGCTGAGCGCGGTGTGAAATTCCTCCCAGTCGCGGATACGTTCCAGCGGCGGGCGGTCGGGTGCGACCTCCCTTGTATATTCCAGAAATCCGGTTGGTTTAGCCATCTGTGATACCCCCTCAGTTGCCGGAAACGCGGGCACGGGCACGATGGTTGGCTTCAAACGCCGCCATCTGGGCTTCGTCCCCCGTGAGCCCTTCGTCCTGTGCCTGACGGATGGCCCGCATCATGCGGCTGTAATCCCGGGGCACCACGGCGACGAACTTTTTGAGCGTGCCATCCCAGTCGGCCAACAGGGCCCCCGCGACGGCGCTGCCCGTGGCATCGGCATGGCGTCCGATCATGCCGCGAAGCTCGGCCGCGTCATCCGCGTCGGTCACCGGCAACAGGTCGACCATATCCTGATTGCAGTGGGTGGCAAAAGTACCGTCGGCATCATAGACCCAGGCCACGCCGCCGGACATACCGGCCGCAAAGTTGCGCCCGGTGGGGCCGAGCACGGCCACGCGGCCGCCGGTCATATATTCGCAGCCGTGGTCGCCCACCGCCTCCACCACGGCGCGCATGCCGCTGTTGCGCACGCAGAAGCGTTCGCCCGCCGCGCCGGCGACATAGGCTTCGCCGGAGGTGGCACCGTAAAACGCCACGTTGCCCACGAGGATATTATCCTGCGGCACGAATTTCGATTCTTTCGGGGCCCAGACCGCCATCTTCGCACCCGAAAGGCCCTTGCCGATGTAATCGTTGGCGTCGCCTTCCAGCGTCATCGTCACGCCGTGGGGCGCGAAGGCGCCGAAGCTCTGGCCGGCGGAACCGTGGAAGTGCAGCGTCACGGTGTCCTCCGGCAGACCGGCGCCGCCGTAGCGGCGGCTCAGCTCGCTGCCCACAATGGTGCCGGCCGCCCGGTCGGTGTTGCGGATCTCGACGTCCGCCTCCACCCGCTCGCGCCGCTCGATGGCCGGGGCGCAGATATCAAGCAGCCTGCGGCGGTCCAGCGACTGATCCAGCCCGTGATGCTGGGCGATGGTGTGATGGGCCTCGGCGTCGGTGTCGGGGCGATAGAGGATCGGCGACAGGTCGAGGCCGTGCGTCTTCCACCCGCCGGCCTGGGGGTCCTGCTCGAGCATGTCGCAGCGGCCCACCATCTCATCCATAGTGCGGAAACCGAGCTGCGCCATGATCTCGCGTACCTGCTGCGCGATGAAACGCATGAAGTTGACCACGTGCTGGGGGTCGCCGGTGAAGCGGGCCCGCAGCTCCGGATTCTGGGTGGCGATGCCCACCGGGCAGGTATCCATATTGCACACGCGCATCATCACGCAGCCCAGCGTGACCAGCGGCGCGGTGGCGAAGCCGAATTCTTCGGCGCCCAGCAGGGCGGCGACGACCACGTCCCGGCCGGTCATTAGCTTGCCGTCGGTCTCGATGGTTACGCGGCTGCGCAGGTGATTGAGCAGAAGCGTCTGCTGGGTCTCGGCCAGCCCCAGTTCCCACGGCAGACCGGTGTGGCGCACGCTGGTGCGCGGCGCGGCGCCGGTGCCGCCGTCGTAACCGCTGATGAGGATGACGTCGGCCAGACCCTTGGCCACGCCGGCCGCCACGGTGCCCACCCCGGCCTGGGAAACCAGCTTGACGCTGATGCGGGCATTGGGGTTTGCACACTTGAGGTCGTATATAAGCTCTTTCAGATCCTCGATGGAATAGATGTCATGGTGCGGGGGTGGGGAAATAAGGCCCACGCCCGGGGTCGAGTAGCGCACCTTGGCGACCCAGGGGTAAACTTTCCGCCCCGGGAGCTGGCCGCCCTCGCCGGGCTTCGCGCCCTGGGCCATTTTGATCTGGATTTCCTGGGCGTTGACCAGATATTCGCCCGTGACGCCGAACCGGCCGGAGGCCACCTGCTTGATGGCGCTGCAGCGGTTGTGGCCCTCGGCGTCGGGATGGAAACGTGCCGGGTCCTCGCCGCCCTCGCCGGTGTTGCTCTTGCCGCCGATGCGGTTCATGGCGATGGCCATGGCCTCGTGAGCCTCCGCGCTGATGGAGCCGAAGGACATGGCCCCGGTTTTGAAGCGGCGGCAAATCGATTCCACCGGCTCGACCTCATCCAGCGGCACGGATTTCATGCCCGAACGAAACCGCAGCAGACTGCGCAGCGTACATTTCTGGGCCGACTCCCCGTCGATCAGACGGGTATACTGACGGAAAAGTTCGTAATCACCCTTGCTGCAAGCCTGCTGCAGGGTGTGGATGGTGATGGGATTATAAAGATGGGTTTCGCCCTCCCGGCGGTACTGATACAGCCCGCCGCTGTCGAGTCCCGGGTTGGGGCAACCGGCGCCGAAGGCCCGATCGTGGCGTGCCCGTGCCTCCCGCGCAAGCTCGTCGAGGCCCGCCCCGCCGATGCCCGCCGTGACGGTGGAGGTGAAGTAGCGGTCCACCAGTTGCTGCGACAGGCCGATGGCTTCGAAAATCTGGGCGCCGTCATAGCTCTGGACGGTGGAAATGCCCATTTTCGACAGGACCTTGACCACGCCCTTGGTGACTGCCTTGAGGTAAGTCTGCGCGGCCTCGTCCCCGGTCTTGCCGGTGATGAAACCATCCCGCACCAGCTTGCGCACCGTCTCAAACGCCAGATAGGGGTTGACGGCCGACGCGCCGAAACCGATCAGGCAGGCAAAATGGTGCACTTCCCGCGGTTCGCCGGTTTCGAGCACCAGGCTCACCCGGGTGCGCAGGCTTTTGCGCACCAGATACTGATGCACGCCCGACACGGCCAGCAGCGCCGGGATGGGGGCGTGGGTCTTATCCACTCCCCGATCGGAAAGAATAAGGATATTCGCGCCGCCGCGCACCGCTTCCTCCGCGCGGGCAAAGAGAGAGTCCAGCGCCTGCCGGAGCCCCTCTCCGCCGCCGCGCGGGTCGAAAAGGATGGAAAGCGTCGCCGAGTGGAAGCCCGGCCGGTCGATCGCTTTCAGCGCCGCCAGCCGCTCGTTGCCGATAAAAGGCGAGTGCAGCCGGATACGCCGGCAGTCCTCCGGGCACGGCTCGAGCAGGTTTCCTTCCGAGCCGAGCAGCTCCATGGGGGAAGTGACGATGGCTTCGCGCAGCGCGTCAATGGGGGGGTTGGTCACCTGGGCGAAAAGTTCCTGGAAATAGTCGTAAAGCATCTGGGGCCGGTCGGAAAGCACGGCCAGCGGGATGTCGTTGCCCATGGCGCCCACGGGGTCGACTCCGTCGCGCGCCAGAGGGGCGACGAGCATGCGCAGGTCCTCATATGTATAGCCGAAGGCCTTTTGCTGCCGTTCCAGATCCCCGTCGTCGGCGCACGCCGGCGGCGTTTCTCCGGCTGGCAGCTTCTCTTCCGGCAGCAGGTAGCGGTCGAGCCATTCCCGATAGGGGTGAGCCGCCGCAGCCCGGTGCTTGACTTCCGCGTCGTCGATGATGCGGCCCTGCTGGGTGTCGATGAGCAGCACGCGGCCGGGATGCAGCCGTTCTTTTTTCACAATATGGGCGGCGGGAATATCCAGCACGCCGGACTCGGACGCGAGGATGACCCGGCCGTCGTCGGTTTCCACATAGCGGGAGGGGCGCAGACCGTTGCGGTCGAGCACCGCGCCGATGCGGATGCCGTCGGTGAAGCCGATGGCCGCGGGGCCATCCCACGGCTCCATGCGGCAGCTGTTGAATTCATAAAACGCCCGCTTGTCGGCATCCATGCCCTCGTTGCCGGCCCACGGCTCGGGGATCATCAGCATCATGGCCTGCTCCAGCGGCATACCCGACAGCATGAGGAATTCCACACAGTTATCGAGCATGGCGGAGTCGCTGCCGTCGGGGTTGATGACCGGCAGCACACGGGAAAGATCGCCGAACACATCGGTGCGCAGCATGGATTCCCGCGCGTGCATGGCGTTGATATTGCCGCGCAGGGTGTTGATTTCACCGTTATGTATGATGTAGCGGTTGGGGTGGGCCCGTTCCCAACTGGGGAAGGTGTTGGTGCTGTAACGGGAATGGACCATGGCCAGCGCCGTTTCCATCCGTTCATCCTGCAGGTCGGTGTAGAACGTTTCCACCTGCCAGGGGGTCAGCATGCCTTTATAGACAATGGTGCGGGCTGACAGGCTCGCCACATAAAAGGGAGTCTTGGGCAGCTGGGCCCGCACGGCATTTTCCGCCCGGCGGCGGATGATATAGAGCTTGCGCTCAAAATCAATGCCGCCCGGTACGCCCTGCCGGCCGATAAAGACCTGGCGGAACACGGGCATGCAGTCCCGCGCGCCGCGGCCCAGGCCCGTCGGGTCCACGGGCAGATCGCGCCAGCCCAGCAGCTTCTGGCCCTCGTCGGCCGTCTTCTGCGCGAGGATTTCCTCGCACTGCCGGCGGGCCTGCTCGTCATGGGGCAGGAACACGATGCCCGCGCCGTAACTGCCGGCTTCCGGCAGCGCAATGCCGGCTTCCCCGCACACGCCGCGCAGGAAACGATCCGGCATCTGCAGCAGCACGCCCGCGCCGTCGCCGGTGTTGGGCTCAGCCCCGGTGCCACCCCGGTGGCCGAGATGCTTGAGCACGGTGAGCGAATCCGTCAGGATTGACCGCGACCGCCGCCCTTTTACATCGACCACAAACCCGATGCCGCAGGCATCATGCTCCCTCTGGGGGTTGTAAAGCCCCTGGGCGTCGGGCGCCGTCCGCTGATAATACTCCACTCTGCATCCCTCTTTTGCATTTCCAGCCATGAAAAGTGCACGATATCGGCCCCAGAGGCCGCCCGATCTGTATGGGCGGACGGGGCCGGCGTCATGCGGAACTTTCTCCCCCCATTGGGAACAAAAAGCCCTGTGGTGCCATACGGCGCCGCGGGCATATTCATGCCGCAGCGCCGCATCGGCCCGTGCAGGGCGGAAGAATGAACCGCGCCACTTTAAGGTTTTAGTTCATTATAGCATTGAGTTTTTTGTTTTGCAAGTAGTATATAAATAATATGCAAATTATTCTGTCAAAAGGCTTCTCTGGCACCCGGATTGAACCGTGGCGCCGTCAAAAGGGGCAGATTCCGCCAAAATATACCGCCTGAGTGCCGGGACGCGGGTCTCAGCCGCGATAGAGGGTCTTGCCGGACGACTGCAGATCGTTGCAGGCTTCGACCACACGGCGGGCCATGCCTTTTTCCGCCGCCTTGAGATAAGAACGCGGATCGTATTTCGACTTGTCGCCTACTTCGCCGTCGACCTTGAGCACACCGTCGTAATTGCGGAACATGTGCTCGGCCACCGGGCGGGTGAACGCATACTGGGTGTCGGTGTCGACATTCATCTTGACCACGCCGTAGCCAAGGGTCTCGGTGATCTTTGCCTTCTCGGAGCCCGAGCCGCCGTGGAACACCAGATGGAAATGGGTGCCCGCGCCGAAGGCTTTTTCGACGGCTTCCTGCCCGTCGTGGAGAATACGGGGGTTGAGCTTGACGTTGCCGGGCTTATAGACTCCGTGCACGTTGCCGAACGTGGCGGCCAGCATATATTCCCCGCCGATCTTGGAAAGCTCCTCGTACACCTCGACCATATCCTCGGGGGTGGTGTAAAGCTTCTGGTTGGGGACGTTCGAATTATTCTCGCCGTCTTCCTCGCCGCCGACCACGCCGGCCTCGATCTCGAGGATGATCTCATCCTTCGCGCAGCGGGCCAGCAGTTCCTTGGCGATCCTGAGGTTTTCCTTCAGCGGCAGGCTCGAGCCGTCGAACATATGGCTGTTGAAAAGGTTGGGCAGCCCTTTCGCGCGGCGCCGCTCGGTCTCTTCGATCAGCGGGAGGACGAAGGAGTCGAGCTTTTCCGGCTTGCAGTGGTCGGTGTGCAGCGCCACATAGACGGGGTATTTGTCCGCCACCAGCTGCACATGGTTGGCCAGCGTCGTGGCGCCCACGGCGCTGTCGTTGATGTCGAGGCCCGACGCGAAAGCGCCGCCGCCCACGGAAACCTGGATGATGCCGTCGGACTTCGCTTTCGTCAGGCCTTCCAGCACGGCGTTGGCGGTCTCGATCGACGAGACATTGAACGCGGGGAACGCGTAATGATTCTGATAGGCATGCTCGAGCATATTCCGATACTGCTCGTAATTGACAATCGGCATAGTTGACACTCTCCTTCTTTTTGTGCCGCACTCGGCGCGGCACCCGGCGATGCGGTTCCCATAAAAATGCGGCGTCAAAATACGGCTGGAGTCCGTATTGCAAGACCCCTTTTTGCGGCGGGCTGCGGGGTCCGGCGGTACGGCCCCCGCAGAAGCAATCCGTGCTCCCGCAGACTCCATACGATAGCAATATTATAACATATATTCCGGCGGCGGGGCAATTTAGGCGGCAATTTCGTTATTTATTTGACAGATCCCGCCGCGCCGGCCGCCGTTTGAAACCCGGCGGCTTCGTGTTATAATAGAGGCAACGTATCGAAAGGGGCCAATGGGATGGAAAACACGCAGACGTACACAGACCCCGCCGCCGGGCGCACACCGGAAGAATCGGCGGTGACGATGACCGAGCTGGTGCTGCCCGCACAGACAAATCTGCTGGGCAATTTGCTGGGCGGCCAGCTGATGCATCTGATGGATATTGCGGGGGCGCTCACCTGCCGCCGGCATTCGGGCAAGGAGGTGGCCACCGTCGCGGTGGACAGCATCGAGTTCCGCCGGCCGGTGAAGTTGGGGGAGATCGTCACCATCCATTCCCGCATGATCTGGGCGGGCCGCACTTCCATGAAGGTCAAGCTGGAAGTGGGGACGGAGGACACCCGGCACCATATCTCCCACCTGACCAACACCGCCTTTTTCACCTATGTGTCGCTGGATGACGACGGCCGGCCCTCGCCGACGCCGCCGCTGCTGCCCCAGACCGACACCGAAAAGGCGGCCTTCGACCGGGAACAGGCGCTCTATAACCAGCGCCGCAGGGTCTGAACCCGCGCAATCAGTCCAGATGGAACACCGGTGTCAGGTCGCGGCTGACGGGGCTTTCGTCGGGGTTTGTTTCCATTACATCTTTCATATAATGCCACCATTTGCGGCAGACATCCGTGTCGGCCATGGCCTCCACCGCCCGCTCGTCGTCGGTCTCGTAATAGGCAAAAAGCAGCCCGGTGGTTTCGTCGAGAAATATTGAGTAGTTGCGGTAGCCGTGACGGCTCAGTTCCTCTTTCATTTCCGGCCAGATGGCGTCATGCCGGCGATGGTATTCCTCATAGCAATCCGGGTATACTTTCATCACGGCGGCTTTGCGTATCATAGACAGGGCCCCTTTCATCGTATGTGTGCGCGCCGCTCGGCGCGTTCTGCTGCCAGTATAGACGATTCCGCACCGGAATGCAATCGCGGCGCGGGGAAGGAGCATGGGTATGGCGGCCTCGCCGCAAAAAAAGGCCGGCCGGGCCGACGCCCGCCGGAAACTCTATCGGGAATACCGGCAAAGCGTCCGCGACCTGCTCGCCGACGCTCAGGTGCGTTCCATGCGGCGCTTCGTGCAGCACGGGCATGTATCCTGCTATCAGCATTGCCGGCGGGTGGCGTTTTTAAGCTACCGGGTCTGCCGCCGGCTGGGGATGGACAGCCGCGCCGCCGCGCGGGGCGGGATGCTCCACGACATGTTTCTTTACGACTGGCACCAGAAATCCCCTTACCCGCAGCTCCACGCCTTTCATCACCCGGCAGTGGCGCTGCAAAACGCCCGGCGCGCCTTCCCCCTCACCGACCGGGAGCAGGATATCATCCGCAAGCACATGTGGCCGCTGACTCCCGCTTTCCCCCGGTATCGGGAAAGCTTCGTGGTGTCGCTTATGGATAAATACGCCGCGCTGTGGGAAACCGCCGCGCTGCACCGTCGCCGCAAAAGGCGGTGAGGCGCCGCCCTCGTCGGGCCCGGCGCTATTGATTCCGTCCGTCTTCCGTTTTGCAACCATTGGCCGGCAGAAATGCCGGCCTTTTGCCGCGGCAGCAAAGCATCAGCCGGTGCAGCGCGCGAGTGCAGGCGATATAGAGCAGTCGGCGGCCCATGGGGGTGTCGAAGCGCCCGCAGTCCGCCACGCACACGGCGTCGAATTCCAGCCCCCGGGCCCGGAAGGCCGCCATCGCCATGCATCCCGGCCGGATGGCCGCGCCGTCGCCCACATAGGTGATGGCGAGCCGGCCCCGCAGCCGCTCCGCCAGCGCCTGGGCCTGTGCTTCGGTGCGGCACACCACGGCCGCCGTACCGGCATCCCCGCCTGCATAGGGTGCAAGGAACCGGATAATGGCCGCCTCCTGCGCCGCGTCGTCGACACATTCCACCACTGCGGGTTCTTCCCCATGGCGTTCAAAAGGCTCCACCGTGCCGCCGTCGGGCAGCATCCGGGCAGCGAAGCGGGCAATTTCCCAGGTGGAACGGTAGCTGCGATGCAGCTCCAGCCGCTGCGGGTGGGCCCGCCGGATGGCGGCGGGAGCCGACTCGGTGAAGGGTAGGACGCCGGCCCCCAGCACCGCCTGGCCGGTGTCGCCCAGCAGTGTGAACATGGCGTGCGGGAAAAGCCGCCCCATCACCGCGTATTGCAGCGGCGCGTATTCCTGCGCCTCATCCACCACCGCCTGCCGGATACCGTCATATTCCGAGCGCCCGTCGATGCCCAGTTTCAGGTACATCAGCGGCGCCTGGTCGTCGAACGCGGCCGTGCCGCCCGCCAGTTGCCGCCGGGTGAGACTCAGAATCTCGTCGAGGCGCGCGGGCAGCGGGATGCCCCGGGCCAGGCGGCGCAGCCGATTCCCCTCAAAAAGTGCGGCGTACACATCCGCCGCCTGCAGCCGGGTGGAACGTTCCAGCTCCCGGCGCATGCGCCTGGCCTCCCGGATGGCCAGCCGCCTGGCCTGTGTGCGGTAATCGTAGTCGTGGCCCTCCCATTCGCGGATGATTCCTTCCAGCCGCCGGTGATACGGCTTTTCCAACAGACGGACCCGCTCAAGCACGGCGGTGCGGAGCCGCCCCAGCCGGCCGGCGGGCGGCAGCTTACCGGTGTCGTGCCGATACATGCCCCGAAGCTCCTCGGCGTCCGCCACCAGACTGCCGGCATACCAGACGTCCCCGAAGGGGATGCCCCGCCGCTCATACCGGCAAAGCGCCCGGTCGAGGATTAGCCCGAATTCCGCCGAATTCTTAAAGCGGTAAGCTTCCTGACGCAGCCCGGTACTGTCGGCGTCCGCCGACTCGGCGAATGCGCCGGCCCCCTCCGCCGGCACTCCGAGCAGGGAAGCCGCCAGGTCGGAAAAGGTCGTCTCGCGTACATTCTGCTCCCCCAGCTCGGGCAGCACTCCCTCAATGTAACGGCCGAACACGTCGGAGGGGGTGAGCGCCACAATGTCGCGGCTGGTCAGCCCCTGCCGCACGCCGCGGTAAAGCAGCCACGCCACCCGGTGGAGCGCCACCACCGTCTTGCCGCTGCCCGCAGGGCCCTGCACCATCAGCAGCCCGCTGCCGTCGTCGCGGATGATGCCGTCCTGATCCCGCGCGATGGATTCAACGATGCTGCGCATGGCGGGGGCCGCGTGCCGCCCGAGCACATCCTGCAAAATCGGGTCGCCCACCACGACGCCCGAGTCAAAAAAATAGAGCAGCCGGGATTTTTCGATGCGGAACTGCCGCTTGAGATTCACCCGGCCGCGCACCGCGCCGCCCGGCGCGCGGTAAGAAGCCTCGCCCGGCCCGTACTGATAAAATATCTCGCACACGGGCGCGCGCCAATCGTAGACATAGATGTCGCCGCTGGCCTCATCCATGAGCGTATGCCGCCCGACGTAGATTTTTTCGGGCTCGTCGCCCGCCTCGGCAAAATCGAAGCGGCCGAAATAGGGCGACGGCTTCATCTGACGGTAACGGTCCGCCCGCATGAGCCCCTGCTGGACGGAGGCCATGCGGCTGGCGTCCTCCTGATAATACTGGTTGGCGTCGGCGCGCCGCTCCAGATCGTCCGTCCGGGCTGCGATCTCGTCGTTCAGCGCCTCGCGCCACACCGTCAGCCGGCGCTTTTCCGTACCCGCAGCTTCCTCGTCTTTGGCGGCCGCCCGATCCAGATACTCAAGCGTCCGGCGCAGATACGCCTGCTCTTCCCGCATTTGGGGCGTCTGGTTCTGTTCCATACGCGCACTCCCCCATCGGCCGGCCGTTGACAGGCGGCCGGTTTTGTGATATAATATATATGTGAGATTATACAGATAGTAATACTTCCGCTTTATTATAGCATACCCACGGGCAAAATACAATCGGGGCGCC
>JAEWAE010000032.1 GCA_023391835.1 Bacillota bacterium
GCGCCGGACCGCCCGGGAGGGAAATCCCGCCCGGGCGGTCCTGGTGAAGCGGGATGTGCGTCAGGCATCAGCCTCGGTGCCGTAGACCTCGATCTGGCTCAGCGCCGGGAAGGGTGACGGATTATCCGCGTCGGCGATCAGTTCCGAAAGCGTCAACCGCGTGACGACCCGCGGAGTCAGCGCAAATGCGTGGGGCCGGTCGGATTTCTGCATCGTCAGCGTCTCGGTGCTCCCGTCGGAAAACGAGAGCTTCGCCTGTTTCCACCAGTTGTCATGGGGGAAATCCGCCCGGGTGACCAGCACGACCTCATCCACCCGCACCGGGCGGCCGAAATCCACGGTCAGCTCGGCGTGGGGGTCCTTGTTGATGCCCCAGGATTCATAGGGCCATGCACCGTGGCAGTGGTTTTCCGTGTTGCCGTCAATGGCGTTGCGCGCCGCAAAGACCGACTCGCCGCGGGTTTCCACATTGGCGAAGGCGTGGGGGAAGCAGCCGCCGTTTTCGTGGCTGTCATAGGGGTTGACGGCCAGATTTTTCCGCGCCGCGATCTCGGCCGGCGTGGCCGCCCGGGCCCGCAGCAGGTGCCTCTCGCCGCTGAACGCCCGGGGGCTGTAGGCGATGCGTTTTTCGTCGAAGGGGACGGTCAGCTCACAGCTCCCGCCCTTCAGGCAGACATAGGCGGGCTCCATGGCGTCGTCGAGCTGGATGACCAGAAGGCCGCCCGGCCGTGTGGAAAGCACGATACGATCCCCCGGGGCATATTCGTCGGGGTAGACAAGGCTGACGCAGTCCTCCCCCTCGCCGTCGGCCCGCAGGTTGCCCTGGGCGTCTTTGATCTGAATGGACAGTTGCATATCCGTTCTCCTTCCGCAAATTCATAAAAAGGCCCCCGCCGCGAAGGCCGGGGGTCTTTTTCGCCGGCATGCCGGCGGACGATGCCGTGATTACGGCTGTTTGCCGATGTAGGCGAGGATGCCGCCATCCACATAGAGGATGTGGCCGTTGACAAAATTGCTCGCGTCGCTGGCGAGGAACACTGCCGGCCCAACCAAGTCGTCGGTCTGGCCCCAGCGGGCGGCCGGGGTTTTGGCGACGATGAACTGGTCGAAGGGATGACGGGAGCCGTCGGGCTGCCGCTCCCGCAGCGGAGCGGTCTGGGGCGTGGCGATGTAGCCCGGGCCGATACCGTTGCACTGGATGTTGTGCTCGCCGTATTCGGAACAGATGTTGCGGGTGAGCATTTTCAGGCCGCCCTTGGCCGCCGCGTAAGCCGAAACCGTTTCGCGGCCCAGCTCGCTCATCATGCTGCAGATGTTGATGATCTTGCCGTGGCCCTTTTTGATCATGCCCGGGATGACCGCCTTAGACACAATGAAGGGAGCGTTCAGATCCACGTCGATGACCTGACGGAATTCCGACGCCTTCATTTCAAGCATCGGGATGCGCTTGATAATGCCGGCGTTGTTGACCAGGATGTCGATGGTGCCGACTTCCTTCTCGATGGTCTTTACCAGCTCGTTTACTTTTTCTTCGTTCGTGACGTCGCAGACATAGCCGTGCGCGTCGATGCCGGCCTCTTTATAGGCCGCCATGCCTTTTTCCACAAGCTCCGGTTTGATGTCGTTGAACACAATGGTCGCGCCGGCCGCCGCAAAGCCCTTGGCGATGGCCATGCCGATGCCGTAGGAGGCGCCGGTGACCAGCGCCACTTTGCCCTTGAGCGAAAAGCTGTCGAGAATACCCATTTCAATACCTCCCGTTACATTCATCAATCCGCCGCGGCCGATTACCGCAGCTCAGTGGCGGGAATGACATCCATGTCGTCGAACGCCTGGTTTTCGCCGCCCATGGCCCAGATGAAGGAATAATTGCTGGTGCCCGCCCCCGCGTGGATGCTCCAGGAGGGGCTGATGACGGCCTGCTCATTCTGCATGACGATGTGGCGGGTCTCGCTGCCCTCGCCCATGAAATGGAACACCACATTGTCCTTGGGAATTTCAAAATACATATACACTTCCATGCGGCGCTCATGGGTGTGCGCCGGCATGGTGTTCCACACGCTGCCCGTGTCAAGGGACGTCAGGCCCATGGAAAGCTGGCAGGTCTTGAGCACATCCGGGTGGATGAACTGGTTGATGACCCGCTTGTTGCTGGTTTCCACCGCGCCCAGAGGCTTTTTCGCCGCATCCTTCATGGTGATGAGGCGGGTCTCATAGGAGCAGTGGGCCGGAGCGGAGACCATATAGAATTTAGCCGGCTTCTCGGAGTCGGCGCTTTCGAAATAGACCTCTTTGGTGCCGCGGGTGACATATAGGCAGTCTTTATAGCCCAGCTTGTAGGCCACGCCGTCGGCCGTGATCGTGCCGTCGCCGCCGATGTTGAAAATGCCGATCTCGCGCCGTTCCAGGAAATAGCTGGTGCCGAAGTTCTTCCACACATCCAGGCCCTGGTCGATGGCGATCCTGCGGGTCTTGGGCATGCAGCCGAGGGTGACCATGCGGTCCACGTGGCTATAGACCGCGCGTACCTCGTCGGGCACGTACAGATTTTGAATCAGAAACTCGCTGCGGACTTCGTCCGTTGTATAGCGCTTGAAATCTTTTTGATTCGCCGAATAGCGAATATCCATAGTATAAACCTCCTTCACAATCTGGCACGTTTTTTAGGTACGTTTCTATTATAGCATATTACTTTTGCAATTTCCTGCACTTCTTTGCTTAAATATTTGCATTTTTTGAACTTGGGCGCTATACTGATACTATTTCAGGGGATCATGCCGCCGGCGGGCGGCGGAGCCTGCGAAAGGATGAGCCGAATCATGGAGGAATTCAACAACTGCAAGGCGGCCGTCGACCACTGCATCCAAAGCCACAGCTTTTCGGTGGCCTACCTCTATCACGAGGAAAAGACGATGGAAATGCACATCCACGACTGCTACGAGCTTTACTATTCCATCTCGGGCGGGCGGCAGTTCCTCATCGGCGACCGGTGCTACGACATCCGGCCGGGGGATGTGTTCGTCACCAACCAGTATGAGAGCCACTATGTCAGTCAGCTCGACGAAGGTGAGCATGAGCGCATCGTGATTTCCATCTGGCCGGAATTTCTCGAGAGTCTTTCCTCGACCCGCACCGACCTGACCGAGTGCTTCCGCCGCCGGGCCGGGCAGCCGAACAACCGGGTGCATCTGGATGACGACAGCCAGAAACGCCTAATCTATTATGCCCATAAAATCACCGGCACCACCGGCTTCGGCGCGGAGCTCATTGAAAACGCAGCTCTTATGGAGCTGATGGTGATGATCAACGCCAAATTCTGTGAAAAACGCGAGCCCGTGCAGGTGCCCGCTTATCAATACAGCCGCATCGTCATGGATATGATCGAGTATATCAACCGCCACATCACCGAGCGGCTCACCATCGCGTCGCTGGCCGCGCGGTTTTATGTGAGCGAATCCTACGTCTGCCGGGTATTCAAATCCGAGACCGGCACCACCGTCAACAAATATCTGACGGCCCGGCGCATCAGCATCGCTAAAAACCTGCTGGGCAGCGGCGGCAGCGTCACCGAGGCCTGCGAAAAAAGCGGATTCCACGATTATGTCAATTTCGTGCGCAGCTTTACCCGTGCCGTTGGGTTGTCGCCCAAGCGCTACGCCCGATGCAGCACAAACTGAGGGGCTTTTTTGTGCGGTTTTTCCCTTGTTTTAAATCTACCTTTATAGTATACTAAGGTCAGAAATCGGGAATTGCCTGCGCCGCGGCGGCTCAGGATTTCCGACATAGCAGGGAGTTGGTTCCAAATGAAACTGTTTGAGCCCTTCACTATACATAATCTGCATCTGAAAAACCGCATCGTCATGCCGCCGATGTGCATGTATCAGGCCACGGCGGACGGTTTCCCCACCCTTTTTCACATCTGCCACTATGCCGCCCGCGCGCTGGGCGGGGCCGGGTTGATCATTGTGGAATCCACCGGCGTCACCCCGGGCGGGCGCATCACCGACCGCGATCTGGGGCTGTGGAACAACGACCAGATCGACGGCATGCGGCGTATCACCGACATCATCCACACAAACGGTGCCAAGGCGGCGCTGCAGCTCAACCACGCCGGGCGCAAGAGCCAGTCGGTCGCCGCCCTGCCGCTTGGGCCGGGCGACGCGGCTTTTGACGACCGCTACCGCGCGCCCCGGGCCATGACCCGCGAGCAGATCTCACAGACGGTGCGGGCCTTCGGCGAAGCGGCCGGACGTGCCGCCGCGGCCGGTTTCGACGCGCTGGAAATTCACGGCGCCCACGGCTATCTCATCCATGAATTCCTGTCGCCGCTGACCAACACCCGCACCGACGAGTATGGCGGCAGCCTGGAAAACCGGGTGCGCTTTTTGCGGGAAGTGCTTACGGCCGCTCACGCCAACTGGCCGGCCGACCGGCCCCTTTGGCTGCGGGTTTCCGCCAGCGATTACAGCGAGGGCGGCATCGACGGCGGCATGATGGTGGAAATCATCCGGCGGGTCAGCCCGCTGATCGATCTGGTGCACGTCAGCTCCGGCGGGCTGCTGCCGGTGAAAGTCACCGATTACCCTGGCTATCAGGTGGCGCTTTCGGCCAAGATCCGCCGGGAATGCGGGCTGCCGACCATCGCGGTGGGGCTTATCACCAACGAGGCCATGGCGGAAGGCATCCTCAGCGAGGGGCGGGCCGATCTGGTCGCCATGGGCCGTCAGCTGCTGCGCGACCCCTACTGGCCGGTCAACACTGCCGCCCGCCACAGCATCCCGGGCTATGTGCCCGAATCGTACCGGCGGGCCTTTCCCGGGGCGCATCCCCACGCCTGATGATTTCCGTATGACAAAAAGCGCCGGAGCGAAAAAACGCTCCGGCGCTTTTAATACGATTTTCACCCGGCCGTGACGGTAAAGACGGCCCGGAGGGAATCCCCCCCGCTGGCCAGTTCAAAATCCATCACATGCACGGTGCGGGGCTTGCCGTGGTGGTCGGAATCCACCTGGGTACCCAGATGCAGCTTCATGGTGCCGGGGTCGAAGGCGACGGTCGCCGCCCCGCGCTCCCCGCGCAGCACCAGCCGGCCCGGCGACGCAAGCCGCGGCTCGCAGAGGCTGACGAACCGTTCCACCACCGGTCCGGGCCGGCCGGCGAAGGCAAACGTATCCGTGACGGTCAGACAGGCCGGGCCCTCCTGCGCGAAGTCGAAGCCGCGCACGAAGGACCGAAGGTTCGGGTCGTCATAGCCGCCCGCCAGTTCCAGCCGTAAGATGCCTCGTTCCGGCAAAACCTCGCATACCCGCGCGGCGTGCTCCGCCCCGGCCGCCTGAAAATGCCCCTCGATGACGGGCACCGAATGCCCCTGGGAACCGTTGCAGAAAATTTCGTACCGCCGGGGGCCGAAATATTCTTTCGTGTATTCCCCGCTGCCCAGATCGGTGAGCAGCGTGTCGCCCCCCACGTGGAACAGAAAACTGCCCAGGTCGTTGTGGTTGTGGGATTCCCCGTTATGGCCGCCCTTGGCCGCAAACGCGGCCAGGCTCCCCCCGGCCTGCCGGCGGGCAATGAGCCACTGGGCATCCGACAGCCAGCTGACGCCCGGCTGCGGCGCTCCGCCGGGGCGCGCATCCCGCCAGACAAAATCCCGGACAAAATGGCACCAGCGGTAGCAGCTGTCGTCATACAGGCCGCAGGCATAGCTTTCTTCGGGTATCCGCACGTTCGGAATCCGCTGAGCCAGCCGGTGGAGCAGCCCGGGATGGTAGTGAGACACCGGGTCCCCGTCGGAAAAAGAGACTACCCGGTCCCGCGACAGCCGGCAGGCCTGCGGGAAGCGGGCAATGCGGGCGAGTTTTTCCCCGGCAAGCAGGTCGATGCGGCCCGCGGTGCGCTGCCGGAGCAGCTCGGCAAAACAGGTGTAAAAGCCGAAGCCGTATTCCCAATACCCCAGCCCCTCGGTGCAGGCGCCGTCGTCGCCGTAACCGCTGAGGAAGCTTTCCATCGTCGACAGCAGCCGGTGGATCAGCGGCGCAAGGGTGTCGTCGCTGTCGACCAGATACACCGCCGCGGCCCCCACCGAGCCGCCGCAGACCGCCGCCCAGTTATTGGTTGTGGTTTCCCATCCGAAGGCGGCATCCAGCGCGGCATAGGGCCCCAGCACGCGGCGCACCACTTCCCGGCGCGCCCGGCTCACCACCAGCGGCGCCAGCTCCGGCTCCAGCAGAGCGGTGATTTCGCTCAGCGCATAGGCCGTTTCGGAAGCAAAAAGATCCACCGTGCATGCTTGGGCACGGTCGGCTGTATGTATGCGGCCGGTCTCATCCGGCACCTGGGTCTCTTCCGGCACCTGCAGGCTTTTACCGCCCAGATGCGCCGGCAGGCACCAGGTATATTCGTCACAGAGGGCCCAGATGATATCTTCCAGCGCGGCGACATCCTCGGGCCTGTGATACAGCAGCACGCACACCGCGAAAGTATCCAGCCGGCCGCGGCGCTCGAAATAGACGTCCTCATAGCACATACGGTTGCCGGTGGTGTCAAACAGCCGGTAAAGCGAAAAAGGGATGGTGCCGATGGGCTCCTGACGGTAACGCTGCGCCCGTTCCTCCAACTGCCGCCGCATATCGGCAAACGCCGGGTCGGCGGCAATCTTTTGCCAGACGGCCGGGTCGCGGCCCTCGGCGAAGAGCGCCTGGCGGCCGCCGTGGCGGCTGCCCCATTCCAAGGCCTCGCGCACCTTTTCGAGATTCATGGTGATGACCATCCTTTCACAGGGGGCCGTTTGGAAAGAGCGGCCTGCCGGCCTTGCCCCCGCTTCATTTCTGCCCGTGCGGCTCATCCACAGACGGCGCCGTCCGTTTCGTTCGTCACTATTATAGCGTTTCCACCGCAGAAATAAAACCGGATTGCCGGATTTTTCTCAGGTATGGGTGCCGGAGGAAGGCACGGCTGGCGGGGCGTTGGCGGGACGGAGCAGGGATATGGCCAGCAGAATCACGCACAGCCCGCACAGCGCGGGCATCAGATAAAGGGCCAGGAAAAACGTCGCCTCCCTCTGGTGATAGAGCGTATTCAGATAGACCTGCGAGGCGGAGACGGCCAGCGCCACGGCAGGTAGGGTGAAAATCTGAAATTTTTCCAGGTGGAATATTTCCCCGAGGGTGCGCACGGCCGCAAAAAGCAGTACCCCGCCGGCCAGGATGCCGGACATCATTACATCCAGATCGAGCAGAGGGTACACGTCGATGCCCGGCATCAGGCGGAATACCTTCTCATAGGGGAATATGTTGCGGCTGGAAAGTTGTACGCCGGTCACCATGATATTCCGGAACACAATTGCGGTTTCGCAGATTCCCGTGAGCAGCGAGGTCATATTGACCACATGAAATACTTTTTTGGGTTCGGTCATGTTGGGGAAGATCGCCAGCGCCGCCACGACGGAAGCAAACGGCAGCATGCCGACCCGCAGCCCGACCGAGACCGGCTTGACCCACCCGCTCTTGAGCACCGGCAAAAAGGCGATGGAGTGGAACGAGGTGAAAAGGCTTGCCATCGTGATCAGTACCACGGCGCACAGAACGGGGAAAAAAACCTCGCCGATGCGGCCCAGCGTCTCCAGCCCGGTCCTCACCGCAAAGGCTATCACCAGCGCGTAGCAGGCGGTGATAAAAATCAGCGGCGTCTCGGGTATCTCGATGGTGATCTCATAATAGCCGAACTGCTGGATTACATCCCCCGCTGTGAAAAGAAACGCCGCCGCGCAGAGAATGCCGACGACCCGACCCGCCGTTTTTCCCAGGCACTCGATCAGGATGCCCACCAGGCACTGGCCCGGGTGGAGCGCCGACAGCGCGGCCACGAGCAGCATGACCACATAGCCCACCGCCCAGCCGATGAGCATGGCCAGCCAGAAATCGCTGCCCGCATCGGCCAAATTCTGCTGCACGCCCAGGCCCACCATCATGCTGGTGAGCAGCAGGATGGCCTGAAAATTTGAGATCGTATGCTGCCGCACGTGTTTTCCCCCATCCACTCAGGGCGCCCAAAGGATCTGCAGGGCGCTCACCGCCAGAAAAAGCGTCACCAGCGTGCCGTAAACGGCCGTATATCGGCGGCGGTTTTCAATGGTCTGCATCAGCGGCCCATCCATCAGCACCATGAGCCCCGTGCCGGCCAGCAGGCCGACGATGCCGAAAATCTTGCCCATTGGGCACCTCCGAATCCGGCAGAGTACGTCTCACCCCGTCACTGTTTATACGCCGGCCGGTTGATAAGCCCCGGCCGCTTTAGCTCAAACCCGACGGTGATCCGGCAGTCGGCCGTCGGGTAGACGGTCTCCCATCGGTCCGCCATCTTATGGTACTCGCCGTATGCCTCCCGATACAGCAGCGCGTTGAGACTGAACACATCGCAGGAAAGCTCGCGGGAAACTTCCCACGCCGACTGGATTTCGCTTTGGATCAATTCGTCGGCCTCCGATTCTATCAGGGGAATATACTTGGCCGTATAAAGATTGGTGGTGCCCTGCTCGCCCCCCAGATTGCCTTCCACCTGCACGTGAATGGCAAGCGCCGGCCGCCCGCCGCTCACCGAAGCCTGCATCCGGCTGCTGCTGCGGATCACTTCGAGCGAAATCTTTTTATCCGGTTCGGCTGGGTTTTTGATCACCAGGATGGTGCTCTGAATCTGATTTTGCGCGAAAAGATAGCCCCGCGTCTGCTCGGGAGTAAAATAGCCCACCAGCTTGTCGTGCGGATCGAACACTGCGCTGCCCACCACCGTGACATCTGAAAGCATGGTGGCGCTGCCCACCTGTGCGGCACCGGTGACAATGGCGCTGTTTGGATTACTCAGCAGCTGGGTCACTTCAAACGACTGGATCTTTACACTTTTACCCATCTGATAACTGTTATCGATCGTGCTTTCCAGCTCGTTGGCGGTGAGCTTGCCCAGATCCGGTTCAACATGCAGCAGAGAGGCCGCCGTGCCCCCCTGCACCACGATCACCCGCATCGTGCGGCTGAACTCGTTGTCTCGCTCCATAAAATCCCACACCGTCTGGATTCCCTCTTCGGCCACCGTCTCACCGAAAACCAACATCTGCACATGGCCGAAATAGGCTTTACGATTGATTTTTTGCAGCAGATTGCGCACCGCGTCGAATACCGTATCGCCCTCGACGCTGACTTCGACCCCGGCGTTGCCGCTGGTATTCCCCGAACCAGAGCCGGAAGCGCCATTTCCCAGCATTCTGGGAATCACAATCTGGGCGGTCAGCAGCAGCTTACCGTCCTCTGCCTTGTCGAAGCCCATCCCCGCCACGATACAGAGCTTAGTGATGGGCCGGTTGTTCCAGCAGCCGGTCAGAGCGAGGGTCAGCCCGGCGAGAAGGACACACAGGCATTTTTTCAGCCGCCGTCTCATGGCTGCACCTTGCCGGAGGGCTTTTCGGCCTGCTCGATGCTGTCAGGGCTGCGGCGCAGAATATACCACAGCGGCATTCGGACAAACGTATCGTCCTTCATATCCTGCCCGAAATGAGGCGCGATGGGCGCCAGATAGGGCACGCCGAAGGAATGGATGGCGCACATTTCCGTAAAAAATGCAAAGAGGCCCAGCATGAGCCCGAGAAACCCGATGCAGCTGGCGGTGATCAGCAGCACGATGCGCATGATGAGCACGGTATCATCCAGATTGGAAATGATAAAGGTGCAGATGGCAGTCGCCGCGATCACGATCACTGCGGGGGAACTGACGATGCCGGCCTGAACGGCAGCCTGGCCGATGATCAGCGCTCCCACAATGCTGATGGCCTGCCCGAGAGATTTGGGCATGCGGATGCCGCCTTCCCGGATTAATTCGAATATAAGGATCAGAATGAAGCATTCCACCGTGGGCGGGAAAGGGACCCCTTCGCTGGCCGACGCAATGGTCAGCAGCAGGTCGAAGGGCACCACATCCTGATGAAAGCAGGTCAGCGTCACGTAAAAGCCCGGTGTCGCCACCGCCATCAGGAACGCGAGCAGGCGCACCAGCCGGATCAGCGGCGAATACATCCAGCGCCGGTAATAATCCTCGCTGGTCTGCAGATACTCGACGAACAGATTGGGTACGGTGAGCACGAAAGGGCTGCCGTCGCACAGGATGGCCACGCGGCCTTCCAGAAGCTTGCCGGCAACGGTATCGGGCCGCTCGCTGTGGGCCACCGTGGGGAAAATGGAAAACGGCGCGTCCTCAATAAGTTCCTCGATGTTGCCCGATTCCAAGATGGAATCGACATAGATATGATTCAGCCGCTTGCGCACCTCGTCGATTACCGACTGGTTGGCCACGCCGCGCAGATAGCAAAACGACACCCGGGTACGTGTCAGACGCCCCAGACAGAGATTTTCAAAAATCAGGTTGCCGTTCTGTATCCGGCGGCGGATGAGCACGATGTTATCCTGAATGTTCTCGGTGAAGCCTTCCCGCGGGCCGCGCACCACGCCGTCGGTTTTCGGCTCCTCGATGGCCCGCTTGTTCCATTTCTGGAGCCCGATGCTCAGCGCGGTGGGGACGGTGTCCACAAACAGCAGTGTCTTTCCCTGCAGCACGTCGGCTTTGCAGAGCCCGAAGTCGTCGACACGTGCGACTTGGCCCGTGGTCAGCAGCTTTTCCTCGAGCGTATCGATTTTTTTGAAATCTTCCGGCGGCACGCCGACGGTATCCAGCATCAGCGGCCGGATCACGTCGGCATTCAGCAGCGTGCGGTCCACCATTCCTTCCAGATAGACCAGCAGCAGCGCGCCGCCCCGCAGCGGGCGCAGCACCAGATCGCTGCTGCCGCCGAAAGAATCCGCCATCTGCTGCCGCACTTGAGCAACGCCGGTCGGGATGGGGACCGCTTCCGGCTGTTGCGCGGCGCACCGCTCGTTTTCCATCCGGATCCGACCGGCCCGGTATATTCGTTTGAATGTGCCCAGCATCCGCTTCGCCCCCTTGCATCCCGGGGCATTCCGCCCTCTATACCCCGTAGGATGCGTCTCCTGACGTGAAAATATACATGCCGGACACACTCGTGGTATATGACAAAGGGCCGGTCCCCCGAAGAGGCCGGCCCGCTGTATATTCCCTGTTTAAACGGCATGATCGGCGGGCATATCCTGCCCACCCCAGAATTTTACCGCACTCCATGGCGCATCCGGGTCGCACCAGAAAGGGTCGGTCTCCGGCAGACCTAGGGGCAGCAACCCCACGGTGCACAGATACAGGCTGCCCGTCGAGATATAGCCCTCGCCCAGGCTCGGCTGGCTGCCGCACACGCCGATGCGCAGCCACCCGCCGGCATCGAAATTGGGGCAGGCCATGATGCGCCGGATCACCGCCGTCAGCGCGCCGCGCACCTGGGCGGGTGCGACGCCCTCCGGCAGGTCGTGCCGCAGGGCCATCTGCCCCAGCGTCTGGAAAACGCCGAACCGGTAACAGATGGAACGCCCCACCGGCGGGAATGTGCCCTCCGGCGAGACGGAGCGTTCGAGTATGGCCGCATACCGCCGGGAACGGGCCCGGGCCGGCTCCCGCAGCCTCGCCCACTCGTCGTAGCAGCCGCCCACCGCGTCGAGCAAATCCAGCAGCATGGGCTGGATGACAAAGCTGTTATAGTAATCCTGATGGTATTCCGGGCCGTCGGAATACATGCCGTCGCCGCAGTACCACTGATCGATCTGACGGATGGCATAATCGACCCGCATATGGTCCCATTCCGCGCCCAGACGGCGCAGCGCCGCCTCGATGACGGCCGAAAACAGCAGCCAATTGCAATAATACGGCTTGCGGCCCACCCGGGTCTGCCGCAGGCACTCGATCAGGTTGCGCCGCACCCGCTCATCCAGCCGGTCGATAAGCTGATGCGGCGCCCGCAGCAGCCCCTGGGCCAAAAAGGCGGCGTCCACGATGGGCTGGTCGCCCTGCGCAAAATTCATCCGGTCGGGCGAGCCGGGGTCGGTGGCGGCATCGAGCCCTGCCCGCGCGAGCTGCGCGAAACGCCCCCGCTGCGTGCCCTCCTGGGTGTCGTCTTCCCCCAACTCCAGCCAGGGGGCCGCGCCGGTCAGCACCCGGCCGAATGCTTCCAGATAGGTGTACGCCTCCCGCCCCGCGGTTTTTTGTTCCACCGGCATATCCCGGCGAAGCTCCCGGCGGGCGAGGGATTCGAGCACGGGCGCGACGATGCGGGCCATGGTGTCGGTCCACTCGCGGCGATCTGTCTGCCCTGCCATGGGCACACTTCCTTTCACAATCCAAAGGCGGGCGGGATACCCGCAAAACCTCATTTTGGGGCTCTTAAATTGTCATTACGCAATAGGGTCCCGCCGGTTTTTCCAATTCCCAGCCGGAGCGGGACCCGGCTGAATTAAAAGCCTGTCAGGCTCTTAGCATATCGCCGCCTGCATTCTTTGTCAAGCGTGCACACTAGGCGGGCGTTTACGGCCGTTTTTGAAAACAGGGCAGTATCAGGGCCGCTGCCACGACCAAAATCACCATTTTCATATCTGCCTCCCCTTTCATACGGCGCTACCGTGCGCCCGCATATGTAAAAAAGGCGGCCCCTCCCAACCGGAAGGGCCGCCCCTTTGCGTCGATTCCCCCGCGTTTACCTCAGGGCGGTCTCGCCCCGCTCGCCGGTACGGATGCGGATGGCATCCTCCACCGCGAACACAAATATCTTGCCGTCGCCGACTTCGCCGGTCTTGGCCTTTTCCAAAATGGCCGCGAGCACCTCGCCCAGCTGGGCATCCTGCACGACCAGCTCGATTTTGACCTTGGGCAGGAAATTGATGTCCGTTTCCGACCCGCGGACGAATTCCGTCCAGCCCTTCTGATTGCCGCAGCCCATGACCTGACTGATGGTCAGGCCGTTGAGGTGCAGCGTCTGCAGCACCTCTTTGATATCCTCCAGCTTCTCCGGCCGGATGATGGCTTCCACTTTCTTCATACCGTTTCCTCCCTTGGCCGTCCGGTCAATCCATGCCGTTGAAGGCCGGATAGGCAGATTCGCCGTGCTCCGAAGCATCCAGCCCAGTCGCTTCGTCCCGTGTCGACACGCGAAGCTGTCGGGTACAGAGCTTCGCCACCCCCAGCGCGATCAGCGTGCCGGCCACCGCGATAGCGATGGTGATGCCCACGGCCGCCAGTTGGCGCACGAAAAGCTCCCAATGGCCGAACGCCAGACCGTCCCACTGCACCGCGTCGAGCTTGGCATCGGGGTTAAAACCCTTCTGGGCAAAAATACCGGTGGCGATGGCGCCCCAGATGCCGCCCACGCCGTGGCAGCCGAATGCGTCGAGGGAATCGTCATAGCCGAATTTCGGCTTGACCACCGTGATAAAGAAATAGCAGATGGGGCTCACCAGCGCCCCGATGACGATGGAAGCCCAGATGGGCACGAAACCCGCACCCGGAGTGATGGCCACCAGGCCGATGACCGCACCGGTGGAAAGCCCCACCAGCGTCGGCCGCCCGTTGCGGATCTTTTCGATGAGCATCCAGCTCAGCAGAGCCGCGGCCGCCGAAGTGTTGGTGGTGATAAAGGCATGCACTGCCAGGGAGTTGGCCGCCCCGGCGCTGCCGGCATTAAAGCCGAACCAGCCGAACCACAAAAGCGACGCGCCCAGAAATACAAACGGGATGTTGTGCGGGTGGTAAGTTGCCCGGCCGTAATGCCGCCGGCTGCCCAGCACCAGGGCCGCCACCAGCGCGCTGACGCCGGAGCTTATATGTACCACCGTGCCGCCGGCAAAGTCGATGGCGCCCATTTTTTGCAAAAGGCCGCCGCCCCACACCATGTGCGCCAGCGGGTAATAGACCAGCACCGACCACACCGCGATGAATACGAACAGCGCCGAAAAGCGCATGCGCTCCACGATGGCACCCGTGATCAGCGCCGGAGTGATGATGGCAAACATCATCTGAAAGATGGCGAAGCACACGGTCGTGGGCGCATAGGCCGCCGCGGCCGAGCCCTCGGTGGCATTCATGCCGAACCAGTGCAGATTGCCGATCCATCCTCCGGCCCCTCCGCTGAAAGACAGGCTGAATCCGATGAGCACCCACAGGATGGAAGCCAGACCCATGACGAAGGCCGAGGACATAATGGTGTTGATCGTGTTTTTCCGCTTGACCATGCCGCCGTAAAAAAACGCGAGCCCCGGCGTCATGATCAGGACCAGAGCGGAAGAAATCAGCATCCAGGAAACATCGCCTGCATTGATCTCATTCAAATGAGAAACCTCCCGAATCAAGGATGGGATTTGCGGCCGGCACATGCCCCGGAAGCCCCCGGACGGTTTCCCGACATATAAAAGGAGCCATGGCTGCGGCATACACCGCAGC